>CAMJZV010000057.1 GCA_946410305.1 uncultured Prevotellaceae bacterium | reverse complement strand
ATTCTGTGGAGGCGTGAACGAAGCTCGCGAGATAGTGGGTAATTCCAAACTCCAAAAGGCATTTGAATTAGGAGAAAATGTATAATATAGAAAGTAGAGAAGAATGAAAAGGTCTTTATATATGAGAAGATTATTTTTTGCTCTATTAATCATGATGATGACTATGGTAACAGCAAATGCACAGACGCTGACGGAGCGTCAAAAGGGATTGGCAGCATGTGCCTGCCTAATGGCACAGGGAGATATGAACCGTTTGGAGCCTGCCGTACGTATGGCACTCGACAATGGTGTAACCATCAACGAGCTGAAGGAGGCTTTCTCGCAACTCTATGCCTACACAGGATTTCCACGAAGCCTGAATGCCCTTGGAGTGCTGAACAAGGTTTTGGAGAACAAGCAGCCTAACTGGCAGGAAGGAAAGCCTTGGACACGTCCTGCTGAGTGGGATGATGCCAAGAAAGCCTACGAACTGGGCACCAAGAACCAGACACAACTCTCAGGAAAGCCTTTCAACTATGAGTTCTGTCCGCAGGATGACTACTATTTGAAGTCACACCTCTTTGGTGACATCTTCGCTGGCGATCAGCTCTCTGCTGCCGATCGTGAGATAGTTACCGTAGCTGCCCTGAGTGGTCTCGAAGGTGTAGTTCCACAACTCGCCGCCCACAAGCAGGGTGCCGTAAATATGGGCAACAGTCAACAGCTGGTCGATGAACTGTGCACTTGGCTCTGCAACGAGGGCTACACTCTAAGCACCAAGTGGCCCAAGGGCGAACCAAATCCTTATGGCAAGTACTTCATCGGCCAGAGTTATCTGGCTGATGTCGGCGGTGGTGTGATAAATGTCACCTTCGAGCCTGGTTGCCGTAATAACTGGCACATCCACCACAAACAAGTGCAGGTACTCATCTGTGTTGCCGGTAAAGGCTGGTATCAGGAATGGGGCAAGGAGCCGCAAGAGCTTACTCCCGGCACTGTCATTGCTGTTCCAGCAGAAGTAAAGCATTGGCATGGAGCGCAGAAGGGTTCATGGCTTCAGCACCTCACCTATCATAAGGATATTCAGGAAGGAGCAAGCAACGAGTGGTGTGAGGCTGTTAGTAACGAACAGTACGATGCTCTCTCAAAATAACACCTAAGAATATAAACATATAAAGGCATAAGATATGAAGAAGACATTAACAATTGTTGCATTGATGCTGGTGGCATCGGCAGCTGCTTTCGCACAGTCAAAGGTGTATCTGACAAGAGAAATCAGTCCTGAGTCGTTGGTGAGAATCTATAAAGCCTTGGGTGTTCCCGCTAAGGGACGCGTGGCCGTTAAGATGAGTACTGGAGAGGGTAGCAACCCTAACTACCTGAAGCCGGAACTGGTGAAGAATCTGATATTCGAGGTGGATGGCACCATCGTGGAATGTAACACCGCATACGGCAACTCGCCTGCCGACAAGAAGGATGACCGCAACACATCGGAGAATCATTGGAAAGTGATTGAGCGTCACGGTTTCACGAAATATTTCCCTGTAGATATTATGGACGAATATGATGAAATCCGCATCCCCGTAAAGGATCAAACGCACATCAAGTACGACATTGTAGGAGGCCACATAGCTAACTATGACTTCATGATTGCCCTCAATCACTTTAAGGGGCATCCTATGGGAGGCTATGGCGGTGCGCTGAAAAATCTCTCCATCGGCTGTGCCAGTCAGAACGGCAAGGCTTACATCCACTCTGCCGGCAAGATGGAGAAACTGGATATGGGCAAGTTGTGGACACCAGAGTTCATCGGTAATCAGGACGGATTCCTCGAAAGTATGGCAGCTGCCGCACAAGCTGTGGTGAACTACTTCAACAAGAAGCAGGGCATCATCTACATCAGTGTCATGAACAACATGTCAATAGACTGCGACTGCGTGGATCATCCCGAACCCGTGAAGCTGGAGGACTATGGCATCCTCGCCTCTACCGATCCCGTAGCGCTCGACCAGGCCTGCATCGACATCATCAACCAACAGAAGGTGACGGCCAAGAACGACCCTACCGATTTGCTGAAGCGCATTGACAAGCAGCATGGCACACACACTATCGACCATGCAGCCCAGATTGGCCTTGGCTCCAAGAAGTATGAGTTGGTAAATCTGAAGTAACACCGCTCTCGGCTGAGAGGTTTGAACTATCAATTAACAAGCAACATGAAACGAACATTTTTAGCTGCAATGGTGCTGGTCGGAATGCTGGCAGGTTGCACAAACAGTAACAAGCAAACTACTAATAACGATATGGAACAGAAGTTGGAATTGACGCAGGAGTGGGACAAAGTGTTCCCGCTGAGCGAGAAGGTGAACCACAAGAAGGTGACGTTTAAGACACAGTATGGTCTGACGCTGGCGGCAGACCTTTATACGCCGAAGAATAGCAAAGGTAAGATGGCAGCCATCGCCGTCTCTGGTCCTTTCGGAGCAGTGAAAGAACAGTGTAGTGGACTCTATGCCATGAAGATGGCAGAGCGTGGTTTCGTAGCACTCGCTTTCGACCCTTCATATACGGGTGAGAGCAGCGGTGAACCGCGTCGTACAGCTTCGCCCGACATCAATACCGAGGACTTTATGGCTGCTGTCGATTTTCTGTCGAAACAAGACAATGTGGACGCCGAACGTATTGGCATCATCGGCATCTGCGGTTGGGGTGGCATAGCACTTAATGCAGCCGCTGCCGACACCCGCATCAAGGCCACCGTAGCCTCTACGATGTACGACATGACTCGTATCAGTGGCAACGACTACAACGATGCTTTCGACAACGAACAGTGGCGCCACAGAAACCGTGAGAACCTCTCCAAGCAACGACTGGAAGACCCTGACGCAATGGCTGGTGGCGTGCTGGATACCGTGCCCCCACAGGCTCCCAACTTCGTGCACGACTACTTCGACTACTATAAGACGCCGCGCGGTTATCACAAGCGCTCAGGCAACTCTAACGACGGCTGGCGCGTCATCGGCACTCAGGCTTATGCCAATAGCCGTTTCCTCTATTACATCAACGAAATCCGCTCTGCCGTTCTCGTGATGCATGGTGCTGATGCTCACTCACGCTACTTTGGCGAGGCTGCTTATCACTATATGGTGGATGGCAAAGCCGATGGTTATAAGTTTGTTGGCGAGCCAAATCCCAACCCCGAGAACAAGCAACTGCTCATCATACCAGATGCCTCTCACTGCGACCTCTACGATGGCGGCTACGAGGAAAAGGCAGGTCAGGGTCAACCCAAGAACATGATTCCGTGGGATAAGCTGGCAGAGTTTTTCA
>CAMJZV010000056.1 GCA_946410305.1 uncultured Prevotellaceae bacterium | reverse complement strand
TGACGTCTCTGCTTGGCGACTTCAGCCTGGGCAATCTCACGGGCTTTTTCTAAAGACATGATTTGTGGAGTTGATTTCGCATTTTCAAACAGAATAGCCAAAGGGGGCAGATGGAACTCAGAGAAATTGATTTCTTTGTCCTTGCTGGAATCAAAGAAGCCGGCAGCAATACCGCTTTCGTCAAACTGGGCGAAAGCTGTTGAGCCGACTCCTGACGCTACAACTAAGAATAGCAGTCTTTTTAATTTGTTCATATTAATAATGGTCTATATGGTTCTTTAAACGTTTTCTTTCTGAATAAATGCAGTCAGCGTACGGAAGATAATCTTCATGTCTAACGCAAAATTGTAGGTCTGGCCGTAGGTGATATCCAGCTGCTTGCGTTCTTCGGCTGACATCATGCCGCCTTTTCCACGCTCTTCAACCTGCCAAAGGCCAGTAAGACCTGCAGGAGCCATAAAACGATCGATGCTGGAATCTACGGTGAGTTTCTCTGCCTCATATAGAGGTAGCGGGCGATTGCCTACGATAGACATGTCACCCTTCAGGATATTGAACAACTGTGGCAGTTCGTCAATACTATATTTACGGATAAACTTACCCACTTTCGTAATACGTGGGTCGTTCTCAATTTTGACAAATGCGTTGTTGTTCTCTTCTTCTTTCTCTTTGTTGAAATCGGATTCGGCCACAACGAAATCATCGCCGACAAGCATTACCTCATCGTCGCTGATCATCATGTCGGACTCCATGCCCATGTCCATCATCATCATTTCTGCCTCTTCGCCAAGCGGAGCTGTAATCACACTCTGATGATCTTTCTCTTCTTCCTTTTCTTCCTCTTTTTCGGCATATTGGTTACCAGCTTCCTTGGCTACTTCCTTTAACCGTTGTTCAGCATCCGCATACATGGAGCGGAACTTCAGGAAATTGAAGACGGTATAGTTGGTGCCGACACGTTTTGACTTAAAGATAATCGGCCCCTTACTCTCCAATCGGATGGCAATAGCCGTTAAGATGAAGACCGGAGAAAGGAGGATGATGGCCAATAAAGAGAAGAAAATGTCGAAAAGACGTTTCCAAAGAGGTATCTTGAAACGCAGAATACGATGCTTTGATGGAGCATCGTCGAACAGCATGCCTTCACGATCGGCAATAAACTGTATCTTCTTATTAAGTTCTGTGATGGAAGCATTGGCGTCGACGGTGTCATTGATGCCACACTTCTGGTACATCTTCCTGTCATCGAGCGTCAACTGGTGGGTGAGCAGGATGATGTAGACATTCTTATTTCTCTTTTTAATATAGGTGATAGCGGTAATATCCTCAGCCTGAACATTCTGCTCGTAGAAAACGATAAAATGCTCATTGCGGACATGAGGAGCACATGCAGAAGCGGTTTCCTTATAATTGGTGGTGTATTGTACCAATCGCCCAGGAATATACTTCAACCGCTCTTGAGTTTCCGGATTATTACCTAAATATACTACACCTATCATATTATAACAACGTCAGTCTGATTAAGGAATAATCTTCTTGACTCGAATTTTAAGTTCCATTGGGTTGAAAGGCTTAACGATATAGTCTTCAGCACCAATCTCCAAAAGTCGGATACGCTCACTCGTAGAGTCCTCACTGGATAGCATGATCACAGGGATATGCTGGAAGAGCTCATTCTGCTTTATCCACTCCAGAAAATCGTCTCCGCGCATGCCTGGCATACGGATGTCAGAGATGATGAGGTCAGGCGTATTGCCTGCCTGGAGCCACTTAACTCCCTGCAAGCCATCAGGTAACCATTGCACATCGTAGTCGCTCATCAAATAGATAGAGAGCACTTTTGCAATAGTCTCTTTGTCGTCAAGTATTAGTATTTTCTTCTTCATATATGAAATGTATTTATTCTAAAATAACGTTATCTAGCGTGCAAAGGTAAACAAAATATTTTAATTGTGCTCAAAATATCGTAAAAAAATGATTTTTTTTCTAGAAAAAGTTGTCTGATTTAAAAAAAATAGGGAAATTTGCACGTAAACCGTACTATAAATAGACAATTATTATTGTAATATGGCAAACAGATATTTATTAGGTTTTGATGTCGGTAGCTCGTCAGTGAAGGCATCATTGGTTAACGCCGACAGCGGCAAGTGTGTAGCAACAGCTTTCTTCCCCGAGAAGGAGGCTCCCATTATGGCTGTAAAGGCTGGATGGGCAGAGCAGGATCCCCAGATGTGGTGGGATAATGCCAAGTTGAGTCTGAAGAAAATCATGGCTGAGTCTGGTGCTACAGCTGAAGAAATCAAGGCAATTGGTATTTCGTATCAGATGCATGGCTTGGTATGTGTAGACAAAAATCTTAAGGCGCTCCGTCCGTCAATCATCTGGTGTGACTCTCGTGCGGTACCTTATGGCGAAAAGGCCTTCAAAGACCTTGGTGGTGATCAGTGCCTGAGTCATCTGCTCAACTCTCCAGGTAATTTTACAGCAGCAAAGTTGGCATGGGTTAAGGAAAATGAGCCTGATGTATATAATAATATATATAAGGTGATGCTGCCTGGTGACTATATCGCTATGCGCCTGAGTGGTGTCGCTAATACGACAGTTAGTGGTCTTTCTGAGGGTATGTTCTGGGACTTCAAGAACAACCAGGTGGCTGACTTCCTGATGAAGTACTATGGTTTTGACAGTTCATTGATTGCAGACATCGTTCCGACCTTTGCTGAGCAGAGTGTGGTGAGTGCGGAGGCTGCTGCCGAGATGGGGCTAAAAGCAGGAACTCCGATTACCTATCGTGGTGGTGACCAGCCGAACAACGCATTGTCGTTGAATGTGCTGAATCCTGGTGAGATTGCTGCTACAGCTGGTACCTCAGGTGTGGTTTATGGTGTGCTGGGTGAGGTGAACTACGATAAACAGAGTCGTGTAAATACTTTCGCTCACGTGAACCATACAGCAGACCAGACTCGTCTTGGCGTACTGCTTTGCATCAACGGTACTGGCATCTTGAATGCCTGGACTCATCGTAACATAACGCCGGAGATTGGCTATGCCGAGATGAACGATCTGGCAGCTTCTGTACCCATCGGCAGTGAAGGCGTGACAATTATCCCATTCGGAAACGGTGCTGAGCGCGTGCTGGAGAATAAGGAAATCGGCTGTTCTATAAACGGTGTGAATTTCAATAAGCATCATAAGGGGCATCTCGTTCGTGCAGCCCAGGAGGGTATCGTATTCTCTTTCTGCTATGGTATGGAGATTATGCAGCAGATGGGTATGGATATCAAGAAGATCCATGCAGGTAAGGCTAATATGTTCCTGAGCCCATTGTTCCGTGATACGCTGGCTGGTGTGAGTGG
>CAMJZV010000055.1 GCA_946410305.1 uncultured Prevotellaceae bacterium | reverse complement strand
TTGCTCCTTGCCCCTTACGAGACTGAGCAAGCAGGGCTTGCGAAAGTTGAGTTAGTCTTGTTTTTTGGTTATTATTGCGGCAAAGATAATAAATAAATGCTAAAGAATAAAGTAAAGTATGTTAAAACATTTTAAAACAGAAGCAAGGGATATTTGATTCGTATTTTTCTACAATATTCTGACAAGGGACTGGTAACTATCTTTATCGGATTTCCAGATAGGAAGAGACGGAGGCGAGGCCTGACCAGTAGCCGACGCCTCCTTGGATATTGCTGGGAAGGGATGTGGAGGTGGAGAGGAACATGTTTGACGTCAGTGACTGAGCCTTCGTATACTGGTCCCAGAAGTTGAATGTTGATTGGTCGACATGAGCCAGCTTCACAGAGACAATCTCGCCAGCCTCGAAATAGGGTGTATACTCGTCGTTATCATAACGATTGCCTCGATATACAGGGTATTCCACGTCGCCGGCTATCATGGCATCATCGACAGCTCCCAAGTATGAGGCCAGATAATGGTTGGACTCCAGGCCCATCTTGGTAAAGAACAGGTAGTAGTTCTTCTCGTTGGGATTGTCATGGAAGTAGGCCTGAATCTGATACTGGTTGTCAGAGCCTTCGCAAGGCACTACCTGATAGTGGTCCACAACAGGAAGGCTGGCGGGAATGGTCGTCGTAGACGTCAGCGTCTGGCCCTCATATTCTACTGTGAGCGTATAGGTCTTGCCCAACTCACCTCGTAAGTGTGAGGTGGTATAGATGTAAGGCGGATAGTAGCTTTCGTCATACAGTCCTGTGAGCACCACGCTCTGTTCTCCGTCAGAGACAGTGACCTTTGCCCAACGGACAAGATAGTCAGAAAGGTCGTTCAGGTTCTGATATTCCGTAGTCACTGGCAGTGTCTTGGTGATGATGACGACGGGGAACTCGCCATTTTCTATCCAGCCCTCGACGACCAGCGACTGGGGTGTGTCGACAGTGATGTCACCGTCGTCACAGGCTGTCAGGCAACACAGCAGCAGTGGAAGGATATAGGATAGCAGGTGTCTCATCGGGTTAGAATTTACAGAAATAGCTGACTGACGGCAGGATGCGCAACTGGAACTTGGTCGCTTTGTAAGCAAAGGAACCGTCGTCATCGGTGCTGATATAGTAAAAAATCTCGTTGCTCTTACTGGTAGCATTATACAGAGAGAAGTTGATGCCATTCTCACGTATCCACCGTCCACGCCACTTATAGTTAACGGACAGGTCTAGGCGGACATAGGGCTTCAGTCGGTTGGCATTATGCTCGCCATAGCTGATGAGCAGGTTCTGGTTATACATGGCCACATAGGCTGGCGCCGTAAAGGGTGTACCCGAGGCATAGACAAAGACACCACCCACGCTCCAGTGGCTGTTGAGGGTGTAGGTACCCACCACATTCACCTCATGGGGGCGCTCATGGCTGGCAGGATAGCGCTGTGTTCCCAACGACTCGAAGCGTCGCTTGGCCTGGGTGTAAGAGTAGCTGAGCCAGCCCGTCAGTCGTCCTGAGCACTTGTTCAGCATGATGTTGAACCCGTAGTTCTCACCATGTCCGAAGAGCATTTGCTTGTTCAAGTCAGCCTTGGTATTGAAATAGTCCAAGACTGAGCCGCTGAACTCTACCTGATGATACAGCTTGCGATAGAACACATCCATCGAGATTCGGTAACGATGACGGAAAAGGTATTGCGCAGCGGTAAGAGAGAACTCATGGGCATATTGAGGACTCCTGCCATCGCCACACGACAGCCAGAACTCCGTGGGCAGTCCCATATTGGAGAAACCCGTCTGCAACAGGTATTGATGTCTGACAGCATAGCCGGCCATCAGTTGCGTATTATATGACTCATAGGAAAGAGAAAGGTTGGGGTTCAGACTGCTGGTCGTATATCCAGAAAGATGATAGATATTCCAGCGGAGGCCACCAGTCAGTTTCACATGATGAGTGATGGGCCATGTGTAGTCAGCAGACAGTGAACCCTCATAAGAATCCGTAAAAGGCACCTTCGCATAGGAAAAGGGGACGTTCACAGCCTCCACACGTTGCGGTTCAATGTGATGCCAGACAGCCTCAGCGCCCATGTTCCAACGGTTCCATTTCACCAACCCGCGATAGCCTATATCCATGATGGCGGAGGGCAGTTCCAGAGACATGCCCTGCATGGACAATCCGAACTTGTTATGATAGGAAGTGAGATACAGCGACTGCTTGCTGTTGACGCCACGCTGTCCGCCAGCCAGCCAATGCAGGGCAACAGAGGTATTGCCCCACGTGTCCTTCATGTTCGACAGATAGCGGTCTTCCTCAAACGACACCTTATCGTTGCCATGATAGACATCCAGCAACAAGCTATTCGTCTTGTTTGCCTTATACAGCAGTGTAGCGTTGACATCATAGAAGGAATAGTGGATGGTCTGACCGTCTGCCTTCAGCCACTGGCTATATAGCATGTTCAGATAAGAACGACGCGCAGAGAAGGTCAGTGACATCTTAGGACTCAAAGGCATACGCAGTGTCCCCTGCGACGAGATGAGTCCGATGGTGGCCTCACCGCTGAAATGCTTGGGAACCGTATCGGCCAGCAGCATGGTCAACTCACCACCCAGCACATTGGACGCTGCCGACGACATCGGCATCTTTGCCAACCGCATAGACGGATAGTGGCTGCCATTAAAGACAGAGAAGAAACCGAGCAGGTGGCTGACGTTATAGATGGGCACACCAGCTATGGACACACGACTATGCGAATGGTCACAGCCTTGGATGTTGACACTGCTACGAAACTCGTTGTTGGTCTGCACGCCTGGCAACATCTGCGTAAAATGGACAGGGTCGGCATTACCTAGAATCTTTGGCATATCGTCCATCATGCCCAGATTCCATTCAATACTGCCGTCGGCCTTCTGCTTGACAGGCGACGTATAGCGACTGCCACGAATGGTGACGCTATCCAAAGAAAGACTCCACGTAGGAGATTCCTGTGCTATGACAGAAACACATCCTACGTGAAGTGTGATGAATAGACTTATGACATGGCGTCGCTTCATGTCACAACGTGTCTGCTATTTCTTGACCAGCTTAGAGTAGCTCTCTATCAGCGACTCCACATCGCTATATACACTGCGGAAATTACTCCTGCTGAAGTAGTTAGCCATCGTACTGTAGCTAGACTCGTCATCAAACTTAATGACCATATCCCATCCCCAGTACTTATACGTCTGGTAGCCACTAGGATATACATAACGGGAACCGGTCTTCTCGAAAGGCTCCAGATAAGCAGTGGCCTGCTTCAGCGAGTGGTTGTTGAAATACAGTCCAAGATCTAGGAACTCGTTAGCCTCCTTGATATAAGACTTAAAGTCACTCTCTGACTCTCTATTCTTTTTGGCGGCCTCCAACTTGTCTACGATAGCATGAATCTTCGTGGCCTTACCCTGAATCTGAACCTTGCCAAGGATGTCCACCTTTACCAAGGCATTGCCCTCCGTATTCTTCCAAGTATCTGAGTCAATATGGTGAGAGAAAGCACTGACATTCACTGAGGGGATACCTGACAGGTCACCAGATATGGCAACACTCAGCATCTGCTTGCTACCCTTGGCAACAATCAGGTTTACGGCTACAGAAGAGTTGTGCTGGTAGGCGACTTGCGAAACATTAATCTTATAGTCCTTAACCTCGATGGCAACACTGGCAGAAATGTCGTTCTTGCTGATATCAAACTCCTCACCGGTAATTTCGCTCAGTTCAGCATTGACCGTGGTCTTCACCATCTGAGCACTGTTCTTCGTCAGCGTAACGGCCAAAGTCTTGGGAACAGAAATGACGCACTCCTTATAATCCTCATAATACTTATAAACGCTCATGTTATCAGAATAAGAGTACTCATAGTCACGATCATGCAGATCAAACATATGCACCTTCTTGAAAGGACCAGTAGCCTCGGCTCTCAGCACCCAGACGTCATTATTGCTGTCCTTGAAAGTAAACTTCAGGTCATCCACATTTGAATTAACAAGTACCCATTTACCATCCTGCACCTCAAAATGGCCTTTATAGTTGGAAATCACATAAGCAACCTTGAAATGTCTTTCGTAACCGTAAGAAGAATAATAGTCGCTAGTATAAGAAGTGATTAATTGATCACTGAGTGTCGTGACAGCATCTTCAAAGATTCCACTGGCCCAGTTATCCACATTTTTGGCATTAATCTGTCTTGCTTCCTTGAACATCGCTGTCAACTCTTCAAAGTCTGAAGCAGGTGCCATAGCCACAAACTCACGGGCCGTAGACTCTAACAATGCCGTCTGCTCAGCCTTGGTCATAGGGGATCCGCCTTCGCCGCTGCCACCACCTTCGCCGCCACCGCCTTGTTCTTTAGAATTTCCTGCAGGGTTGTCATCACTACCGCCACAACTACTAACTCCCAGTCCCAACATAGCAACAACAGACAGTGCTGCAAATAGCTTGATCATTTTCATATGCATTACAATATTTATAGTTTAAGATGTTGCAAAGATAGACATTATTATCAAAACCACCAAACATATTTCTTAAAATTTCAAGTTTCGCATGTTTCACATGCTCCACTTTTCTTGGGGCAAGGAGCATGGAGCAGGGGGCAAGAGGTTAGTCATCCCCCTTCTATGCCGCTTCATCCCTCCGTTTTCTACGTTTATCATCTATTCTCTTG
>CAMJZV010000054.1 GCA_946410305.1 uncultured Prevotellaceae bacterium | reverse complement strand
ACTTCCACATACGGATCCTTGCCCGTCTGCTGGGCACTCTGGTGGAAGACGTCGCGGATATGTTCCGGCTTGACATACATCTTGATGAGGCTCTGGTTCTTGTTCACGACAATCTTCGAAGCATAGCCGTGATTGACCATCTCCTTGAAGTCCGAGTACGAAGCATTCTTACCAATGCTGCTGTTTTCAGCACCTCCACTTGAAAGGTAGAGTAAGCCCAGCGCCACAATGGCAATGATATAAATCCAGTTCATGTTGAAACGGGGCATATTCATCTTAGGCCCGTTTCCGTCTTTGTTGGGTATCTGATTCTTATCCATTATCTCTTTATATCTGTTTTCTTGTTTAGTCCAAATCGGGAATGTTTGTCAGCGTGGCATCTTCCCACAAGTGCTCCAGGTCGTAATACTCCCTGACGTCGGGCAGGAAGATATGTACCAGCACGTCTGTATAGTCCATAGCCACCCACATGGCATTCTCGAGACCCACCACATGGGCAGGCTTCTCTTTCAAGCGTTCACGTACCATGTCGCCTACAGACTCAGCGATAGCCTCCACCTGAGTAGGGGAGTTGCCTGTGCAGATGATGAAGTACTGACAGATTGTACCTTCTATTTTCTTCAGGTCAGCAATCACGATATTGCTACCTTTTTTTTCTTGTATGGCTTCTGTAATTGTCTTTACCAGTTCTTTCATTAAATATAATTATGTGAAATCCTCGACAAAGGTACTGTAAATTGAGCGAAAATCAAAATAAATTAGGGAAAAATGGGCTTTTTTGATAAAAAATACCCGAAAAGTTTTGGTGTTTACAGAAAAAGTAGTACCTTTGCACCCGCAAAACGGAATAAGGATGTTCTGTTGAGCGCGGAATTGGGGTATGGTGTAATGGTAACACTACAGATTCTGGTCCTGTCATTCTTGGTTCGAGTCCGAGTACCCCAACACAGAAGATCGCTAAGTATTAATACTTGGCGATTTTTTCTTTAGATAAGGATGAATAGGGAGAAAGAGATATATAAGGTAACGCTGGTGGGTAGTGCAGGCAATGCTGCGCTACTTACCTTTAAGTTTATAGCAGGTGTTCTTGGCAACAGCTCGGCTATGATAGCAGATGCCGTTCATTCTTTGTCGGACTTCGTGACGGATCTTCTGGTTCTGGTATTTGTGAGCATCAGCGCCAAACCGCAAGATCAGTCACACGACTATGGTCATGGTAAGTTTGAAACCATAGCCTCGTTTCTGATAGGTCTTGCCTTAGTGGCAGCGGCAACGGGCATTGTGGTAGCAGGCATCATGAAACTGATGGCCTGGCTGAATGGTGAACAGCTCGAAGCGCCTGGTTGGATAGCACTCTGGGCAGCATTGCTGTCGATAACGATCAAAGAACTGCTCTATCAGTATACAGCACGAAGGGGCAGGGAACTCGACTCACAGGTGATGATTGCCAATGCCTGGCATCATCGCAGCGATGCCCTCTCATCGATAGGTGCCGCCCTGGGTATTGGTTTGGCCATCTGGCTAGGGCAGCGCTGGAATGTGCTTGATCCGCTGGCTTCCATTGTGGTGGGACTTATGTTGGTAAGAGTGGCTTACGTGTTGCTTAAAACAAGTATCAACGAACTCACGGAGAGTTCATTGTCAGCAGAAACGGAGCAAGAGATTATTCAGATTATCCAGTCGTTCGACGATGTTCAGCATCCTCATAATCTGCGTACCCGTCGCATCGGTAATCGTATAGCTATAGAAGCCCATGTGAGGATGGACGGACAGTTATCGTTAAATGCCGTTCATGAGCGTGCTACGACCATCGAACGAAAACTGAAGGAGCGATTCGGTCCAACGACGCACGTCACCCTGCACATGGAACCTATCAAATAACCACCTTATTTATTATTGGCCTGTAGCCTGACGATACTCAAGCAGTTTGTTCTGATAGTCGGCATAGGCATCGGTACGGCGGTCGAGTGACTGCTGGTAGAGCAGTTGTGCCTCGAGCAGGTCGCTCATCTTCGATGTTCCGGCACGGTAGAAGTTGCGGTTCAGGCGGAGGTTCTCTTCAGCCTGCTCGATACTACGCTTGGCGATGTCGAGCTGTTGGCGCGCCTCTTCAACGTTGTTCCATGCATTCTGCATGCGAATCTGTAACAATTGGGCCTTGTCGTGCTGTTCGTCGACAGCTTTCTGGTATTCTATCTTCTTGCGCTTGATGGCATGAGAGCCGCCCCACCAGTCGGTAATAGGTACGCTTACAGTCGCAAACACCATACCGAAGGTGTGGTCGTTTTCCAATAGATTATGGTAGTTGTAGCCAGCACCCACGGCGACGGAGGGGAGGTTCTGACCAACGGTCATCTTCTTTTGTAGGCTGGTAGCCTCTACTTGCTTGCCAAGAAGTTGGTATTCGGCTGTACCTAACAAGGCCTGACTGTGGTCTTGTTTTTGTGGCAGAGGAGATGATAGTTCAGTTTGATAGTCCAACGTAAACTCCGTTTGGTCCAGTCCACAATACTGAGCCAGGAGCATACGGACGATGCTGATGCCGTTCTGTAGTTTCAGGCGCTGACTCTCCACATCGTTCTGGCGCAACTGTACCTGCAACAAGTCGTTGCGCATGGCAACACCAGCACGTACGGCCACATCCACATCTTTATGAATATCAGCCAACAGAGTATCGACAGCGTTGATGGTCTTCATTTTCTCCTGTAAGGAAGCCAATTGCCAGAAATACTGCTCGGTCGTCTTTTCTACCTCGTTTTCAGAGAGTTGCAGTTGTAGGCGACTGACATCCTCACCCACTTTGGCCAGTTTGTTGCCATTGATAATCTGCCCACCAGCGAAGACAGGCTGTAGCGCCATCAGTGAGCCGATGGTGCCGTTTTTCATCATCGAGATGCTGATGGGGTTGGCCAGAGCAGCAAGCGCCTCGGGAGGAAATATCTGTGCAAGCGAAGCTCCCATCTCTGGTGAGATGATTTCAGAGGGATTAACGGTGGTCTGTGCCATTCCTTTGTTGGCATTAAACCAGAGCCCGGTGCCGCTGACATTGGGAAAATACTTGGTGAAAGCCTCCTTACGCTGCTGTTGGGCGGCCTCTACACTACGCTGGGCATTACGGACGGTGATGTTGTTGCGGAGAGCTGCGTCTTTTAACTGCTCTAACGTGTATGTCTGGGCAGAGACTGAAATGCTACAGCCCAAAGCTATGATGGATAATATCTTTTTCATTTATACCTATTTACTATGATACCTTCATTTCGTACTTACCTTCCAATAGATGACAGGCAACATGGTGACTACCATGATAAGCGAGCCGATACCACCAGCGAAGATGGTTACCCCTACAGGCATCCAGAACGAACTCTGGGCAATGATCATCGGCACCACACCAACGGCAGTCGTCGCCGTTGTGAGGAAGATGGGCACCATACGACGCTTACCAGCATCGTAGGCTGCCTGACGCACAGCTTCGTTGTAGGCCTTGCGATCTACCGTCCAGTCACCATGTTCAGCCACATATTTATTGATGAGGTCGATGGCATGCTCAAAGATCAGAATCTCGTTACGCATAATCATTCCCATTAAGGTGATGAGGCCGAAGATGGACGTTAGGCCGAGAGCGCGGTTCATCAGTCCCAAGCCGATAAGTGCGCCTGGAGTCATCAGGGCAAGTGCCACCATGCAGATGGTTGTAATGCCATATTTCTTGAAATTGAACAGAAGGAAGAAGAATACGATAATCATAGCGATGATGATACCGCCATAAATCTGTGGCAGGGCCTCGTCGCCGTATTCTATCTCACCGCCAACCTCTGAGCGAACACCTTGAGGTAATTCTATCTCCTCCTCCATAATACGGGCTATCTCCTTTTCGATAGGTGCCGTAAAGACACCTTGGATGAACTGTGCCGTTACGGTGATGCAACGCTCACCGCCACGATGCAGGATGCGACTCTCGCTCCATTTTGGGCCTACCTTTGCTATCTGGCGAAGAGGCACCGTACTATTTGTCTGCTGAACACCAGAGGAAACAATTGACATGGGTGACGCAATGCCCAGGTTGGCAATGTCGGAGAACGTCATGTCGGCATCGTCCTTCACCACGATAGGCAGTTCATAGTTGCCCTCCCAAATCTGTCCCACACGCAGGTCGCTGGAGGTGGCACTCAGTGCCAGCTGAGCTGTAGTGCGGGTGATGCCCAATTGGGCTGATGTCACAGGGTCGAGCGTCACGTTGATAACAGGATAAGGCTGGAAATAGTCGGTATGTACCCATTCCAGTTCTGGCATCTCCCTCATCCGTTCCATCAGTCGCTCTGCCACAATATGCAATGAATCGAGATTGTCACCATAGAAACGGTATTCCAACTCGGGTACCTCCAAGTAGTCCAGCCGCTTGAATTTCACGTAGGCATTGGGGAAGGCTTCACCTAGCATGGGCTGATACTTTGAGAGCAGTTCGAGAGTAGCCTTGTCGCTCTTGGTATTTACAATGAACTGCGCATAGTTCTTACCTGCCATCTGGGGGGCATAGGCATCCATGAATCGAGGTGATGAACAACCGATGAAGCCTGTGATACCCGTGATGCGCTCATCTTTCTCCAAGACATGCTGCACAGAGTCAGCTACCAATTCGGTCTCTGCCATTCCCTTACCATCGGGAAGAAATATCTCTACTGCAAACTGGTCGCGGTCGGCATAGGGGAACAATCGAATCTTCAGTGTGGGGGCAATGAGTGATGACAGCAGAATCACGGCGATGCCGCTGCCAATGGTCACCCAGGGATGGGCGAAAGTGAAGTCAAGCACCTTGTCATAAGTCCGCTGTACCCAGTTGGTAATCGCATTGCCATTGGTATTCACCTTATCAGGTTTGATGATACGTGTTTCCAGGAACGGAATCACCGTCACGGCAAGGAGGAGCGACACCATCAGATTGATGGTAATGGTAATGGGGAAGTCTTCCAGACAGTCGTGGAACATACCCTTCATCGTGAT
>CAMJZV010000053.1 GCA_946410305.1 uncultured Prevotellaceae bacterium | reverse complement strand
ATAGTAGAAAACTTTAATATAGAAGAATTTAGTATTTTTGCATTATTAATAACTAAACTTCCTTGGTATGAGACAATTACTACGCCAAAAACTGACTACATTTTTCTTACTTCTTGTAAGCTGTACTATATGGGCTGACGACTTCACCGTGGAGCGCGCCGTCAATTTAGGTCAACTCGATTCATGGGCTGACATCAGCAAGTTCCAGTGGCAGGTGATAGATCACGGCATCCAGGACAACCGCGATGAGATGGATGCGCTCAAGACGCTGTTCTATGATCCTGCACCTAAAGACACCGTGGGCTTCTACAAACAAATCTATAAAGCCCGCGACAACCAGTACATCGTGCTGCGTCTGGACAAGGCTCAGGGCAAACGGCCTTTCTACGTGCGCGTGAAAAGTATACAAAAAACGGAAGATCCCTCACAGAACTCGTCGCGACTATATGCCGCCGAAAACTACGTCTACATCATGCCGCCCATCGGCGAGACGCAGCTGGAAGTGAAGATATGGCCGCAGGGCGTAGGCGAGGAGATGGCTAAGACCTTCACCTTCAACGGTCACAGCTACGGTTCGATGTCGCTGCGCTCCGTGATGCTCGACAAGAGCCGTATCGTGCCTGGCAACTACGACCTACAACTCATTCATTATGACGAAGAGACCGAGAAGAGTGACACCTCTTACATTCAGAGTTTGGTGACTGACAAGCTCTACACCTTCTACACCTATGATAAGGGAAACCTCGTGGAGGCATATATGCGCTGCGATGGTTTCAAGCGCATCAAACTGAGACCCGATTGGTGGGCCAAGGATGTCGTGACACACGTCAACGACAATTCTGTGACGGTGATGTCGGGGCCGGAAATGCCCTTCCGCCAGCATAAGCGACTGGACGCGCCAAACCCCACCTATCTGGACTCGCGCCTGTTCTCCCACCACGACACGCTTTGGGTGAGCCTCTTTTTGGACAATCAACCCTCGAATGACGTTGAAGGGCTGACGATACACGCCGTACGGGCCGACTTCGACAACACTCCTGTGGGCGAACAATGTCTGACGTGGGGCAAAGACCCTGTATCTGGCCGACTCTACGTGCTGACTGACGGCGAGCCCGCCACCATTGAGTGCTATCACGACGGTTTTCTGCCAAAGCTCTGCCTCTATCCAGGATCCTACGACCACATCACAGGCATCATCAGCCGCGAGTCGGAAGAGGTAGATATTTACCTGGAACCGATTGATGCACCCATCACGTCGCCTAGGGTGACCTCGTCGATACTCTCCTCGCTATCACCCACCATCGACCGCCGCGGCGACTTCTATGTCTGCGATATTCAAGACTACGAGATTCTGCATACACCACTAAACGAGACTGTCTTCTACGACGAGTTCGCCTCACACCCCGATACCTTCAAGTTGGCCAGAGGCATGATGGTCAAGAACTACGTCCAGATGGAGGTGGCTATTGTGTCGCCCAGCAACAAGAACACAGCCGAAATCACTCTGAAGAAGGCAGAGGGTCCCGAGGAGAACAATATCCTGAATGAAAACCTCAGCGGCGACACAAGGGTTATCTACAGTCATCTGTTCGACTACAGCTACTGGGCCACCCGTTTTGACTTGTGCGGTTATCTGCCCGTCAATAAATCGGGACGTCCCGCTGTGGCCTTTGACGGTGTAGAGGTCAGGCGGTTGCCCATTCTTGCCAATATCTTTTTGGACTTGCAAGAGCTGGAGAAGGATCTGGAAAAATCTGCCGATGAGATGACAGACCCTCATGATGCTGGCCCTGCAGCCCAAAAAAAGGCTAATGAGGTGATGCCCAACGGCTCCTTTAGTCTTAACGCCAAGATTCCTCTTGTGCCACCAGTCTATTGTCGTTGGGGAGTTGAAGCCGATTTCGTTAAGACGAAGAAAGTAACAGTCTATTATGCCAAGGGAATGGGATACACGTACGATTTCGTCAAAGATAAGAGCAGTAACGATTTTGACTTCCCGCCCTCCATTACGTTAGGCTCGGCTGACGACTACGGTTCGGGTGACGTATCGTCTAATCTATGGGGGTTCGATGATAAAGAAAGTAGTTGTCTTACCAAAAAGGCGGCGATCAGTGCCTCAATAGAAGCGTATATCAAATTCGGCATCCCGTTTAGCAAGACGTTAACCAAAGGATCAGGTTGGGGGCAATTCCTCTTTCCCGGCTTCGATTTCGTGGAAGAAACCAGCCTACGCGCTGAGGCCAATGTTGGTGTGTCGTGTAGTGTTGATCTCATTGAAATGGTATCAACGCTCACTGGCTTCGATCAGGTCTCTAAATTTTTTAGTAAGTGCGGAGGTAAATTCGTTAAGGAGTTTCTCTCTCCGCTAAAGTTAACGTTCAATGCTGGCGTTGGGATCAACGCATCGGCAGGTATCTTCTCGTTCTACAATACGGAGGATGATGTCTGGTTCTGGAAAAATCATATTTACGCCTTCAAATGCGCTGGCCAGATATACGCTAATGCCCAGGCAAAACTTAGGGTGAACCTCTTTAGCTTAGCAAGCGCTGAGGCTGGAGTCAGTACGGGTGCCGGCATTAATTTCAAATATGCCGCTGGCTGCCGCATGGACTTCCGCAATGCTTTCAACGGCTGTGCCTTTAGCTGGTGGGCTGGTTTGGGCGTTTACTACAAACTGAAGGCCTTTGGATGGAGCAAGTTTGGTGAAAAATCGTGGGGTAGGCTGACACCTGAGTTAAAACTCATCACACCCAAGAATTACAAAAACCCATTCCATAAGAATTTCAACATCTTCCTGAGCGACGGTGACGAACCAAATAAGAGTGCAGCCAGCAGGTTCTTCCGAACGGCTAACGCCAACCTGCCTGGTTCGTTCGTTACTGATGCTGTAGATTTCAACCAACCTGTGAAGTTCATTGCCGGCGGCGACAGCATCGTCTATCAGGGAAACTACGAAGACCCCAATGACAATTGCGTCGAGGTGGCATCAACGGGCGCTCCCATCTATCTGTCTGACTTTCGTAAGGGGGGCTGCACCGACTATGATGCAGCTTCCATTCCTGGCACCGACTTGGTGGTGCTGGAGCAGGCTACAGCCAAGATATCCGAAGAAGACCTGACGGACAGTCTCCATTTGGACGAAACCGTGAATCGCGCCAGCCGCGTCTATAGCATCTATTACACCAAGAAAAAGACAGGTACGAAGTGGTATACTCCCAAGCCCATCTACAGTTCTAGCGAAACCACTTCTTTCCGCCCCCGTGTGGCACTGGCAGAGAATGGTACCGGCGTAGCCATCTGGCAGGAAGGACTCATCGACAAGGCCAGTGGGATAGCATCAGAAGACACCGTACAGTTGAGCGACCTTGTGATGAAAGGTCAGCTGATGATGTCTCGTTTTGACGGTAATGAAACATGGTCGGCTCCGATTCCACTAATGGCTGTCGATGAAAACTGCTCGCTGAACGACTACCGCGTCGCCTACGACGGTTCAACGGCATTTATCGTTGCACGCAGGGGTCTCAACAAAGAAACCGCCGAGAATATCTGTATGACTGTCGATGCCGGCAACAATATTGCAATGCACGACATGGTGCAGACCAACGAACTGATGCATTTGCGTCGCATAGGCACCAATAATGTCCTTGCCTGGGCGACGATGCCCGACTCGACGAACAACACCTCAGAGTTCCGCGTGATGAGCTACGGTATGGACGGCAAACCCAACAATAACATCAACACCTCGCTCTTCCTGAATAACACTAAGGTGGAAGACTTCCGCGTCGTGCCAGACCTGGAGGCCAAGTCGCTGAGCAACGTCGCTGTGCTGTGGAGCGAGAATAAGTTCATCAACGACAGCACAGAGGTACGTCTGATGGCTTCGCGCCTGGTTCCCAACAGTGACGGCAGTTTCGGCCTGGGAACTCCCATCACTGCTGTGCGTGTGAAAGACGGCAATAGCATCTATAGCTTCGACGGCTATATGACCAAAGAGAAGATTCAGGTCTGCTATGTGGCTGTTGACAGTCTGGGCAACTCGCAGTTGAACAAGACGGCAACCTATTTCGACAATGCCTTCAACTACACAGTGACGTTCGACACCAACAACAATCAGGGTTTCCAGTGCGACAAGGACGAGATTACACTGCTCGTCACCGTCAACAACTACGGCACCTCGACCATCAATGAGTGTGTTCTGGAGGTAAACGGCAAACAGTATCAGCTGGACATGACTATTCCTGCCGGCGGCTCAGCCCAGGAGCGTGTCACCTTGCCTTATGAAATAGGTACAGGCGTGAACACCACCATGCTCGTCAAGTATGACGACGTCTTGGGCATACAGGAGCAGTCCTATTCCCGCTTCATGGCTCGACGGGCAGCCCGTCTCAACGGCAACCATCATAGGTCGGCAGAAGAAAAGGCAGAGGATGCCACCTACGAGCAGCAGACCCAGACGTTCTATCCCTATCATCCGCGCCTGGAGTGCTTCGTGGCAGCTCAGCACGTTCACGAGAATGGCGACAACCACATCACCATCTGTGTGCGCAACTACGCACGTCGCAAAATTTCGAGTGACTTCGCATACGTCGTAGGACTCAAGGAAAATGCCCACAGCCCCGTGGTTGCCATCGGTGCTGGTGAAGGCCAAATCCAATATAAAACCAAGATGATATTCAATACGCCCGAAAGTGTGAAAGCCGACGGCGGCTGTATGCACGACTTCGGCAGCTACTATGCCGGCTACGTCACCATCACTGTTCCCAATGTCACGGAGAAAAAGGAAATGTACGTTGGTGCTACGCTGGTCTATAAGGACCCCAAGTCGGGTTTGTATATGCAACTCACTCCTGACACCCGTTCATTCTGCAAGAATGGTGCTGTAACGCTCTACCCATCAGCAGAGGCAGTGTCAGTGAAACAGGTCTTCAACAACGACGACGAAGGAACTCACATACGCGTCAACCGTCAGGGAGGAAACTTATTGGTGAAAGGTGCCAAACCTCGTCAGCAGGTACGCCTCTATCAAGCTAATGGTACCATCATAGCCCGCCAACAGGCTAACGACAACGGACAGGCAACATTCTCTGCTCCCGTCAGTGGCGGTATTGGTCTGGTTTCTACTGACAATGAGACCGTGAAGTTCTTCTATTGATAATTGAGTAATCGTCGTAAGACGCTTTTACAAAGCGAAGCGACTAAAAGAATTGAGAGTTGATAATTATGATTACCTTCAGAAATTGAATATGATGAAGAAGAGTTTATTAACAGCCATACTGATGGCTATGACAGCCACTGGCGCTATGGCACAGAGCCAGCCCGAACCCTGGGACGGCTCGACATCGGGTAGTTTGAAGAGAAGCGATAAGACTATCTTTATTGATTATCCTGCCGAACTAGCCGCACTACATGAGCTGTGGGATAATTATAAGGATGGCGACCGAGGCTATGTAGGATGGACCATCAAGCTGAGGGCAGACCTCGATATGAACAATATCAACTTCAACGGCCATACTATCGGATGGAACGACGAACACAAGTTTGGCGGAACATTCGACGGACAAGGGCACATCATCAGAAACCTGAAAATCGAAGGAAAGAACAACAATCGTGGACTCTTCGGAAAGATAGACAAAGGTAAAGTCATGAACCTCAAACTGGTGAATGTGGACATTCATGCCGGCGACGGTGATGACTGTCACGTAGGCGCTATATGTGGTCAAATGTTTAATCACAGCACCATTTCCCACTGTGCCGTGGTAGGAGGAAGAGTGAGGGCGTACCAAAAGGGCAACGATGAGATTGGCGCCATCTGCGGTTATATGACCAACAATAACAACACCGTAGAATACTGCTATAGCGACATCACCGTGGA
>CAMJZV010000052.1 GCA_946410305.1 uncultured Prevotellaceae bacterium | reverse complement strand
AGGAAATCAGCTGGAAAAAGGGCCCATATCAGCTGTATAAAATTTCGTAGAAGGCCATAAAAAAATTAAAAATTAAAGATGAAAAATTAAAAATTAAAACTTTAACCATTAAAAACTTAAAACTATGAGTGTATTTTACAGATTGCATCAAGACCAGAGTGTAGGAACCAAGCGCAGCGGAAAGTGGTATGCCCGTGCGGTACCCATGTCCACCATCAACACCCGTCAGCTGGCGGAGATCATGCAGCGCAACTGTACGGTGAAGAAGGCCGATATCCTGGCTGTGCTGGACGAGCTGGTAGAGACCATGCGCGACCAGATGCAGGACTCCAAGCGCGTGAAGCTGGACGGCTTCGGCTCGTTCAAGATCGGCCTGAATTCCAAGGGTGCCCGCACCGCCAAGTCGTTCACCGTCGCCGACCACATCGAGGGCATGCACGTGGTGTTCACCCCCGAGCGCACCCACGACACCGCTGGCAACCGCGTGAAGCAGTTCCTGCAGGGCGTGAAGTGCGAGGAGTTGCCTGAGAACAAGGTCGAGAAGGAGGATTCTGGCGATTAATCGCCAGAATCTAGGAGCAAGGAGCAAGGGGCAAGGAGCAAGAGAATAGACTCTGCGCATCAGTAAATCAGTATCCCGGGAACAAACTGACCTCTTGCCCCATGCCCCTTGCCCCTGAATAATTGAAAATTATTAAAACTATGAAAAACAAGGAATTTTGGAAGACGGTGATTCAGATCATCGTGACAGTGCTGACGGCACTGGGAACTACGCTGGGAGTTAGCGCTTGCACGCTTTAGGCGCAAGCTATTGAATAATTAATAATGAAAAAGGGGCGAATCGTTGGTGGTTCGCTCCCTTTTTCGTATCTTTGCACAAAGAAAAAGGAAACGAAGATGGAAAACATCAAGATATTTACAAGACTCATCAGCACGGAGCTGCACCTGCAGGAGCATGCTGTGGAGAATACGTTGAAGCTGTTGGACGAGGGTTGCACCATCCCGTTTATCTCGCGCTACCGCAAGGAGCGGACGGGAGGACTGGACGAGGTACAGATTACCGCAATTTCAAACCGTCTGGAACAATTGCTGGAGATTGCCAAGCGCAAGGACACCGTTGTCAAGACGATTATGGAGCAGGGCAAGATGACGCCCGAACTTGAGAAGCGCATCAGCGACTGTTGGGAGTCGACAGTGCTGGAGGACATCTACCTGCCCTACAAGCCCAAGCGCAGGACTCGTGCACAAGTGGCCCGCGAACAGGGATTGGAGCCACTGGCCCAGTTGCTGTTGCTGCAACGCGAGCAAGACCCGAAACGCGCCGCCCAGCGCTTTGTTGTGGTCGGCGGTTTGCCCGCTGACGTCAATGCGGCCCTCAGTGGTGCCCAGGATATTATTGCCGAGCAGGTCAGCGAAGATGAGCGCTCGCGCAATCAGGTGCGTAGTGCCTTCCGTCGCGAGGCGTTCATCGAGTCGAAGGTGGTGAAGGCGAAGAAGGACACGGACGAGGCTCAGAAATATAGCGACTACTTCGAATGGGAAGAGCCCCTGAAGCGTTGTTCCAGTCACCGACTGCTGGCCATGCGTCGTGGCGAGAGTGAGGGCATCCTGCGTGTCAGCATCACCATCGATGACGACGAAATGGTAAAGCGGCTGAAGAGAAGCCTCCCCCTGCCCCCTCCAAAGGGAGGGGGAGAATGCCGACGACTGTTGGAAGAGGCTGTCGAGGACGGTTACAAGCGCCTGCTGTTGCCCTCGATAGAGACAGAGTTCATGAACCTCAGCAAGCAGAAGGCCGACGAAGAGGCTATCCGCGTGTTTACCGAGAACCTGCGCCAGCTGCTGCTTGGTGCGCCACTGGGTCAGAAGCGCGTCATGGGTATCGACCCAGGCTTCCGCACGGGTTGTAAGGTGGTATGCCTCGATGCGCAGGGCAACCTGTTGCACCACGAGGCAATCTTCCCCCACCCGCCTGTGAACCACCGCATGCAGGCCACCATGCACTTGCAAGACATGGTGAAGAAATTCCAGATAGAGGCCATCGCCATTGGTAATGGTACTGCTAGCCGAGAAACGAAGGAATTCGTGGAAGATGTGATAAAAGGAGCAAGGAGCGAGGGGCATGGAGCAAGAGAAAACACAAAGCCCAGTCTATCCTCTAGCCCCTTGCCCCCTGCCCCTTGCCCCTCAATCTATGTCGTCAGCGAAGACGGTGCCTCGGTGTATAGCGCCTCAAAGGTGGCCCGCGACGAGTTCCCTGACGAGGACGTCACCGTTCGTGGTGCCGTGAGCATTGGTCGCAGACTTATGGACCCGCTGGCAGAACTGGTAAAGATAGACCCCAAGAGCATTGGTGTGGGACAATACCAGCACGACGTAGATCAGACACAGCTGAAGCACTCGCTCGATCAGACGGTAGAGAGTTGCGTGAACCTGGTGGGTGTCAATCTGAACACCGCCTCGCAACACCTGCTGACCTACGTCAGCGGACTTGGCCCCGTGCTGGCTCAGAACATTGTGGACTACAGGAAGGAGAACGGCGCCTTTACCAGTCGTGCACAACTGAAGAAGGTGCCCCGTCTGGGACCTGCCGCCTATCAGCAGTGTGCCGGCTTCCTTCGCATCCCTAATGCCAAGAATCCACTCGACAACTCGGCCGTTCATCCAGAGAGCTACCACGTGGTAGAACAGATGGCGAAAGACCAGCATTGCAGCGTCAGTGATCTGATAACCGATGCCGCCAAACGTTCGCAGATTGACATCAAGAAATACGTCACAAAAGAGGTTGGCATACCCACCCTGACAGACATTATGAAGGAGCTGGAGAAGCCTGGCCGTGACCCTCGCGAGCAGATTGAGGAGTTTGAATTTGACAGCAGCGTACAGACCGTAGAAGACTTGCACGAAGGAATGGAACTTCCTGGGATTGTGACAAATATCACCAACTTCGGTGCCTTCGTAGACATCGGTGTACACCAAGACGGGCTAGTACATGTATCGCAGTTGGCAGACAAGTATGTCAGCGACCCCACACAGGTGGTTCGACTGCACCAGCATGTCCGTGTCCGCGTCATCGGTGTCGACCTACGTCGCAATCGCATCTCGCTCAGCATGAAGGGTATGGGGAATTGATTTCATCGATCCCATAGCCCTGCCACGGGCTATGACACAAGAAAAAGAAGACTTGTTTTGAAAGCAAGCTTTCACACAAATCTTCTTTTCCTTGTGATCCGGCGGGGATTCGAACCCCGGACCCACAGCTTAGAAGGCTGTTGCTCTATCCAGCTGAGCTACCAGACCAGAGACTTCTTTCGAAATCGGCTGCAAAGGTACGAAAAAAAGATGAAAGATGAAAGATGAAAAAAGAAAAATTTTATTTTTTTGCACATAAATAATGAATATCATAGAGATTTCGTCACTACAGCAAACAGGCTTAGAGGTGTTTAGCACACTCACCGAAGCACAATTGCGCATGGAGTTGGAGCCCGAGAAGGGACTATTCATTGCCGAGAGTCCCAAGGTGATTCGTGTGGCGCTGGATGCCGGTTGGGAGCCTACTGCCCTACTCTGCGAAAGAAAACATATCACTGGCGACGCAGCAGACATCGTGGAGCGCGTGGGTGACATTCCTATCTATACTGGTTCGCGCGACATGTTGGCACAGCTGACGGGCTATACACTGACCCGTGGCGTGCTGTGTGCCATGCGTCGCAAACCGTTTCCTGCCATAGCCGACATAGTAAAAGACGCCCGTCGCGTGGTGGTCATCGAGGCAGTGACAGATACCACCAACATTGGCGCCATCTTCCGCTCAGCAGCAGCCTTAGGAATCGACGCCGTACTGCTGACGCGCGACACCTGCGACCCGCTGAACCGTCGTGCCGTGCGCGTATCGATGGGTAGTGTATTCCTCGTTCCCTGGACGTGGATAGACAGCGCCAAGACGCTCCACGACTATGGTTTCAAGACGGCTGCCATGGCACTCAGCGACAACAGCATCTCGCTGGACGACCCACAGCTGAAAGCAGAACAGCGTCTGGCAGTCATTATGGGAACAGAAGGCGACGGACTGCCACAGAAAACCATCACGGAAGCCGACTATACCGTCAAGATTCCGATGGCTCACGGCGTTGACTCACTGAACGTTGCTGCCGCAGCGGCTGTTACCTTCTGGGAACTGCGACACTCAGATGTTTAATCCGTAGCTCTGCTTGATCTCACTCATCACGAAGGTGCTCTCGATGGCGCTGATATTCTCAATGTCGCCCAGTTTGTTGAGCACAAACTCCTGATATTGCTTCATATCACGTGCGCGTACCTTTAATAAATAGTCGTAGGCACCACTGGTGTTGTAGCACTCTGTCACCTCAGAGATACGCTGGATGCGACGTACAAAAGCATCGGCCTTCTCGTGATTGATATGCTGCAGCTTCACCTTACAGAACACCAGCAGTCCCTGATTTAGTTTCTCTGGGTCAAGGATAGCCACATACTTCTTGATAAAACCTTTCTTCTCCAACCGTTTTTGGCGTTCAAAAACGGGTGTTGGGGTCAAATGTACCGCATCGGCCAACTCTTTGGTGGTCAATTTCGCGTTTTTTTGCAGCGTTTTCAGTATCTGCAGGTCTGTTTCGTCTAAGATTTCAGCCATAAAATAGAGTTTTATTCTGTTAGAGGGCTTCCAAAAGCCCATTCTCGGAATGATTTTCTTTTCAGCGTGCAAATTTAGCTATTTATTCTGAATTCTGCAAGAAATTTGGAGGATATCTCTAAATACTGTAACTTTGCACCCAGAAAAAGAACAATAAACAATAAACATTAACAAATAAAAGAAAGGATAAGAATTATGGCACAGAAAAATTATCGTTTTGAGACACTGCAACTCCATGTAGGCCAAGAACAGGCAGACCCCGCAACTGACGCTCGCGCAGTGCCCATCTATCAGACCACCTCGTACGTGTTCCGCAACTCACAGCATGCTGCTGATCGTTTTGGTCTCCGCGATGCAGGTAATATCTATGGTCGTCTGACCAACTCTACCCAGGGCGTCTTTGAGGATCGCGTCGCTGCCCTCGAAGGTGGTGTAGCCGGTCTGGCTGTTGCCTCTGGTGCCGCTGCTATCACCTACGCCCTGCAGAACATCGTACAGGCTGGTGACCATATCGTTGCTGCCGACAACCTCTATGGTGGTTCTTACAACCTGATCACTCACACCTTAGCCACTCAGGGCATTAGCAACACCATTCTTAATGTCAACGACCTCGAAGCCCTGGAAGCAGCCATCAAACCCAACACAAAAGTAGTATATGCCGAGACCTTTGGCAACCCCAACAGTGACGTGCTCGACCTGGAAGGTGTGGCAGCAGTAGCCCACAAGCACGGCATTCCCTTCATCGTTGACAACACCTTCGGCACACCATATCTGATTCGCCCGCTGGAGCATGGCGCAGACGTCGTCGTTCATTCTGCTACCAAGTTCCTCGGCGGTCACGGAACCTCTCTGGGTGGCGTCATCGTTGACGGTGGCAAGTTCGACTGGAAACAGAACGACAAGTTCCCCACCCTCTCTAAGCCCGATCCCAGCTATCACGGCATCGTCTTTGCCGATGCTGTAGGAGCTGCTGCTTACGTCACCCGCATCCGTGCCGTCATACTGCGTGATACCGGTGCCGCCATCTCTCCATTCAATGCCTTCATCCTGCTGCAAGGCGTAGAGACGCTGAGCCTGCGCGTAGAGCGTCATGTAGAGAACGCACTGAAGGTCGTTGACTTCCTCAGCAAGCACCCGAAGGTAGCAGCTGTTCACCATCCGGCCCTTGAGAACCACCACGACCACCAGCTCTACAAGAAGTATTTCCCCAATGGCGGTGGCAGCATTTTCACCTTCGAGGTGAAGGGCGGACAGGAAGAGGCCTGGAAGTTCATCGATGCCTTGCAGATATTCTCGTTGCTGGCTAATGTGGCCGACGTGAAGAGTCTGGTGATCCACCCCTACACCACCACGCACTCACAGCTCTCTGAGCAGGAACTGGCCGAGCAGCACATCACGCCTGCTACCGTTCGTCTGAGCATTGGTACCGAGCATATCGACGACATCATCGATGACCTCGCTCAGGCTCTCGACAAGATTTAATTGAAATAATTTTTCAGGAATTAGAGAATTAGAGAATTAATATGTACTTTTGCAACTAAAATTTCTCAAATTCTCTAATTCTTGATATAAATAACTCAACTTTCGCAAGCCCTGCTTGCTCAGTCTCGTAAGGGGCAAGGAGC
>CAMJZV010000051.1 GCA_946410305.1 uncultured Prevotellaceae bacterium | reverse complement strand
AATCCCCGCCGGAGTTAATTCTCTGACGGGGATTTTTATTGGCAAAATAAGCCCTAAAAACATGCACGTTACATTATTTATTATTATATCATATCATGCAATGACCGTCATCTCCTTATCCCCACAATATTCGGGCCAAGCCTCTTCTTCGCTTGAGGGACTGCCGTTCTTCACAAACCGTAGCACTGCACCCTGTAGTCGCTGGCTCAGCTGACGCAGCTTTTCTGCATCGGCGCCTTCTAGCATCGGCGCATCGGCCCAGTCGTCGAGGTTGCCGAACATGAATGGCAGGTCGATGCAATGTGGAGCGCCGAAAAGCCTCTTGGGCGATTGCCATGAGAAACAGTAGAGATAGACCTTGGAGCCAGTCTCATTCATCGCTTCCAGCAGGTGTTCCGTGGGTTTCTCAAACACTTTCTTACCCGCCAATTTCACGGCGACGCGATAAATTGGCTTAGGTAACGACAACTTATGGAGAAAGGCTGCAGCTTCTTCCGACGTAACACCCATCATCAGCTCCTTACTGCCTCCTGAATAGTTGACGACGGCTTCTTCAAGCTTTTCCGGCACACCATGATCGCCTGCTATCGGCAGAAACGAAGATGGCGCTAGGTGGTGGTGTTTAGATGCAGCTTTCTTTGGTGCGGTCTCCTGCGCCTTCAGCACATCGGCAATGGGAACATCGGCTATACGGGCGGGATTGTCCTTGCATCCAAGCTCCTCCACCAGTGCCTCAGCCAGTTCGGTGGCTCTTTCTTTCGATATCGGCGTGAAACTGCCCGGATAACTGAGGGCTATCGACCTTTTAAACAGTTTGGATGCCTCAGGATGACCTGACAGCATCACGGTGTACCATGCGCCTGCGGATTGTCCTGCCACCGTCATCCTGTCAGGATCGCCACCAAAAGCGGCTATGTTCTCCTTCGTCCATTTCAGGGCTGCAAGCAAATCACCCACCGCCATATTTCCATTGGCGACACCTGGCAGATTCAGCGTCCCAAGCGCTCCTAAGCGATAGCTGACAGTTACAACGACCACATCGCCGTTTTTAGCAAGATTGGCACCTCTGTACCACGGCAATGCTCCACCGCCAGTAACCCAGGCACCGCCGTGAATCCAGAAGAGAACTGCACGCGAACCCGCCAGACTGGGTGTCCAGACGTTCACATGGAATGCATCCTCCGACTGGAATTCCTCACCGGGCTTGTTGCCGAGGACAGGAGACAGCCGGCTCTTGTTCTGGGGAAATACGGGTCCTGGCTCGCTTGCGTCGCGAGTGCCCTCCCAAGTAGGGGCGGCTCCCACTTCGTGGAAGCGTCCTGCGTTTGTACCATAAGGAATGCGGTAGAAGGTCATCATGCCTTCTTCCTCCGTACCTCTTAATGTTCCCTGTGCGATAGTCGCCAAAATCTCATTTTTCATATGCCAAACAGTTGGAAATCTAAAATTACGAGCAAAATTACTCATTTTGCTGCAGATTTGCTATTTATGCAGCAATTATTAAAAATAGTTTAAGTATTTTGACATAGCACATTTTGGGGACTCCTCTAGCAACGATTCCTATCCGATTTTTCCCTTTTGATTATCAATTTCGGTCTTTTTGAGGCATTTTTACACTATAGGACATTTTTAAAGACAAAACGAATAGTAAAAATTGGATATTTATGCCGAAATTTGCAGCCAAAAATAGTAAAAATTGAACATTGTATACTTTTCTGGCATCGTGGATATACAGAATTTAAAGCCTCGAACGGGGAGCGACACTTATCGGATAGGCGACAGCGACGATTTGGTTGTGATGGAGAATCTGGGCACTATACCCTTAGGGAGCGTGTGTCTACAAGATCATGGTTTGCTTATATTTTGTACTGAAGGCCGGGCACAGTTCGAATATGACGGCAACGTGATTCAGCTACAAAAGAACGACTTTTTTCTCTACATGGCCCACAGCACGGTCGGCAACATCCTGACTTCATCGGATTTCAATTGCCAGCAGATTTGGTTTACACGCGATGAGCTATGGAATATCGAGATCTATAATCTGGTCAGTCTGGCAGACATGTCGCTGCTCAAACTGCATCCAGTTGTTCATCTCACCGATGACGACATCAAGCTTTGCGACACCTATTTCCAGTTGCTGTGCAGCAGAATGAAGTCGTCGACATCAGCACTTACCACCTATATCGTACGTTCGCTCTTAGGCACCATGATGCTGGAATTGCTGTCCATCATGCGACGAAGTTCGGAACAGGCAGCTAGACAGGGTCGGCAGGAAGGGGTCAACTCCAGCATTCACAAGAAACGGATTATCGACAATTTCATGAGGTTGGTGGAGGAGAGCGACGGTCGTATCCGCCGGGTGGATGAATTTGCCAACAAGCTGAACATCACACCGAAATATCTCTCGACTATTCTCAAAGAAGTGATGAACCGCAGACCGAGTACCTATATCCTGCTCTATACGCTGAAGGCTATTGAGCGACGTCTGCGTTTCACTGACATGACGATGCAGGAGATAGCGAACGACTTGAAATTCCCCAATGCCTCGTTCTTTGGCAAATACTGCAAAGAACACTTGGGTATGACACCGCTGGAATATCGGAATAAATATCACGCCGGGAAGTAAAAAAGAGAAGAATTCTTATAATATAAAATATTAGGTGTAACATGAAAAATTCCAAAAAGAAACTAACTGAAATGGCAAGAGCGGTGACGCTCGGGCTATTTGGGCTATTCTTTGCAAGCGAAGCGGCCTATGGGGCTGAGCAACCGTCAGTGGCGGGAACACAGCGACTATTGACGCTCGACAGTTGCAGGGCGATGGCACTGAGGAACAACAAACAAATGGGCGTGGCAAAGGTAAAGCAGGAGGTGAACGCCAATCTGCGGAAATCGGCACGCACGCAGTATCTGCCGAAAGTGAACGCTGTGGGTGGGTACATGTGGATGAGTAGAGAAATATCCTTGCTCAATGACGACCAAAAGGAGGCGCTGAGCAACCTGGGCACGAATGCCACTTCTAAGCTGCAGAGCGCCCTAGAGCCAGTGACGTCGCAATTACCGGCAGCAACGCAGGCGAAGATGGCAGGCGACATGGGGCAGTTTGCGGGTGCACTGAACCAAGTGGGCGCGGGTCTTGTAGAAGGTTTCAGGACGGACACTCGGAATATGTTCGCCGGAGCAGTAACAGTGACGCAGCCGGTGTTCATGGGTGGCGCACTAGTGGCTGCAAACAAGATTGCCGACATCAATGAGCAGATGGCTGCGAACTCGTTGGAGATGAAACGGCAGAACACCTTATACAATATAGATCAGATGTACTGGCAGGTGGTGTCGCTGCGCCATAAACAGACACTGGCCGAGAGCTATGTGGAGCTGGTGAAGAAACTGAAGGGCGACGTGCAGAAGATGATCGACCAGGGTGTGGCCACGAAGGGCGACGGCCTGAGTGTCGGCGTACGCGTCAACGAGGCCGAAATGGCGCTGACACAGGTGCAGGACGGTCTGGCGCTGTCGAAGATGCTGCTGTGTCAGTTGATCGGGCTTGACGAGGACGAGGCGATTACGCTGGCGGACGAGGAGAGCGCGGGACTTGGCACGGAGATTGCGGCAGAGCCGCAACATGCAGGACAAGCCGACGCGGCGTTCGCAAACAGACCGGAGTTGAAGGTACTACAGAACACCGTAGACCTGAGCCGACAGACAACGAACGCGCTGAAGGCGGGGAATCTGCCGACGGTGCTGTTGACGGGCGGATACATGGTGTCGAACCCGAATACGTTCAACGGCTTCGAAAAGAAGTTCGGTGGCGTATGGAATATAGGTGTCGTAGTCCGAGTGCCAGTGTGGAACTGGGGTGACGTGAAGTATAAGGTACGCGCCTCGAAGGGAGCAACCACGATGGCGAACCTCGAACTGGATGACGCGCGGGAGATGATCAGCCTACAGGTGAGACAGAGCAACTTTAAGGTGAAGGAGGCTCAGAAGAAACTGACGATGGCGCAGTCTAACGTGGCGAATGCCGACGAGAACCTGCGCATGGCGAACTTGGCTTTCAAGGAGGGCACAGCGTCGTTCACGACGGTGATGGAAGCTCAGACGGCGTGGAATGCGGCGCAGTCGCAGCTCATCGATGCGGAGATTGGCGTCAAGCTCTCAGAGGTGGAACTGCAGAAGGCGCTCGGAACGCTTCAATAAAAAAAGGTAAAAAGTAAAAAAGCAAAAGAAATATCATTATGGCAGACAAAGCAAAAGAACAGCATAACAATATCCTGCTGGCTGTGGCAGGTTTCTCAGCAGTAGTAGTCATCGTGGCACTCATTGGTTTCCTGGCTCTGGGGCGTGACCCCGAAGTGATACAGGGTGAAATGGAGGTCGAGGAATATCGTGTATCGGGCAAGGTGCCCGGACGTATTCTGGAACTCCGAGTGAAAGAAGGCGACATCGTGAAGGCTGGCGATACGTTGGCAATCATCGAGGCTCCTGAAGTGGAGGCCAAGATGGTACAGGCTCAGAGTGCAGCCGATGCCGCCCAAGCTATGGAACAGATGACAAAGAACGGTGCCCGTAAGGAACAGGTGCAGGCTGCTGCACAGCTTCTGGAACAGGCTAAGGCCGGACTGGAGATTGCCGAAAAATCCTACAATCGCATGAAGATTCTCTTTGAAGAGGAGGTTATCAGCGCCCAGAAGTATGACGAGGCCGAAGCCATGTATAAATCAGCCCAGGCACAGGTGAAGGCAGCCCAGAGCCAGTATGAGATGGCCGTCAACGGTGCTCGTGCTGAAGAGAAGCGCGCAGCATCGGCCACAGTGGGCCAGGCTCGTGGTGCTATGCAGGAGGTGAACAGTTATATCCGTGAGACCGTACAGATAGCCCAGATAGCAGGTGAGGTGACCGATGTCTATCCAAAAGTGGGTGAACTGGTGGGCACTGGTACTCCCATCATGAGCATTGCCGTATTGGACGACCAGTGGGCAACGTTCAACATCCGCGAAGACCATTTGAAGGATATCAAGGTGGGGGCAGAACTGACTGTTCATATCCCTGCTCTTGACAAAGAGACGAAGATGAAGGTGACATCCATGAAGGACAAGGGCTCGTTTGCCGTGTGGAAGGCTACGAAAGCCAGTGGTCAGTACGACCAGAAGACCTTTGAGGTGAAGGCTCGCCCAACAGAGAAGATAGCTGATGTACGTCCTGGTATGTCAGTGATACTTAAGAAGTGAAAAGAGAGAATTGAATGAAATATATTTCTCAAATCTATAACATTGCCCTGCGCGAACTCGACATTCTGCGGAAGAACCGTATCTACGGCTTCTGCATGTTGGTGTTCCCTGCGCTGCTGGTGGTGTTCTTCACAACAATGCTCGACGATGGCGTGGCAATGGATTTGCCCGTAGGCGTGGTTGATCAGGACAATAGTGCCATGTCGCGTGGCCTTACCCGCAACCTCGACGCCATGCAGAGCTCGCGTGTGGTCTTTCGCTTTGCCAATGTGACAGAGGCTCGCAACGCCATGCAGGAGGGTAAGGTGTATGCCTACCTCTTGATACCGGAAGGTACTGCTGCCAAGTTGCTGGCAGGTCGTCGGCCAAAGATATCCTACTACTACACCATGACGTGTATGACGGCTGGTTCGATGGCAATGAAGGACATGAAGACCATCGGTACGCTCGGCTCGGCAGCTGTCGGTCAGGCTACGCTATCGGCCAAAGGTGCCTCGAAGGAGCAGATAAGGGCCGCCATGCAGCCTGTGACCGTCGATGCCCACATGATAGCCAACCCCGAAGGCTCGTATAACTACAGTCTGACAACGGTCTTCGTGCCAGGCATCCTGATGCTCTTTATGGCACTTCTGTCAGCCTACGCGCTTGGTACGGAGATGAAGTTTGACACAGGCAAGGAGTGGCTGGCCATGGCCGACGGCAATATATTGGTGGCCATAATCGGCAAGTATATTGTTCACGCGCTGGTGTTCCTGCTCGTGATATTCCTCTATGAGTATTATATCTTTGAAGTGCTCCATTTCCCGAGGCTCGGTGGCACATGGAAAATTGTGCGTCTCACGCTACTGCAGGTGTCTGCAGGTCTTGGCTTCGGCATATTTGCCTTTGGCTTGATGCCGTCGTTGCGTATGTCGATGAGTATCTCGTCGCTGTGGTCGGTGCTCAGCATCTCCATGTGCGGATCAGCCTTCCCCGTGGCAGGCATGGACGCACCGCTGCAGGCCATGTCGTGGCTCTTCCCTCTGCGCCATTACTGGATGATCTATCAGGCTACGGTGCTCAACGGATTCCCCGTCATCGATGTCTGGTTCCATTTTGTGGCTCTCATCGCTTTCACGCTGCTGCCTTGGTTCGTACTCCGTAAAGTTAAAAATGCAATGCTGAATTATGTCTACATTCC
>CAMJZV010000050.1 GCA_946410305.1 uncultured Prevotellaceae bacterium | reverse complement strand
TGCAGAGGAGGAGTAAGATTATGGCATTATTCAGTAAACAAAATAAGGAGGTTTTCACTAACCCGTTGAACCTTGACCACCCGATTCTTGGACAGGTATTGGGTATCTGCTCGGCATTGGCCGTTACATCGCAGTTGAAGCCTGCCATCGTGATGGGTCTGGCTGTAACAGTCATCACAGCCTTTTCTAATACGATTATCTCAATCATCCGCAATACCATCCCTAACCGTATTCGTATTGTGGTTCAGTTGGTGGTTGTGGCTGCGCTGGTAACTATCGTTAGCCAGATTCTGAAGGCTTTCGCTTACGATGTCAGCGTTCAGCTCTCGGTTTATGTTGGTCTGATTATTACCAACTGTATCCTGATGGGTCGCTTGGAGGCGTTTGCCATGCAGAACAAGCCTTGGCCTTCGTTCCTCGATGGTGTAGGTAACGGTCTGGGCTACGCTATGATTCTGGTGATCGTGGGTGCCGTTCGTGAGTTGCTCGGACGTGGTTCACTCTTAGGTTTCCAGATTATCCCTGATGCCTGCTACGACTTCGGCTATGTGAACAACGGTATGATGACGATGCCTGCTATGGCGCTGATTCTCGTGGGATGTGTGATTTGGGTTCATCGTGCTTACTTTTATAAGGAGAAATAAGATATGGAACACGCAATATCATTACTATTCAGGTCGATCTTTGTCGACAATATGATCTTCGCCTTCTTCCTCGGCATGTGCTCTTACCTGGCTGTGTCGAAGACTGTGAAGACTTCGCTGGGACTCGGTCTCGCTGTAACCTTCGTGCTCACCGTTACCGTTCCCGTCAACTATCTGTTGCAGACCAAGGTGCTGGGCCCCGACTGTCTCGTTGAGGGTGTTGACCTCAGCTACCTGTCGTTCATCCTCTTTATCGCCGTTATCGCCGGTATGGTGCAGTTGGTTGAGATGACTGTAGAGAAGTACTCTCCATCGCTCTATGCAGCGCTGGGTATCTTCCTGCCTCTGATTGCCGTAAACTGCGCTATCATGGGTGCTTCGCTGTTCATGCAGCAGCGCATCCTGATGGACCCCTCTAATTCGCAGGCCATCACCTCTATCTGGGATGCTATCATCTATGGCTTCGGCTCTGGTATCGGTTGGGCGCTGGCCATCGTGGCTATGGGTGCCATCCGCGAGAAGATGCAGTACTCAGATGTGCCCAAGCCTCTGCAGGGCCTCGGCATCGTGTTTATCACCGTGGGTCTCATGGCTATGGCGATGATGTGTTTCTCTGGACTAAATATTTAATAAGGTATGGCACAGTTTATAGCATATAGTATAGGGGTTTTCCTCGCGGTAATTATCCTGCTGGTGATTATCCTGTTGGTGGCTAAGAAGTATCTCAGCCCCAGCGGTAATGTGAATATTACAGTTAACGGAGATAAGGTGCTCAATGTACCTCAGGGCAACAACCTGATGGCTACCCTCAACCAGAACGGCATTTTCCTGCCCTCTGCTTGTGGTGGTAAGGCCAGCTGCGGCCAGTGTAAGGTTCAGGTGCTTGAGGGCGGTGGCGAGATTCTCGACTCAGAGAAGCCTCACTTCACTCGTAAGCAGATCAAGGACCATTGGCGCTTGGGTTGCCAGTGTAAGGTGAAGGGCGACCTGAAGATTCATGTCGATGAGTCTATCCTGGGTGTTAAGGAGTACGAGTGTACCGTTATCAGTAACAAGAACGTGGCTACCTTCATTAAGGAGTTCAAGGTACAGCTGCCTGCTGGCGAGCACATGGACTTCCTGCCTGGATCGTATGCCCAGATTAAGATTCCTAAGTTCGATTGCATCGACTACGATAAGGACATCGATAAGAGCCTCATTGGCGACGAGTATCTGCCCAGCTGGGAGAAGTTCGGTCTGTTCCCACTCAAGTGTAAGAACCCCGAGGACACCATCCGTGCTTACTCTATGGCCAACTATCCTGCAGAGGGTGATGTGTTCATGTTGACAGTTCGTATCGCTACACCTCCTTTCAAGCCCGACCGCAGTGGTTTCATGGATGTCAACCCTGGTATCGCTTCATCTTACATTTTCTCGCTGAAACCTGGCGACAAGGTGATCATGAGTGGACCTTTCGGCGACTTCCACCCACATTTCGACTCGAAGAAGGAGATGATTTGGGTTGGTGGTGGTGCCGGTATGGCTCCTCTGCGCGCTCAGATTATGCACATGACGAAGACGCTGCACACCACCGATCGCGAGATGCACTACTTCTATGGTGCCCGCGCGCTGAACGAGGTGTTCTATCTTGACGACTTCCTGGGCTTGGAGAAGGAGTACCCCAACTTCCACTTCCACTTGGCTCTGGACCGTCCAGACCCAGCAGCCGATGCCGCTGGCGTAAAGTACACTCCAGGCTTTGTTCATCAGGTCATGCTGAACACCTATCTGAAGGACCACGAGGCTCCCGAGGATATCGAGTACTACATGTGCGGTCCTGGCCCGATGTCAAAGGCTGTCGTTTCCATGCTCGACTCACTGGGCGTAGAACCCGAGTCGATTATGTATGATAACTTCGGCGGCTGATGAAACGCAGCATGCTTTGGATATTCATCCCTCTTGTACTGACCCTCCTTTCGTGTGGTCAGCGCAAGAGGGATGCGGTATTCTATGAGCAGATGGTCGACAGCATCCGCAAGGCTGAGCAGTTAGAAGAGATGAAGCGACAGGCTGGTGTCTATGACGACCCCGTCGAGACTTTCTTCGATACGCTGCAGCTGCGCCCGTTACCCATCAATTCTGAGCGTGGCGACTTCGCTAAGATTGGCCGCTTCGGCAAGGTACCCCCTTCCGTCATCTCCATGTTGGGATTTCCTGTCTCCACCAAGCTGAAGGCGTTGATGTTGCCCAAGGTTCACGGACTTCATGCCATGCTGCTTTCCGAACAGCTTGACTCCATCACCTCTACGCTCTACCTCTACACCCTTGACCGCGACTATCAACCCATTGACCATCTCTGCCTCTATGAGGAGCGCGATGAAGACCGTGCCGACGACTTTGGCAAACTGCTGATGGACTACTACGTCACCAGCTCCTACGAGGTCACGCTGCTCTACTACTACGTCTCTCAGACCACCCACAAGTCTGAGACCGAGCAGACCCGCCGCTTCCAGCTCACTGCCGACGGCCGCTTCAATGAAGTAGTCGTAGAAATTGAATAACCAATAAACAATAACCAATAACCGTTATTTATTGTACAGAAATTTATCGATCAGGTTAAAGAGGGTAAGCTCACTCATACCTTCGTTTTTGCTCCGTATCAGACTGTTTCATGTGCGTATCAGGCTGATACAGTTCTGTATTAGGCTGTCTTGGAGTTGTATCAGCCTGTCTTGTGAGCGAGGTAGTGTGTGCCAAGTATAGGGAAAAACGTCGAAATAAGGGGTTTGCGCATGCCTTTTTAGGCCTTTGAGAGCAGTATTTTGATGCATTTTGTGCCCTATCTGAGCGTTTGCATCGTAGGAACTGTCGATTTAGAAATGTTGTATCTCGTTGATTTACTGTTTTTTAGATAAATAATACATGGATGTCTGTTCCAGTTCCAGTTGTTCCAATTGATATTATGGCAGTTCCATTACCCCTTATTTACATATATAACTATCTATATATTAGTTAGTTATAGAATCTATAAAGGAGGTATTTGTCCCTCAATTTCTAATTGGAACATTTGGAACTGGAACACTCATCTTACTTCTTACATCTTACATCTTACTTCTTACCTCTTACATCGTTCTCCTCTACCAGGCCACAGACAAGAAAAAAGCGCAACAATTGTTCATTGCTGCGCTTTATTATTTGACTTAATATTTTACAGTCCCAACTTCTTGCGGATATCTTTGGGGATGGCGTTCTTGTTGATGAGGAAGTCCATGGTATTGGCAGCGATGAAGGCCTTGGTCATGTACCAGATGCCTTTGTAGTCGCCACTCTCACCCCATGAGTTCTTCACCATGTAGTACTCCTTGCCGTTCTGGTCCTTGGCAACACCGTAGATGAGCATGCCGTGGTCGTCGGTGAGCTCCCAGTTGTCGAAACGCTCCTGGCGCAGCTCCTGGGTAGGAACAATCTCGGGAACGGTGCAACCCAGCGAGTCGATGATGTCGCGCTTCTTTGTGGTAGAGAGCTTGAGCCACTTGGCCATATCGCTACCGCGCAGGCTCTGAGCGGCCTTGCCGTCGATGGCATATGCCAGACCCTTGCGGGTGAAGCCGTCCTCAGAGACGTCGCCACCCCATGCGATGGTGTAACCCTTGTCGATGGCGTTGTCGATGACCTTCATCATCTCGTCCATGGGCAGGTTGTAAGACTGTGGGAAGCGCCAGTTGTCCTGTACCTCTACAGCGAAGGTGGTGTAGAAGGGATGGTGGGTGTAGCTGGTAATGCTGACATAGTCGTCGAGGTTGATGCCGAGGCTCTTCACGAAGCTCTTCGGAGTGTACTTCTTGCCCTCATAGGTGAAATCCTCAGGGCACTTGCCGAGGTAAGCATCGAGGATGCCCTGCAGGCCGACCTTCCACTGGTTAGAGATCTTCTTGGCGTCGCTCTTGGCAATAGCTGCCACATAGGGCTCCAGCAGACTGAAGAACTCGTTGAAGTTGTTCAGCGAGTCACCATACAGTGAGCCTGGGAAAGGCATGATGCCCTGTGGAATGATGCCGTGGGTCTTCATGGTAGCCAGCACGTCTTCAGCGCTACCACCCTGTGCAAACTGGCAGTCGCCATGATAGCGAACCACCTGGATGGCACGCTCCATGTAGGTCTTGTTGGCAACGAACGACTCGTCGAGGTCGTAGGTCTTGCCGGTAGCCTTCAGAATCTCAGCCTCAAAGAAGGAGAGGGTAGAATAGTCCCAGCACGTGCCTGAACGGTTCTGGTCCTTGATGCTGGTAATGGGGTTTTCCTTAATCGTTGTAAATACGGGTTTGTTGCTTTTTACTGAGTCTTTCTTCTCCTCAGCCTGTGCGCCAAGGGCTACGAGAGCCAGCAGCGCGAGAGTCATAATTTTCTTCATCTTGTTATTATTTGCGATATTTCGATATTTCGATGTTTCGATGTTTCGAGAGTTGATGTTATTTCGCCATGAACTCTTCGAGTTCTGCAATGTGGTAAGGGATGCGCTTGTCGCCTAGGAAGCGGCAGCCGTCCTTGGTAATCAGCACGTCGTCCTCGATGCGGATGCCACCAAAGTCTTTGTAGGTCTCCAGCATGTCGAAGTTGAGGAAATCCTTGCAGTGGCCGTTGGCTTTCCACTCGTCGATGAGGGCAGGGATGAAGTAGATGCCTGGCTCGTCAGTAACGACAAAGCCCTCTTCCAACTTGCGACCCATGCGCAGACAGTTGGTGCCAAACTGTTCCAGATTGGGGCGCGTCTCGTCGTCGAAGCCAACATAGATCTGTCCCAGTCCTTCCATGTCGTGAACGTCCATGCCCATCATGTGACCCAGTCCGTGAGGCAGGAACATGGCGTGAGCACCAGCACGAACAGCCTCGTCGGTGTCGCCCTTCATCAAGCCGAGCTCTTTCAGACGCTCTGCCATCATGCGACAAACGGCAAAGTGGACGTCCATATACTTTACGTCTGGCTTGGCGACCTCCAGCACATAGTCGTGGCAGGCCTCTACAATGGAGTATATCTCCTGTTGGCGCTGTGTGAACTTACCTGAAACTGGCATGGTGCGGGTGTGGTCGGAACAGTAGTCGTCGAGTTCGCAACCAGCATCGCAGAGTGCCAAGCGACCAGCCTCCAGCTTCGCGTCAGAGGGATTGCCGTGCATAATCTCACCATGCTGTGAGAAGATAGTGGCAAAGCTGGTACCCTGGGCCAATGAGCGGGCTATGCCGTCCACCTGTCCACCGATGAAGCGCTCCGTCACGCCAGGCTTAATGAGTCGCTGGGCGGTGGTGTGCATCTCGTAGCCGATGTTGCAGGCACGGTCAATGGCTGCTATCTCTTGTGGCTCCTTGGTGGCGCGCATCTTGACGACAGCCTTGATGAGCTTCAGCGAGGCGGCCTCCTTCTGCTTGGAAGGATGGATGCCCAGCAGATCCATGATCTGTATCTTGGTATCGTGGCGATAGGGAGGCAGGAAGTGGACGCTCGATGGCTGATGGCCGATGGCTGATGCAAGAGCCGACGTGGGGGCGGTCTTCGTGATGCCAACCTCGGCAGCGAGGTCGCTGACGCTGGGTGTGAAGCCCATCCAAACGATGTCCTCCACATCGATGTCGTCGCCAAACAACCATTCCTCATCCTTGTCTATATCGATAACGCCCACCAAGCCGTCGCGGTGCTGTCCGAAATAGTACAGGAACGACGAGTCCTGACGCATCGGCGCATAGCTGTTGGCTGGATAGTTGCAGGGCGACTCGTTGTTGCCAAAGAGCACGATGATGCCCTCTCCAACCAGCTTCTTCAGTTCGGCACGTCGCCGAATATAGGTGTTTTTATCAAACATAAAATGCGATAATTATTAAATTTCCATGCAAAGGTAATAAAAAATAGGTCGGAATATGCGTATTATGCGTATTTTTAACTAATTTTGTAGGCGAAATGCAGAAAAAAGACTATAAAACTATGAATATTGCGATTTACACACTGACATCAGAGCTCCACGATGAGCAGGCAGTAAATGCCGTAACCAAGGATTTCCTAGGTACATTGGGCGTTGATTACGAACTGAAGGGTAGCGACTATACCGACTATGGCCGTCAGGCACTGGACTTGATTTATGTGCGAACTGGTGGTACGGAAGGCATCTTCAAACGCTTGCTGCCACAGTTGCAGAAGCAGTCAAGTCGCCCGTTCTATTTGCTGACATCCGGCAAGAGCAATTCGCTGGCTGCCTCGTTGGAGATATTATCATTCCTCCGTCAACAGCAAATCTGTGGTGAGGTAATTCATGGCAGTGAGGCGTTTGTGCAACAGCGTATTACCATGTTGGCTAGAGTAGGAGAGGCCCTTCAGAAACTGAAAGGTCTGAAGCTTGGCGTTGTGGGCGAACCGTCGGACTGGTTGATTGCCAGTACTGTGAATCGAGAAGTTGTTGTCGACCGTCTAGGCATTAACATCGTTGATATTCCGATGACAACGTTGGTGGACACGATTCGTCAGATACCGCTGTCTACTCCTCATGAGCAGAGCGACCGCGAAGAGATACAGCGTGCACTGCCTGGTGCACTACAGATCTATGGGGCATTGAGTTTCCTAGTAGAGCGTTATCAATTGCAGGGACTGACGCTGCGCTGCTTCGACCTGCTGTCTGCTGTCAAGAATACAGGTTGTATGGCATTGGCTAAACTGAATGCAGAAGGAGTGGTGGCAGGATGTGAGGGCGACATTCCTACCATGCTGACCATGGCGATTACCAAAGCTGTGACGGGTGTCTCCGGTTTCCAGTGTAATCCTTCGAAAATAGACTCGGAGAGTGGCGAGCTGCTGTTTGCCCATTGCACTATTCCGCTGAATATGGTGGAGCGCTATGAGCTGGATACCCATTATGAGTCGGGCATCGGTGTGGGCATCAGAGGATATATGAAAGAAGGTCCTGTCACCATTTTTAAAGTGGCTGGCGACCTGTCGCGCTGTTTTATCGCTGAGGGAGAACTGATTCGCAACGAGGCAAAGGCAGACCTCTGTCGCACTCAGCAGGTCATCCAGTTGGCAGACAAAAATCAGGCTGCTTATTTCCTGAACGAGCCCATCGGTAATCATCACGTTATTATGCCTGGACACCACAAAGAAGTGCTGAGCGAGCTTATATATAAATAAGGTGTAGCTGTCTTTGAGGTCGCTTTGTGGGCAGAAAACAATGTTTTTTTGAAAAAAACGGCTAAAAAGTTTTGGTAGTTCGGAAAAAAGTAGTACCTTTGCATCCGCAATCGAGAGAGATGCCTTCCAAACAAGGAAGAACAGGCGGAAATAGCTCAGTTGGTAGAGCACAACCTTGCCAAGGTTGGGGTCGCGG
>CAMJZV010000049.1 GCA_946410305.1 uncultured Prevotellaceae bacterium | reverse complement strand
TTTGTTGCTCAGGAACTTATAAATAAAGTTAAATCAAAGTGTTGCGGAATTAAGGAAGAAGACTGGCTGGCTGTAAAAGCAACTCCAGAGAATACTCGCGACGGACAGAGCACTGAGGTCCTGTTTATAGAGCAAGACTACAAGTTCTTGAAAGAAGGTGGTTATCTGGCTATCGTTCTTCCAGATGGCATATTGACGAATAGTAGCATGCAATATGTCAGGACTCAGATTGAAGACTGGTTCCGTATTGTAGCTGTTGTCAGTATGCCTCAGACAGCATTTGCCGCCAATGGTGCAGGCGTTAAAAGTTCCGTCCTCTTCCTTAGAAAGTGGAGTAAGGAGCAGACAGATAAGCTCGTTAAGGCCAAAAAGGACATCGAAGCAAGACTGCTGAAAGACAGCAATTACATTTTGCAACGTCAAACGTGGGAGTCAGAAATCAAGCAAAAGCAGAAGGCCAAGGCTGATGAAATAAAAGGCAAACAGCGGATATCTGCTACAGCTGCAAAGCAGACTGACGATTATAAAACGTGGAATGCCGATATATTGGCAGAATATGCAAACAAGATAGATGAACTTAAGTCTCAATTATCAGAGAATTACCTGCAAAGCAAGCAGAACGAGCTTCCTGACTATCCTATCTTTATGGCTATTGCTGAAGAGATTGGCTATGATGCTACTGGTAAGAAGACTGGTAATAATGAGCTGGATGTGATTGGTGAAGAATTGAAAAAGTTTATCGCTACGCTATGAGTTATCAGGTTCCACAGCATATAGACAAAAACAAGGTTTTCATCGTCAGCCGCTCAGAAATAGAAGGACGATTAGAGCCAGAGTTTTATCGTCCATCATTAGCCTCTCTTGAGAAACAGATTCGACGACAGTCCTCCCATAAATTGAGAGACTATGCTTTATATTTGGCAGGTGGGGCAACCCCCAAAAAGACAGAAGCAGAAAAATTCTATTCGGATTCCGAATCTGGTATTCCTTTCTTAAGAGTCCAGAATTTGCAAACTGATGGTGAGCTATCATTGGATGATTGTGTGTATATCAATAAAGAGACTCATAATGGATTGCTGGCAAGAAGTCAAGTAGCGGAAGGGGATTTGCTCGTAAAAATTACTGGCGTAGGTAGAATGGCAGTCGCATCTGTCGCACCCCAAGGATTTGTAGGGAATACTAACCAGCATATGGTGGTGATAAAGACAGGTGACCCAGAATTAAGTAAGTATCTTGCACGTTACCTTAACCTTGATATTGTTGAAAAGGTCGCTTCTCGTCATTCTACGGGTGGAACAAGACCTGCATTGGATTATCCGTCACTTAAGAATATCCCCGTCATAGAAGGCATTGATTTTTCAAAAATTGACGAGGCTATTTCTTCAAAGAAACAAAAAGAGAATGAATCTCAACAGCTCATTGATTCTATCGATTCTTATTTGCTGGAAGAGTTAGATGTTGTTTTGCCAGAAATCAAAACGGATTTGGAGAGTAGGCAATTTATTATTAATAGAAGCTCATTGGAAGGGCGACTTGATCCAAGCGTATATAAAGACGGTATAAAACTTGTCTCTGAGAAATACGATAATGTCAAGCTATCAAGTTGTGCTTGGATAAATCCCAATACGTCTTTCAAGGGTAAGGATGCAGAAACGCCGATTTCTTTTATTCCTATGGAGGTTATCGACGAGTGCTATTCAGAGATTGCTTCTATGTCAGAAAAGACAATAGGCGAATCGTCTGGTTTTACAAGATTCCAGGATGGCGATCTGCTTTGGGCTAAGATAACACCGTGTATGCAGAACGGCAAATCTGTTGTTGTAAGAGGTCTGACAAATGGCTTAGGCTGTGGTTCAACAGAGTTTTTCGTAATACGTCCACGAACAAGTCAACTCTCCATTGATTATCTGCAAGCACTTCTTCACATGAAGGCTATCAGGAAAACTGCAATGCTATATTTTGGTGGCTCGGCAGGCCAACAAAGAGTATCAGTAAACTTCTTGGAGAATTTCAATGTACCACTCCCTCCAATAGAAAAACAGAAAGAAATAGCTCACCATGTTGCAGAGCTCCGTCAAAAAGCAAAAGCTTTACAACAAGAGGGACGTTTGCAATTGGAGAAAGCGAAGCAAGAAATAGAGCAGATGATTATTCATAAATGAATACAGATACAAAAAAGCAACATTATGTCTGGCGGAAATATTTGAATCCTTGGAAACTGAGCCCAGAGGAGAGAAAAGTGTGGACTTATATTATCAAGGCAAACAAGGTCGAATACATTAGCCTGATGGATGTTGCACAAGAAAGCTACTTCTATAAGATGTACGAATTAAGTCCTGTTGAAATACAGGTATGTTGGAACTTCGCCCGGCAGATGCCTTCTTTCGTATGGTCGTTTGCCGATTCCTTGTTAAAAGGCTATGAGGCTATTTCTTATGACATGATGTCAGAAACAGATAAAAGAGACTTTGCACTTCATTCAATTGACCATATGCAAACAAATTTTGAACGGATGGGAACTCCACTTCTTAATTGTCAAAGTCTGGATGATTTGAAGAACATTAAGGACAATTATCAGGCCGTCTTTTTCTTGTGCGTTCAATACTGCAGGACTAACAAAATGAGAGAAGTAGGAATTGAAGGCTATAAAGACTATCCTATGAAAAGCGAACTGTATAAGAAGGTATTCCCTTATATTTCTCTTTTAGTGGCTACAACATTGGGGCATAATCTCGTAGTTGGCAATCCAAACACCAGATACATCTTTGTAAGAAATGAGACATCTATCCCGTTTGTTACTTGCGACCAGCCGGTTATTAATTTGAAAAAGGATGATGTTGACGAGAATGGATTTGTAAAGGACCTAGAGTTCTATTATCCCATATCTCCATCAGCAGCAATAATGATCTCCCAGAATGCTCAGTTAGAGGAATTTAGCGAGATTATTGCTGACGAATCATTTGTTGAAAACAAGAATAAAAAGATGTGTGAAAATGCTTCGTTATTCATCTTTGCAAACAATGAAAAGATACTGCAGAGAATAATGATGAGCCGAACGTGGATCACCGGGACGGTTCTTTGATCCGCTGAAGATGGCTGATGGAAGAGGTAAGACAGGCTGTGTGCGGACAACTAAAGGGATTAACTATTTTTTGCATATAATAGTGGGTTGACAATTAGGTCGGTCCACTATTATTTTGTACCTTTGTGAGCGTTTTGTCAAAGCAGAATATGGCTGAGTATGAAATAAGGATATCGGGAGTGCACTATGGTGCCAATGGCGACTCTGTGGCTGGTCAGAAAGACACAGAGGAGATGCACATGCGCACCCGTGAACTGCTCAGCCAGATAGACCGCACAAGACCCATCGTGGTGCTGTCGCCTGACCCGTCGAACCATATCCATCACAATGCCATTCAGGCCCGTGCCCTCGGCAAACGCATCGGACGCGTGGCGTATGACGATAACGAGAAAGCCTGGGAACTGCTGCGTCAGAGCGGCAAAACGATGCTACTGGCTCGCGTCAAGGATGTTTCTATCGTGGATCACGGCTACGTGAATGTGATCGTGGACGGTGACGAACTGCAGGAGTCGATACAGCCGTCAGCCTCGGAGATAGAGTGGCGACTCTGGGTGGCTGACCTTCCGCTGTTGCCTGACAGCGAACCGCTTCAGGCCCAAGAGGAGGTGGCTTTTGTGCTGGACAACGTGTATCTGCCCCATCTGGCCGAAGTGGGAGTCGAGGAAGTGAAGACATATCTTGACATCTGGCTGGAGAATAGTTGGCACGACCTGAGCCGCGAGGCACGTCAGAAACGCTCGGCATACATCGAACTGTTGTTGGCTGCCCAGAACAAGGAGGTGCGCCAGTTAGCTGAGCCCCTGAAGGAACAGCGCAGGAGGCTGCTGGAGCGTGAGCCGCTGGACAGACTCACCACCGTGTGGTGGGATGCTCGGCTGAGGAGTAGCGAGGTGCAGCATCTATGGCAGCAGTGGCGGCTGAAAAACGGGAACAAACTGTGGCTGGGGCTCAGACGCATTGACTCGCTGCTAAGGCAACTGCCTGGCGAACTGTACGGCGACATCGGAAAGCTGGATGTTATCCTTTCCAGCCTCTATTATCTGAACACACCTCGTAAGGCCTTTCAGTCTATCATGGCCCTGCTGATGATGCGCTGCCTGACATGCCGTGAGCTGGGCATCGATATGCGTCCGATGACGGAAGATGAATACGAGCAAGACGGCATCATCAAGAACCCGCTGGACATACCTACGACGATAGCTCGTGTGGTGGCATTTGCTGAGACACAATGCGACAAGGTTCAGCGGCAGACCATCCAGCTGTTGGCACAATGGCTGCGCGACGACTATGAGCAGAGTCACTGCGAAGAGATTGAGGCGTTGGCAGAAACAGATCCGTTGGTGGTTATTAATGGCGACGTGAAAGGTGATGTCATCGAAAGAGGTGGCACGAAAAACGAAAACAGAACGGAATAACAAGGAATGGCAATCATCATAAAAGGCGATGTACACGGCGACGTGATTGGTGATGGTGGCGTGAAGAACGAGACGCACTATCACTATGACCAGAAAACCAACAATACGGCAAATGTTGTGTCGAACACCCAGCAGGTAGTGAACATTGCACTAACACCAGTGCGCCAGTCTATCCTTGAGCAATTGCAGGATTATGCTGACAAGGGCGACTGGGTGAATGGTGTTGCTGCTGAGCATGTGAAGCAGATGCTGCAAACGGTGCTGGGGCAGGGCGAGACTCCACTATCAGTTAAGGAGACAGAACATTCGGAAATTCTGTGGCGCTTGTTGGAAAGCGGACGGGGTGACCGAGTAAAAATTGTGTGGCAAAATATTGTGGGCTATCTGGATGACAAGAAGCTGTTCAGGCAGAAAGGCTCGCCGGCTCTGAACAAGGATTTCTTTGGCGACGACAAGGGATATACCAATATAGATAAGGGGCGACCCAACAAGGGCTTGATGACTCCAGACTTTGAGAGTATCATACCATTATTGGACGCTTACGTTCCTAAGTTGGATAAAAAAGCGTAAAAGTAGGCATCAGAAGATATATAATTGAAGAGAAAATCGTAAATTTGCACCAAAATAGAAACTTTTGAGTTATGAGGGTTGTATATGAGAAGTTGACCGTCCGCAATTTCGGACCTATCAGTAATCTGGATATCATTATCCGGCCTGTGACGTTATTCATCGGCACACAGGGTAGTGGAAAAAGTACAATAGCCAAGTTGCTGACGTTTTGCAGAGAATCGCTATGGGCCGATGTTCGTGATAAGTTGAATTATACAAAACGTCTTCATGACTATGGGATTAACGATTATCTGCAGGAGAATAGCTTTATTTTTTATGAACTCAAATACGATGAGACGACTATTCCCTGCAAGGTGACTTACGAAGATGGGCATTTCCTCGTAGAAATGAGCGACAATCAGTCCGCAGATATACAGCGTTTCCTCTATGTGCCTGCCGAGCGCAATCTGATAGGTAATATGTCGGAGGCTATCGCTTCGATGTGGAGCGCGCAGATTCCTATTTCCTCGCTGCTGCTGAATTACATGAGTCAGTTTGAGAGGGCCACAAAGGAGTTGCCTGTCTATGATATTCCATTCTTTGATGTGAGTTACGTGAAGCAGGACAACAGGAATATGATTAGTTTGAAGGGTAAGAATAAACTGTTGCCGCTAAGCGTTTCTTCATCGGGACTCCAGTCTGCTATACCCATGTTGGTTATTATAGATTATGCCATAAAGACCGATGCCTTTAATTCATTTGTTATCGAGGAACCTGAACAGAACTTGTTCCCAGAGAATCAGCGTGAGATATTGAACTTTATTTCATCGCGTATGGCAGGAAAGGATGATAGGCAGGTGGTATTAACAACCCATAGTCCCTATATGCTGTCGTGTCTGAACGTGCTGATGCTGGCCTACAAGATGCATAATCATGAGGAGTTCCGTGAAAAGGTAGAGGAAATCGTTAATCCGGACTGTATGGTGAATCCGGCTGATGTTGCTGCATATTCATTGAATCCTAACGATGAGGACGGTATATACTGCAAGAGCCTGATTTCGGAGAAGACCGGAATGGTGTCGGTGAACGAGCTTGATACAGCCTCAATGTTTATAGGCGAGGATTTTGATAAACTGTATCGTATGTTCGTAAAATCCATCAAAAGCAAGAACAAGTAGGCTATGGCGGTAGATCAGGTAGCAATTGACAGATTGCGATTGGATGAGGCTTTCACGAAGAAGATGCTTCACAGGGCATTCGATGAGTGCTGGACGGTGAAGTGCGACGAGTTGTTGTTGGTGGTGGATGATGATGAATCTAAAGTGTCTCGCTTTGGGACTGATAACGAAGATGTAGAAAAGGGTCTCTTGGTATTCAACGAGCAAAGGCGTGAGATTGTATTATTATCGATAGACAATCAGTTGTTGAGGGGTGTTCAGGGTGGTGTTGCAGACTGTGCATTGTTTGACGACAAGCAGTTCCGTTTTGTTGAGTTTAAGACGAATGCAGAAGGCAGGTCGCAGAAAGCAGCACGTAACGCAATTGAAAAAGCTGGACAACAACTAAAGAACACAATTCGTATTTTTGCCGAAGGCGAAAAAACTGTAAACGTTGATTTTGAAAATGCTGTTACTTTGAGTTGCCATGTGGTGCTATCAAGAAACTTCCCTGCAACCCAATCAGCCATACAGGACTATCAGATGGCTTTTGCCACAGAAACAGGCGTTTATCTAAATTTTGACTCCGAAACCCTTTGGGAGGAGCCAGAAAAGTAATCTGACATAATCTGAGCGAAATTTACATGTGCTCGATTCTCAATTTTGAGAGTCGGGCACTTTTTGTTTTGTACTGATTTTGAGGATGTTGTGTTACGCTGATGAAAATAATCTGAGATTGTTCGCTCAGATTTGCCCAGATTATCAGCTTATGTACCTTTGCATTCGGAACCCCATAATAGCGGGGAATAAAATGGAAACAAAAATCTTAAAGGTGGTACGCCAGGGCGAGGCCTTCAGCGTGCAGAGTTCAAAACAGGAGTCGGGCAGCATCCAGAAGTGCAACATCGTGTTGCGCGAGTTAGGCGGCTCGAAGTTTGAAAACGAGTATGTGTGCGCCATGCTGGGCAGTCTGGCGGCGTGCAGGTTCTACGAAGGCGACATCGTGGTGGTCACGCTTCGTTTCTCTACACACGAGTATCAGGGGCAGACATTCCAAGAAATCTTAGCAACTGATGTCGTGAAAATCAATGCTTAATGCATAATGCGTAATTACTAATTTCTGAGTTGAGGTGAGGAGGATATTCTCGAGTAAATGGCCAAAGAATCCGACACTTCTTCTCGCTTATCAAATTCAGAAATCCTTATGAAAAAGATTATTTTTACAACACAGAAACAGGTAACGCTGGAAGGCATGATGACCTTCGGCATGTTGGAGAACGGACTTCATTCGGCAGACTTTACGTGCTGCGAGGATGTGGAACTGGACGTGTTCTCAGGAACTTTCAAGGTGCAGGGCATGCGCGACGGCAACGTCTATATGACCGAGAGACCCAAGCGCCAAAAGAACAAGCCGATATTCCGCGACGACAACTGCTCGTTCTCGCACGGAAAGGACGGAAAATATTACTTCTACTTCTCGCTGGACGAGGAGCGTATAGGGGAGTTGCCGGAGCAGTTGGTGCGTCAGGCAAGTGTGATAGCTCAGAAGATTATTCGTGAACTAATCTGCCAATAACGACCATGAGTGTACACATGATATTTTACAAGGATGGGGCAAAGATGATGCGCCCCATCCTCACGAGAGAGGAATACTTGGCAGAGAGAAATGGCGGTGACCAGAAGGACATCCTAAAGGCTGTGCGGCAGGGTGACAACAGCAGGAAGAACCGCCTCGTCCAGATGAACTATTCGTGTCTGCCTAACGACGACGGCACGCTGAAGGGCTCCACGAGAATGTCGACCACGGTGGGTATGGATATAGACCACATTGCCCCAGAGGAGATGCAGCCCGTGATGATGCGCATTCTGGGCAAGAAGCAGGAACTGGGACTGCTGATGCTGGAGAAGAGTGCACGCGGTCAAGGCTACCATCTGGTGTTTCGTCGCAAGCCGGAGCTGAGCCAGGAGGAGAATCTGCGCTGGGCGAGCGAACTGCTGCAGGTGGAATTCGACAAGGGTGCCAAGGATATCACGAGGGTGTTCTTTACCACGACGAACGAGGAACTGCTGTTTCTGGACGATGAGATATTTAATGGCTCTCCTCTCGCTGTTGCAGCGTTGACTACCGTCGACCCTGCTGGCGCTCGGCATAGCTCAAGCGAGCTTGGCTCTGCTCTCGCTGT
>CAMJZV010000048.1 GCA_946410305.1 uncultured Prevotellaceae bacterium | reverse complement strand
GCCAACAGGATACTTCACCTCGATAGCCTCCCAAGGATCTTCCTTCAGCTGCTTGATGCCGAGAGACATCTTGCGCTCGTCACGGTCGAGAGTCAGGATAACTGCCTCAATCTCGTCGCCAACCTTCAGGAACTCCTGAGCTGAACGCAGGTGCTGGCTCCAAGACATCTCAGAAACGTGGATGAGACCCTCAACACCAGGCTGGATCTCAACGAATGCACCGTAGTCAGCGATAACAACAACCTTACCCTTCACGTGATCGCCAACCTTGAGGTTAGGATCCAAAGCATCCCAAGGATGAGGAGTGAGCTGCTTCAGACCAAGAGCGATGCGCTTCTTCTCCTCGTCGAAGTCGAGGATAACAACGTTGATCTTCTGGTCGAGCTCTACTACCTTGTGAGGATCGTCTACGCGGCCCCAAGAGAGGTCTGTGATGTGAATCAGTCCGTCAACACCACCGAGGTCAACGAATACACCATAAGAAGTGATGTTCTTAACAACACCCTCGAGGATCTGACCCTTCTCCAGCTTGCCGATGATCTCCTGCTTCTGGGCCTCGAGCTCAGCCTCGATGAGAGCCTTGTGAGAAACAACTACGTTGCGGAACTCCTGGTTGATCTTAACAACCTTGAACTCCATGGTCTTGCCAACGAACTGGTCGTAGTCGCGTATGGGATGAACGTCGATCTGGCTACCGGGCAGGAATGCCTCGATGCCAAATACATCAACAATCATACCGCCCTTCGTGCGGCACTTGATGTAACCCTGAATAATCTCCTGAGCCTCCAGAGCAGCGTTAACGCGCTCCCAGCTCTTAGACATGCGGGCTTTCTTGTGGCTCAGTACGAGCTGGCCTTTCTTGTCCTCTGCATTCTCTACATACACCTCTACGGTGTCGCCGGCCTTCAGGTCGGGGTTGTAGCGGAACTCGCTGGCAGGGATAATACCGTCGCTCTTGTAGCCGATGTTAACGACTACCTCTTTCTTGTCAACGCTGATAACGGTACCCTCGACAACCTGATGCTCGCTAACCTTGTTAAGGGTCTCGTCATAAGCCTTGTCGAGCTCTTCCTTGCTGACGTTTGCAGTCGTGCCATTCTCAAACTGATCCCAGTCGAAGTCCTGTAATGGCTGGACGTTCTTTGTTAATTCTGACATATTATAAATAATGTGTTGCCCAATCTCTCGATGGGCGAAGGCCTGAACAGACGTTTACCAGACCATATTTTAAAGGGTTAATAATACATAGGAGTCAGCGCCTGTTCCGGCCCCTATTTCCCCCTACGGGGGAGAAAAGCGGCTGCAAAGGTACGAAAAAGAGGTGAGATGTAAGAAGGAAGAGGTAAGAGTGAAGAAAGATTTATGGATTTTTAACTTTCTTCTCCTTCTTTTTCTTAGTTGTCAGCAGGTCGGCCAGTCCATTGAAGTCTTTCTGCATGATAATACCGATGCCTTGTGTGTTTAGTGACGACTTGGTGAAATAACGGTCGTTGGTCTGGTTGTAAACCTTAAAGGCAAGGTTGCCGTTGGGCAGCAACAGATAACGGATATCAAAGTCGCCAATGAATGAGGGCGTGGCTGCCGTTGCCTTGGTGGTGCTGGCGCTGGTGGTTGTGGTACCGTCTCGATAGCCAAACTGTCCGTTGATGAGCAGGCGGTTATTCAGCAGACGGCCATTAATGATGCCTTCATATTCGGCATTGCTCCAGCCATCGTCACCTGTGGAGATGTTGGCACCAAAGGTCCAGTTGTTGCTCTTGATGACGCGGTTCAAGACATCGTTGAGTTGACTGCTAATTGTTCCTGACAACAGACTCTGCATAGCCAGTGATGTCTTACTCTTACCTGCGGTTTCTTCTTCGTTGGCATTGTTGGCACCTTGTGGATAGAAACGACCTACGGCCAACAGATAAATTACCTGCTGATTCATTTCTTCCTCGCTGTTGACAATGGAGCGAACCATCTGCTTTTCGTCTGCGTTGACGTTGGGAAGGTCGAAATCGAAATCGATAATGGGGGCACGAGGCTGTCCGGAGATATTCATCAGACAGTTGACGCGTACCGTATTAGAGAAACTCTTACCTACATTCAGGTCGGAGAGCGATACACCATTAACGGTATGCTGTGCCTGCATATCTAGACGGGCATCGTAAGGGTCGCCGCCAAAGATGATGGTTCCCCCCTCCTTGAAGACAAAGTTCTTCTTGATGATATTCTGGATAGTGATGCCGTAAGTGCCTTCACTGATGCGATAGGTACCAAAGAGGTTGAAGCCACCTTTATTATAGAATGATGTCTGCAGGTCGCCACTGCCTCGCATGGTGATATAGTCGTTGGCACGCTCGTCCATCAACAGTCGGATGGTAGCATCAGGCGTAGCGTTGATTCTCAGGTTCATCCTGATATCTGTACGCAAATCAGCGTATTGGGTGCTGTTGGCCTTTTCTTCCTTCTGGTCAGTTTCCTTAGTTGTGGTTTGGCTACCAGGTTTTGCGAATTCGTCTTTCGTTCCCCATACGATGAACTCCTGATCGGTGATAATATCTGGCGAAGCGACATTGTATACGAATTCGGTACCTCGCTTGGGAGTAATGTCGGCTTCGATAAGCAGGCTGTTCTCTCTACCGTGGATGCCTACTGTCCCGTCAGCATATGCCGTGCCGTAGAAGGTAGCATCGCCAAATGTCTTGAAATCGTAGGCCAGCAGGTTGCGTGCATTCAGGTAGATGTCGTAGGTGAGGTTGGTCAGGTCGTTATGGTGGATACCTCCCGTAATAACGGCTTGGTTACCGTAGATGTCGTAGAACCTACAGTTTTTAAAGGTGATGTTGTCGCGCGTCAGCAACAATGTGTCGTTTTGCATCTCGTAGGTACAGTTCAATGTACTGACATGCGCTTTTCCATTGAGCACTAATTCACCATAGAGGTTTATGGCACTCAGGGGACCCGCCAACTTGACGTTTCCGTTGGTGTAGCCTTGGATGTCGTCGATGAAGGTTTCTGTGAACGACTTGGCAAATTCCAGTCTGGTACCCTCGGCTCTGAAATCGAGGTCGAGATAGTCGCGCTTAGGCGATATGTAACCACCGATAATGGTTCTTGCATTGGCATCTACAGCCGTAGCCTGAATGTCTATCTGCTCATTCTCTGTATTCCATTTGACGATTGCATCCAGAGTGCCCATCCTTCCGTGTTCGAATTCGAACTTTTTGACAATGATCTTGGCGTCTGCTTCCAAATCTCCTAAGACACCTCTCAGCACACCGTTACCAGTGATTCTTCCACCGAAGCTGACGGCATCAAAGTTGACTAAACTGATAACATAGTCGATGTCGATGTCGCGCATCTTGATGCTAACGGCATCCTGCTTGCTCTCAGATGCTGTGCCTTCGACTGATAGGAACTGCTTGTCATGGCGTATGGAGAATCCATTGATATTCAGGTTCTTGTCAGAATAGGTAAAGGTTGCCGGCAGAATATTCCACGTCTTATTCTTGATGGTCATCTGTGATGAAGCAAGCTTGATGATGGCAGTCTGGGTTTTGTTGAACGAATTGTCAAAGTAGCCCATTGCCGTGACACGTCCAGAAGTCTCTTCTTCAGCATGGTCGTTCCATAGGAGGGTTGCCGTCAGCTGGTCGTTGTGCACACTGCCCATCACCTGTAAATCCAAGTCGTTGCTCTCATCATTGTGTTTGGTGATGCTGACATCATACTGCAGCGTATTGATAGGGGAGAGAATGCTGATGTGAGCATTGTCGTATCGGTTGTCCTTATAGAAGAACTGCGGAATGTCGCATTCCAGGAATATTTGCTGGCGTTCGTCGTTCAGACTACCCTGTAGTGTCAGCGGCTTGGTGAGATAGAAAGGTGTGCGCAACAGATGCTGTACCCAGTCAGACTTGCGGATGGTTGCCTGAATAGAGAAGTCGTTGTGTACATTCGGGTCAACAGCAGGCAGACCTGGGATGGTTGACATGCGTGTCGCAATAAAGTTCGTAAAGCTCTGAGGCAGTGTCTGATAGTCGAAGTCGCCACGGATGGATGCTTCTCCGAAATCGCTGGTCATGTTGACATAGTGGACATCTCCATCGTAGCCCGATTCGATATGAAACTTCTCCAGGTCGTATGATGCTCTAAGTCCTTGCATGGACAACTCTTCAATGTCGAATGTTCCTACGGCATCGTTGATGTTGCTGGCAAGGAAGTCTGCCTTGATGTCGCCATAGAAACGTGCATCACCCCACATCTCTGATAGATGCGTCGCTTTGGGTGAAATATTGGCGAAGGTGGCCTCCAGCTTGACGTTATGCTGATTACCCGTCTTGATGATGCTGCCGTCAACAGCTAAGCCGAAGTTGGCGTCGTCGATGCTGGCATGGCCATGGATATCGGTAGGACTGTAGAGTCCGTCAATATCGATATGCTGGTAGTTGTAGCCTTTGAATTCAAATTGGTGAACTATACCGTCGGCTTTAATGATAAGTGGTTGCCCGTCAGGTAATTGTCCGCTGAGGTCTATATCTGTAGAGAAAATGCCGAACTGGCTATCGTCAAGTACCTGTTTAAGATTGAAATCCTTGGTGTCGATATGTGCGTTAAAGTTGCGTTTTTCGTCAATGGCCATCTGCATATTCACGCTTCCAGCATCTGTCTGCAGCTGGTTGCGTGTCTCAATGCTACTGGCACCCCTGCCTTGAGCGTGTCCCTTCATGTGGATACTTCCCATGCGTACCAGCTCTTGAGGAACCTGGATGCGCTGACCTTGTAGGTTCTCGGAAATAAAGCTGACAGTCCTGGCTGACAACGCCAAATCGTGGATGTCAACATTCCAGGTGGGCTGGCCGTCGCGTAGGTCTTTGATCCATCCACCAATATTGATGCCGATGTCTCCTGTCGTAGAACCAATGGTTAGTAGCGGAATGTTGAGTCTTTCTCCTTCACCGTTAAAGTTGCTGGCTATTGACAGGGTGCTTTGGAAAGTGTTAAGCGACGGCAATAGGCATGCTATGTCAGAAAGGGTGACGGTGGAGGGCTTGATACTGCCTGAATAGCGCAGCGAAGGCGTGACAAAGTGGTCTCCACGGAAGCGGTAGCTGGCCACTAAATCACCCAATTGGATATCGGTGCCTGGCATGCGCAATACAAAGTCTGTCAGGCGACTGCTGCTCTTACCGCCTTCATAGTGCATGCTGAGGCGTTTGATGTTCAGTCCCGACTGCTCCTTGAACGAGAGACGCTTGATGTTTATGTTCAGTGAGTCTTCGGAGAGTGCCTTCAGGATGATATGCGAACTGATATCGGTGACCTTCATGTGGTTGGGATTCAGTATGCCAGCTGTTCTTGGAAGGTCATAGCGGTCAAAGCTGGCACTGCTATGGCGGATAATCAGCGAGTTGATGCGCAGGTTGAGAGGACTGGTGCTAGTGGTGTCTTTCGATGCCAGCGAGTCGAGTACAAACTGAAAATTGGGCTTTGCCAGTGAATCTCGCTGGTAGAGCTTAGCGCGGGCACCAAATAGTTGGGCAGTAGAAATGGATATCTTGCCGTCAGCCAGTGGTAACAGGTCGAGGTGGGCTGATATGCGTCCTGCCGTGAGCATGTTGACTCCTCGCTGGTCCTTGATATTGACTTGATAGAGAGTCAAGTGGCTCAATAGCCCGTATTTCAGTCGTCCTATTGTCACGCTGGTTCCCAGTTTTTCTGCCAGCACATTAGCTGCTCGCTGCCCCAGGTATTCCTGTACAGCAGGAATGCTGAAGGTGAGCATAATCAGCAGATATAGTCCAAGGACAGACCATATCACGATGCTTAATATGTGTTTCAGTATCTTCAAAACTGGCAAATAGAGATAGCAAAAATTTTCATTCTGCTGCTTGTTGGCTACAAAATTACATCAAAAAGTTGTGATGACGGAATATTTCATTGATTTTTTGTGTATAATATGCCATTTTTTTAGTAATTTTGCACCATTCAATGAGAAAGCGTAGTAGATAACTATTCAAATATTCATTTATATTACCCATGGCAAATGTAATCAAGTTACACAAAGGCTTGGACATTCACCTTCAGGGCAAGGCTGAGGAAAAACTCATTCAGCTGAAGTCTAACGGCCAGTATGCGCTGGTTCCCGACGACTTTGAAGGAGTTACTCCGAAAGTGGTTGTCAAGGAGGGTGATGTTGTCAAGGCCGGGGATGCCTTGTTCGTTAACAAACAGTATCCCGAAGTGAAGTTTGCCTCCCCCGTCAGCGGAAAGGTTGCCGAGGTGGTGCGTGGCGAACGTAGAAAAGTGCTCTGCGTAAAGGTACAGGCTGATGCTGAGCAACAGTATGTGGATTATGGTAAGAAGGATTTATCCAAGATGGATGCTAAGCAGGTTGTTGATGCTTTGCTTGAGGCCGGTATCTTCGGATACATCAATCAGCTTCCTTATGCTGTATCCACTAATCCGTCAGTAATGCCTAAGGCTATCTTCGTTTCCGCTCTGCGTGATAAGCCTTTGGCTGGCAACTTTGAATTTGAGGTAAAGGGAGAGGAGACAAACTTTCAGACTGGTCTTACTGCTCTTTCAAAGATTGCCAAGACTTACTTAGGTTGTGGCGTGCACAGTAGTTTTGAGAACTATCAGAATGTGGAGGTTAACGTGTTCGACGGCAAGTGCCCCGCAGGCAACGTTGGTGTACAGGTTAACAACATCGACCCAGTAAACAAGGGTGAGGTGGTTTGGACCATCGGTGATCCCACTGTTGTGCTGTTCATCGGTCGCCTGCTGAATACTGGTAAGGTAGATCTTCGTCGTCGTGTTGCACTTTGTGGAAGTGAGATTAACAGTCCTGCCTATGTAGACATGCTGGTAGGCGAGGAACTCTCAACGCTGCTTAGCAACAGCTATGATGCCAGCAAGAGCGTTCGCATCATTAATGGTAATGTGCTGACAGGCCGTCCTACTACCAAGGAAGGCTTCCTGGGTGCTCACACCAGTGAGATTACCGTTATCCCTGAGGGTAACGATGCCGACGAGATGCTGGGTTGGATTCTGCCACGCTTCAAGCAGTTCTCTGTGAATCGCAGCTACTTCTCTTGGCTGTGTGGTAAGAAAGACTATGCGCTGGATGCCCGCATTAAGGGTGGCGAGCGCCACATGATTATGAGCGGCGAGTACGACAAGGTGCTGCCGATGGACATCTACGGCGAATACCTTATCAAGGCCATCATTGCTGGCGACATTGATCGTCAGGAGCAGTTGGGTATCTACGAGGTTTCTCCCGAGGACTTTGCATTGGCAGAGTTCGTGGATTCTTCGAAGTTAGAGTTGCAGCGCATTGTGCGTGAAGGACTGAATATTTTACGTAAAGAAAACGCATAACTATGTCAGCATTAAGAAATTATCTCAATAAGATTAAGCCGAACTTTGAGGAGGGTGGCAAGCTTCATGCCTTCCGCTCGGTGTTCGACGGCTTTGAGACCTTCCTCTATGTGCCCAACGACACAGCGAAGGCTGGAGGCGTGAATATTCACGACGCTATTGACTCGAAGCGCATTATGAGTATGGTGGTTATCGCCCTGATGCCCGCCATGCTGTTCGGTATGTATAACATCGGCTACCAGAACTATCTGGCAGCAGGTACACTCGCTAGCGCAAGCTTCTGCGAGATATTTGCTTACGGCTTCCTGGCTGTTCTACCAAAGATCCTGGTGAGCTATATTGTTGGTCTGGGCATCGAGTTTGCCTGGGCACAATGGAAGGGTGAGGAAATCCAGGAGGGTTACCTCGTGTCAGGTATCATCATTCCATTGATTATTCCTATTGGCTGCCCACTGTGGATGCTGGCTCTGGCCTGCGCATTCTCGGTTATCTTCTGTAAGGAGATCTTCGGTGGTACAGGTATGAACATCTTTAACCCAGCTATCGCAGCACGCATGTTCCTGTTCTTTGCTTATCCTTCTAAGATGACGGGCGACCAGGTTTGGGTAGCTCAGAACTCAATCTTCGGACTGGGTAACGACCTGCCTGATGGATTCACAGCTGCTACACCACTCGGTCAGATTGGACAGGGCATCCATCCTGATGCTTCTATCCTCGATATGACGCTGGGCTTCATTCCTGGTTCTATCGGTGAGACCTCAGTGATTGCTATTGCCATCGGTGCTGTTATCCTGTTGTGGACGGGCATCGCTTCTTGGCGCACCATGCTGAGCGTATTCGTTGGCGGTGCCGTATTGGCATGTATCTTTGGCGATTTTACTTTCGGTTGCCAAGTTATGCCTTGGTATAACCACTTCGTGATGGGTGGTTTCGCATTCGGTGCTGTGTTCATGGCTACCGATCCTGTTACATCATGCCGCACAACCACAGGTCAGTATATCTATGGATTCCTGATTGGTGCTATGGCCATCATCATCCGCGTGCTCAATGCTGGTTATCCTGAGGGTATGATGCTGGCCATCTTCTTTGGTAATATGTTTGCTCCTACCATCGATCACTTCGTAGTGGAGCGTAATATCTCTAAACGTTTAAAGAGAGGAGGTACCAAATGAAACTGAATACAAACTCTAACGCGTACATTATTATATATAGCGCGATACTCGTAGTCATCGTGGCCTTCTTGCTGGCTTTCGTCTATCAGGCTTTGAAGCCTATGCAGGATGCTAACGTGGCTCTCGATGTAAAGAAACAGATTCTCTACTCGCTCAACATTCGCGACCTCGATGGTGCTGAGGCTGAGGCAAAGTATGCCGACGTCGTGAAGAACGAGACAGAGAAGGACGGCCAGAAACTGTATGAGTGTCAGATTGATGGCAAGAACATCGTTGTAGCTAGCCTGAAGGGCATGGGTCTCTGGGGTGGCATCAGCGGTTATGTCGCTATCGATCCAGAGGGTAAGGTTTTCGGTGCCTACTTCAATCATGAAGGTGAGACCGCAGGTCTGGGTGCTGAAATCAAGGACTCTCAGGAGTGGCAGGAGAAGTTCATCGGCAAGCAGATCTGGGACGAGAATGGTAATGTGATTCTCTCAGTAGTGAAGAAGGTTGAGAACCCTGCTGCTCAGGTTGACTGCGTGACGGGTGCTACACTTACTTCTAACGGTGTTGACGCTATGCTGAAGGATGGTCTGAAGAATGTTAAACCTAATGCAGAGGAGGAGTAAGATTATGGCATTATTCAGTAAACAAAATAAGGAGGTTTT
>CAMJZV010000047.1 GCA_946410305.1 uncultured Prevotellaceae bacterium | reverse complement strand
CTTGCTCCTTGCCCCTTACGAGACTGAGCAAGCAGGGCTTGCGAAAGTTGAGTATGTGTTATAATTGGTCGCAAATATAGTAAAATATTCTGAAAGTTGCAAGCATTTTTGACAAAAAGTATCAGTTCTCAGTATATTTAAAGTAAGAGAAGTCGGCCGTACCCTCACCTTCAGCATACATTCCAACGATGGCACCCGTGAAGCCACCCACGATTTCCGTGCTCATCAGGGTACAGTCGTGCTCACTCAGCAACTGCCACGACTGACCTTCGCCAGCATATTCGAAGCGGTACTTGGCACCGTCGCTGCTAATACGCAGACGCACACGGCCACTAAGCTGTCCTGAGTCGTCGCCCATGACCTCGCCCTGAAGACTCTTAACGGTGTAGTTCATCACTACGGCCACCGTGCCCGTCATGTATTTCACCAGGCTGACATCCATGTGGCCGTCATTGATCTGATAGACGGTCAGGCCAGCCTTACAGCCGAAGCCCAATGAGTCGGTATTAATCTCCGTCTCCATCGTGAACACGTCATTCTCCTGTCTGCGTCCCATGAAAGTGGGCTGCTGATTGTTGGTCAGCGTACCCTCCGATGCTTGCAGGCGGAAGCCATTGCCCATGCGCTGGTAGTTGGTACGAATGGGGTTCTGGATATAGAGCCAGTCAACATCACGCGTCACCACGTTGCGAGGCAGTTGTGGTGCCAGAGTCTTCACCTGCATCAGCGTATCAATAGGCTGACCACCATTAATGACAGGCCACTCACCCTTCTTCCACTCTACAGGAGCCAGACAGGTCTCACGCCCTATGTGGTGATAGGAACCGCCATAGTTGCGATAGGCCAGGAACACTACCCACCAGGAACCATCTGCAGCCTGTACGAAGTCGCCATGTCCCGTACCCTGAATAGACAGATACTGACCTGGCAGAGAGCAGTTGGTCAACAGCGGATTGGCGGGATTGGCCACATAAGGGCCATCAATCTTCTTGCTGCGGGCAATAGTCAGGCGATGAGCCATCTCCGTACCACCCTCAGAGATGAGCAGGTAGTAGTAACCATCCTTCTTATAGAGATGGGGACCCTCTGGATAGCGTCCTCCCGTGCCCTGCCACAATGCCTTGCTCTTGGTGAGTTGCTTACCTGTCTTGGGGTCAATCTCACAGAGCATAATAGTATTATCAGGATTTGATACCATGTAGCATTTACCATTCTCGAACCACAACGACGGGTCAATGCCCTGCTGCTCCAACCAGATGGGCTCGCTCCAGGGACCTGCCGGATTAGTAGCCGTCACCATAAAGTTGCCGCCGTTGCCCACATTGGTGGTAATCATATAGAAGATACCATCATTGTAACGAATAGTAGGCGCATAGATTCCTTGCCATGAGGTAGCCCCCTGTAGCGGCAGCTGACTGTTACGGTCAAGCACGTTGCCCAACTGCTGCCAGTTGACCAAATCCTTGGAATGGAAAATGGGCACGCCAGGGAAATATTGGAACGACGAGTTCACCAGATAAAAGTCATCACCTACCCTGCACACGCTGGGGTCAGGATGGAAGCCCGGGATGACAGGATTACGCAACTGAGCCGAAAGCATCAAGGCTATGGCAGAGAGACAACAGGTTAAGAGTAATTTTTTCATATTATTTTAGCGTTAGATGCTGCAAAGTTACAAAAAAATTTGTATCTTTGCACACATGATAGCAGAAAATCCATACGTCAAGCAGTTTCCGGAGCTGATGGCAGGCAAGACAGTACTCTACTGTCACGGTTTTGCCAGCAGCGGACAGTCGGGTACGGTGGCACGACTCCGTGAGGTAATGCCACAGGCTAAAGTCATTGCCCCCGACCTGCCCATCCATCCTGCAGAGGCCATCGCCCTGTTGCGCGACATCTGCCAGCAGGAGCATCCAGACCTCATCATCGGCACATCGATGGGGGGCATGTATGCTGAGCAACTCTATGGTCACGACCGCATCTGCGTGAATGCTGCCTTGGAGATGGGTGAGACAATGAAGGCGCATGGAATGACGGGGACTCAACAGTTCCAAAATCCACGACTGGATGGTGTCCAGGAATTCTATGTTGACAAAGCATTGGTCAAGGAGTACAAGGATCAGTCGGAAGAGCGCTTCAAGGGTGTCACCGACGACGAGCTGCACCGCGTCTATGGTCTCTTCGGCGACCAAGACACGACGGTAGACACCTACGACCTGTTTCATGGTGTCTATCCACAGGCTATCCATTTCCACGGCGAACACCGCATGAACGACCAGTCGTTCATGCACAGCGTGGTACCTGTCATTCGTTGGATTGACGACCGTCAGGAGCATCGTGAACGTCCTATCATATATATAGGTATTGAGAGTCTTATGAACAGGGAACAGAAACCTGCCTCCTCAGTACAGAAGGCCATCCGCCTGCTGATAGAGCACTATCAGGTGTATTTCGTCGCTGAAGACGAAGCCACTGCCAAGCCCTGGCTGGAAGAGTATATCGGTGTACCTGCCTGGCATCATATCGTCGTCACCTGGCGACGCGACCTGCTCTATGGCGACTACCTCATCAGCAAGCAGAAAGAGGGCGACACGATGGCCACACTGCTGGAATATGGCAGCGACACCTTCAAGACGTGGGAGGACCTCATCGACTACTTCTCGCATCTGGGTGGGCAATAAATACTTATAAGAATATTACAACTAACAACTAATATCTTATTTAAAGAGAAAGCTATGAAAAAAATGGTAATTTCATGGGCACTGATGGCTGTTGCCGCATTGGCAATGACAGGCTGTGCCAGCAAAAGCGAAACTACTGACGTAAACAATTTCCGCATTCAGCGCGGTACTAACATCAGCCACTGGCTGTCGCAGAACAATGAGGACCGTGGTGAGGCCCGTCGCCAGCATATCCAGGAAGACGACTTTGCACGTCTGGATTCGCTAGGCTTCGACTTCGTACGCCTGCCAATTGACGAGGTACAGTTCTGGGACGAGGAAGGCAACAAGCTGCCTGAGGCCTGGGAGCTGATGATCAATGCCATCAACTGGGCCGAGAAGCACCATCTGCGTACCATCGTTGACTTGCACATCATCCGTTCGCACTATTTCAATGCCGTCAACGAGGGACAGGCAGATGCCAATACGCTGTTTACCTCAGAGAAATCACAGCAGGACCTCATCGACATGTGGTACCAGCTATCTGACGTGCTGAAGGGATACAGTGTAGACTCAGTGGCTTATGAGTTCATGAACGAGCCGGTAGCTGACGACCACGAGCAGTGGAACCAGCTGATTGCTAAGGTTCACAAGGCACTGCGCGAGCGTGAGCCTCAGCGTACACTGGTCATTGGCTCGAACATGTGGCAGGGCTACGAGACCATGAAATACCTGAAGGTGCCCGAGGGTGACAAGAACATCATCCTTTCCTTCCACTACTACAATCCTATGATTCTGACTCACTACGGTGCATGGTGGACACCCATCGGCAAGTATACTGGCAAGGTGAACTATCCTGGTGTGCTGGTATCGAAGGAAGACTATGAGGCCGCTTCTGACTCTGTCAAGGCACTGATTGACGAGAACAACTATACAACGCAAGAGTGGAACATCGACAAGATCCGTGCCGACTTCAAGGATGCCATCGAAGCTGCCAAGAAGTACGATCTGCAGTTGTTCTGCGGCGAGTGGGGTGTCTACGAACCCGTTGACCGCGAGTTGGCTTACAAGTGGACAAAGGATATGTTGACCGTATTCAAGGAGAACAACATTGCTTGGACCACCTGGTGCTACGACGCAGACTTCGGCTTCTGGGACCAGCAGAAGCATGCCTTCAAGGACAAGGGGCTTGTTGACTTGCTGACGGAAAAATGATCATAATAAATAGTAAAATTATAAGATATGAAAACATTCGGACATTTCGATGACGAGCATCGCGAGTACGTCATCACTGACCCCGCAACACCGTTCCCTTGGATTAACTATCTGGGCAATGAGGACTTCTTCGGCCTCATCTCCAATACCGCTGGTGGCTATGACTTCTATAAGGATGCCAAGTTCCGCCGCATTACACGTTACCGCTACAACGGCGTTCCCATGGATGCAGGAGGTCGCTACTTCTATATTCGCGAAGAATTGCCAACAGCTAACGGCCAAGAGCCAACAGCCATTGTATGGAATCCTGGCTGGAAACCCTGCAAGACTCCCCTGGACAGCTATGAGTGCCGTCACGGTATGAACTACACCCGTATCACAGGTAGCAAGAACGGTGTCGAGGCTTCCGTACTCTTCTTCGTTCCTCTGCACACATGGGCAGAGGTGCAGAAGCTGACGCTGAAGAATACCTCTAAGGAGGTGAAGACGCTGAAGCTCTTCTCGTTTGCCGAGTGGTGTCTGTGGAATGCCGCTACGGATATGGAGAACTTCCAGCGTAACTGGTCAACGGGTGAGGTGGAGATAGAGAACGGCTCTACCATCTACCACAAGACAGAATATAAGGAGCGCCGCAACCACTATGCCTACTATGCGCTGACCAATGCCAAGGCTGATGGCTATGACACAGACCGCGAGACCTTCATCGGACTGTATAACGACTTCTCCAATCCGCAGTGCGTGATGGCTGGCAAGCCTGCCAACTCACTGGCTCACGGTTGGAGCCCTATTGCCTCACATTATAAAGAGGTGACACTGCAGCCTGGCGAGCAGAAGGACTTCATCTTCGTGCTGGGCTATGTAGAGAACGAGCAGGAAGAGAAGTTTGTGCTCGACGGTTCCCCCGTCGAGGGTAGCCTCATCACCTCTCTCGGTGACCTCGACCATACTATTATTAATAAGAAGAAGGCTCATGCCATCATTGAGCGCTTCGCCACAGTAGAGGCTGTAGATGCAGCATTCCAGGAGTTGAACAATCTGTGGGACGAGCTGCTGTCGAAGTTCTCAGTGAAGAGCGACGACGAGCGCATGAATCGTATGGTCAACATCTGGAATCAGTATCAGTGTATGATCACCTTCTGCTTCTCTCGTTCGGCATCGTTCTTCGAGAGCGGCGTAGGCCGTGGCATGGGATTCCGCGACTCTAACCAAGACCTTGTGGGCTTCGTTCACCAGATTCCAAGTCGTGCCCGTCAGCGCATCATCGATATTGCCTCTACGCAGTTCCCCGATGGTGGCTGCTACCACCAGTACCAGCCACTCACCAAGCGTGGTAACAACGACATTGGTGGTGGTTTCAACGACGACCCCTGCTGGCTCATCTTCGGTACAGTGGCATACATCAAGGAAACGGGCGACTTCTCTATCCTTGACGAGCAAGTACCCTGGGACAACCAGCCCGGCAGTGAGGTATCGCTCTTCGAACACCTGCGTATCTCGTTCAACCACGTGGTAGAGAACCTCGGTCCTCATATGCTGCCACTCATCGGTCGTGCAGACTGGAACGACTGTCTGAACCTGAACTGCTTCTCATGGGATCCCAACGAGTCGTTCCAGACCACTGAGAACAACAGCGTGGGCAGTAAAGCCGAATCACTGATGATCGCAGGACTCTTCGTACTCACTGGCAAGCAGTATGTGGAGCTTTGCGATAAAATCGCAAAGCACGAGGAGGCTCAGCGCGCCCAGAAGTGCATCGACGCTATGGTCGAGGCCGTCAAGAAGCATGGCTGGGATGGCGAGTGGTATCTGCGCGCCTACGACTTCTATGGCAATAAGATTGGCTCTAAGGAGTGTGAAGAGGGTAAGATATTCATCGAGTCACAGGGCTTCTGCACGATGGCAGGTATCGGACTGGAAGAGGGTATGGTCGACAAGGCTCTCGACAGCTGTAAGAAGTATCTCGACTGTGAGCACGGTATGGTATTGAACAATCCTGCCTTCACCCGCTATTATGTGGAGATGGGTGAGATTTCCAGCTATCCCGCAGGATACAAGGAGAATGCAGGTATCTTCTGTCATAACAACCCATGGGTCATCATTGGTGAGACGGTAGCCCGTCGTGGTAACGATGCCTGGGAGCACTATACCAAGATCTGTCCTGCATGGATCAAGGACCAGCAGTTGCATAAGGTAGAGCCATACGTCTACTGTCAGATGGTTGCCGGCAAGGATGCTGCCAAGCCTGGTGAGGGTAAGAACTCATGGCTTACGGGTACAGCAGCCTGGAACTGGATTACCATCACACAGTATATCCTGGGTATCAAGCCTACCTATGATGGTATTGAGATTGATCCATGTATCCCGTCAACACTCAAGGAGTACAGTGTGAAGCGCGTACTTCGTGACGCAGAGTTCGACATCACAGTGAAGAACCCCAATGGCAAGGAGAGCGGCATCAGCAAGATAGTGCTCGACGGCTCACCCGTTGATGGAAACGTCATCAAGGCCACCCCAGGCAAACATACTGTTGAAGTCATTATGTAAAACTAACCTAATTGATATGATTAAAATTCAAAGACTTTGTCTTGTAGCAGCACTGATGTGCTGCTATGGAGCGACTGAGGTAAAAGCCGCCGAGACAGTGACAGAAACCTGTTACAAGTTGGAAGTGCCCGAGATGAAACCGGAGTTAACAACGACTCCCGAACTGACATTTGAGACCAAAGTAGCTCCAGAGCCTAACATGGGGTTAAAGTGGAAACCTGACCTTGATTTCTTCAAGTCAAAGACCAACAAAGGGGTGAAGGCTTACAAGTTCATGGACGACATGACGTTCGTGGGTGTTCCCCTGTTCTTGGCAGGTATCGCTATCAAGGGCGACAAGGCTAACTTCCGTCAGAACTACAACAACACCCATGCGAACACCCGTCTGATCACCAACTTTAAGACAGGCATCGACGACTACACGCAGTTCTTCGGTCCCGCGATGACGGTAGGTCTGAAACTGGGTGGTGTCGAGGGACGTAGCGACTGGCCCCGACTGCTGGCAAGCGCTGGTATGTCGTATGCCATCATGGCTGCCTTTGTCAATGGTATTAAGTACACTGCCAGCGAGATGCGTCCTGACGGGTCGACTGCCAACTCATGGCCTTCTGGTCACACTGCCACCTCGTTCGTGGGTGCCACCATCCTGCACAAGGAGTATGGTCTGACACGCTCACCATGGTATTCAGTGGCTGGCTATAGCGTGGCTACTGCTACTGGTGTGATGCGTATTCTGAACAACCGTCACTGGATCAGTGATGTGCTGTCAGGTGCCGGTATCGGTATCTTGTCTACCGAGTTAGGCTATGCTCTCTGTGATTTGATGTTCAAAGAAAAAGGACTGCTCCGCAATGATGCAGAAAGCTTCAACGAGAATCCCTCGTTCTTCAGTATCGGCATGGGCTTAGGCTGGGGTTTGAAAGGTCTTGAATTCGACGTTAACGACCTTGTCTATGCGGAAGATGCGAAAGACGAGGATGTCATCAATCCATTTAGCGTTGATTTCCATACCTCTTCTGTGGTCGATGCAGAAGGTGCCTACTTCTTTAATAAATATATAGGTGTAGGCGGACGACTGCGTGTTCGCGCAATGACTGCAAAGTCATGGAGTGACTTTGTGGGACTTGCACAAAATGACCGTAAAAGAATCAGTGGAGAGGTTTTGGAGGTCATCGACAAATACTCCCTGATACCAACGGAGGATATCCAGAAAGAAATGACCAACATGTGTACTGATGAGGAATATAGCGTGGAAAGTGACCACCTTACTGAGTTCTCGGCCAGTGTAGGTCTGTATTTCAATATACCTTTAGGCAAGAGGTTCGCTTTGGGCAGTAAACTGCTCATTGGTCGCACCATGACACAGGAGTTGGATATCAATGCACATTATAAAGGAGACATCAAGAATGCTGCATATTTGCTGACAGTGACCGATGGCTTGCCTGCGCCGAATGATTTTAAGGTGATTATTCCCAACGATGAAGGTGATATAACACTGCCGGTAGAAGATGGCGCTATGCTATTTGTCGACCAGTTTAAGTCGACTGGCAATTCTTATGATCAGGAGTGGGACTACCTGACGATGGGCGGAAATAATTCTACCAATTACGGTACTGGACTGTCGCTTACCTATAAATACAAATCAAACTTCTCATGGAGAGTGTATGTTGATTATGACTATTCCCACAAGGAGTTTACACTGACTTATGATCCCTACCGTTTCATGAAGTTGTCAACACCGAATCTGGAGGCTATCTATCATATAGCCGGTACAGATCTTGAGCCTTATAAGTTCAAGAAGAAGAAAGATGTACACTATTTCACCATCGGTGGTTCCTTCATGGTTAACTTCTAATAATAGAAAAACGCGAAAAAAAAGGAGGGCTTCCATTTGCGAAGCCCTCCTTTTGGTTATGTATGTCTTCTATTGATTAGAAGTCCATCTTGTCCAGTGCATCAGAGAAGTCCTTTGGCTCGTTGTTCTCTGCGGGAGCCTTATACTCCTCGTTACGCTCACGGCGCTCAGGACGCTGACGGCGCTCGCCACGATCACGACGCTCGCCTCTGTCGCGACGCTCACCACGCTCAGGACGCTCAGGGCGCTCACGACGGCGCTGCTGGGGCTCTACATAGTCTGCAGGCTTCTCAACAAGCACACGGTGAGAGAGCTTGAACTTACCAGTCTTAGGATCAATCTCCAGGAGTTTCACCTTAATCTTGTCACCCTCCTTGATGCCAGCTTCCTCGACAGTCTCCAGACGCTTCCAGTCAATCTCAGAGATGTGGAGCAGACCGTCCTTGCCAGGCATGAACTCTACGAAGCAGCCGTAAGGCATGATGCTACGAACAGTACCCTCGTAAACCTCACCAATCTCAGGGATGGCAACGATAGCCTTGATCTTAGCAATGGCAGCGTCGATGCTCTCCTTGTTGGGAGCGCTGACCTGTACCTTACCGACACCGTCAGTCTCGTCGATAGTGATGGTAGCACCGGTATCTTCCTGCATCTGCTGGATAATCTTTCCGCCCGGGCCAATGACAGCACCAATGAATTCCTTGGGAATATCGAAGGCCTCGATACGGGGAACCTGAGGCTTCAGCTCAGCACGTGGCTCAGCGATGGTATCGGTGATGCACTTCAGAATGTGCTCACGACCAGCCTTAGCCTGCATCAGTGCCTTCTCCAGAATGTCGAACGACAGACCGTCGCACTTGATATCCATCTGGGTAGCGGTCAGACCGTCCTTAGTACCAGTGGTCTTGAAGTCCATATCGCCCAGGTGGTCCTCGTCACCAAGGATATCGCTCAATACAGCGTACTTATCTTCTCCGGGGTTCTTAATCAGACCCATAGCAATACCAGAAACAGGCTTCTTCATGGGAACACCAGCGTCCATCAGTGCCAATGTACCGGCACAGACAGTAGCCATTGATGAAGAACCGTTAGACTCCATAATCTGGCTCACTACACGAACGGTGTAGGGGAAGTCGGCAGGAATCATCTCCTTCAGAGCGCGCCAAGCCAGGTGGCCGTGACCAATCTCACGACGACCTACGCCACGCTGTGCCTTAGCCTCACCCGTACAGAATGGGGGGAAGTTGTAGTGCAGCAGGAAGCGCTGATAGCTCTTGTCGAGCACATCGTCAACGAGCTTCTCGTCGAGCTTGGTACCCAGAGTAACGGTAGTCAGTGACTGTGTCTCACCACGAGTGAAGATAGAACTTCCGTGAGGCATAGGCAGTGGAGAGACCTCGCACCAGATAGGACGGATCTCGTCAGTCTTACGACCATCGAGACGGATACCCTCGTCAAGGATGCAACGGCGCATAGCGTCGCGCTCTACGTCGTGGTAGTAGCGGTCCATCATGGCATATTTCTCTTCCAAATCATCCTCAGTCAGGTCAGCATGCTCAGCAGCATACTTCTCCTTGAAGTCAGCGAGAATCTTCTCGAAGGCGTCGGCGCGGTCCTGCTTAGGCAGTGCCTGCTTGGTGATGTCGTAGGCGGGCTGATAGAGTTCCTTGTTCATGCGCTCGCGCAGTGCCTCGTCGTTCACCTCATGGTTGTACTCGCGCTTCACATCCTTGCCGAGCTCCTTGCTCAGCTCAGCCTGCAGCTCACACATGGGCTTGATAGCATCCATGGCAGCCTTCAGGGCACCGAGCAGATCCTGCTCTGATACTTCCTTCATCTCACCTTCTACCATCATGATGTTCTCGGCTGAAGCACCAACCATGATGTCCATATCGGCCTCCTTCATCTGCTCGAAAGTAGGATCGATAACGTACTCACCATTGATACGGGCTACGCGTACCTCAGAGATGGGGCACTCGAAGGGGATATCTGAACATGCCAGCGCTGCTGATGCTGCAAAACCTGCCA
>CAMJZV010000046.1 GCA_946410305.1 uncultured Prevotellaceae bacterium | reverse complement strand
AACCTAATTTATTTAATTTTTAAACTCGTCCATTTTTAGTGGACACTAGTGATATGGAATATCTTTTAAATACGGTATAGATAGTACTTCCGCAAGTATTTCTTCTCTTTTAGACTGTATCTCTTCTTTATTCATAATAACTTATCTTTATTTATTTTTGTCGGATTCATATTCTACAGCATATATATTATACGCAAACACTTCATCATTGTAATCGTATCTACCTTGGCAATTGCATAACCCCTGATTGTACTTTTTATTGAGATATTTGCGTATTTTAGAGAATAATGGACCGTGTGGAGTCTTCTCTTTAACGTTCATAACTTTGTCTATATAACAATGAATCATTTCATGTATGATAGCTTCACGGATTACCCAATCTGGTTCATATGTTGTCATAATATCAATCCAAATTTCAGGAATGTCCTTATATCCATAATATTGGCCCAAGCACCCATAATATAGAGACATCGCATTAAAACGGAATTTGCATGGTGGTAGTTCGCCAGCAAAGTATAGCTGGTTATACTCATAGTATTTCCTTTGGACAAACTCTTCTGTTATTGCCTCATAAGGCTCTACTGGAAATTTAGTGATAGGATGTTTCATATATTATAATGTTTCTCTGTATTTCTTATACTGCCAGGAATTCTTCCAACGGTCTATCTCCCAAGCTCGTTCACATTCATAGGGATGGCTGTAAAGTGCTTCCTGGCAGTTTTGTTGAATACGATTCCACCACGAGGCATTTTTTAACTTATGGTATTCTTCTGCCTGATCCAAAAGAGGGCTCCTGTTGACGATCTGGGCATCAACACCACTTGACAGTTTGAGCATCATGGACTGAAAAACAGATTCACCAGTAACTGCTGCTGCACAACGGTCAGCAGACAATTCGCTCTTGCGATTCCAATACTGCAATGCAAGGTAGAGAGGTTCAAAAGCGAGCCAAGTGATGATTCCTAAGGCATCTTTCATTTCCATGAGTATGCGTAATATGCTTTTATAGAACGAGTGTTTACAAAGTAGATGACCACATTCATGTGCTATGACGCATTGGAGTTCTTCAACTGTGAATTTATCAACTACAGCGCTGCTGACACATATAAACGTATTGGTCTCGCCATATGCAAAAGCATTTAGATTAGTATCTTGGTAAATGTATAGATCTGGCTCTTTGATGCCAACCTTCATTACAACATCCTTAAAGGCGTGATATACTTTTGGCAAATTGTGAGTATTTACCTTTAGATAGCATCCAAGATTGATACCACAGAATTTGTTTTCGTATCCATACGCCATTATTTTTCGTACCAATGGATTGATACTTTTGGTCTTTTGTATCACTTGAATAGCCTTCGCATCTTCAGGATGCATAATATCCTTTGCTTGCATAATATTTAAATCTTTTGGGGTAACAATGCTGTCTGGCGGAAGCGCATAGAAGCCACCATGATAACAGCGGGAATCATCACTCGATAAGCAGGAGAGGCAATGTCGCTGATAGTCCAGCCAGCCAAGAGAGTCCATCCGATAGGGCCAGCAGCCATTCCTAAATATCGGCTGACAGCGCTCATACCCATCATGCCAATCCAGCGACCTAACAGCATACTGGCAATTCGTGACGTGACATAATAAATCATCTCTGTCAGCAAATAAGTGTTTCTGCGGATGGCGAACAAGATGGCAGTTACAAGCATCTGATGGTTCAAACTCTTATGGGGAATGCCTGCCTTATCTGCCAGTGTTCTCAGTTCTTTATCAGACATTTTACTGGTAGTCTGTTCGCAGATAGTAGTCAGCAGTTCACGCTCCATAGTTAGGGTGTTGTCATAGTCCATCACTTTAACGTTCATTCTTTTACACACTCTCCGAACGATGGTCTCATAACTGTCCGCTTCGCCCTTACGACAGAACGTCTTAACAGTATTGCTGCCAAACTTTCGTAACTCTTCCGCAATCTCTGTTGTCATCAGGTTCATTCTGTCTGGATAACAGTTGAGATACGCATCAGTATCTGTCAGTTGCTCACTCAACCTTATCTCACCTTTATTATTATAGGTGAGAATATCGCACAATGTACGAAGGTCGTCATTATTACACGTTGCAAGGAACGCGAGGTCTTTGTCTTGATTCATAATTTTATCTCCTATAATTCTAATTTCGGAGGCAAAATTACATGTAGCAACGGACAAAAGGTGTCCGACCTGGAAAAATATAAGAAACACCAGTTACTGGTTCTCTCTTTGAGAGTGTGGCGATGCAATCTTGTTTCACATAACAATGGCAGACTTCTGAGGCACGCCATGTTAATAGGTTAAATGTCTTTGCTATTTTCCACGCTCTATCGCAGCCTTGATGAGTGGCTCCAGTTCCTGGGCATCGTTGGAAGTGGAGAGGATGGTGCCGTCGCGATCGATAAGCATGATTTTGCCAGAGCCACCCTTGTTGGCATGCTTCTCCCAGACACCATAGCGGTCCTTGTAGTCCACGAGACTGGGCCACGGGTACTTGTCGTGTTCCATGGCACGACGGAAAGAGTCCATGTTCCATTCGCGGGCAATGGCTACGACGGTTCTCTATCATCTCGTACATCTCCGTCGTTTCTGCTGCGATGTCAAGGGCAAAATGTCCGTCCTTGACATTCACCTCTGTCCATTTCGCATCATCATTGTCTGCTGTGCCTGCCTGTGCGATGTAGAAAGTCTGGAGATTCACGCCGTCGGCAACAGTCCCGACTACGTGACATTTCACTTGTGCCTGTCCCGCCATTGCGACGAGGGCAATGATAATGGTGATAATGGTTCGCCTGTTCATGATTGATTCCTTATTTTTTTGCTGCAAATATACGAAAAAATGAAGAATAACTGACATATTCCGCCCGAAAATTCAAAACAAAAGTCAGCTTTTCTTTTGTATTCTTCTCACTTATTCGTAACTTTGCAACGAATTTGCACACGAGATGGAAATCAAGAAGACACAACAGGCCGATATGGAGCAGCGCAGAGCGACGGGTTTCCTGCTGGGACTCATTCTTGTGCTGGCCGTATTCTATGTGGCACTGGAGTGGAACTCGGTAGAAGCAACGTCAGACATCGACCCTATCGACCTGACAGACTTGATACACGAGAGTGAACTGGTGCCCATGTCGAACGAAGAGACCATCGCCCAGCTGGAAGAGAAGCAACCTAGCGAGCAAGGCGAGGAAATCAATGTGGTGGACGACGACGTCGAGGTAGAAGTGAACGATGAGGAAGCTAGCAGTGACGACGAGCAACTGCTGAAGGAGCTGGAAGAGGAACAGGAAGACAAGGCACTGGCACCACTGACGGTAGACCCGCAGAATCCGCTGAACTTCCACGTCGTAGAAGACCTGCCGCAATATCCGGGTGGCGCCGTGGAATTCATGAAGTGGCTCACGCGTAACCTGCGCTACCCCACCGTGGCAAAGAACAACAAGACACAGGGCAAGGTGGTGGCGGTGTTCTACGTAGAGAAAGACGGCAGCATCACAGGTATCAAGATTACCAAGTCGCTGTCAGCAGAATGTGACCGTGAGGCACTGCGTGTACTAAAGATGATGCCTAAATGGCAACCTGGCATCTATCACGATGAGCCCTGTCGCACCAAGGTGCAGATACCAATAGTATTCAAACTGTAGATAAGAGATAATAGATAAAAGATAAGAGATATGTTGACAAGCAATGAAATTCTGAAGCTGGTGAATGACTGCCTGGCACAGTTGCCTTACGACCGCAAGCCCCAGTCGCTGTATGAACCTGTAGAGTATGTGCTCTCGCTGGGCGGCAAGCGCATCCGTCCGGTACTGATGCTAATGGGCTACAACCTGTGGCGCGAGAATCCGGAAAGCATCCTGATGCCTGCCGTAGGTCTGGAGACCTATCACAACTACACGCTGTTGCACGACGACCTGATGGACAATGCCGATGTGCGTCGCGGACACCAGACGGTACACCGCCGCTGGGATGCCAACAAGGCCATCCTCTCTGGCGACTCCATGCTGGTGCTGGCCTATCAGCGCATGCAGCAGGTGCCTGGCGACAAGTTGCCTGCCGTGCTTGACATCTTTACGGAGACAGCGCTGGAGATTGGCGAGGGGCAGGAGTATGACATGGACTTTGAGACTCGCGACGATGTGACAGAGGACGAATATATCGAGATGATACGTCTGAAGACCAGCGTCCTGCTGGCCTGTGCGCTGAAGATTGGTGCACTGCTGGCCGATGCGCCTAAGGAGGATGCCGAGCGCTTGTATCGTCTGGGCGAACAGGTGGGACTGGCCTTCCAGTTGCAGGATGACCTGCTCGATGTATATGGCGACCCGAAGGTATTCGGCAAGGCTATCGGTGGCGATATCACTTCGAACAAGAAGACCTACATGCTCATCAATGCCTTCAACCGTGCCAACAACGAACAACGCGCTGAACTGACGCGCTGGATTAGTGCCAAGACCTTCAACCGCGAGGTAAAGGTTGCCGAGGTTACCCGTCTGTACGACGAGATTGGCATTCGCCAGTTGTGTGAAGACAAGATCAACTATTATTTCCAGCTGGCCAGCCAGACACTCGCTGAAGTCAACGTACCAGAAGAGCGTAAGGCTCAGTTGCGTCAGTATATGGACGAGCTGTTGCACCGCGACAAGTAAGCCAAAAGCTAACTGCCAAATGCCAATAGCCACTTATATCGACACCCACTGCCATCTGGATGGCGAGGAGTTTGCAGAGGATCGCGACGAAGTGGTACAGCGAGCCCGCGAGGCTGGCTGTACACAGATATTCCTGCCAGCCATCGATGCAGCCTCTTGTAAAACCGTCCTCGATGTCTGTGCCCAGTACCCATGCTACTGTCAGCCTATGCTGGGGCTACATCCTGAGGAGGTGAAGGCTGATTGGCGCGAACAATTGTCAACTATCAAGGAACTTCTGACATCAGCCATCAGCCATCAACCATCGCCCATCGCCATTGGCGAAATAGGTCTCGACTACTATTGGAGTCGTGAGTTCGAACAAGAACAGCTGGAGGCTTTCGAAAAACAAGTAAAGTGGGCCATAGAGCTACAGCTGCCCCTGATGATTCATTGTCGGAAGGCACAGAACGAGTTGGTGGCTATATTAAAGAAGTACGCGAAAGAATTACCTAGCGGTGTATTCCACTGCTTTACGGGCAACGAACAGGAAGCGCGCCAGCTGTTGGAATTCGACAACTTCGTATTGGGTATCGGCGGTGTGCTGACTTTCAAAAAGTCACACCTGCCAGAAGTGCTGCCCGCCTGTGTACCCCTCGAGCGCATCGTCTTAGAGACCGATGCTCCCTACATGGCACCCGTTCCAATGCGTGGCAAGCGCAACGAGTCAGCCTACATCAGCCACGTCATTACACGACTGGCTGAAGCGTATGGGGTAACAGAAGAGGTGATCTGTCACCAGACCACCTCAAATGTAGAACGTATCTTCAAAATTATATAGTTTTAGTTCTTCTTTGCGACTATTTGCCTAGCGGAAATGTCACATATACATTGAATTGAGTATCGTCTTTTACCGCATACTGGTTGCTATGGAAACGCAGTGTCGACTCTCCATTGCTGTTTATGCTATACCAAGAGACCTCGAACTTTTTGACCTTCACGCCACCAGCATAGTCTCCCGTCCAATTGGCAGAAGCAGTGCCAACATATCTTATGGGAACGTCAGTAAACTGAAGCTCGTATTTATACTTGGTATGTCCATTTTCTTTCTTTTCCATCGTATATGTCACGTCTTTTGCCAGACCATAGTTTCCATTAATCGGATTATCGACGGTAAAGGAGAGCGTTTCGGTTTTTGTCTCATTCGTTCCTTGGTATTCAAGCTCACCCACACACTTGAAAGAGCCGTTGCTGCCCAAGGATGTCACTTGGAATTGTTTTCCGCTTGCGCTGAAGCCTGATGACGAAACACTACCAAGGAAAAACCAGTTTACTCCGTCATAATGAATGACGTTAACCTCATGGCCATCGTCGTCGATTGCCACAAATTTTGAGAGATCGAAACTAAAGGTCTCTACATCCGTCCGCAATGCTTTCGCCTCGTTGGCAGCCTGCTTGACCAGCACTTTTGTCGACAGCACCTTGTCGGGGTCTACGCTGCCGTTCATAGCGTTGTCCAATGCCTCCTTGGTATAGGCAGAGTAGAGCGTGATGAATCCTGACCGCTCTTTGCCAGTGGTGTTCTCGCTGGCTTCCACCACCAGGGTGTACCAACCGTCGTAGGCATCCTTGGTATCGACAGATATCCACCCTACTAGGCTATCATCCCAGTCGATGCCCGTGAAGGGACCACCATTATAGGTGACGGTAGACTGCTGCTTGCCTCCCTTAGCGTCGAAGGTCAGTGACGATGGCGATGCAGAGATGTGGTATTCCGAGACTTCAGCAGCAGCCTGTACGATAGGCAGCACGACGCTCTTCAGCACCTTTCCCTTCGAGTCGGTAGCAACGACGGTCACCTGTCCGCGCCGTTCTTCCGGTTTTTCGTTGGCAGTCACTTTTACCGTAAGCTCATTCAGGTCTGAGGGAATGCTGCAGGATATCCAGTCGTCCTTCGTCACATACGAATAGTAGAGGTAGTTCGATATGATCATGGTCTTCAACTGTTCGCTGCGATAGCTGAAGCTCATCTTCTTGCGATCCAGCGACAAATAACCGTCCGCAGGGTTCTCCTCCAGCAACACGTCATCGCTCTCGTCATCCATATCCACCTCCACGGTAGTTTCCTGATCCTCAGGCACGATGACCGTCTTCTTCTTGTGCCTACCGTTCTTGTCCACGGTGATGATTTCCTTCGTTCCAGGCGTCTTAGGGTTCATCTGGATATTGCCATCCTTGTCAATACTGAAGCCCACGGTGATCTCTCCCGTCTTCTGGTCTATCATGCATACCAATGCTAATTTCTTGCCGTTCTTATCGGTTGTAGTCACGATGTTAGGAATGAGCCGCTCGCCTTTGCCGTTGCTGAATGCCTCCTTGAACGTGTCACTGAACAAGGCATCATTGACTATGCTGCTCAGCGCCTCCAGACCCAGAGCAGCATCCCACTCGTCAGCGTCGAAGAGATCGAACCCTTCCCACGCACCGTTCCACTTGCCATTGTTATAGAAACTGAACAATTGCGGTCCGTAGTTGATGGCGTTGTTGGCAGCACTCTGCAGGAAACCCTTTACATTACCCTCAGTAACAAGTTCTGCAGTCGCGTTGAAGGTGCTATAGAGATCCTTTCCGTAACCTATCTCCGTGCTAATAGGCAAAGCGCTAATAGTCAGGTTTAGGCCTGATTCACAAAGTTTTGCACCCACCTTGCTCATGTTGGCACCAGGAGTGAGTCCCATATCCTTGGCGGTCACGCCGAAATCAAGATGGTCGTAGGTATAGAGGTTTAGGAATACCTGATTGGCCCTGGCATCGAGCTTTCCCTTGCTGAAATCGCTCCAATAGTTCTGGTAGTTGGTATAGCCGCTACGCAAGTTTGCAGGCAACTGGTCGAAGAGTTGCTTCAGCTTATTGGTATCAGTAGTCCATCCGCCTTTCTGCAGTACGGACATCACGGACTTGCGGCCGACGACTTGCGAGTTGCGGCAGTTCATGATGAAGTTAGCTCCGTCGGCCACCCAGCCACGCGTCTGACTGGCGGTAGGGTCTGGAAGAATGCGGGCATATTGCAAACGATCCAGCGCCTCCTGGTATTCGTCTGCGTGCTCCACGATTTCATCAATGACAGCAAAGCCCTTTTGGGCACACACGGTACCACCGTCACCATCCATATCATCGGTCGTAGCGCAGAAGGCGTTACCATCCTTAAAGTCGTTCGACAGTAATCGCCACCACGCCATGCGCAAGGCCTGCATGTCTAAGGCGTAGGTTGCAAAAGCATCAAGGTCGTTAGTGAACTGCTTGCTGTTTTCATACCTGACGGCTTTCTGGAAGTTAGGCACCGTTTCGCCTATCAAGCTTTCAGGTGCCATGTCTTCGCTGCTCTCACTGCTACTGCATGAAGTCATCATCCACACCATAGCAGTCAAAAACAACATAGTTTTGTAAAGTGGGCTAGTAATCTGCATCTTAGCTTAAATTTTTTAGTTATCTTCTGGCTACAAAGATAATAAAAAGAACGGATAATTGTCCGGGAATAAGCCAGAAATAATTAGCTAAAATGCAAAAACTGCTATTATTGCAATTTTAGGATGCTATTGGCGGTGTTCACCTTCACTATCTTCCCTTGCGCATTCCTTATTATATATATATCACCCATGCGGTAGAGGACGGAGGGATGAGATGATGAGGCTGATGGCTGCTGAGAACAAATGCCTGACGGAGTGCCTCCCATGAAATCAAATGAGGCCAAGCCGCCAGTGACTGCCATATTCGTAATGGGTTTGGACATTAGCTTGGTACCATCCGTATTTTGATGATTCAGCGTAGCTGCTGGTGTTGACACGTTGGTCAACTGGTTGTTACCACTATAAGGATAAGCCCAACCTGTCACGTAATACGAACTTGTCTTGTTATTGGCAGGGAAAATGTTGTAGCGCTTATAAGACGAACTATTGGGCATAATCGTAGTACTCGTCCAAATAGAAGGGTCGTAGTCGATGTGAAACACAACCACACCTTGACCAGGGATATTGGCATCCCAACCTATTTTCTGGCGGTTCTCTATGAAGTAGTACTCATCCTGCCATCGGTCATTGCGGACCAGATAGGCAACAGGCTGCTCTGCCAATTGTGGCATATCAGTTATCGTTGTCGCCTCACTCAGTTCTATGGGCGTCAACCACCCCATCAACCAGCGCTCATGGGCAGAATAGCCAGGAGGGCAATAACCACTTCCATTGTAGTTACCGTAGTCCATGAGATCCCAGCTACCAACAACCAAACCACCATCACTGTAGAAGTCGGGGAATCCGAAGCAATGGGTATATTCGTGACAGATGGTGCCGAAGGAACCATAGTCGTCGTTCTTGGTCAACTCAGCCAAGGCGCAGTAGCAGTCTACCTTATATTTCTTTCCGCCATAGTTGACAGGAATAGGATCGCAATAGACACCTTCTTGTTTGTCTTTCAGATGCTCGCTCATCCACCATTGGTGAGGCCAAATCAGGTTAGAACCAGAATAGTCGTTCATGCCGTGTCCGGCATAAATAACAAGTAGTTGGTTGATGAAGCCGTCGCCATTCCAGTCGTAAAGGCTCCAGTCTATATTGCGAGTCTTCAGCACCTCCAGAATGTCTTGCACCAGATACTGAGAGTTCTCGTCGTCAGCCTGCGTACTGGCATACTTCTCGGCATTGCCACTGACCTGAACATAGACTAAGTCGAAGACAAGATTGAAATCACCATAACTTTGGTCCATGAAATAGTCGTGGACGGAGCCCTTGAAAGGATTCTCTGTCAAGTTCTCAGTATTGAAAATCTTGTTCCACTGTGTTATGGTGGCTGCCTCGTCGCCTTTGAACAAGCGGTCATTGAATGCTGCCAGAACAGTCAGCTGGTGACGCTCTCCATGATAGAAATCACCACCCGCCTGTTTGGGCTGACCACCAGAAGCGCCACGACGTGTCGCCAAGCCTTCTGGTCTTGGTGTTCCTACGCGACAACCACGCTGAACAACAACTTCCTGTGCTACTGCCGTCATAGTGAACAGCAGCAGCAACAGGAATAGCGATATCTTCGACCTTATATCTGACATCTTACTTCGTACAAGGTGTCCAGGGCTTCAGGGTCTTGAAGAAGTCATTACCCTTGTCATCCACGAGGATGAAGGCGGGGAAGTCCTCCACCTCAATCTTCCATACAGCCTCCATACCGAGCTCGGGATACTCTACGCACTCGATGCTCTTGATGCTGCTCTGTGAGAGTACGGCAGCTACGCCACCGATGGTACCGAGATAGAAACCACCATGCTTCTTACAAGCCTCGGTAACGACATCTGAACGATTACCCTTGGCAATCATCACGAGTGATGCACCGTTAGCCTGGAACTCGTCCACGTAGGGGTCCATGCGGTTAGCAGTTGTCGGACCCATAGAACCACAAGGATAACCCTCTGGAGTCTTGGCAGGTCCGGCATAGAGCACGGGGTACTTCTTAAAGTAGTCGGGCATACCCTCACCGGCATCCAGACGGGCCTTCAGCTTAGCGTGAGCGATGTCACGAGCCACGATGATGGTACCCTTCAGGTTCACACGTGTGCTTACAGGATACTTAGAGAGCTCCTTACGTACAGCATCGATACCCTCGTTCAGGTCGATCTCGATACCCTTGCCACCCTCGCCTGGCTTGCGCAGCTCCTCAGGGATAAGCTCTGTTGGGTTGCTATCCATCTTCTCCAACCAGATACCGTCGGCATTAATCTTAGCCTTGATGTTACGGTCAGCCGAGCAGCTAACACCCATACCGATAGGACAGCTAGCTCCATGACGTGGCAGACGGATCACGCGGATATCGTGAGCCAGATACTTACCACCGAACTGTGCACCCAGCCCAATCTTCTGAGCCTCCTTAATCAGCTTCTGCTCCAGATCGATATCACGGAAAGCACGACCGGTCTCGTCACCAGTTGTTGGCAGACCGTCGTAGAACTTGATGCTGGCCAGCTTCACTGTCAGCAGGTTCTTCTCAGCTGATGTACCACCGATAACGAATGCGATGTGGTATGGAGGACATGCAGCTGTACCCAGACTCTTCATCTTCTCTACCAGGAATGGGATGAGTGTACCCTCGTTCTGGATAGTAGCCTT
>CAMJZV010000045.1 GCA_946410305.1 uncultured Prevotellaceae bacterium | reverse complement strand
TGCGCTCCCGTCATGGCCAGCCGCCGGTGGTGGTGAACTATTTCTTCCACGAGGAAATAGTGAATAGGGGGAAATGAAGCGTTGTCTCATTTGGAATCTATTCAGTAAGGTTTAAACGAGTTTAATAAACTGTCAGCATAGTTTAATCGAGTTTAATTTCCGTGCCAGAATGACAATCGTGAAAGTCAATCTGGCACGGATTTGCTGTGTAGGCATGTACTTTGCTTATCTGTTAGTGAAAGCTGAAGCAAACAAGCCGAGGCAATCCGAAACAAATAAGTTAAACTAAAAGTATAATTAGGAGGTATTGATTATGTTGAACGGATTAATGAAAAGCAATGGTTGGTTCCCAACAATGTTTGATGATTTCTTTAACACTGATTTCATGCCTCGTGCCAACAGTACAGCACCCGCAGTCAATGTCAAGGAGACAGACAAGAGCTATGTAATGGAACTTGCAGCTCCAGGCATCAAGAAAGAATATTGCCGCGTAGCCATCAACGACGAGGGCAACCTCACCATCGCCATTGAGAACAAACAGGAACACAAGCATGAGGACAAGCACCATCACTATCTGCGCCGCGAGTTCAGCTACTCTAACTACGAGCAGAACTACGTGCTGCCAGACGATGTGGTGAAAGACCAGATCTCTGCCAAGGTCGAGGACGGCATCCTGACCATCACCATGCCGAAGACCGCACCGAAGGAGAAAGTCACCAAGGCCATTGAGGTCTCGTAACAGACATTGATTAACCGCATAAGTTGAAGTCCCGACCTGCAATCGTGCAAGCCGGGACTTGACCTTTGGTCGAGACTGCTCACGCTCGGCAATTCAAACAAGTTTGATTGCAAAATTAGTGAAAGAAAAGCCGTCAACGTTAAATTTCGCGCTAAATATCCGAAACCGCTTTGCTGACTAAATTTTTATATTTACCTTTGCAGTCGATTTCCGATTTTAACAATTCGGGAAATGACGGAAAATGTGATTTTGGGCGCGAAATCCGTGAACTGCTGGTGAACTGACAACTCGTCTTAGATTCATTTTAAGGCATATCATCAAAAATCATTAAAATCGCCAATCCTCTGAAAGCCAGTATTTTCGCTATCATAGAGAAAAAACCAAAAATCTCGCTTTTGGTACTGTTAATCAGGATGGGCTTGAACCAACTCCCGCGCGGGGTGCGCGTTCCTTGCGATGGGAACAGCTGTCTCGTCTGTGGGAACAGCTGATACGGCGACAGGAACAACTGATATGGGGAAAAGTGGTACGACTTTCTGTGAAACAGGTGACAGTATCTGTTTCACGAGTACTAACGTACAACGTATTTGCGTCCATTCTTGATATAGAGACCTCTTGCGGGCTGTTCTACCTGGCGGCCCTGCAGGTCAAAAGAATGCTTTCTGCCATCTTCCTTCTGACTTTCTACCTCTTTTATTCCCGTCGTATTCTTCATGTACTTCTTGAAGAATGTCATATAGGTCTCGTACCAGTCGGTATTGGTGGCATGCTGCAATTCTGGGTTGATGATGATATTCTTGTCGTCAGCCGTTGTTGCCGCATTATTATAAGGTGCAATATTGGTGTGTGGCGGACAGACGTTATCTTGCAGACCGATAGAGGTAATATAGGGACTGGTAATGCTCGTAGCCAGGTTCTTCGTGTCGTAATACGATAAGAAGGCATACATATCCGCATCGGTCATTGAGCCACCATTTTTGTTGATTGCTGCCTGACAACTCTTAGCTACATGGCCTGGCCAGCTGACAATATCGAAATAGTCAGGAAAATCGCCCATGAAGGTGATGGCAGGAGCGATGGCGCTGAACTTGTAGTCGCTCAATGCGGCAGCAGCAACGGTGAAGGCACCACCCTGGCTCTGTCCCTCGGCAAAGAGGTTCTGCATATCGCTCGTCGTGCGGCTGGCCATGAAGTCAATAGCGCGCAGACAGTCCATATAGGCACCACGATAGTAGTACTTGTCTTTGTTGCCGAACTCGTATGCAAACCAGTCGCCATAGATATTCGCGAAGTCCTTCTGGATACCATCGTCACGCCCGCTGGCAGGACGGTTGTTGACGCTCTGGCCACGATTAGAGAGTATGAATTCAGCAAAGTCGGCAGCCTCCTCCGAATCCCAGTTGGCATTGATACACCAAGGCGTGGCGCTGTCTCCACCTGGACGATATTCTGAGTCGTAACCCTGGAAATGTATCAGCACAGGATGCTTCTTGCCGTCCTGAGGCTCGGCATAGTAGCCACGAATAATGACTGGGGCGCCACTCAAGCCGTCGGCAATGGACTGCATCTCTACAAGATACACCTTGCGCTTAGCACTCGACTTGGCAGGAATCTCCGTCAGCGTAGCATTGATGGGCACAGCTGCCAGCTGTTTCTTGGCAGCAGTCCAATAGCTGTCAAAGTCACGCTGCTTGTCAGGGGCAGAGACAATCTCTGTAGGTCTCACGGCGAAAGAGAAACCACGAGCCAGGTCGTCGTTGACAGTAATCGTAGCATGATAGATGCCAGGGGTCAAGCCTTCGGCCGTCATCTTCTCTGTGCGCTGAGCGTTGTTGCCCTGCACACTCACCGTCTTGCTGACCGACGTCACGAATGCCATCTTGTCAGTAGATACCTCCATCACGATTCTGGCCTCTACAGTCGTACTGTATGGATTGGTGATGCTCACATAGAATGTCGGCACATCACTTCCTTCGAACACCCAGTTCTGAGGCGCCGTGACAGGCACGCTGAGTTTCAATTGCTTAATATCGTTAGCATTCCACAGTTCCACCGCCGTTGCCGTAAAGTTCACTCCACTGATAACCAGTCCGTTAGCCTTCAGTTCACTGAGCATAGCGGCAGTAATATCAAACTGCTGATAGCTGCCAGAGATATAGACACCCCCTGCGCCACTCAGGTCTGGCCATCCGTCAACGGGATTACGCAACGACAGGTAGGCGCCAGCACCCAAGTCCTTGAACTTTACGCGCAGCTTCTGGCCCACGACAGCATTGTTAAAAGCACTCTTGCCCACATGCTGATAACCAGTCCAGTTGCCAATCTTGCACTCACCTATCCACACAGCGTGGCTATAGTCGCCACCATCACCTTCGACAATATCCACGCTAATCAGCGTGAAACCCACACCGGCAACGACCAGTCCCGTAGCCTTGAGGTCGGTCACCATACCCTTCAGCAGGACATACTTCACCTCCGTCATACCCGCAGCCAGTGCCGTATTGCCAGTGCCTGTCAGGTTGCCACTCCAGTCACCCTTCGTGGGAGCCAGCTGTGGCCAGTCGGTATTTCCTGTAAAGACGATTCCAAATACCAGTTGGTCGCCCTCACGGACATCAGCAAATTTATCGCTGGCAATCTGTACCCCCTTACCCTTGTTCCAGTCAATAGTCTCCGAACCATTCCAAATGTTTCGTGCTTTGGCCGTCAGTGCTGTCAGCACTATGAGCGTTATTAGCAGCAATGATTTCTTCATACCTTATTTACAGAAATTTACCGTTTTAAGTTTCAACATCATAGCCACGAGCTATATCTCTGCAAAGGTACAAAAAAAATAAAGAGCAATACCAAAAATGACAAAAAAACAGTAGGAAATCTGCCTTTTGTCGCTTTTGACTCATTTTTTTGGGTGTTTTTTTGTATGCATATGAGGGAAAAAGTGGGATAAAGTTTGTGTGATTTAGATTTTTTTATATAAATTTGCAGCGACAATCTATTAATAATCGATGTTATTTATAATATTACACCTTATGACAATTTTACGGGAGCTAAAAGATACTAAAATTATAAAAATAATGGCCGATTTCCTGGGTCATTCTTGGACGAGCCAAGCGAGGCTTCCGTGTGAAACTGATCATATAATCAATAATAATAAATAAAACGAAAATGAACAAGAACGAGAAATTTGTAATTACCTTGAACCGCGAACTGGGTTCTGGTGGCCGTACCATTGGCCGTAAGCTGGCTGAAAGGCTGGAAGTGAAATACTACGACAAGGCGCTCATCCAGGAACTGACCAAGGAGTTTGGTCTTACCGTGGAGGAGATTGAGAAAATCAAGGCCCAGAAGAAGACGTGGTGGAACGAGTTTAACAACTACTATAAGAAGCGTAGCTCAACGAACTTGCCGATGGAGGCCGAGACCGTGCTGACCACCGAGTCGATGATGGCTACTGAACGACGCATCTTGCAGAATTTGGCTGCTGAGGAGTCGTGTGTAGTAGCTGGACGCAGTGGCTTCCTGGTATTCCGTGATTGGCCCAACCACATGAATATCTTCATCCAGGCATCTATGGAAAGCCGTATCGAGAGGGTCATGCGCAAGCAAGGGCTGAGCCGTAAGGAGGCCATCGCCGCCATCGAGAAGGTCGACCAGGGACGAGAGACCTACATCCAGAAGTATGCCGACACCTCTCGCTATGATACCCGCAACTACGACCTGGTCATCAATATGGATGGTCTCAGCGAGGACGATGCCGTCGATGTCATTATGAACTATATCGAACGCTCAAGCAGTCATTCTGCCACAGCTTCGGAATAATAGAGCATGGCTAACAAACCTTTAGACACCGAGTTGCTGGACCGTGCCATCGTGTTTGCCGTCCGCGCCCATGGCGGCACGGAGCGTCGTGGCAAGGGTTTCCCCTACATCGTTCATCCGATGGAGGCCGTGGAAATCGTGGCTACGATGACGAGCGACCAGGAGCTGTTGGCTGCCGCTGCCCTGCACGACACGGTGGAGGATACCGATGTCACTGAGGAGCAGATTCGTGCAGAATTCGGTGAACGGGTAGCCTCGCTAGTCGCCGTAGAGAGTGACGAGCCTCATGAGCATCGTGACAGCGTAGACAACTGGCGTGCCCGCAAGCAGGCGGCCATCGACCGTATCGCTGCTGGCTCGCGCGATGCCAAGATAGTGGCTCTGGGCGACAAGCTCTCGAATATGCGTGCCATAGCCCGTGACTATGCCATACAGGGTGACGAGCTCTGGAAGATATTCCACTCCAAGGACCGCAAGGACCACGAGTGGCACTACCGCGGACTCGCCGAGTCGCTCCGTGAGCTCCAGGACACCTTTGCCTATCAGGAATTCGAATACCTCATCAAACAAGTCTTCGGATGATGAAACGGACACTATACCTATTATTATTAGTGGCGACATGGGCAGCAGTGCAGAAAGTGTCGGCGCAGGAGGAAACCATCGTGTTTACCCCCCAATGGACGGCGCAGGCCCAGTTTGCGGGCTTCTATGTGGCTGAGGCTAAAGGCTTCTACCGTGAGGCTGGCGTGAAGGTGCGCATAGAGCACCCGTCGGTTACGCAGCCCGCCATGAGCCGACTGCGCAACAACGAGTGTCAGGCCACGACGCTACAGCTCTGTCAGGCGATGGAGATAATAGATGATGGTATCTCCCTGGTCAACATCCTTCAGACGTCGATGAACAATGCCATGGTCATCGTGTCGGCACGTGGCAAGGACCCGCTGAAGCAGAAAGGCGCCCGTGTCGGCATCTGGAGCGTGGGCTTCGGTCATCTGGCCATCTGCATGAGCATCAAGGACCATCTGGACTATCAGTGGGTGCGCTTTTCCCAGAATATCAACCTGTTTGTCTCTGGTGCCCTCGATGCCACGTTGGCCATGAGCTATAATGAGTACTACCAACTGTTACAGGCAGGCGTCCAGATGAGTGACAAGAACGTCTATCGTTTCTGTGACCACGGCTACAATGTGCAGGAGGACGGTGTCTATATGACGCGTGAATACTACGTGAAGCACAAGGAGCAGGCACGCCGTTTCGCCCAGGCTAGCCGGAAAGGGTGGGAGTGGGCTGCCGCTCATCCGCAGGAGGCACTGGACATCGTGATGCAGTATGTCGAAAAGAACCATATCGCTACCAACCGTGTCATGCAGAATCTGATGCTCAAGGAAGTGCTGCGCCTGCAGATAGACCGCGAGTCGAAGAAGCGTGAGTTCCGCCTGCGCCCCGACATGGTGCGACAGGCCAGCCAGCTGATGCTGGAGAGCATGATGCTGAAACGTGAGGTGACCTATGGGGAGTTAAGTGAGAATTGACAGTTGGCAGTTGACAATTGATAATTGAAAGTTGATGAAAAAGATTATCGCATATATCCGTCGTAAGCTCTCTGTCAGGGTCAGTCTGTGGGTGGTGTTTTTTGCTGCTGTCATCTTCAATGTGGCTCTCGGCTTCTTGTTTTATCAGGCCCGTGATGCCGTATACCAAGAGGCAGTGAGTCGTGCCATGCAGATTCTCGACAAGACATCTTTGCGCGTAGAGGGCATCCTGAACCGTGTGGAGGTGGCTTCTAACATGACCAAGTGGCTCGTACAGCGCCATCCCGACAAGCCAGACTCTATATTCGTCTATAGCCGTGGCATGTTGGCCAACAATCCCGACTTCTATAACTGTTCTATCGCCTTCGAACCATATTATTTTAAGGACAGGGGGCTCTACTTCTCCGCCTATACCAAACATGTCGCTGACACCCTCCGTACCATCCAGGGTGGCAGTGACCACTACCAGTATTTCTATTCAGACTGGTATCTCATGCCCCAGCTGCTGGAACGTCCCTGTTGGACGGAACCCTATATGGACCTTGACGTGGCTACGAACACCAGTGAAATGGTGACCAGCTACTGTCAGGCCATCAAGAACCATGAGGGTAAGATGATTGGTGTTATCAATGTCAGCCTCTCCATCTCATGGCTCTCGCATACCATCTCTGCCACCAAGCCCTATCCCCACTCATACAGCATCATGATAGGTCGTGGCGGCACCTATTTCGTACATCCTGACACGACGAAGATAACCCGTCAGACCATCTTTACCCAGACCATGGAACAGCCCGATACGGCTTTGACGGCCTTGGGTCATGCCATGCAACGCGGTGAGGAGGGCATGAAGCATATGGAGCTCAATGGCGTGGATTGCTATGTCTTCTACAAACCCCTCGGTCAGACGGGCTGCTCGATGGCTATCGTCTGTCCGGAGAGTGATATCTTCGGAGGTTTTGACCGCCTGCGCAACAGTGTCAGAGCGATAGTATTTATCGGCTTGCTGCTGATGCTCTACTTGTTCATCCGCATCATCACCCGCGAGCTGCAACCTCTTCGACAGCTGGCTGATGAGGCTGAGACCATCGCCTCAGGACAGTTTGATGCCACGTTGCCCGACTTCCAGCGTGTTGACGAGATTGGCCAGCTGAGCCACTCGTTCGGCAACATGCAGCAGTCATTGGTGAAATATATTGAGGAGCTGAAGAATACCACTGCCCAGAAAGCCTCTATAGAGAGCGACCTGCGCATTGCCAGTGACATACAGATGGGTATGCTGCCTAAGCAGTTCCCCACCAAGGCCGACCGCGACGACGTTGTGCTCTACGCCTCGCTGACGCCTGCCAAGGAGGTGGGTGGCGACCTCTTCGACTTCTATTTCCGTGACGAGAAGCTCTTCTTCTGTATCGGCGACGTATCGGGCAAAGGCGTGCCAGCCTCCCTGTTCATGGCCGTCACCCGTTCAACCTTCCGTACCGTGTCGGCCCATGAGTCGATGCCTGACCGCATCGTGACCACGATGAACAGGACGATAGCCGATATGAACAAGACACACATGTTTGTGACCCTCTTCGTGGGTGTCCTCGACCTGCCCACAGGCCGCATGTACTACTGCAATGCAGGTCATGACGCCCCGCTGCTCGTCGGCGCTGGCGTGGGTGTGCTGACCTGTGACGCCAATATCCCTGTAGGCTTCTTGCCGTCCTGGAAATATACCCTTCAGGAGGCACATATCTTTACGGGTACCACCATCCTGCTCTTTACCGATGGACTCACCGAGGCCATGGATGGCGCAAGCAATCAGTTCCAGATGGAGCGTGTCAACGAGGTAGCCGCCCGTGCGCTGGCCAACCAGCAGCAGGGACCTCACGAGCTGATAGGCCGCATGACGGAGGCCGTCCATGAGTTTGTGGGCGATGCCGAGCAGAGCGACGACCTGACGATGATGGCCATACAGTATATCCATCAGCAGAGTGACGTACGGATGCGTAAGAGCATCGTGCTGCCTAACGATACGAAGGAGGTGCCACGCTTGAATGCTTTCGTCAGTGATATTTGCGAGGACCTGGGCTTCGACCCCAACGTCGCCGCAGATGTAAAGGTGGCTGTAGAAGAGGCTGTCGTCAATGTCATGAAATACGCCTACCCGCCAGGAAAGCCAGGCGACGTAACCATTGAGGCAGCTTCTAATGATATCCGTGTGAAGTTCACCATCATCGATAGCGGCAAGCCCTTCGACCCCACCGTTCAGGCACCTGTCGACACCACGCTGTCAGCCACGAAGCGAACCATTGGTGGACTGGGCATCCATATCATGCGCCAGAACATGGATTCCATCAACTATGAGCGCATGGACAACCTCAATGTGCTGACGTTGAGAAAGAAGATTGTAAAAGCAGAAAATTAGAAAATTATATAATTAAAAAGAGTTGAAAAGATGAACGTAACAATTCAAGAGCAAGACGGCAACATGGTTGCCATTCTGGTTGGTAATCTCGACACCTCTGTTGCCGCAGAAACCGAGAAGGCAATGAGTCCTCTTTACAACGTAGAGGGAAAAAACATCATCATAGACTGTACAGGTCTGGCGTATATCTCTTCAGCAGGTCTGCGCATATTCCTCAGCATTCTGCAGATTACGAAGGAAAAGGGCTGTCACGTCTATATCAAGGGCATCAACGACAACGTACGTGCCGTCTTTACCATCACAGGATTTAGTAACATCTTCGAGTTCGTGTAAACCCGTAGACAGATGGCAAAGCAAATGAAGCTGGACCCGCATGTCGAGCAACTGCTACAACAGTACCGCGAGTTGCGCCCCACCTTGCAGCAGTTGGCTGACGAGGCGACAAACATGTTGCGCCAGGCATTGCGTGAGCAGGGCGTCTACGTCACTGCCATCGAGCACAGGGTGAAGACCGAGAAGTCGCTGACGGGAAAATTGGAGCTGAAGGGTGTGAAATATAAGAGCATCGATGACATCACCGACCTCGTAGGCCTGCGCGTCATCACCTTCTATACCGACGAGGTCGACAAGGTGGCGGTCATCGCTCAGCGCATCTTCGACATTGACTGGCAGGAGAGTGTCGACAAGCGTAAGCTACACTCGCTGGATTCCTTCGGCTATAACTCGCTGCACTACATCTGCCGACTCCGCAAGGGTGGTCCGCGCTTTGAGCTACAGATGCGTACGGCCTTGCAGCATGTATGGTCTACCATCGAGCACGACACCGGCTATAAGGGCGACGTAAAGATTCCCAACGAGTACAAGCGTCAGTTCAGCCGTCTGGCAGGTATGCTGGAGCTGGTCGACGAAGAGTTCAGCCGCCTGCGTACTGTGCTCACCGACTACCGTCGCCAGACGCTGGCACTGGTCAAGAGCGGCCAGCTCGACGATGTGCCCCTGTCGCACGAGACCTTCCGCAGCTATCTCGACCTGCAACCCTTCGACCGTCTGAATCACCGCATCGCTGCCGTCAACCAGGCCGAGCTCTTCCCTGTGGGTATGATGCCCTATCTGCGCGTGCTCGAATCCTTCGGAATGGAGACCCTCGGCGATGTACAGCATTTCATCGACGAGAACAGCGACGATGCCTACCAGCTGGCACTCTCGCAACTGGCCATCACCGACCTCGACATCCTCTCGTCTAACACGGCCCTGCAGTATCTGTGCCTGGTCTATGTGCTGAAACACGACGGTGGGCGCACTGGCCTAAAGTCGTTCTACGACATGATAAATGGCGAGAGTGAGGCCAACGGCATAGTCGCCGACCTGATGCTGGAGCAGGCCAAGACCTTACCATTTATGCAATTGAAGAGATAGCTACTCTCGTGTGTGAGATAGGCATTCCCGAGTACGAGATAGCCATAGCCATGTCTGGGATAGCCATTCCCGTGAAAAAGTGGTAGGGCTTTTGGAAAAGTGGTACGACTTTTCAGAAAGTCGTACCACTTTTCGGTGGGAATGGCTATCTCGCAGCTGTATGAGCCACTCCCGTGTGTGGGATAGCCACTCTTCGGTGCATAAATAATGGTCGCGCTCGGGAGTGACGTGCGCGCGGGAGTGCGTTTCAAAAAATCGCTTTCACTTTCACAATCCCCTATTTACAGGGCTTTCCAGCCCCTTTTCCCGCTTTTGACGTTTCACAAACGTTTCACACCCGGTTTGTGAAAGCGATGTGAAACGTCAACAGCCCTCCGCGCCCGCAGGAAACGCCCGCGAACCCCTATCTACAGGGACTTTCAACACTGGGTGTGAAAGTGAAACGTTATTTTTAAAAAGCTATTTCTGCCCACCATCTCAGCGTTGCGGTCTTTAGGCAGATGTCACTCACCCGTCCCTGTGCCATATTCAACTGGAAAATGATTTTCAAAAAACAGCCTCCACGTTCCACTAACCCTGTATACAAAGGCGATAGCGGGGATTGACCCTTCCACTTTGCCTCCACAAACCTTCCACATGCATAATAAGGTACGTGCAGGTGTACCGTGCGCAAAGAGGAAGCTGACTTGGTAGTGGGATAGGCTGTCTTATGGTAAAACGCTGAGCACTTTTAAAAAAACGGTGAGCGTTTAGGGTAAAACGCTCACCGTTTTTGTACGAGACTGCTGTCCTAGTGGTAGAGCAAGGCGTGGAGGCGATGTGGAAGCAAAGTGGAACGTCCGCGCGCACCGTCCACACCCGCAAACCGCCTGTCTATCGGCATCTCTGGCATGTTCGTGGAATGTGGAGGCAATTTTTGAAAACAAGAACTTGCTTTATTACAAATTTCTTTGCAGATGTCAGGTGCCAGTCCTTCTGCCATATTCTCATCGATTTACTGTTTTTTCCTCGTTTTGCTTGTTATTTCAGAATTTATTTGTATTTTTGCAGCGGAATTTATAAGGAGTTTAATTATGACACAGATAGTATTGAATATTGAGGACGCCAGCCTTATCCCAAGTTTGAAAAAAATTCTTGGGTCTATCAAAGGTGTGACCATCGACAAGTTGGTAACGCCTTCTAAAGATGCCGAGGCTGAAAAAGCCTTTATAACTGAGACTATCTCGAAAGGCTTCCGAGAAGCTAAAGAGGGACGGTTTGCAGGTAAGAACCTGAAATCTCTTGATGCATTGGTTGAGGAACTTAGAGCAGAAGCATAACCACCAATGGTAACCTTTAATTATACTGAAGAATTCCTTCGTCAAGCTAAACGCTTGGCAAAACGCTATCACTCTCTTGCCGATGACATCAACGACCTTCAGATTGAACTGAAGGAGAATCCTGATGCAGGAGTCTCTTTGGGTGGTGGCAAGCGCAAAATCCGCCTTGGCGTCAAGAGCAAAGGAGGTGGTAAACGAGGTGGACTTAGAGTTATTACGCTGAATGTCATCATTGAAACTAACGACACATGCGTAAACCTGCTTACCATTTATGATAAGAAAGAGATTCCCAACGTATCGGATAAGTATATTGACCAAATTATCAAGAATCTCTAAAACTCCATTGAATAATATGGAAAGAAGCTAAAAACACCAGCCATCTCATCCCTCTTCCCTCTTCCTTCCTCCATCTGACATCATCCCTCTTCCATCGTACGTTCGGCGAGACAGTATTGAAGTGAACCCCAAAGTTTGGACAGATTAAACACTATTGCTCTTTTGGAATTG
>CAMJZV010000044.1 GCA_946410305.1 uncultured Prevotellaceae bacterium | reverse complement strand
CAATTCCAAAAGAGCAATAGTGTTTAATCTGTCCAAACTTTGGGGTTCACTTCAAATGGTTCGTACATCGTTCATCCGGATAAAGAAAAGCTGATGAATCCTACTATATTCAGTCAGATGGGTCGTCAGGCAGACCCCACAGAGCTTGCTGCCGCCAAGGCCATGTTGGCTGGTGGTAGTGGTAGGAAGGAGTTTCGCAGAGACGGTGACAACTGGTGGGTATTCTACAAGCCTTTCACCCCCATAAAGTGGGAAGGTCGATCCAGTGGAGAGATCGCATGGAGTGTAGGTGTGGTATATTCTGAGGATGACGTCTTCGGATTGTACAACCAGTTGCTCTGGCTGGTCTTTGTGATTGCTATTGTTGGTATTCTGCTATTCTCCCTGTTAAGTCGCTGGATTATTCGCAAACAAATGAAACCCGTCAGCAACCTCGCCAATTCGGCACAATACATTGCGGAAGGCAACTACAACGAGATGCTACCCTATGTAGACCGTAACGACGAGATAGGACTGCTCCATAGCCGATTTAAGAAGATGCAACGTTCACTGCAAGGACAGGTGGATGAGTTGGAAGAAGAAACCAAACAGCTACAGCAGCGTGGCGCTATGTTACAGATGGAATATGGCAAATCGGTGGAGACCGACAAGATGAAGACCTCGTTCCTGCGCTACATCATGTGTCAGATGAAGGAGCCCACTGATAGCATCGACAATAGTGTGACGACACTTTGTAACAGCTATCCTGACATTAGTCAGCAGGAAACCGACAAGCAGGTCGATAATATACAGCGAAAGAGTCAGACCATGGTGAGAATGTTGGAACACCTGGCCCACTTTACAGAAAACGAAACAGGAAAGGAGGATAGCCATGAGTAAGAATCGTCATAAACTATCGAGAGCGCTCAGCATGGGTCTCATGGTGCTGGCTACTCCTATCTTTATCTTGTCGCTGGGAATCTTGTATGCAGAGTCGCACTCGCTGATACACGAAAAGGTGGCGGAGAGTATGGCCAGTATGCTGAACTCGACGCAGCATCGTGTGAAGTACTATATGAATACCGTGGAGACGCCAGCAAGAGCCAACGCATGGATGCTTGAAGAGAACTTCGTGGCCGACTCGCTGGAGGCAGTGTCTAATCGTATTGTGCGACTGAACCATAATGTGACTAGCAGTTCGGTATTTGTGGTACCAGGCATGTGCAAGGATTGTGGTCCAAACTTCTCGGTATATTCTACCTATCATGGCGACACAGTGGCAACCTATCGGGAAGTGGAATACGACTATCAGGAGAGAGCATGCTATACGCAGGCCGTTAATTCAGGCACGGCCTGCTGGGTAGACCCGTATATAGAATATATGGAGAGCAAGGTAGACCATCGTAAAGCGATAGCCAGCTTTAGCCTGCCTGTCAAGATGGAGGATGGACGCATCGTAGGTGTGGTCACTGCCGACCTCTCCTTCAGCAAGATGGCCGACATCCTGAATGAGGAGGAGATGCCTTATCCTCATGCCTACTACATGCTGTTGAGTGGCGATGGACGCTATCTGATGCACCCTGACACCACCCAACTGTTTAAGAAGACCATCTTTACTGATGCCGACCCCAGCAAGGACAAAGAGGTGATAGCACTGGGATACGAGATGATATCGGGCAATCATGGCACCATGCATGTATGGAAGAATGGAGTGTTGTACCATGTCAGCTATTGTCCTGTTCCTGGCACCAACTGGAGTCTGGCACTGGTGTGCCCGGATAGCGATGCCATGAAGACATTCCACCATCTGGGTTATATCATCATTCTATTGATTATTTTCGGCATGCTGGCCATCCTGCTGCGCTGCCATCATGTGGTGAAGCGTATGATTCGCCCCGTCAACCAGCTGATAGACATCACGAAGAGGATGACTGACGGCCACTATGATGAGAAGATCCCCGAGGCACACGACAACTCTGTGGTGGCTAAGCTGCAGAACAGCTTTGCCCGCATGCAGCAGTCGCTGAACGAGCGCATGGGTAAGCTGAGAAAGGATGTCTACGAACTAGAACGCCACAATGAAGAGCTGAAACAGGCTCGACACCAGGTGGATGAGATGGTCAAGAGAAGAAACCAGTACCTATACAACCTGACGCAGCAGATGAATATGCCGCTGAATGTCATTATGGGATTTGCAGATATGTTGGGTGACAACAGCAATGGCAAGAATCTAGTCAAAGACGAGGAGCTAAGCAGCATCACAAGTATGATGAAGAGTAATGTCAACAGCATGAACCGCATGGTGCTGATGATGCTCGATGCCACAGAGACGGATGCTACAGAGAAGTTGGCATTAGAGCGTGTTGACGAGGTGGCTTGTAACACGTTGGCACAGGAGTGTGTGAACTATACGCTGAGCCATTTCCACCACGCTACGATACAGTTGGAGAGTGAACTGCAGGACACTGTCTATATTCTGACCAACCGCTACTATCTGGTATGTGTCTTGCGGGAACTGCTGTACAATGCTGTCGACCACTCAGACGGTAAGCACATCAAGCTGCATGTTGACAAGACGAAGACGACAGTGCGCTTTACCGTTCAGGATGTCGGCCCAGGACTGTCGGCAGAAGCTGCAGAGGCAGTTTATGTGCCATTCACCCAAATGGACGAGATGCTTACAGGAGTGGGTATCGGACTGTCACTCGCCAAGCGTCACGTCAGTGCGCTGGGTGGTAGCTTCCTCATCGATACAGCCTATTACGATGGGTGCAGAATAGTAGTGGAGATGCCACTATAAGATAAATAAGAGGTCTTCTCCATAACAGAAGGCCTCTTATTGTGTTTTATTGATAGAGTAGCTGTACTAATGTCTGTCCTACAGCTTCTAACGTATTCTTATCCAGATGTTGCATGTCGTCGTTGACGGTATGCCACGTAGGTCCGAAGTTACTCTGTTCACAGTCGGGATAGTGGTTGATGATGTCGATACAAGGAATACCCGCCTTTTCGTTGACAGGGATATGGTCGTCTGTTACGCCACCCCCATCCTCAGCAGGGAAGTAGCTGCCATAGCCTGCTGCATTGGCGGCCTGCCACACCTTCTCGACAATGCTGCGGGCATAACGCATCGAGAAATATTCCCGATAGAAGCGGGCACTCTGACCACCAACCATGTCGAGCAGAATGCCATACTGATAATTGCCAGCCTTAGCGAGCGCGCTGCTAGCCCAATACTGGGCTCCCAATGCCCACGAGTCACTGTCTACCGTGTCGCTCCATTGGGGAACACCCCAGTCTTCGGCATCAAAACAGATGAAGTCAACGGCAATGGGCAGCGAGTCGTTCTGCTGGATGAGACGGGCTAGTTCGAGCATGACACCTATACCGGAAGCTCCATCGTTGGCAGCCATCACGGGCTTCTTCCAGTTTGACTCGTCGGGGTCGTTGTCCGCCCATGGACGGCTGTCCCAATGGGCACAAATCAGGATGCGAGGCTTAGCCTCCCCCGACCCCTCCAAACGGAAGGGAGAATGGGCGATGATATTCGTACTCTTTAGGATAGTACCGTCATAGCCCTTCAAATCGGCTTGTTGCAACTCCACGTCACAGCCATACTGGCGGAACTTGTCGGCAATCCACTGGGCACAACGCTCGTGAGCCTCACTATTCATCGTGCGTGGACCGAAGTCGCATTGCTGTTGGCAAAAGAGATATGCCGAGTCGGCATTAAACTGGATGGTGACACTCTGCTGCGGGTCGCTGGAACTCTTTTTAGTCGTGCTGCAGGCATAGAGCAGCGTCATCAGTGCAGTGATAAGGATAGTATTCTTCATGCTTCTTTGATACTTTGTACTTCTTTCATGACGCGTAGGAAGTTACCTCCCCACAGCTTCTGGATGTCAGCTTCCGAGAACTTCCTCTTGAGTAGTTCGCGAGTGTAGTTCAGCAACTCTGCTGAGCTGGCCAGACCACGGATGCCGCCATCACCGTCGAAGTCGGTACCCAGTCCTACATGGTCGATGCCCATCACCTCGATGGCATGCTCCAAGTGACGCATGGCATCGTCGAGGGTGGCCTCGCCGTCCTTCACCAGGAAACCATGATATAGCGTGACCTGCATGACGCCACCATGCTGGGCAAGGGCCCGCATTTGGTCGTCCGTGAGGTTGCGTGGGTGGTCGCAGAGTGCCCGGCAGCTGCTATGGCTGCACACGATGGGCGTCTTGCTAAGTTCCAAGGCATCGTAGAAACTCTTCTCGCCAGCATGGCTGAGGTCGACCATGATGCCTAGGCGGTTCATCTCGCTAATCACTTCACGCCCAAAGGCACTGACACCGTTGTGGGTATGCTCGCCACGTGCGCTGTCGCAGATGTCGTTGTCGCCATTGTGGCAAAGCGTCATATAGACGATGCCGCGCTGGGCGAAGTGGCGCAGGTTGTCAAGGCTGCCCTCGAGGGCGTGGCCGTTCTCTATGCCGAGCATGATGCTCTTCCTGCCTTGGTGCTTGTGATGCCACAGGTCGTCGGGCGTGCGGGCGATGGCGACATGCTGGCTATGCTTGGCGACGATGGCCTCTATCTTATCGAAGATATCGTCGGTATATTGTTTGGGATGCTCGGCAAGAGGCATGGTCTGCGGCAGGTAGGCCACCATGATGGTAGCGTCCTGATGGCCCTCTGTCATCTTGTGGAGGTCGACAAGCAGCTTGGGGTCACGACTGCCGAAGTCGACATGCTGGGGGAAGAACATAGGCGTGTCGCAGTGGGTGTCGAGGGTTAGCACACGACGATGCGTGTCGCAGGTCTGACGGTACTGCATGGCCTCGTCCACGAGCCACTGGAAGATGGGCAGGCCATTCTCCAGGCATTCGGGATGCCACTGTACACCCAGTATCGACTTATACTCCGTACTCTCCATGGCCTCGATGATGCCATCGTCAGAGCGGGCGATGACGCGGAAGCGAGGGCCAACCTCGTCGACAGCCTGGTGGTGGAAGGAATTGACGGGAAGCCTCCCCCTAGCCCCCTCCCTTTGGAGGGGGGACCCAGAGTCCCTATATATATTATATAGGGTGGAGTCCTTTTCTATAAAGACGTTATGGGTGGTGACATCGCGTGCCTCTTCTTGTGAATGGTTGTGCTGCCAGATGTCGCTAATGTCCTGACGGACATGGCCGCCAAGCACCATGGCTAGTGTCTGGATGCCGCGACAGATGCCGAGAATGGGCAACTGACGATTGTAGGCCAGCTGGGTGATGAACAACTCGGGCAGGTCGCGCTCCTCATTGATGGTTCCCAGCAGTGGACAGGGCTCTTCGCCAGCATAGTGAGGGTCGTAGTCGGCACCACCGCTGAGAATGAGTCCGTCGAGGTGTTCCAAAGTATTGATGATGACACTGGTGTCGCTCAGAGGCGGAATGATGACAGGTACACCGCCAGCGCGCACGACTGACTTGTAGTAGCCCTCTGCCAGCTTGCAGGTGAGTTCACCATAGTTGCCCGTAATGCCAATGACGGGTTTGCGTGGAGCTTCTGGAAAGACAGCATAGGCAGACGCAACGAGTTGCGACTGCCAATCAAAAGGATTTGTAGTCATCTGATTCTTTATTCTTCGAAATGTACGGGGATGTCGCGCTTGATGCTCTGCTCCAGCGAGATGAGCGTCTCAGTAGCCACTACGCCAGGGATATCCTGCAGACGTCCGTTCAGCAGGTGCATCAGCTGCTCGTTGTCGCGGGCATAGAGCTTCACCATCATGGTGTAAGGACCTGTGGTGAAGTGGCATTCTACGACTTCGGGGATATGACGCAGACACTCTACCACATCCTTGTACATGGAACCACGCTCCAGCGTGATGCCCACATAGGTACAGGTAGAATAGCCTAGGCTCTTGGGGTTTACGTCGAAGCCGCTGCCCATGATGACACCGTTTTCAATGAGGTGTTGCACACGTTGGTGGATGGCGGCACGTGATACGTTGCACTCTGCTGCCACATCCTTGAAAGGAATGCGTGCATTCTGTGAGAGAATGCTCAGGATTTTTTTGTCGAGATTGTCGATCTTGTCCATAGTATTGTGATTGTTGATGTTGTTTACTTACAAAAAGTAAGCAAAAGTACATAAAAATATTGAAACATGCAACATTTTGCAAAGAAAAAATACAAAAACGCATGCTTTTTGCTGACAAACGGCTATTTAGCGCTTGCGAATGAGCGTCAAGCCGTCGCGTAAGGGTAGAATGACCTGTTCTACACGGTCGTCGTGAGTAAGGAAGTCGTTGAAGGTCTCGATGCCCTTGGTCTGCGGGTCGCGATCGTAGGCGTGGTCAACGACATGGCCGTCCCATAGCGTGTTGTCAGCAAGGATGAAACCACCCGGGCGCAGGATGGAGAGCACCATCTCGTAGGTCTCGCGGTAGGTGCGCTTGTCGCCATCGATAAAAGCCATGTCGAAGGTGACACCCAGACGGGGTGCCTCGGTGATGGCGTCGCCAATGATGAACGACACCTTGTCAGCAACGGGCGAGCCCTCAATCCACGGACGGGTGAAGTCCTCCTGTTCATCATTGATTTCGAAGGTATAGAGGTGGCCGTCGGCATCCAGTCCCTCAGCCATGCAGAGGGCGGAATAGCCGCTGAAGGTACCTACCTCCAGGATGTTCTTGGGACGAATCATCTGTACCAGCATCTTCAGCAGACGACCCTGCAGATGGCCTGACGCCATACGGCCGTGCAGCATGTGGATGTTGGTGGCACGCCAGAGCTTATACAAGTATTCGGGCTCTGGCTCAATATGAGTGAGGATATAATCTTCCAAGCCCCCTAAGTTAGGGGGGTGGGGGTCTGAAGAGGAGCTATTTTTTTTCCAATTACTCATGATGCCATTGTGGGCCTGTGCTTGTTCAGACCCCTGTGGCCCCCTAACTTAGGGGGCATATGAGCGCCTCCACCGCTAAGCGATAGCTGTCGAGTCCGAAGCCACAGATGACGCCCTTGCAGGCAGCCGAGATCATGGAGTGGTGGCGGAACTCCTCGCGCTGGTGGACGTTGGAGATGTGTACCTCGATGACGGGAGTCTTCAGCGAGCGGATGCAGTCGTGCAGGGCAACAGAGGTGTGGGTGTAGGCACCAGCGTTGAGCACGATGCCGTCGTACGAGAAGCCTACCTCCTGCATCTTGTTGATGAGCTCTCCCTCGACATTGCTCTGGAAGTACTCGATGTCGATAGCGGGGTATTGCTGCTTCAGCTGAGGTAGGTACTGCTCGAAAGATGACGAGCCATAGATGCCTGGTTCGCGGACGCCAAGCAGGTTGAGGTTGGGGCCATTAATGATTAAAATTTTCATATTTCAAAAATAATGATTATCTTTGTGGCGGCAAAGGTAAGAAAATAAATGGAAACAAGCAAGAAAACGCCCACAAATATCGTTCGTGCCTATCAGCGCTACCTGAAACTGCAGCGTGGCTACTCGCCAAATACGCTGGATGCCTATGTGCGCGACCTGCAGAAACTGCTGGACTATCTGGGACAGGAGGGGAAGCATCCGTTGGAGGTGGAGCTGACCGATCTACAGCACTTTGCCGCAGGACTCCACGACATCGGTATCCATCCGCGTTCGCAGTGCCGCATACTCAGTGGTGTGCGCTCGTTCTATCGTTTCTTGCAGCTGGATGGCTATCGCGATGACGACCCTACGGAACTGTTGGAGTCACCCGTCTTAGGTCACCACTTGCCCGAGGTGCTGACACCCGACGAGGTAGATGCCCTGGAGGCCAGCATTGACCTCTCCAAATGGGAGGGTCATCGCAACCGTGCCATCATTGAGGTGCTGTTCTCTTGTGGCTTGCGTGTCTCGGAACTGGTTAACCTGAAACTGACCAATCTCTATAAGGAGGAACAGTATGTGCGTGTGATGGGTAAGGGGAGCAAGGAGCGTCTGGTCCCCATCTCGCCCAAAGCTCTCAAGGAGCTGGAGTGGTGGTTTGACGACCGTAACCACATGGCCATCAAACCTGGCGAGGAGGACTATGTATTCCTGAACCGTCGTGGTGCACACCTGACACGTACCATGATACTTATCATGATCAAGCAGCAGGCTGCTGAGGCGGGCATCACTAAGACTATCTCGCCGCATACGCTGCGCCACTCGTTTGCTACGGCGCTGTTGGAAGGCGGTGCCGACCTGCGTGCCATCCAGGTGATGCTGGGTCACGAGAATATAGGCACGACGGAAATCTATACGCACATCGATATGTCGACGCTACGTAAGCAGATATTAGAGCATCACCCCCGCAATATGCGAAAGGGCCTCTAGCAGTCGGCTGCGTGGACAGGCGATATTGATGCGGAGATAGCCTTCACCGCTCTGTGGACCGTACATCGTGCCAGGATTCACCCACACCTTCGCTTTCTCAAGGATGTCGTCACAGTAGGCTGCCACATCATCGCAACACTGCGAGACATCTACCCACACTAGGTAGGTACCCTCCAGTGGCATTACCTTCCAGGCGGGGATGTGCATTGCGACGAAATCGCAAAGCGCGGTGTAGTTGCCCCACAAGTATTCGTTGAGCTCGTCGAGCCACTGCTCGCTGTCGTTGTAGGCAGCGATAAGCGCTACGGGCCCGAAGGGATTGACGTCGCACACCTCGTTGATGTTGATGGTGCGGTTGATGCGACGACGCGTGGCGGGGTCGCTGCAGATAATGTTGGCAATCTGCAGGCCAGCGGTATTGAATGACTTCGACGGAGAGTTGAGTACGATGGCGTCGGCATCGACGGTGGCCATAGGAACAAAGGTGTTGCCAGGCATGATGAGCTCGCAGTGTATCTCGTCACTGACGATACGCACCTGGTGGCGGCGACAGATATCACTCATCAGCTGTAGCTCGTCGCGGTGCCACACACGACCCGTCGGGTTGTGGGGATTGCAGAGCAGGAAGATGGTGGCTTTCTCGTCGGCACAGCGTGTTTCGAAGTTCTCCCAGTCGACCTCGAAGCGGTTGCTGCTGCGACTGTATTGCAGCACGCTCTCGCTGACCTCGCATCCGCTGTTGCGGATGCTGCTGAAGAAGCAGTTGTAGTCGGGACTGAGTATGACAACCTTCTCGCCAGGCATGGTGAGGGCCTGCAGGGTACAGGAGATGGCAGGGACAACGCCTATTGTATATAATATATGTTCGCGTGCGATGGTCCATCCGTGACGCCTCTGAAACCAGCTGATGACAGCCTCGTAGTAGTCGTCGCCCACCAGCGTATAGGCATAGATGGGGTGCTCGGCACGCTTGCGCACAGCCTCCTGGATGGCTGGTGCTACAGCAAAATCCATGTCGGCAACCCACAACGGAATAACATCGGCATTGGGCATTTCATCCCACTTGACACAGCCCGTGCCTCTGCGCTCTATGATTTCGTCAAAGTTGTATTTCATTTCTTTCGATGTTTCGATATTCGAAGTTTCGTTATCTCGATGTTTCGAAGTTTCGACATTAACCATTGAATTGTCTCTCCTCAATGATACAGTCGTTGGGTTCTCTCACATACTCATCGAGGGTGATAGAACCGATGGAATCGGCAACGATATGCCCGCTTGTCGGGTTCTTGATGTTCTCGATATGTCCACGGATGTCGGCATGGACAGTGGTGTATTCGAAGACACGGTCGCAGGCCTTGTCGAAGGTGCAGTTCTCGAGAACCAGGTTGTCGGCATAACAGAGTAGCTGCTCGCCAGCCAAGTGACAGTTGATCAGACGGACATTCTTGGAGTGCCATGCCAGGTACTCGCCGTCGAGGACTGAGTCGTAGATGGTGATGTTCTCACACTCCCAGAAGGAATCCTTGGTGACAATGTTGGCATGGTGGATCTCTACGTTCTGGCAGTATTGGAAAACGTATTTGGCGTCGCTCTCCAAATGGTCTACATAGATGTTCTTAGAAAACATGAAAGGGTAGGTGCCCCCATGCAACTTGACATTCTTGAGGCGCAGACCATCGACCTTCCAGAAGGTCTCGTCAGCATCCATGATCTCCACATCCTCCAGCACTACGTTCTTCATCTCGCGGAAGAACTTGGGACCGTCGATGCGACAGCGGCGCATCACGAGGTCGTTGGTGTACCAGATGGCTGAGCGTGAACCCTCGGCAAAGTAGCAGTCCTCTATCAGTGCGCCGTCGACGTGCCACCACGGGTACTTGCCATAGAAGCGGCAGTTAGCTGCCTCCATGCGCTGGCATTGCTTGATGCCTGACTCTCCATCGGTGATGGTAATGTTCTCCAATCGGGTGTCGTGCAGACCGAATAGTGGGCGCTCACCTCCCACCTCTTTATTCTTTATCAGTTCCGTCATTGCTTTGTTTTTTAGAATATTATTCATCGTTTAGTTTTGCGTGTGCAAATGTACACATTATTTTTATATAAACCATCAAAGGAAAGACTTTTTAAGGAAAATACCCATTTTATTTTGTATTGTAAATGATTCTTTGTACCTTTGTGCCAACAAATAATGATTTAGCTATGAGTGAGAATAATAACAATCAGAAACAGTTGCAGATAGAGCTGCCTCAGGAGGTTGCTCAGGGCGAGTATGCTAACTTCGCCATCATTACCCATTCCAGTTCCGACTTCATCCTTGACTTCGCCCGTGTACTGCCCGGTCTGCCCAAGGCTCAGGTGAAGAGTCGCGTCATCCTGGCCCCCGAGCATGCCAAGCGTCTGCTGGCTGCCCTGCAGGAGAATATCGTTCGCTACGAGCGTGAGTTTGGTGCCATCCAGATTCCTAACAAGGAGTCAAGAACCATTGCGCCATTCCCTATTGGAAAGGAGAATTAAATACAAAAAGTAGTTGCATCTGTGGCTAATTATTGTTAAAACGCTTATTTAATGTTAAAAAGCATTGGATAAGCGTCTTTTTAACTCTTATATATTAGGTAGAATTGGGAAAAGTTAGTACCTTTGCACCCCAAAAGCGCCCAAAGCGTGGGCGTAGTGTGTCTGAAAATAACATATACATAATATATAATTAATTAAAAAACAAACAATTATGCCTACAATTTCACAATTGGTAAGAAAAGGCAGAAAGGTGCTCGTTGACAAGAGCAAATCACCCGCGCTGGACGCATGTCCCCAGCGTCGTGGAGTTTGCGTTCGTGTTTACACAACGACCCCGAAGAAGCCTAATTCGGCTATGCGTAAGGTAGCCCGTGTTCGTCTGACTAATCAGAAGGAAGTTAACTCGTACATCCCCGGAGAGGGACACAACTTGCAGGAGCACAGCATCGTGCTGGTTCGTGGTGGTCGTGTAAAGGATCTTCCCGGTGTACGTTATCACATCGTTCGCGGTACTCTGGATACTGCCGGTGTAGCAAGCCGTACTCAGCGTCGTTCTAAGTATGGTGCTAAGCGTCCTAAGGCTAAGAAGTAATAACCGGAGAGGGTTAGAAAGCCTTAAAGGAGCGTGAGCAGCGGTTTTCCCGCTGCTACCTAAATTAAAAAAGAAATAACCGTTTTGCTGGAGATATTGTTATAGACAGGTTGAGTAAATGCTCATGAGCGAGCGTTGAAGACGTTAGAAAAAACAGCCCCAAGCAGACATTAATTCAAACAACAAAAATGAGAAAAGCAAAACCAAAGAAGCGTGTGATCCTTCCCGATCCAGTCTTCAACGACAAGAAAGTGTCGAAGTTTGTGAACCACTTGATGTACGATGGCAAGAAGTCCATTTCGTACGAGATTTTCTACAATGCACTCGAGACCGTTAAGGGTAAGATGCAGAACGAGGAGAAGTCAGCTCTGGAGATCTGGAAGCAGGCCCTCGACAACATCACTCCTCAGGTAGAGGTAAAGAGCCGCCGTATCGGTGGTGCTACTTTCCAGGTACCTACTGAGATTCGTCCCGACCGTAAGGAGAGCATCTCTATGAAGAACATGATCAGCTTCGCTCGCAAGCGTAGCGGTAAGTCTATGGCTGACAAGCTGGCTGCTGAGATCATGGACGCTTTCAACAACCAGGGTGGTGCCTTCAAGCGTAAGGAGGATATGCACCGCATGGCTGAGGCTAACCGTGCATTCGCTCACTTCCGTTTCTAATTATTAGTTGATAAGGTAAATAAAGGATAAACGAAAATGGCAAATCGCGATTTACATTTGACCCGCAATATTGGTATCATGGCTCACATCGATGCCGGTAAGACCACTACTTCTGAGCGTATCCTGTTCTACACAGGTAAGACTCACAAGATTGGTGAGGTACACGATGGTGCTGCTACCATGGACTGGATGGCCCAGGAGCAGGAGCGTGGTATCACTATTACTTCTGCTGCTACCACTTGTAACTGGAAGTGGAACGGCAAGGAGTACAAGATCAACCTGATCGATACTCCGGGACACGTAGACTTTACCGCTGAGGTAGAGCGTTCACTGCGTGTGCTCGACGGAGCTGTTGCTACTTACTCTGCTGCCGACGGTGTTCAGCCTCAGTCAGAGACAGTATGGCGCCAGGCTGACAAGTACAACGTACCCCGTATCGGTTACGTGAACAAGATGGACCGTTCAGGTGCTGACTTCTTCGAGACTGTTCAGCAGATGAAGGACATCCTGGGTGCTAACCCTGTTGTTATCCAGGTGCCCATCGGTGCTGAGGAGAACTTCAAGGGTCTGGTAGACCTCATCAAGATGAAGGCTATCCTGTGGCACGACGAGACCATGGGTGCTGAGTATGATGTTGAGGACATCCCCGCCGACCTGCAGGCAGAGTGCGACGAGTGGCGTAACAAGCTGCTCGAGGCTGCCGCTGAGTATGACGAGGCCCTGATGGAGAAGTACTTCGACGATCCTAACTCTATCACTGAGGACGAGATCATCGCTGCTATCCGTAAGGGTTGTATCTCAATGGCTTGCACACCTATGCTGCTCGGTTCGTCTTATAAGAACAAGGGTGTTCAGCCTCTGCTCGACTACGTTTGTGCCTTCCTGCCCGCTCCTGTTGACGTGGAGATGGTGATGGGTACCAACCCCAACACCGACGAGGAAGAGGGTCGCAAGCCCAGCGAGGACGAGCCCACTTCAGCTCTTGCCTTCAAGATCGCAACCGATCCTTACATGGGTCGTCTGGTATTCTTCCGCGTCTACTCTGGTAGCGTGAAGGCCGGTTCTTACGTTTACAACCCCCGTTCAGGTAAGAAGGAGCGTATCAGCCGTCTGTTCCAGATGAACTCTAACAAGGAGATTCCTATGGACTCTATCGACGCTGGTGATATCGGCGCAGGTGTAGGTTTCAAGGATATCCGTACTGGTGATACCCTCTGTGCAGAGGATGCTCCTATCGTACTGGAGTCTATGACCTTCCCCGACACTGTGATTTCTATTGCCGTAGAGCCGAAGTCTCAGGCTGACGTTGCCAAGCTCGACAACGGTCTTGCTAAGTTGGCTGAGGAAGATCCTACATTCACCGTTCGTACCGACGAGCAGAGTGGTCAGACCATTATCTCAGGTATGGGTGAGCTCCACCTCGACATCATCATCGACCGTCTGAAGCGCGAGTTCAAGGTAGAGTGTAACCAGGGTAAGCCCCAGGTTAACTATAAGGAGGCCATCACTAAGACTGTCATGGGTTACCGTGAGGTTTACAAGAAGCAGTCGGGTGGTCGCGGTAAGTTCGCTGACATCATCGTTAACGTTGGTCCCGTCGATGAAGACTGGAACATCAAGGAGAACGGTGGTCTGCAGTTTGTCAACGAAGTCAAGGGTGGTAACATTCCTAAGGAGTTCATCCCCTCTATCCAGAAGGGTTTTGAGGCTGCAATGAAGAATGGTATCCTCGGTGGCTATCCCGTTGACTCACTGAAGGTGGTCGTTGTCGATGGTTCATTCCACCCCGTTGACTCTGACCAGCTGTCATTCGAAATCGCTGCCCAGATGGCTTACAAGGCCGTTTGCGCTCAGGCTAAGCCCGTACTGATGGAGCCCATCATGAAGCTCGAGGTGGTAACACCTGAGGAGAACATGGGTGACGTTATCGGTGACCTCAACAAGCGTCGTGGTCAGGTAGAAGGTATGGAAGAGGCTCGCTCTGGTGCCCGTGTCGTTAAGGCTAAGGTGCCCCTGTCAGAGATGTTCGGTTATGTAACCGCTCTGCGTACCATCACCTCTGGTCGTGCTACCAGCTCTATGGAGTACAGCCACCACGCTCCTCTGTCTTCAGCTTTGGCTAAGGCAGTTCTGGAGGAGGTTAAGGGTCGCGCTGACCTCGTATAATAAGAGTGGAGCAGTTCTTCTGCTCCATATTATTGATAAAAAAATCCCGGAATCGTTTGCACGGTTTCGGGATTTTTTTGTACTTTTGCATTGCCAAACCTCCATACTGTTATGAACGAATACTATTATTACGGCCTGGCCGCAACCCTTTACATTACCACATGCTGGACTTTTGCTGTTGTGCGCTGGTTTCACACATGCAATGAGCCTAAGGAGCGTCATTCCTATATCTGGCCTGACCGCAAGCTGCAGTGCCTCTGCTATATCATGGCCACCGTACTCGTGCCCTACGCCATCAATCCTACTGACGAGTCGGCGTGGGTACTGATGAAGAGCTACTTCCCTGCCACCTATTATTTCTATTGTGGCCTGTTGCTACTTTGTTATGCTGGTACCGTTAAACAGTGGAGCCGTTGGAAACCTATCAGTTGGGTGGCGGCCTGTGTAGTCATAGCCACCATGATAGTACCTGTATTCAATGCCTGGCTGCCTTTCCAGTTCATGAGCATCCAAGGAATGCGCTTCTGGCATTATGCCATCACCACTGAGAGCATCCTGATGCTGATCTACTGCTGTCTGGCCATGTGGCAGGTGTGGTGCTGGATTCGTGAGTCGCGCGATGCCAGCTACTCTAACCCCGACGACTTCCCTGTGAAGTATGCCAGCGTGGTGGTGCTCTATCCTATTATCCTTACTCCGCTGCTTTGGCCGGCCTATATCCTTGACTCGCGTCAGGTAATGGCCACCCTGCATATCCTGCTGGCCGTCTTTAATATCGTACTGCTCATCACCGTTATGCCCGCTTGGCGCCGTAAGTTTATGCTGCCCTCTGCAGCAGCAGAAGAAGAAAGTGCAGACGATGAATGTAACGAACCTTCTTGTGTCGAGAAACATGTAGAGGAGACTGCCAAGCAGATCCAAGCCTTTGTGGTGCAGCAGCGTGCCTTCCTCGACCCCCACCTGAAGGTCGACGACGTCGTAGAACACTGTCAGCTGGGCCGCACCTATGTCTCCCTGACCTTCCAGCGCCGCTATGGCTCCTTTGCCAGCTACATCAACAGCCTCCGCCTCGCCTACTACGACCAGTATATGGCCGAACATCCCGAGGAGACCAAGGAGTCTGCCGCCCTTGCCTCAGGATTCGCCAACTACATGGCTTACTATCGTGCCAAGCAGCGCCAAGATCGCTACTAATTAGTCTCTTTATTCAAAGATATGACGCCTTTGTCATATCTTTTGAATTCGTGTGTAAAGCCAATTTTATTTTCTGACAAATTATTTTAATTTTCTGCTTGAACCTGCACAACCGCTATAACCCGCAGTTACATAATGTGTTAAGCCGTGCAGGTTTGTTTTAAGACGTGTGCTAAACCTGTACAAAACGGTCTTTTGAACCGCCATTTTGTGCAAATATCAGTATAATATACTGAATTACAAGCTGTTTGTAATTGTATATATGTACACAAACACTTTGTTTGTGCCCTAAAACAAAGTGTTTTAGGCCTAAAACAACTTGTTTGCAGCCTGATACAATCATGAAAACACTTTTGTGACGAGTGGCTGCTAAGAATAGTATTGTCAGAAAAACTGAATTTTTGTGCAGGTTGCGCTGTGGAATAAGATTAAACATGCACGCCTCTCCGCCCTTTGTTTATCGGCATTCTAGCTATCCCGTGCAGGTTCGCTCCACTTTTCACAACTTTTTGTCAGAAAATTAATCTGCATTATCTGCGCCATCTGCGAGAGATGACAGAAAATCTCGCAGATATAAAATTCTAAGGAGCCTAGGAGTACTGAGGTTTTTCCTTATGATGGAAGACTTAAAAAAACTTAAATATTAAAGGCGGGGGAGTGCAGTGGTTGTGTATATTATAAATAATGTGTACCTTTGCAGCCCGAAAAGCTCGTCGCTGAGCAAATGACTCTTTAGCGGCAGCAAATAAATTAAAAATTAAATATTAAAAATTAAAAGACAATGAGTCAGAAAATTCGTATCAAGCTGAAGAGCTACGACCACAAACTCGTAGACAAGTCAGCAGAGAAGATTGTGAAGGCCGTTAAGGCTACTGGTGCCATCATCAGCGGACCAATTCCCCTTCCCACACACAAGCGTATCTACACCGTTAACCGCTCTACCTTCGTTAACAAGAAGAGTCGTGAGCAGTTCCAGCTGTCAGACTACAAGCGTCTGATCGACATCTACAGCTCA
>CAMJZV010000043.1 GCA_946410305.1 uncultured Prevotellaceae bacterium | reverse complement strand
TGTTAAATATATAGTTAAATATCAATTAATGTTTGGAATTTAGCATAGAATGCAGGTTCACTGTCACACCGCTGAGCAGCAAGGCTATAAGACAAAGAACAGAAACGTTACCAGAAATAAAGGAAGACGAGATATGAGCAAGAAGTCAATCAGGTTTTACAAGGACCATAAGGTGCGGGCTGTGTGGAACGAGGATGGGAATCACTGGTGGTTCTCGGTGCTGGACATCGTGGGAGCCATCAACCAGCAGGATGACCATGAGAAGAACCGTAACTACTGGAAGTACCTGAAGGCAAAATTGAAGAAGGAAAATTACTACTGATGCGATAAAATCGCGTTAGGTATAAATATTCAAAATAGAGAGAGTTCTTTGACAGATTGATTGAGATTGCCCTGTGGCCGAGGATTTCATATTTCATGTTCTCCTTCGGCCTTGTCACCCAATAGGCGCCAGCCAGATGGAATCGGAACAGGGCATCGAAATCGACATACGCCTTGTCCATCATGTAGAAGGCATAAGGCTCAGGTTCAATGATATCCAACTCATTGCTGTCGTGCCATCTGCCATGCGTAATGTGGATGTTAGCTGGAATGCTCCCGCGAAGGTCAAGCAATGTATGCATCTTCACGCCTCCCTTGCTGTATTTCCCCAAAGCCTATGTGGCCAGTTTGATGCTGGTGGATATGGTGGTGGAGTCCAGAGCATACTCAAATCAAAAAATCAAAGACCGCTCTGAAACCCTTATTAACAAAGGGATATATGAGGTTTAATTAAAATTTATCGTATCACTAATAATTAAAAAATAAACTTCTTTCCCTGCTTGTCATTCGTTGAGCAAGCAGGGAAAACTGCTTTTCGAAAAAAAGGTTCCACCTTTCACGGATATGCGGGAACCCCAGTAAATAAAGGCCTTGCGGGCGTGGAGGGAGGTTCCCAACGTTCCACGAACGTTTCACAAAGCTTTCACAAACGAATAGGTACGCATGGGTGTCGTTCCTGTGCGTGAGATAGGCTAATTCGCGAAAAAGTCGTACAGCTTTACCTAAAGTGGTACGACTTTTTGAATATTAGCTGTTCCTGCAAGAAATTCTCTAGAGAATTTTGCACAAATACAACTCTTACGGAGACGGGAATGGCTATCTTGCGAGTAGGATGGGCTAACTCGTCACTGAGATAGCTGTACCCAGAAAAATTCGCTCACCGTTTTCCACCAAACGCTCACCGTTTATTTACGAGACAGCCATTCCCGTAGCCGTATCAGGGTGTGAAAGCATTGTGAAACGTTCGTGGAACGTCCATGCGCACACAAAACGCCCAGAACCCCTTTAAACAAAGGACTCTGGGCATATCCGTGGAACGTGAAAGCATTTTATTTGAAAACCCCACAGCGTGCGCACGCGCGAACCTATTTTTGCACAGCAGGATGTGGTTCCACACTCGTTAATAAAATCTAATGTAAATAATATAGTATCAAACAATCGATTCATATATTTTAATTTATAATGCTGATTATCAGCAACTTATTATATAACATACCGACAGATAAAGCTGAACTATCAGCAGGTAGAACAGCAAGAGGGCTGCCCCTTGACGAATGCCATCCAGGAGGGCATCGTAGACGTTGGAGAGGTTGGCAAAGTGGCCAGCCATGATGCCATAGAAAGCGCTGAGAACGATGACGATGAATGACAACAATGGCAACAGGGCGCGCGAGAATGGTGACGGCCACAGGCTGCCCGTCACTGACAGCATAACGGCATGAGGAATGGCTGCCAACAACACCAGCAACATGACAGCGACAACGGTGAGCAGCAGCGTCATGGTGAGGGCACGGCGCTCACGGTAGGTGGAACGGTAGTGAAGCAGTCCACAATGGCGGAAGGTACCATAGGCCATGAGAACCAGCACAAGACACACTAAGACAGGCGTGGCCAGCTGGTGACTGAAATGGCCAAAGAACCAGCGCATTCCCTCGCCAGAAAGCAGCGAGCGGATGCCACTGTCAGGGAAGGCTGCACTCAGCAACCACGACACCAGCATGAGCAGCAGCTGTGCTACAAACAGCGTGAAGGCAATATGTGGCAGAAACTTCTTCAACGTTTATTGGCTATTGGTTATTGTCACTCCATATCTGGTTCGAGGTTATCGATATCAAGGATGCGCAGTTCGAGGGCACGCACCACCAGGCGGGTGGCGTTGACGCTCTCTCCGTTGGGGAACAGCTTGCGCACCAGCTCCATCTGGCGTTTCTCCAGACTCTTCACGCCAAAAGGCATGCCACGCAGACCAGTAATCTGCTCCTTCGTAAAGCCCAGTGCCAAGTGGCGCAGGAAACGCTCGTCGTACTCGTCAATCTCGTAGTTGATCAGCGCCTCCTGACGTGCCAGCTGTGAAGATACAGAGTGCTTGAAGCGGTCGACAATCTTCTGCAGGATGGGCTCGTTGAAGACGAGTTGTTTACCCTCCATAACGGCCATCACATCGCGACGCGTCAGCAGTTCGCCACTCTTCAGAATGATGCCATCTGCGCCAGCGTCGAGCACGTCGACCCACAGCTTCTCGTTCAATATCTCGCCAGTGAAAATGAGTATCTTCACCTTCGGGTATAGTTCCTTGGTTTGACGGCATATCTCGACGCCTACCGTTGTAGAGCCGCCCAGACCGAGGTCGAGCAAGACGAGGTCGGGGAGCTGGCCGCTGGCGCCAACCTGTTTGAGCAGTCGCCAATAGGAGGCTTCATTGTCTGCTGTGCCAATGACTTCAGCCTCAGGAATCTCGTTGCGTACAATACCTTCAGTGCCTTTCAGTTCGAGGGGTACATCCTCTACGATAATCAATTTAAAGTTTTCCATTGTGTCGGGGTAATGTGATGTTGACTAAGTTGTTTTCTATGACGATGCCACAACCACGACGGGCTGTAGCCTCTCCGTGTTCACGGACTATCTGACGACAGAGCAGGAAGTTGAGCGGTGAGAGATTAGTGGTAAGAGGAATGGTGAATACCACGTATTTGTCATCCTTGACCTCCGCTTTCACCTCTTGTTTCTCAACTCTCACTAACTCAAAGAGGTAGCGCAGCATGTTGGCGTCGCCCAGTACCTGCTGACCATAGAACTCCACGGGATGGACATGCATCTTGATGCGTTCCACCTGTCCCAAAGCCTGCTGGATGAGTATGCTGTAGAGGTCACGATAGAAGCCTGTCACCTCGGCCAGCGGCTTCAGGTCGCCAGAGTCTACCAACTGGCGGATGCGCGAGGGGTAGTACATCGTCTCATGCTTCAACGTCGACAAGCAGTTGTCGAGCACACTGTTGGCAACGTGCAGGTTGGCATTCTCCAACTCAGCACGGTGCAGGTCGTCGTCAGCCATCTCAAGGGTGGTCTGCTGCTGACTCTCCTGACGGAAGCGACGATAGAGACGGTGACGATAGTACAGCATGTAGTAGGCTGGCACAATGAGCACAAACAGTACCAGCAGCAGATAGACGGCAATGCGCTTATTCTGCTGCGACTGCTCCATGGTGCGGCAGTAGTCGGCCAGTGTGGCGTCGGCACTCATCTCCTTGAAGAGCTGTGTATAGACCTTATTATTATAGGAATACAACGACCACTCGTGCAAGGCCAAGGCAGCCACCGCACTCTCGTTGCGAATATCGAGAATAATCTGATAGTTGGTATCGATGCCGTCGTGCAACCACTGTATCTCTGGGGCAGGACTCTGGTCGCTGAGCCGTTGCAACAGCAGTTGTCCGTCAGGATGCTGCGAACGATAGTGGGCGTTGAGTGCAGAAATGCACGAGTCGGCAAACTGCAGCGTTCGCGCATAGGTGCCATTGATATTGGAGAAGTAGGCAGAGTCGGCAAAGATGTGGGCGCGGGAGAGGCTGTTAGCTGTTCTCTCTGTGAGAGTGTGGCGTTGCGAGGGCGGTTGGCTGTTGGCTGATAGCGGTTGACTCATAGCCAATAGCCAATAGCCAATAGCCAAAAGCCTGACAACACCCTTGGGCAGGCGGAAGAAGAAGCGCGAGCCCCTACCCTCCTCGCTCTCTGCCTGCAACGAGCAGACGGAGAACAGCGTGCTGGTCTTGCGGTATTTCTCGATGATGCCCTTACAGTTCATCAGACCAAAGCCGTGCCCCTGCTGCACCTTATGGTCGAAGACATGTGCCAGCTGTTCAGCAGGCATGCCCTTGCCAGTATCGGCCACAGACAGTTCTACATAGCCGTCGCCCTCAGTGGCAGAGACATCCACCTTTCCGCCATTCTCCGTAAACTTACGGGCATTGTCGGCCAGCGTGTTCAGCATAAACAAAGTGAGCACGCGGTCGGCCTTGACTGTAGCCTCTGTGGGATGCACGCTGAGTTGTACACCCTTCATGCTGAAGCTGGTCTTACTACGGGCCACGATGTCGAATAGCGGTTGCAACGGGAAACTCTCCACATGGAGGCTCAGCTCACCCTGACGAAGCTGGATCCACTGTGTCAGCTCGTCGTTTTGCTGATTGATATTGTCAGTGAGTTCGCGGATGTAGTCCAGACGCTCTAGATTGTCTGGATCATTTAGATTATCTAGAGTTTCCAGATGTTTCACCTCATGACGGATGCGGTCGATGAGTGGCAGGATGCCCATAGCCATCGATATCTTGGCACGCTGTTCCATATGGCGGCGCTCATTGCGCTCCACACGCAGACGGGCCTCAGCCACCTCTTCCTTCTTTTGTTCCAGCAGTTCGTCGAACTCGGTATCTTCTTTGTGCTGGAGGTTCATGTGGTTGAAGAGCCACAACAGGAACACCATCAGCAAGATGGCGATGAAGACCGCCAGAATCATCCAGTTGAGCTGGCTGACCTCATGGTCAAGGATGCCTGCACGGGCTTCCAGCTCACGATCCTGTCGTGTCTGTTCCTGCAGGTCGATATAGATGTTGCGGTTATAGTCACTCTGGGGTTTGTCGTCGATGGCAGAGTAAGCCACAGACAACTGCTCACGGATACTGGCTACCAGGTCAGGAGCCTGATTGATGAGCGTATCAGAGAGCGCTTTGTGAAGATAGTCAAGGGCAGTATTATCGTCACCCTTGGCATGATAGCACGACGCCAAAGTACGGTTGGCACCCGCTATCTGATAGACGTCGCCATAGGATGTAAACAGCTGCAAGGCAGAGTCTGCCAGCGAGATGTCGTCGGTGTGGTCTGCCAACCCTTCCAAGGCCTGCGCCTCGAAATAGGGATAACCCTTACGACGCGCTATGCTCAGACAGCGGTTCAGGATTTCCATCTCGTCAGCTCGTATCTGTTCAGGATTATCACCCGCCAAGACGCCTCCTGCACCAACGTTATATAGATAGTTCAGATACTGCGTGGTATCGCTGCGCACAGCATCGGCATCCAACGAGCGGATAGCCTCCACAGACTGTCGCTCAAGACCGACGTAATAATAATAGGTGGAGTTGACAATGGCCATCTCCGACTCTGCGTAGACCATGCGTTGCTGCAGACGGGCTGGTAGTTCCTCGCGGTCTTCACGAATGCGCTGCAGATGGTTCTGGGCGCGTTCGCGATGCTCATAGAAGGCACGATTGTTAGAACGGCGCTGACAGAGACGCATGTGCTGAATCTCAGCGATATACAGTTCTATCTGGTTGTCAGTTATCGACAGGGCCTCGTCAAGTTGCTGCTCAGCCTGGTCATAGTGCATGCGCACCATGGAGACAAAAGCCATGTTATTGAGTGCCTCAGCACGTCCGGCAGCATAGCCCTCAGCAGCATCATAAGCCTGCTGGGCATAGATCTCCGTAGAGTCAATATCACGATAGTGACAGGCATAAGAGAGAGAATTCAGCTTGTCCACCACCTGCCTGTCTGGCGATGAACAAGCTGAGAAAATAATAAGTGTGAGGAGCGTATTAAGCGCGAGCCTTAGCCACATAACCGAGTGCCTCCTTGCACTTGTCGGTCACATACTGCCAGTCGCCAGCCTTTACCTTGTCGCTGGGGAACAGCTTAGAGCCCATACCAACGCAGAACACGCCAGCCTTGAACCATGACTTCAGGTTCTCCTCCTCAGGAGCCACACCACCAGTCACCATGATCTTAGACCAAGGCATGGGAGCCTTCAAGCCCTTCACCATGTTAGGACCAACAACGTCGCCAGGGAATACCTTCGTCAGGTCGCAACCCAACTCCTGAGCCTTACCAATCTCGCTGACAGTCATGCAGCCTGGGCAGTAAGGAACAAGACGACGATTGCAGACGGGAGCAATCTCGGGATTGAACAGGGGACCTACCACGAAGTTGGCACCCAGCTGGAGATAGAGCGCAGCGGTGGGAGCGTCAACAACGCTACCAATACCCAGTGCCAGCTCAGGGCACTCCTTGTCAGCCCACTTCACCAGTTCACCGAAGATCTCGTGAGCGAAGTCACCACGATTGGTAAATTCGAAAGCACGAACACCACCCTCGTAGCAAGCCTTCACTACATTCTTACACACTTCTAAATCCTTGTGATAGAAGACGGGCACCATACCAGTGTCGCCAATCTTCTTCAACACAGCAATCTTATCAAATTTTGCCATTTTATTCTTTTTCGGTATTACGTTATAACGTTATTTCGATATTACGATTTAGCGCTGCACGCGGCCATTGGCATTGCCACCAGCCAGGCTCTCTACCTCGTCAACACCAACCAGGTTGAAGTCACCATTGATAGTGTGCTTCAGGGCAGAAGCAGCAACAGCGAACTCCAGAGCCTCACCCTGTGTTTCCTTGGTCAGCAGACCATGAATCAGACCACCAGAGAAAGAGTCACCACCACCCACGCGGTCGATGATAGGATTGATCTCATAGCGCTTTGACTGATAGAACTCCTTACCATCGTAGATCAGAGCCTTCCAACCATTGAAGGTTGCGCTGTAGCTCTCGCGGAGTGTAGAAACGACATACTTGAAGCCGAACTCCTTCATCATCTGCTTGAAGATGCCCTCGTAACCAGCAGCATCAGTCTGACCACCCTCTACGTCAGCATCGGGCTTGAAACCAAGACAGAGCTCAGCGTCTTCCTCATTACCGATGCAGACATCCACATACTTCATCAGCGGACGCATGATGCTGATAGCCTTCTCAGAAGTCCACAGCTTCTTACGGAAGTTAAGGTCGACAGAGACTGTTACACCATGACGCTTAGCAGCCTCGCAAGCGAGTTTTGTCAACTCAGCAGCCTTGTCGCTAATAGCAGGAGTAATACCAGACCAGTGGAACCAGGCAGCACCCTCCATGATTGCATCGAAATCAAAGTCCTTTGGATCAGCCTCAGCAATAGAACTGTGAGCACGGTCATAGATAACTTTTGAAGGACGCATAGAAGCACCAGTCTCAGCATAGTACAAACCTACACGGTCGCCACCACGAGCAATGAACTGTGTGTTTACACCATAACGACGGAGTGCATTTACTGCAATCTGACCAATCTCATGCTTGGGCAGCTTAGACACGAAATATGCCTCATGGCCATAGTTAGCCACGCTGACAGCTACATTAGCCTCACCACCGCCAGGGATGATACGGAATGACTCACTCTGAATGAAACGGTCGTTGCCCATGGGCGACAGGCGAAGCATAATCTCGCCTAAAGTTACAATTTTTGCCATTTGTTTTAGTATTACATTTAGAAAATGTTGTGTGTAAAGTGTTTGCAAAGTTAAGCTATTTTTTTGTAATGACAAAGAATTCGGGCAAAAATATTCTAAAAACAATCGTAAACGTTTACCGTTCAGAAAAAACTACGATAATTCTTCGGCGAATCATTTTTTTTCATTACCTTTGCACTGATTATGGATACCGAAAAGATTAGAATCAAAGATATCGCAGAACGTGCCGGCGTCAGCGTCGGTACTGTAGACCGTGTGCTCCATGAGCGCCCGAACGTGTCACCTAAAGCATTGGCCAAAGTCAAGAAGGCTTTGGAGGAAATGGACTATAAACCAAACCGCTATGCCTCAGCATTGGCTTACAACAAGTCATATACCTTTTATATGGTACTGCCCAAGCACGAGTCTGAGGCATACTGGCAGGAGATTGAGACAGGTGCCACAGAAGCTACAGAGCGCTTCCGCGACTTCAGTGTATCCAAGAAGCTCTTTTACTACAACCGTTTCGACACTAGCACCTTCGCAGATACTATGAAAGAAGTGCTGAAGCAAGAGCCTGACGGAGTAGTCATCGTACCCTCGCAGCTGGACATTACCCGCAAATACACGGACATCATGCATGCCCAAGGGATTCCCTTTGTCCTTCTTGACTCCTACATGCCCGACCTACGTCCATTGGCATTCTTCGGACAAGACTCTTTTGCCAGTGGCTACTTCGCAGCTCGCATGATGATGCTGTTTACACCAAACGAAGAGGAGATTATGCTGATGAAGCAAATGCATAATGGCAACGTAGCCTCCAAACAGCAGGAGAACCGCGAGACAGGATTCCGCCACTATATGCATGACCACTTCCCCAACGTAAAAATTCATGAGGTCAACCTGTCGCTTGACGAGAAACGTGAGAACTATGATACAATCCTAGAGAAATTCTTCGAGCAGCACCCGATGGTGCATCACTGCATCACATTCAACTCCAAAGCACATCTGGTGGGTGAATACCTGCTAAGGAGCAACCGCCGCAACATCCAGATTATGGGTTACGACATGGTGCCCAAGAATGCTGAGTGTGTACGCCAAGGCAGCATCTCGTTCCTGATAGCCCAGCACGCATATATGCAAGGCTATGCCTGTATCGACTCACTGTTCAACGCCATCATACTGAAGAAGAAAGTGGATTCTGTTAACTACATGCCTATTGAACTACTCAGCAAAGAAAATATAGATTTCTACCGACGAAAGAATATCGGATAAACTATTTTAATATAATAACAAAACAAACTAATCTTTATGGAACAAGCTACATTTTTAAAAATCAATCCTGCCGACTCGGTAGTGGTATGCCTGGCACCTAAAAAGAAGGGCGACATCATTGAGATCGACGGCAAGCAAATCACACTCAATCAAGACACTCCTGCGGGACACAAAGTACTCATCAAGGACGCCAAACAAGGTGAAGACATCATCAAGTACGGTTATCCCATTGGTCATGCACGTCAGGACTTGAAGGCGGGCGACTGGGTCAACGAGAACAATCTCAAGACGAATCTCAGCGGTACGCTGGAGTACACATACAACCCTGTAAACGAAAAACTTAGCATTAAAGACGAAAAGCGTTCATTTAAGGGATATATTCGCAAGAATGGTGAAGTCGGCGTGCGCAACGAGATATGGATTGTGCCTACCGTAGGTTGCGTCAACGGCATTGCCGAGCGCCTCGTTCATCAGCTCTCCAAGGAGACGGGTTGCGAGGGCATCGACGCCATCCACGCATGGCACCACAACTACGGTTGCTCACAGCTTTCCGAAGACCATGAGAACACCCGCAAGGTGCTGCGCGACATCTGCCTACACCCCAATGCCGGTGGTGTGCTGGTGCTGAGTCTGGGCTGTGAGAACAACCAACCCGAGGACTTCATGGCGATGCTCGGCGACTATGACAAGGATCGCATCAAACTACTGGTTACCCAGCGTGTGGAAGGCGACGAGATTGAAGCTGGTATGGAAATACTGCGCAATCTCTATGCCCAGGCCAAGAAAGACAAGCGCGAAGAGGTTAGCGTCAGCAAACTGCGCGTGGGTCTGAAATGTGGTGGTAGCGACGGATTCAGCGGCATCACTGCCAACCCACTGGTGGGTGAATTCTCTGACTGGCTGGTAGCACAGGGAGGTACGAGTATCCTGACCGAGGTTCCCGAGATGTTCGGTGCAGAAACCATCCTCATGAACCGCTGTGAGACTACAGAGTTGTTTGAAAAGACCGTATCGATGATCAATAACTTCAAGAACTACTTCCTGTCACATGGAGAACCCGTTGGCGAGAACCCCAGTCCAGGCAACAAAGCTGGCGGTATCTCTACACTGGAAGATAAGGCACTGGGCTGTACACAGAAGTGTGGCAAGGCACCCGTCAGTGGCGTTATGGAGTACGGCGACCGTCTGGAGCATACTGGTCTGAACCTGCTGTCAGCTCCTGGCAACGACCTCGTAGCCGCAACAGCACTGGCCTCAGCAGGTTGTCATATCGTACTGTTCACAACAGGTCGCGGCACCCCCTTCGGCACCTTCGTGCCCACCATGAAGATAGCAACCAACCCCACCCTCGCCAAGAACAAGCCTCACTGGGTAGACTTCTCAGCAGGACAGCTGGTTGAGGGACGCACCATGAAGGAACTGGTACCTGAATTTATCGACAAGGTATTGGCAGTAGCCAGTGGCGAAATGGCTCGCAACGAAGAAAACGGCTACAGAGAGATATCTATCTTTAAAAACGGAGTAACGCTTTGAGAAAAGGTCTGATAGCATTATCACCACTTATGGTGTTCATCGTACTTTATCTGGTCACGAGTATTATTGCTCGTGACTTTTATAAAGTACCTATCACCGTAGCATTCATGGCAGCATCAATGTATGCCATGCTCATCTCCGGTGGCATTCCACTACGTGAGCGCATCGACATATACAGTCGTGGTGCAGCCAAGGGACAGATGATGCTAATGATCTGGATATTCATTCTGGCGGGCGCCTTTGCCCATACCGCCAAGGTGATGGGAGCCATAGACGCCACCGTCAATCTGGCGCTGACACTCCTGCCAGGCAACATGCTGTTGGCAGGATTATTCCTCGCAGCCTGCTTCATATCCATCAGCGTGGGAACCAGTGTGGGAACCATCGTAGCACTGACACCAATCGCAGCAGGAGTAGCTGAACAGACAGGGGCCAGCATTCCGTTGATGACTGCCGTCGTAGTTGGCGGCTCGTTCTTTGGCGACAACCTGTCGTTTATCTCCGACACCACCATTGCTGCCACCTCCACACAAGGCTGTAAACTGAGTGACAAATTCCGCGTCAACTCCTTCATAGTAGTTCCTGCGGCAGTAGTGATACTAGGAATATACCTATATATGGGGCAAGGCATCACCTCGCCACACAGCGTTGGCGAAGTATCCTTTGTCAAAGTCATACCCTACCTCGTGGTACTGCTGACAGCCATCATCGGCATGAACGTCATGGCCGTCCTGTCGCTGGGCATTCTTCTGACGGGCATTATTGGCATCCTTAACGGTTCGTTTGACATCTTTGGATGGTTCAGCGCGATGGGCGACGGCATTATTGGCATGGGTGAACTCATCATTATCACCATGATGGCGGGCGGACTCTTAGAAATCATCAAGCACAATGGCGGCATAGACTTTATTATCCAGCGACTCACACATCATGTATCCACCAAGCGTGGCGCAGAGATGACGGTAGCAGGACTGGTATCGTTCGTAGACCTCTGTACAGCCAACAACACAGTGGCTATCATCACTGTGGGAGGCATTGCCAAACAGATTGCCGACCGCTTTGGTGTGGATAACCGTAAATGTGCCTCCATACTCGACACGTTCTCCTGTACGGTACAAGGACTCATTCCCTATGGTGCACAAATGCTCATGGCGGCAGGACTGGCACAGCTGAATCCCATCAGCATCCTGCCCTACCTCTACTATCCTTTTGCCATATGCATCGCTGCCCTCCTCTCTATATTATTAAGGTATCCGAAACGTTATTCATAAAGACATCACGATGGACATCATTCAGCGCAACTTCCTACGTTTGCTCCGCTGTGGAGCCTTTGGAAAGACAGAACCGATAGAGCCCATGTCCCATTGGAAATGGAACAGGCTTTACGAGATATCCCAGATTCATGGTGTCACACCATGGATTAAGAATGGAATTCTACGCTGTCAAGATGATTTCTTTTTGCAGATAACGCCTTCGCTACGTCAGCATTTTGAAGACGACAAGACCTCTACAAGAGAAGAGCAAGGCCCAGAAGAGCTAACCAACCCCATGCTGAATAGCAAACTGCAGAAACTGGCTGAAGAGGCGGGTACAGAAGACCCCACCTTCAACCTGCTGCTACGCCTCATTCATATTGCCCGTAACATCATGACGCAGGGCATCAGCCTCCGCCAGCTGATTATGCTGGGCATCTATCTTAAAACGACGAAGGATCCTATTGAATATGAGGTACTGAAGACCTGGATACAGCGACTGGAGATGGGACGAATGGCACGCTTGGAAGGTTCGCTGCTCATGGAGCTGTTTGACTTCAAGGCAAGAGAAATACGCTTCACCGATGCTGTTGCTGACAAGAGTACTCAGCGGGCAGTCGACGACATCTTCCTACTGACGGAGAAGAAAGCCGCTGATTGGTATTTCACACAAGGCGAAAGTATCTTTGTCCGCACGAATGACTCCCGAGCAATGATGTGGCACGTCAAGCAGTCGGCCCGTTATATGCACTATTATCCTGCAGAAGCCATTACCAATTTCATGAAGAACTTTGCGCATTCAATGTCGCACATCGAAGAATAATTATAAATCCTTTAATTTTTAATCTTTAATCTTTCATTTTCCTATGGGACTATTCGATCTTTTCAAGCGAGACCTCAGCAACGATCCTGATCTCACACGTTTGCGCGACCTGATTATTATCAGTGCATCAGACAACAACTACTCGATGGACGAGAACTCTATCATTCTGGACATCTGCCGACAGGAAGGCATTGACATCGACAAGTTACAGAAACTGTTTAAGATGGACCCAGAGAAAATCAAGGACAACTATCCCACCAGTCTGGTAGAAAAAAGCAAGTACCTGCGTCGTCTCATTGAGGTAATGGCCACTGACAATGTCTGCGCACCCCAAGAGATTGAGGCGCTGAGGAGTATTGCACACAATATGGGATTCTCCGACGCCCAGACTGATGACGAAATCAGAGACTACTGTAAAGGTCTGGGAAAGAGAGGTGAAACAGTACTGGCGTCCTACGAAGAGAACAAAGGCAAATAGTTAGTGGCGGAACCTGATTTCTCGTAGACTATGGTTCCCCATAAAGCGGCTCTTGTCCACATAGCCACTGATACCTGCTATATTACCTTTACCTGTATATTGCCACATCGTAATCTCACGGTCGTCGGCAACAACGGGCTCGTCTTCTGTATACATGGCAATCATGATCTTGTAGTCATCAATCTTGCCCTGCAGATGCTTGTTGTAGAAGTTGCGCCCCGTATAGATGAGTGGTTTCTGCTGGTAAGCCTCCTCCACAAGGTCAAGGAAATAGAATAGCGAGTCGCAGAAGACATCAGTTGACAGACCACCCGTGCTCTCTACATCAATCATGGGTATCAGGTCTTGTTCCTCTGGAATACATTGTGACTGGAAATTGCGCAATTGGCGCAACTGGTCAGACTTAGGACGATAGAAATGGTAGCTCCCCACCTTCAGCCCCTGCTGATGAGCCATCCAGATGTTACGTTCAAAAGTTGCATCAATGCGGTCACCACCCTCGGTAGCCTTCAGGTAGACATAAGCCATGTGGGTATTGTCGCCAATGGTTTCCCAGAACACATTACCCTGATAGTGGCTCAGGTCAATGCCATGAATGTGTGAACACGTATCCTCGCACTGGACATCGTAGTCCTGTGCGTATAAGGTGGTTGACAGCAAAGAGAGAAAAAAGGTTATATAGCTTGCTAAATGCTTCATTATTTTCATAATTTGACTGCAAAGATACGAATAATTATGTATTTTACCTTATTAATTATAAATTATTAGTATCTTTGCAAACAAAAATAAAAAAATGAAACATCTTTTGACGATTATAAGTGCTATTCTGTTGTTTACAGCCTGTTCCAAGGATGATGACAGTCCTTCGACACCTCCCGAGCCAGAGCCTGCGCGCCGTACCGTTATCGTTTATATGGTTGGTGAGAACAACCTCAATCCCTATATGCAGAATGACATCAACGAAATGCGACAAGGCCGTAAGCAGGTTGCTGCATCAGAGAATCTGGTGCTGTATGTCGACAAACTCAGTAAGACCGAGATGCCGTTTATTGCTAAGATTAACACCGATGGCAATTTAGACACCTTGTATCGCTACGAACAGGATTTATACTCGTCAGATCCCGACAACATGATTGACGTCATAGACCGCATCTACCAGATGTGTCCTGCCAAGGAAGACTATGGTCTGGTATTGTGGGGCCACGCCAGTGGATGGCTTATGGAGGACAGCGTTGCCACACGTCGTGGTTATGGTATAGATACTGGCAACAACGAACTGCGTACTTATTTTGATGAACGCAGCAAGGAGTCTCTATTAAAGGGCAAGTGGCTCAACATCCCGTCTATGCGAGAGGCCTTCAAGATGCTTCCCATGAAGTGGAAGTTCATCATGTGCGACTGCTGCAACATGATGAATGTGGAGGATGGCTACGAGTTGCGCGAAGTGACAGACTACCTCATGGGATCGCCTGCTGAGATTCCTGGCTATGGAGCGCCCTACGAAACTATTGTTCCTGCGTTGTTCCTACATACAGAGAATTTCTATCAGGCTGTTATCGATGCCTATGCTGATGCTTACCCCAATCGCGTACCACTATCCGTAATTAAGACTTCAGAGATGGAAGCACTGGCAGAAGCTACGCGTCCTTTGCTGTCACACATCAACGAATATGTCAATAACGAGAGTAACCTGATGGAGCGTCACGTCTATTATAACAACACCTATGTGGACGGAAAACGCAAGCACATCATGTTCGATGTCCGCGAGGTGGTCCGCAAGGCTTTTGCCAACGAACCCTCGAAATACGAGAACTGGTATCAGGTCTTTCAGCGTGCAGTGCCCTACAACCGCATAGCAGAAATGTGGCAGACCGATAGCTTTATAAAAATCAACTTCAACGACTTTACCGTCACCGATGACTACTTCAGCGGTGTCAGCATGTTCTTCCCTATGGAACAGTATGGCACCGAAGAGTGGAGCTGCAACAAAGCTATCAAAAAGATGAGCTGGTACTACGCAGTAGGCTGGCCATCGTTGGACTGATGAACCACCACCTTTACTTTTGAGATGCGGCGTTCCTCCATCTCCTGAATTTCAAATGTGAAGTTCAGATACTCTATCTTCTCGTGGAGTTTGGGGAACTCTCCCTTGATTTCGAGCAACAGACCTGCAATGGTATCTGCATCGCCCTCGACATCCTCAAAGGTCTCGTCATCTAGATTCAGTATCTTGTAGAAGTCTGCCAACAGCGTCTTACCCTCGAAGACATAGGTATTAGAGTTGATGCGCTGGTAGCTCTTCTCGTCCTCGTCATACTCGTCGTTAATCTCACCAACGATTTCCTCCAAGACATCCTCCAAAGTAACGATACCGCTGGTACCACCAAACTCGTCGACAACAATGGCGATATGCACCTTATTCTCCTGGAACTCACGCAACAAATCGTCAATCTTCTTCGTCTCTGGAACAAAGTAAGGTGGACGAATCAACGACTGCCAACGGAAGGCAGGACCCTTGGTAAGATGTGGCAATAAGTCCTTGATATAAAGGATGCCACGAATATTATCGCTATTGTCCTGATAGACGGGAATGCGCGAATAGTTGTTCTCCACAATACACTGCATCACCTCCTGATAGGTCGACTTGAAGTCTAGGTCTACCACATCCTGGCGCGACGTCATGATCTCCTTGGCAGTCTCGTCGCCAAAACGGACAATACCCTCCAGAATGCGCTGTTCGTCCTTAATATCCTCCTTATCTGTCAGCTCCAATGCCTGTTCCAAGTCGTCGACGCTCAGCACGTGGTTCTCCTTCTGCACTACTTTGTCAGCCAGACGACCTGAGCTGACTACAATGCTGGCAAAGGGATAAAAGAGTTTGCGACAGAGCAGGATGCCATTCACAGCACCACGACAGAAGCGCAGCGGTTGTTGACCAGCATACACCTTTGGCATAATCTCGCCAAACAGCAACAGCAGGAATGTCAACAATACAGTGATGCAAACAAACTCCAACCACCAGGCATGGAACTTCACAGCATGATCAAAGAAATAGCCGAAAAGCATGATGATGGTCACATTCACCAAGTTGTTGGCTATCAAGATTGTTGCCAATGTTCGCTCAGAATCTTCACGCAATTGTTTGATATGCAGGTCATCCTCACTTTTCTCCTCGTCAAGCTCATTCAAGTCAGAGGGTGATAGGGAGAAGAAGGCAATCTCTGAACCAGAAGCAAAGCCAGAGACGAATAACAATGCACACGCTAGTAAACCAGCAATAATGGCGCCTGTCGAGGGAGTCAACAGCGTCACTTCATTCAATATTTCTAGAAAATAATCCATGGATTACACATTGGAAGAACCTGCAGGTTCTGATGAGGGCATCGACTTTGGTGTCAGCAGTTCCATATTGTCAGCCCATATCTCGGTAGCATTATGGCGCTGTCCCTGCTTATCATCCCACGTGGTATAGCGGATACGTCCCTCAATATATAACTTATCGCCCTTATGAACATACTTCTCTACTATCTCGGCAAGCTTACGCCAGAGAAGCACGGTATGCCAGTCGGTACGGTCGGGCACCTGAGTACCGTTCTGCAACGTATAGCCACGCTCCGTAGTAGCCAGGCGAACACGAGCAACAGCAACGCCTTGGTCGACGTAACGCACTTCAGGTTCAACACCCACATTACCAATCAGCATCACCTTATTCATATTGAGGTCTTGTTAATATTCAATATTCAAAGTTCAATATCATTTACATTTTCCCAGGAACTCGAACTTGAAGTTCTTACCCTTAGCAGAGGGGAACTGGCTGCGACGATCCACACGCTCAGAGAGATGTGCCACGATGCGGTTATAGCAGTCCATACCAGAAGCTGCCTTCACACGAGCTACGAAAGTGGTATCACGATACTGGAACTTACCAGTGCCAGGTACCTGCTGTACGCGCTTAAAAAGAATAGAACCTTCGTACCAGCCATAGCGAGGCTCATTGAGCGTCATCAGTACTGGAGCATTAGCCTTTCCACCCTGTCCCTCAGCAGGACGAACGGCTTTCTTTTCCTTAAAGTCCTGCATTGTTGATGCCTCGGTCTTGATAATAATAAAATAGACGCGGGGACGGATCTTATAGCGCTTTGGATAATAGACATCGCTGGCCACATAGTCACGGATATCTTTCTCCAAAACTGGGTTCATGGCAATATCATCAATGGCAGATAAAAAGTCAATGGCTTCATCAGCACTCTTTACCAGCACTTCACTGTCAAAATAACGAAGATATAAATTCATTGAATGTGTTTGTTTTTCAAAATAAAAAATCAAAGAAGAGCGGAAAACGGGACTCGGACCCGCGACCCCAACCTTGGCAAGGTTGTGCTC
>CAMJZV010000042.1 GCA_946410305.1 uncultured Prevotellaceae bacterium | reverse complement strand
TATTCCTATTTTATGTTAAATTATGCAGGTGCGCCATCACTTGCGAAACTTTAGATCTTTAATCTTTCACGTAGTTTGCGATGACCTCATCACAATACGGCTTAATGGCTTCGGCTGAGTTCGTCGTGGCAAGACCAACGACATACATGCCAGCAGCCCTACCCGACTTCAAGCCATTAAACGAGTCCTCAAAGACCACACAGTCCTTGGGCTCCACGCCAAAGCGTTCTGCAGCCTTCAGGTAACAGTCGGGATCAGGCTTCGAGCGCTCAAAGTCCTCAGAGGTCAGAATGGCGTCAAACATACTGCGGAACTCTGGTCTGCTGGCATATACCGCCTGCATCTTGGGCTTGTTAGAACTTGTCACCACAGCGGTCTTTATGCCCTGCTGACGCAATTCACTAATAAACTCTTCAAACCCTGCAACATACTGATAATCCATCTGTTGCTCAAATTGATTCAAGCGTTCCGTAATCAGTGATTGTTTCTCTGTCAGCTCGCCAGAGAACCACGCATCATAGATCTGCACCAGCGTCTGTCCCTTGATTTCGTGCTCCAGTCCCGGGTGTTCCGGATGAAACTCACGGCACTGGCTTCCCCAAAATACCGTATACTGCGGTTCCGTGTCAAACACGACACCATCCAGGTCAAACAATGCTGCTTTTATATTCTTCTTTTCCATAACTTTCAGAAAATCGGCTGCAAAATTAGTAAAAAATGAGCGAAAAACCAAATTTTCGCCCACTTTTAAGTGTTTCCGTGTGTTTCGAGGACTGGTGCCAAGTCACCCTTATTTCTTAAACATCTGACTTATGCCATTCACATAATCCGTTGGCGTGATGCCAAAGGAGTAGATAGCGATTGACCATATCATTGATGGTGGGATTGGCGTTGCATTTTGGTCTTGTACGCTCATAATCTTAGTTTTTTGTTGGGTTTGTTTGTAAACTATAAAAAAATCCGGCACAAATATAGTAAAAAGTCAACAATAATTCGTATCTTCGCAGCAGATTTAATATGTTTTGTGAAATGATAGACCAGATTATTGAGAAGTCGCCCAAACCCACGAAGGATATCTACCTGGCAGGTGGTTGTTTCTGGGGAACGGAACATTACTTTAAGCAGATTGAGGGCGTAGCCCTGACGGAAGTAGGATTCGCCAACGGACATACGGAGAATCCAACGTACAAGGAGGTCTATACCGACCAGACTGGTTTTGCCGAGACTGTCTTCGTGCGCTTCTATCCCGATGAGGTCAGCCTCGAATTCCTGTTGCAGATGTTCTTTAAGGCCATCGACCCTACGAGTCTCAACAAGCAGGGACACGATGAGGGCACTCGTTATCGTACTGGCGTCTACTATACTGACCCAGCGGATTTACCTATCATCGAGAAGGTGTTTGCCGAAGAGCAGAAGAACTACGAGCAGCCCTTGGCCGTAGAAAAGTTGCCTCTGCAGAACTTCTACACAGCTGAAGAGTATCATCAGGATTATCTCGACAAGAATCCTGACGGCTATTGTCATCTGCCCCTGTCGCTATTCGAGTTTGCAAAGAAAGCTAAGGCTGCGAGTAAGTGAGCAGAATTGCGGGACGGTTTAGAACCGCTTGCCCACACTGATCTGTTTGCCGTAGTCGCAGTAGAAGGGCTGGATAATCCAGCCTTCGATGAGATCGCACAAGCGGCAAGCCATTCTTTGTTGGCCTGTATGTATTCACGCTTTGCCATAAATCCTAAACTATCCTAATAATCGGTACAAAGGTACGAAAAATATAGGATTTTTGACTACCTTTGCCCTCCGATTTAATAAGAATTGTGATATGGACTACCTGCCGAAAGATCCTGCCATACTGGTTTCGAGCGTGAATATGCTCCTGAGAGACGAGGAGTTCGACACGCTGGAATCACTGTGCTATAACTTCGGCACGGAGCCGAAAGATATAAAGAACTACCTATACGGACACGGATTCGTGTACAGCGAGGAGCAGAAGCAATTCCGTCCGATAGGTTATGACAAAGTAATAAGATGATAACAAAGGATAGTATCGAGACCGCCTATAGTTTCCTGCATCAGAAGCAGAGAATCTATATTCATTCCACGCTCGACTGGCAGAAGGATGACATTGAGATGGCTATTTCTGACTACGCCAATGACATGAGTCAGGAACTATATGATGCCATCAGTGGTGGCAGGACTGACTTCCTCCGCGACCACAAACGGTTTCAGGAGGACATCACCAAGGCAGTGGAGATACTTGAAAAGATGCTATAACGAATATGGAGAATTTTGAAGAGCAATTGAGAAAAGACCTGCATCAGTTCCTGCTGAGCATAAAGGAGGTGGACGAACGGATGCCAGAGTGTCCTGATGTCGAGGAGAAATGGGAGGAAATAGCCAAGTCCTATATTCCCGATGGCATCCGTGAGTTTCAGGACTTCCCATCTGCCTCGCTCGGCTGGATGATGTATATCGGAATGGCTGTAGCAAAGATGTGGGACACGGAATGGGAAATATACTCAAAGATCGAAGATCTCTACGCTTACATGCGCGACAAAAGGGGCTATGATGCGATGGACGAATACATCCGCGAGGAAGTACTTTTGCTGCAGGGTGTGGATTACACCGTTCTGGAGAAAGTGACTGGCGAATGTGCCTCACGGGTCTATAATGCCCTGATGCACCAACGGCTCGAACCAGGCACGAAGGAGGCCTTCAACGGCTACGTTGTCTGCCTGCACCAGCTCTATTTGTTTGGAGCCGCCATGCAATTGAAGCGCATGGGATATCACATGACGAAAATGAACTGATGACACTGCCATAGATCTTCCATAGTTCTTAATTTGTCATTAATATGATTACACCGCTAATGCATATATAGGCATAGACGATGTAGCGGAAGATGCGGTTAGGAATGTGTTTGAAAACGTAAGCACCCAGCATCGTGCCGATAATGACGCCGCCGAGGCCATAGAGATAATCAACAGCTACGGTGGTTGTGAAGAAACCATTGAAGGCTCTCACACCAGTCATCATCACATTGCCAATCAGAAAATAGGTCTGCGCCATCGCCATATAGTGCTCCTTCGTCGGCTCACTCTGGATGAAGTAAAGCACGGCGGGTGGGCCTTGCATACCGAAGAAGCCGCCCATCAGCCCGCTCAATGTTCCTGCGCTAACTTGCACTTTCTTCGTCGTTGGCAGTTTTATGCGCTGACTGAAAAGCATAAAGTAGATGCTAATCAGGATGAGTGCTACGCCAAGGATACGTCGCAGGATATGGTCTTCGATGCGTGTCAGGGCAAAGATGGCAATGGTCGAGACGATGATAAACGTCAACATAATTGGCCAAAGCCGTTGCCAAGTGACATAGCTCCGTAACCGCCATACGATAGCTGCAGAAGTGGTGATGGCCAGCAGTCCTGAGAGCGTCGTAGCCTCGCCATACGTTGGCATGAGGAATGGCAGCATCGTCATGATGAAGATGCCGAAGCCGAAACCTGTGGTTCGCTGGATGAAACTCGCACCGATGCTCAGCAGGAATATATAAAGGACAATGCTGCTCAAATCCTAAACTATCATAATAATCGGTGCAAAGGTACGAATAATATGGGATTTTTGACTACTTTTGCCTTTCAATTTAATAAGAATTTTGAAAGTGAGAGAAACCATGATAGTAAACGCCCTGTTATATTATCTGATAGCTATCAACGCTGTGACCTTCCTGGTCTATGGCATTGACAAGGCTGCGAGCAAGCGAGGGCAGAGCCATACTCGTTTGAGCTATGCCGAGCGCAAGCAGGCTCGACCAAAGGTCAAGGCCAAGCAAGGCAATTGGCGCATATCTGAGGCAACCTTGCTGATATTGGCAATCATTGGTGGCAGCATCGGAGCCTTGCTTGGCATGAAGGTCTGGCATCATAAGACGATGCACAAGAAGTTCAAATATGGACTTCCACTAATTCTGTTGGCCCAGATAGCACTCATATATATCATCTGCAACGAGACCTATTATGGCGGTAGTGCCGACCAACCCGTCCGTGAATGGCTGAAAGGCAAACTGTTCTCGGCCCAGAAGGATTAAATTTTGAGATAACAGTATAACTAATTATAAATCACAAGGCAAAAAAGTATTGACAACATGAACCGCAGTCAGGAAATTATCCGTACCAGTTGGATAGGCATTGCCGCCAACGTGTTGCTAGCAGGCTTCAAGGCCACAGTGGGCATTCTGGCCAACAGCGTTGCTATCGTGATGGATGCCGTCAACAACCTGAGTGATGCGCTGTCGAGCGTCATCACCATCGTAGGTACCAAACTCTCCCAGCGCCCTGCCGACAGGAAGCACCCCTTCGGTTTCGGTCGCATTGAGTACTTCAGTGCCATCATTATCGCCGTCATCGTGCTGTCGGCAGGTATCACCTCGCTCATCGAGTCGGTGAAGAAAATCTTCGACCCTACGGAGCCGGAATATACCACAACGACGCTGGTGGTTATCGTGGTGGCTATTGTGGTGAAACTCATCCTTGGCCAGTATGTCAAGAAGAAGGGTGAGCAACTGAAGAGCGATGCCTTGATTGCCTCTGGCTCTGATGCACTGTTCGATGCTATCATCACGCTAGCAACACTTATCTCAGCAGGTGTCATGCTGCTGTGGGGCGTGTCGCTTGATGGTATTTTGGGCGCACTGATATCGGTTGTGATTATCAAGGCCGGTATCGAGATGCTGGCCTCGCCTGTCAACGAACTGCTGGGTACTAGTATCTCAGCTGACTTCGCCAAACAGATTCAGAAAGAAGTCTCAGACTACGAAGGTGTGCATGGAGTCTATGACCTGATACTGCACAACTACGGCCCCGATGTGAAGATCGGTTCGCTGCACATCAACGTCTATGATACAATGTCGGCCCACGACATTCACGGACTGACGCGCCGCATCTCTACGCAGATGTACGAGCGTCACGGCATCATTATGACCGTTGGCGTCTATGCCGTGGCTACTGGCGAGAACCGCCGTGCTGAATTGCAGTCGAAAGCAATGCAGACCCTTGCCGCCCACAAGGACATTGTTCAGGTTCACGGCTTCTACTATTCAGAGAAGAATAAATATCTCTCCGTAGATGTTGTTCCTGATATCTCCGTCCACGACGAAGCCGCCTTTATCAGTCAGCTCACTACTGAACTTCAACCGTTAGTACCCGACCAGCAAGTCGTCATCGTGGTGGATCATAATTATACAGAATAAGACATCGCACTAATGGAAAAGATGGCCGAGGCCTCGCTGGAGCGCATGGGGCGACGGCTGCTCGATACGCTACGGACGCGAGAAGTACGACTATTAGGAGGGTACCGTTGTGAGCTTCAAGCCCGAACAGGTATGACACCGAATGAGTACAGATTAACAGCGTAATTCCCAATAAATCATAAATCCCAAGGCATAATCATATTGTATTGGGATTTATTTTGTATATTTACCGAACAAACCCACTAAAACAAATACGATTATGAAAGTTCTGATTCTGCAAGGCTCTCCGAGAGCCAATGGTAACACCGCTTGGATGGCGGAGGAGTACAAGAAAGCTGCCGAGGCAGCAGGTCACGAGGTAACACTGGTGAATGTGTCGCGCAAGAAGATTGCTGGCTGCTTGGCTTGTGAGTACTGTCATAAGGGAGGAGTCCACGATGTTGATAACATCGAAGGAGGGCACCAAGGCAATGGTGCCTGCATCCAGAAGGATGACATGCAGGAGCTCTATCCGCTGATGAACGAGGCAGAGGTGTTGATACTGGCTGCACCCATCTACTACTTCACGCTCTGTGCACAGATTCAGGCTCCTATCCAGCGTATGTACTGCGTGAACAAACCCGCCAACGTGAAGAAGATGGCGTTGCTGATGTCATCCTACTCTCCTGGTGTCTATGACGGAGCCACGGCCGAATTCCGCGACATCTGCAACTACTGGGAGGTAGAGAACATGGGCGCCGTCTCTGCCAAGATCGACGAGCAGAAGACGGAGGAAACCAAGCAGAAAGTTATAGCATTGGCAGGGAAATTATAAGCAACAACGAATATTACGGACATATTGAAGGAGAGTATATAATACCTACTTCTGATTAACCTGCTTTTGCAGGTCGTCGCAAGTGCGCAATGCTTAAAACACTCGTTTTTAGGTATTGCGCACCTTATTTGCTTGCCGTACCTTTGCAGCGCGACAAAAACAAACGATTATGGCAAATTTTCTAAAATCATTTTTCAGTCAGTGTGCACGCCCAGAGGGAGCACTCGGACGTGTGATGTTGAGTTTCATGAATTATACTCATGCTCCACTGACCAACTGGGGACTGAAGCTTGTGGATGTGCAAGACGGATGGACGATGCTTGATGTTGGCTGTGGCGGTGGTTTTACTATTCGCAGACTGCTGAAGGCTGCGAGTAAGCAAGGGCAAAGCCAAACTCGTTTGAGCTTTGCCGAGCGTGAGCAGGCTCGACCGAAGGTCAAAGGAGCGCAGGTCTATGGCATCGATATCTCTGAGGAGAGTGTGGCTAAGGCCAAAAAGGTGAACACCGACGTGCTCGACCAGCAGGTATTTGTTACTCTGGGTTCAGCCGAGAAGCTGCCTTACGAAGACGGGAAGTTCGACCTTGTGACGGCTGTCGAAACGGTGTATTTCTGGCCTAATCTCCCAGACTGTCTACAGGAGGTGCGTCGTGTCCTGAAGCCTGGTGGTAAGTTCGCCATCTTGGTGGAGGTGGTAGACAGCGATTCCAAGTGGACAAGCATAGTAGAAGGAATGACTGCCTATTCGCCAGAAGATCTTAAAAAGCTGCTCGACGATGCAGGTTTCACCCTAACGGAAATCCACCGCAAGAAGCCAACGTATGCCACAATTTTAGGGGTAAAACCATAATTTGCAATCGAGTTGCGATAACTTCACCGTACCTTTGTACCATCAGTTGTGTCCAACTTTCTGGGTTCACTTCAGCACCTGGTTCCTGACACATGTATTCACGCTTTGCCATGCTATCTGATAAAATTGGTTCTCAGTGGACTCTCAAATTCTGGATGACCATCCTCTATATCTTCTTAAAATATTGTAATAATTGGTCACAAAGATAGCAATTATTCCTGGATTTTTCGTATCTTTACACCCACATTTAATATGTTTTGTGATATGATAGACCAGATTATTGACTTCAATAAGAGTTTCGTAGAGCAAAAAGGCTACGAGAAGTATCTGACCGACAAGTATCCCGACAAGAAACTGGCGGTACTGTCGTGTATGGACACCCGATTAACCGAACTGCTCCCTGCGGCGCTCGGTCTGAAGAATGGTGATGCTAAGATTATCAAGAACGCAGGAGGTTTGGTCATCTCTGCTTTCGACTCGGCCATGCGAAGCCTGATAGTCGCCATCTATGAATTGGGCGTACAGGAAATCATGGTGGTGGCACACTCACACTGTGGAGCCTGCCACATGAGCTACGACCACTTCCACCACGAGATGATTGCCCGTGGCGTGACAGACGAAACGCTCGACACCATCCGTAAGTGTGGCATTGACCTCGACCAATGGCTAGAGGGATTTAAGGACACACCGACCTCCGTCCGTAAGACTGTTGAGACCATCAAGACCCATCCACTTGTTCCCAAGGACATCGTTGTTCGTGGGTTTATCATTGACTCTGAGACAGGAGCATTAGAAGAGATTAAAGCATAGCCCCCAATAATATTATTAATGTGGAACAAGAGCTGGAAGCCGAGGCCGAAGATGTCGGAGCGGCTCCCCGCCCTTTTTTCGTGACGTTTTGTTACTTTTAACGGCAAAAGCGAATAACTTTGCGAAATTATTCTTATCTTTGCACCAGTTAGAACAATAAAGCGAAACAATATGCCAGAGATAAGTAAATTCTACGGAATCATCATCTACATGTATATCGATGACCATAATCCGCCGCACTTCCATGTGTGGTACGATGACTACCAGGCCGAAATCACCATCAAGGAAGGAATTGTACGTGGCGAAATGCCTCGTCGGGCTTTGCGTCTTGTCTTTGAATGGCTTGATTTGCATCGCGATGAATTGTTGGAGAACTGGGAACGCCTGTCAAACAGCGAGGCTGCCAAGAAGATTGCACCTTTGGAATAAATATAGGAGGAAAAGAATATGACAACAAACAATCCATTGCTTAAAGTTGTCGCTGCCGAGTACGTGCGCGACTACACACTGCGCCTGACGTTCAACACGGGCGAGGTGCGGCTTGTGGACTTTACGCCGCTGATGCAGAAGGGTATCTGCCGCAAGCTCCAGGACCTCGACTACTTCAAGTCGTTCCGCCTCGACCCATTCACCGTTGACTGGAACGACGAGATAGGCTTCGCACCGCGATACCTCTACGAGAGAGGAATGGCCGCTTAATATACAAAGTTTGAATTGTTCATTATAATAAGGCCATGAAATTTTCAAAAGCATTAAAACTGCTCCGGATTTGGCGAGGCGAAGCTATTGAATTACTTCAAAATCATCCAGAGTTGGGAACATTCAATGTGAAGGAGGATTTTGAAATAAGTGATGAGCAATACTATTTGCTCTATAAGAATTTTTCTGATTGGGGCGAATGTAAGGTTTCAACTTATAATGGGTATTACAATAATGAATACAACGATATTGTTCCAGAAGAGAAGTATATCCGCACGCAGAAAAAACAAATAGAGCTTGGACTGATTTTACAATGTCGTGATAATGGGAAATATGCCCCAGAATATTTTGGTGTACTTATAGGCTTCTTTGGTGATAAAATATATTATTTCGACAAAGAAGCAGACTTTGACATTCCCAAATATCAACTTGTTACCTTTATTGTTGATGACAATGACCCCAATAAAGCTCTATATGTCACGGACATTGACAAATATGAAATTGTCAGTCATGAAGGTAATAGTTTCAAAAGGCCAGATGGGTTATATTGTGACTTAACAGAATGGAATGCGATGATAAGAGGCATACCCTTTATAGGTATGTCACGACATCTAAGCTGTCTATATTTCCCAGCCAAACAAGAGCACACTGATTTGTATTATGAGAAAGTCTTGAATGATACATATATAGATGCAATCAACTTACATTACTATTCAAAGGCTCTATCCTTCATTCCTAAACTTGAAGTCAGCGATATAAAGAATAAAATTAATAGCCTCAAAAATTACATAGACGGATTTGATTATAAAAAAGTTATAGATAGTTATCGCGTTATTGAAGATGGGTATCTTCAAAGACGTGTTGGAAGGGATGACCATTTTAATATGACCACCACAAGAACTGTCGAGACAAATGATTCCTACATAAAATCCCTATTGCCAATAGGAGAAGAGAAAAGCTATTATGCTTTAAACTCTTATGAAGAAAACTATAACTATGTTAATGAGGAAGCTACAAAAGAAGAAAAAGAAGTTGCTTTAAAGAAATATGACAGAGATGAACATCTGGCATTTCTATTAAAAGAATATATAGATGGCCATTACGAAGTAGCTCAGACCCTTTCAGAATTTGATATAAGATTGAAACAGATATTTAATCTTGAAAAGTTTAGGTCAAGAGTGAAAGCACTATATTTTTATCAGTATTATAAATCAGTGGTAACTCGTTACAATAACAATGAACCAATTCATTAGCAAGAAGGATGGAGTCAAATCCATCCTTCTGCAATCTCATAATCATTCAAACAACAAGTTCGAATATAAACTCTTGACATTCCGACCTTGATAAGCAACAACCTTAGGAACTTCTTCTCCGTCGCTTTTGGCGCGGTTATTCTCCCATTGCAGAGGTTGCAGATTAGAAATGTCATCACTACCACCTTTGGCCTTTGGAATAATATGGTCTATTTCCCAACCATATTCTGATTGCTTGCCATAATCGTTGAAACGAATAAGAGCATCACAATCATCAAAACGCCAAACACTTCTGTCCCTACCTGGAACATCTTTTCCTTTTGCCCAAACTAGAAAGGCTAAATCTTTAATTGCATCCATAAATAAAAGAATAAAAATAATGTAGTTGCCAGTTAAAATAGGAAAATCTGTTCGACCTTTAAATCCAATCTGACCTACAAAACTATCACCAACATGTTCAACTATACATGCTTCATGTTTAACCATGTTGAACGACGCAAATTTAATGCAAAAAATCGATTTGAGCAAATGTTTATGCGGAAAAGTATGCAAATAAATCATAAAATCCAAAGGACATAGAGATTGTTTGCCGATTTTTTCGTACCTTTACGTTCAGAATTCGATCTTTTTGGGATAAAGAGCCGATAGTTTTTCGCATCCTCTTGAAACACCACATCAACAATACGCGAATGACGAAGGCTACGAAGCTCACACCAAGTCAAGCGTGTGCATTTGTAGTTTTCAACAATATTCGCGTGAGTGGGATATCCTTGATATGGCGTGCTGATATTAAATATGTAAATACGTAGGAACAGGGGAAAAGGTACGGGCAAACTGGGAGCGAGACGGCATGTCTCTCAATTCGAACCCTCGCCCGTACATATTAGGGCGGGCGCCCTTATATCTTGGAGCACCCGCCCTGACATGCTAGAGCGGTCGGTCGAAACCGAGTTTTATTCTGTAGTACTATTCTTTTTAGGGAAGTAGAGCCAGCGGCGGCTTTCACGTACCTTCCACAGGCGCGGATGTTCGCCCTTGCAGAGGCTGTCGAGATAGGCTTTGGCAGAGTTGCGCTTCAGTCCGCTGAATATCATAAACTCTGGAATCGTCGCATAGCCCAGCCGCATGCAGCGGCGCAAGGCCTCGTCCATAGCCTTCTCGTCGTACATCTGGCTATTACCCACCTGTTCCTGACTCTTGCGATAGCCTTCGCGGTTCTTGCCACCTTCATTGAAACTCCTTGGAAGGGATGAACTCAATGCCCGCATATTCAAAGTCTCTGCCATGAATGGTCTTGGGGTCGGTATGCTCGCCCAGTAGTTTCAACTTGGGAGCAAAAGAGCCGATGGGTGTTTCCACACGATAGCCGTCTGACAGCCAGAGGCCAACAACGTCTATCACCACGTCGAACACCATCTGCAACTCTCCTGTACGCAGGTTGCGATATTTGTTGCAGAAATCCTCCAGTTGCTTGAAGCTCTTCTTACGGCCTTTTGCTGGGCGCACATAGAGCAGCGGCTTGCCGTCCTCACCCTTCGTTGGGCGAGGATGAATCTCAAATTCTATTCCGTCTGTCTTACGTGGCATAATAATTCCATTTTAGATGGCAAAATTACAAAAAAATGAGGAAGAATCCAAATATTTTTGTAACTTTGCGCCATTATTTCAAACATTATTAATTACTTAGAGAAGCAAAGATGAATGATTCGATTAAGAGAGAGCAGAGTGAGTTTGCTTGTTCTGCCGATCATGAGAATCTTCGCCCCAAGGGCAAGAAGATAATCAACCCTTGGCGCAACCACGAAGGTTATAACTGCTTCGGTTGCAGTCCTGACAATCCCATCGGACTTCACATGGAGTTCTATGAAGATGGTGACTATATCGTGAGTACCTGGCATCCTGGACATAACTATCAGGGCTGGGTAGATACTATGCACGGTGGTATACTCAGTACGCTGATAGATGAAGTGTGCGGATGGGTAGTCAGCAGGAAACTACAGACCAGCGGCTATACCGTGCAGTTGAATGTGAAGTTCCGGAAGGCTGTCCCTACGACAGAGCCGGAATTGACCATACGGGCCAAAGTGACAAAACAGATGAGAAACCTTGCCTATATCAGTGCGGAGATTATCAACTCGAAGGGTGAACTCTGCAATGAGGGCGAGGCTATCTACTTCCTGATGAACGAAGAAAAGGCCAAGGAAATGGGATTTCTGCATTGTGAGGTAGAAGATTAGGATTATGAGAAAAGCAAGTAGAGAGATGGATGCCGCCTTCGCTTTGGAGGTGTTGGATAAGGCTCCATACGTAACAGTTAGCATGACGCGACCTGACGGGACTCCTTACGGATTACCCCTGTCATTGGCGCGTACAGACGAGAAGACCTTCTATTTCCATTGTGCCTTAGAGGGTGACAAGTTGGACTGCATAGCCCACTGCCCGACGGTGTTCCTGTCGGCAGTTACCAAATGTGCGCCTACAGTTGGTCCTAAAGATGGGAGTTTTACGCTACAGTACAAATCGGCAACAGCCGTAGGTAAGGCAGAGATTGTGACAGACCACGAAGAAAAGATAGCTGCATTGAGAGCCATCTGTCAGCGTTTCCTACCCCACCACATGGATGCTTTCGATGATGCCATCGCCCGTAGTCTTGCCCGTACAGCAGTGGTTAAGATTACCCTTAGAGAACCTCCCGTAGGCAAGCGCAAGCAGTATGACAAAGAGGGCGAGGAGATGAAATATGGACGAATGGAATAGGATGCCAGGTGACATAATCGCCACCTCCAAAGAAGCTACCGATGCAGACTAAGAGTAATTCCTTCATGTTATAAATTCTAAACTATCCAATGTCATCGTACCAGTGTCACTCTCTCCCATGTATTTAAACCAACGAGAGTCATCTGACGATCTTTGCTTTTTGCAGGTTAGTGAAATCATCCCAGAATTCAGCCTGCTCTTCATCGGTAAAGGTGTTCGAGGACATCTCTTTGAGGATTTCGTCCAACAATTGCATCTTCGTCAATTGCAGGTCTGGAGCCACATCAATCTGATAAGTCAGGATATCCCCCATCGAGCCGACGTGAACGTTGGTAATAGCAACTTCACCATTCACCAACTTAACCTGAATACGCCTGTTTGCACCGTATTCAGGCTTCGTCTCACGCGACCTCTGATACAACGCTGAATCGCTGTACTGATCAGAATCTACAGAATTGATTAATTCTCGAAGTGTCATTGCCTTTGTTTTAAGGAGAACGTGCCTGGACCTATCATCATAATGGTCATCTCCAAGTCATCCCAGGGAATCTATTCTTCCTTGGGGAATGCCGTCTAATAGAGCTGTTTTAATTGCCCGTCATAGGCATTCTCTGTAGTTATTTGTTTATGAATCAAATCCTAATAATTCTCAAAATCAGCTACAAGGACGGTGCAAATCGAACGCAAAAAGCTCGATTTTTGCTGAGATGCAGCCCGTTCTCGCATATTTTATTTGCAAAGGTAGCAAATAATCATTTATTTTTCGTATATTTGCCCATTGATTTAATATGTTTTGTGATATGATAGACCAGATTATATGAAAGATAATAAAAACTAGACTTATGGACAGAAGAGATTTTATCAAGAAAGCAACGATGGCAGCTGCGGGTGCGGCAGTCGTTTCGCCAGTGTCGGCGATGTTAAACAACGTAACAGGTGGCAAAACTCCTAAAGTTTTACTGATTAACGGCAGTCCACGAACAGACGGCAACACGTTCTGTTGCCTGAAGGAAATCGAGGCGACGCTGCAGAAGCACGGAGTTGAATCGGAAATTGTGCAGATAGGACGAGGTAGTGTTCGCATGTGCATCAACTGCGGCGGTTGCCGACAGAACGGCGGTAAGGGCTGCGTGTTCGACGACGACATGTGTGCCGTCATCACCGAGAAGATGGCCACGGCCGATGCACTCATCGTGGGCACTCCCGTCTATTATGGCCAGCCGAACGGTGGTATCCTCTCGCTGATGCAGCGGCTGTTTTTCTCGGCAGGCCATCTGGTACAAAACAAGCCCGCAGCGGCACTGGCCGTCTGTCGTCGCGGCGGTGCTACAGCCACGCTCCAGACCATGAACATGATGTTTGAGATGATGAACATGCCCGTGGTGACCTCGCAGTACTGGAACATCGCCTATGGAGCTGGCAAGGGCGAGGTAAAGCTCGACACCGAAGGTATGCAGACCATGCGCACCCTCGCCACGAACATGGCCTTCCTGCTTCAGAAGATACATGCCGACGGCAATCCCGCTCCTCAACGCGACGAGCGTCCGGCATTCATGAACTTTATCAGGTAACCTCACAAAAACTATAAAGATTATGAAAAGATTTATTTTAAGCCTTATTGCAATGACGATTGTGCTGACCCTTTCGGCACAAAGTATTTACGATTTCAAGGTAAAGGATGACGTAGAACAGGAGGTTTCGCTCTCTGACTACAAGGGCAAGGTACTGCTCATTGTGAACACTGCTACCCGATGCGGATTCACGCCTCAGTATAAGGAACTGGAGGCGTTGTATGAGAAATATTCGAAGGACGGCTTTGAGATTCTTGACTTCCCCTGCAACCAATTCGGAGAGCAGGCCCCTGGCACGATTCAGGAGATTCACTCGTTCTGTACGGCCAACTTCGATATCCAGTTTCCGCAGTTCGATAAGATTGAAGTGAATGGAGCCAATGAGCATCCGCTCTACACCTTTTTAAAGGCACAGAAGGGATTCGGCGGCTTCGACACCAACGACCAGCGGGGCAAGTTCATGGACGATATGCTCCGCAATAAGGATGCCAACTACGATAAGAAAAGTGACATTAAATGGAACTTCACCAAGTTCCTTGTCAGTCGCGATGGTCGTGTATTAAAACGCTATGAGCCGACGGATAAGATGAGTGATATCGAGGCCGCTATCCAGATGGAGGTAAATCCCGTGCTGAGCAGCATCATGGCACGTCGCTCCATCCGCAAATATCTCGACAAACCCGTGGAGCATGAGAAACTGGAGGTCATTGTGAAGTGCGGCATTAATGCACCGAGCGGCATGAACCGCCAGCCGTGGATTGTCCGCGTGGTGGAAGACCAGAAGCTGATTGTCGACGTGACGGAGGTGTTCAAGCAGGAGAATCCTGAGCAGGTGGCTCGCGACAAGGACTTCAAGAATATGTTCCGAAATGCGCCGAACCTTATCTGTGTCTGCACGCCTGCCAATGGCGGAGGCGAACTGGATGCAGGATTGCTGGGCGAGAATATGATGCTTGCAGCACAGTCGATGGGATTAGGCACATGTTGCCTTGGTGGCCCTGTACGCTTCCTGTTGTCGAACGACAAGTGCAAGTTCTTCCTCGACCGTCTAGACATCCCCGCTGACTACAAACTGAATTACATCCTCGCCATCGGCTACCCCGACGAGCAGCCCGATGCCAAGCTCCGCGATGTCTCGAAGGTGAAATACATCAAGTAAAGAAACAGTAATCCTCTATCATACAAATTTATTAAGACCCCGACCTGCAGTTTGCAAGCCGGGGTCTTTTCGGAATATATATGGAATGGCAACTATGCCATGAAGTGCTTAATATGACGGGCTGATGTTACCTTAGCATCGTAGATGACAGTCAGTTCATGAGTACGCGGATTCCACTTCGTATCCAACACGCCTTTCATGTTCTCAACCTAGGTGCAGCCTGTTCTCGCTCTTGATTTCAAGGGCAAAGATCAGAAGTTTTGGCGAAATATAAAAATGAGAATTCCTATAATGAAGGGGTAAGATTCCTAAAACTACATAGGGATTACCCCTCTGGTAGGTAGAGTCTTTATTACTTTGCAGGGGTTGCCTACTGCAATAGAGTTCGAAGGAATATCTTTCGTTACGTGAGAACTTGCCATGTTAGTCGTTAATATAGGATTTCGTGGTCATGTCATAATACAGGGCCTCCAACTCGGCCAGAGTCAGTTTCTCTACGCTGTGTTCGATGATGCGGATGAGCTCATCGCGTCGTCCTTCATCGGACTGATTAAAACGATTCATATATGTCATAACTGTATGAAATCATTAAAGTATCGGAAATTCTTGGAGCAGCGAGAGCCAAAATGAGCTTGCTCAGAATTGGTCGAGTCGTGACAAGAATCAACTTTTGTTAATAATTAGCTACAAAGGTAGCAAATATTCATTTATTTTCCGCTGACTGTAGCAGATAATATCGTTGCCTTGGCTCGTGTATGTCCTGCCAGTACTCACATGAAGGAGATTTCGATAGGCAGAGTCATCTCGGGGCCATCATAGACAGTGTAGGTTGTGTCTATCCACCCCGGCGAGATAGAGTTGACACGGACACGTCCGGCAAAGCTGACGGCTACTTTATCTTTGAAATATTCCATATTCTTCATTTTTATTTCTTTTCCGTCAGCCGCTTAATATGATCCTTCAGGATTTTATAGGCGGGGAACGGCATAGCGCCGTGGTCGTAGCCCTGCATCTCGTAGAGCGTCACGTCCTTGTGACCCACGAGTTTCAGCATGCGCCAGAAGTAGGCCTGCTCCTCGTAGCGTCCGAAGAGTTCCAGTTCGCGGTCGCCGGAGATGATGACGATGGGAGGGGCATCTGGGCGGATGTAGGTCAACGGGGCATACTGGTCGATAGTAGCCTGCAGGGGCGGGATTCCCTGTTGCTTACGTATATTATAATGTGTGACGCACTGGCCGCTGAACGGCACGAGGGCCGCCAGTGAGTCGGCATCGACGCCGTACTTCGCCAGCCAGCGCTTGTCGAGTCCGATGATGTCGAGCAGATAGCCACCCGCTGAGTGGCCGGCCACGAATATCTTACGACGGCTGCCATTGTACTTCGCGATGTTCTTGTACGTCCAGGCCACGGCTGCCGCAGCGTCGTCGAGGATATCGTCAATAGGAGCCTTTGGCAGGAGGCGATAGTTCGCCGCCACGACCACGAGGCCGCTGTTCTTCAGCTGCGGGTCGATGTGCTTCTCGCCGCCCTCGATGCCGCCGCCGTGGAACCACACCACCACGGGCGCATCCTGGGCGTTTGTCGGATAATACACATCGAGCTTGCAGCGCTCCTGGGCATAGCCCTGCGCCGCATCGCGATATGGGATATCGTTCACTTGATTGTACTGCGCCCGTGCAATGGTCGTGCAAAACAAAAGCGCAATGGTGAAGAAAAAGCTTCTATTCGTCATGTCGTTTAGTTTTATTGTTGTTCCTTATTAATTAATCACAAAACATGGGGCAAATATAGCAATAATTCCGCAATTATTTGTATCTTTGCCGATAGATTTAATAAGATTTGTGAAATCATATCATTAGTGTCCCGTTAAAATGGGACACTAATGGATACGCATATAAAATGAAGAAAATAATAAACCCTTGGCGCAACCATGAAGGATATAACTGCTTCGGTTGCAGTCCTGATAATCCCATCGGGCTTCACATGGAGTTCTATGAGGATGGTGACTATATTGTGAAGTAGAGGATGAATAAGAAGATGGATCCAATGGGCAGAGCCATTGCCGACTACTGGAAAACCAAGAAGGCAGACAGGCTCAGAGTGTTTTCCCCGATGTTTGAGGAGGACGAGATACCCTTGACCACACTTTTCCGTAAATACAAGGCTATGCCAGAGATCGAAAGGAAAGCTCTCGACATGGCTACTGGAAAGACGCTTGATGTGGGGGCTGGCTCTGGTTGTCATTCACTTGTCTTACAGGAAAAGGGCATCGACGTGACAGCCATTGACATTTCCCCACTATCCGTTGAGACAATGAAAGAGCGTGGGGTTAAGAAGGTACTTGAACAGAATTTCTTCACTCTGGAGGGACAATACGATACCATCCTCATGCTGATGAATGGTATTGGTATTGTCGGAACCTTGGAGGGGCTGTCCAAATTCTTCCGTCAGTTAGACAGCATACTGGCTCTAGGAGGTCAGGTACTGTGTGATTCATCGGACATCAGCTATGTGTTCGAGGATGAAAATGGCATGATAGATATTCCAAACGAAATGGACTATTACGGTGAACATAGTTTCCAGATGCAGTATAAGGACACCATTGGCGAACCCTTTGACTGGCTCTATATCGACGCTGACACCCTGAGAGAGCAAGCAGCAAAGAATGGATATGCCGTTGAAGTGGTTGCAGAAGGTGAGCATTACGATTACTTAGCGAGAATAACAAAGTCAAAATAAGAACAATATGAAGAGTTTTAAGTCAACAGCGTGGATTCTTCCACAACCCGTGCTGATTATCGGCACTTATGA
>CAMJZV010000041.1 GCA_946410305.1 uncultured Prevotellaceae bacterium | reverse complement strand
CTCCATGCCCCTTGCCCCAAGAAAAGTGGAGCATGTGAAACATGCGAAACTTGAACTAATAACATTTCGTGTACCCTGCGTGTACCCTTATAAGACAATGATACACCAGTTAACTTGTTGATTTGCAAACTATTAAGTATAAGAGTGTAGGCTTAGGCAACTTTTTAACATCTTTGAAGGTAAGAAAATTTTGATATTTGAAAAAAAATGATTACCTTTGTACTCCATAACCTTTAAACATTATGAATATGACACGAGTTACCATCATCAAACGAGCAGGCAGCAAGGAGACGCTGCGCCTGAAAACCATAGAAGAGCTGGCGGAGACGATTCGCCAGGGAGAATTCCGTGAGCAGGTTCAGTACCTGCGCCAATACTATCCGCTGTACGTGGGTGAGCGGAGTGCAGAGGGAGAACTGGAGGGGTTTGAGGACTACACCAAGGCTTTGCCTCGCATTGTCTTTGCCTTGGAACAGGAGAACCGTCAAGGCCAGCGCACCACCTTATCATATACAGGACTGGTGCTGCTGGAGGTGAACAACCTGACGGGGCGTGAGGAGGCTGAAGCCATCCGTCAGGGTGCTGCAGAGCTACCCCAGACGCTCATGGCATTTGTGGGCGCCGACGGACAGTCGGTAAAGATAGTATGCAAAGCCTCCCCCTTACCCCTCCAAGAGAGAGGGGAGGCAGAGCAGCTACCCACTGACCCTGCGACTGTCGCCTTGTTCCACGAGAACCTGTACGAGCGGGCCCGTCTGATTTATAATGGTCAGTTGGGTGTAACCATCGAGAAGCTGGAGCCGCTTACCACCCGCATCTGCTACATGTCCAGCGACGCTGGCGTATATTACAACCCCGATGCCGCCTCCATCTTCGCCAAAGCCGAAAAGCCTACGGAGCAAACACTGCGACGTGCCAGCAAGCAGCCCTTGAGCGACGACCACGACCAATACATCTCCATGCATACCGCTTATGAGTTCAACATGACTAAGGCACTGGACGAGACCACAGGCATCGACGACGAGGACCTGCGCCGTCATAGTGTGCTGATACTGTTGGCGCAATACTGCCTGGAGACAGGTATCCCGATGGGTGTCGCCCAACACCTGACACGACTGCGCTCGTGGCTAAACAGCGACCCCATGCTGGTCAACAAGACCTTCGAAAACGTCTATCGCGACGAACACCTGCAGAAGATGGCTCGGAAGCGAGGCATCGCGCTGACCCGTCACATGTCGCCCGAGGCACTGTTGACAATGAAGATCAACACATTCCTCACGGAGAACTACGACCTCCGCAAGAACGTGATGCGAGGAGTGGCAGAGTACCGTCCTCGCACAGGTATCGGTTTCTCGTACCAGGATCTGACGGAGGAGGCGCGTAACTCTATCACCATGCGAGCCCTGGAACTGGGCATCCGCTGTTGGGACAAGGACATCCGCCGCTTCGTCAACTCAGAGGATATCACCCCCTACGACCCCATTAACGAGTGGCTGGAGCGTCTGCCTCAATGGGACGGAAAGGATCGCGTAACACCACTGGCCCAGCGCATACCTACCGACAACGAGACGTGGCCCCATCTGTTCCACCTATGGATGCGTTCGATGGTCGCTATGTGGCTAGGCAAGGGCCAGCTGACGGGTAACGCCCTCGTACCTCTTCTGATAGGTCGCCAGGGTTGTGGCAAGTCCAGTTTCTGCCGTATCCTCATGCCTCGTGAGGTGATGGACTACTACAACGACCGCATCAACTTCAAGAACGAGTCCGACCTGAACCTCGGGCTGACGTCATTTGCACTCATCAACCTCGACGAGTTCGACAAGATTACCCAGCGCCAGCAGATTGTACTGAAGTACCTGCTGTCGACGGCCGACCTAAAGTATCGCCCACCCTATGGCAAGGCCTACTCACAACACAGAAGATATGCATCGTTCATCGGCACCACCAACGAGATGCACCCACTGACAGACCCCACGGGCTCGCGTCGCTTCATCTGTACCCTCATCACGGGCGACATCGATTTCCAGACGCCCGTCGATCACCAGCAGCTCTATGCTCAGCTGAAGGCCGAAATCAGCCAGGGGGAGCGCTACTGGCTGACGAAGGACGAGGAACGACAGTTGATGGAGCACAACCTCGTTTACCAGCAGCTCAGCGGACTGGGCGAAATGCTGATGTCCGTCATCCAAAAACCTCGCGACGACGAGGGCGAGTGGATGACGCTGAAAGAGCTGTCAGAACTGCTAAAACACCACTTCAAAGGCTACAAAGAAGAAGCCTCCTCGTTCCAAAAGATTGGTTCCATCCTCAGTCGACCGGAATACAAGTTCGAAAGTCGCCGAACCAACGGAGGCATGCTGTATCTGATCAAGAAGAAGGCGGAAAGTTATTAAAATATCTTATCGCGTGCGCGTTATTTCAAAAAAAAGTCGTACCTTTGCAGTTCGTATGGAAGAGAAAATTACAATGTACATGGATAACAAGAACAGGTCGTTTCAGATGATAGCCGATGTTGACGGCGATTATAGCGACCTGGTGAATATGGAAATGCCAGACGCATTGCCTATTCTAGCTGTGCGCAATCTGGTATTGTTTCCTGGTGTCGTATCACCCATCCTGATTGGTCGCGAGTCGAGCATGACGCTCATCCGCAAGGCCGAGAAGAAGGACGGGCTGATTGGTGTTGTATGCCAGCGAGACCCTGAGGTGGAGAGTCCCATTCGTGCCGACCTCTACGATATGGGCGTCTTCGCGAAGGTATTAAAGATACTGACATTGCCCAATGGCAACATCACTGCCATCGTGCAGGGCTTAGGCCGTCTGCGCCTGTTGGAACTGCTGAAATACCAGCCGTACATCATAGGCCGCGTTGCTGCTGCCCCTGAAGAGGAGCCCGACAAGCGCGACATGGAGTTTAAGACAGCGGTAGAAGACCTGCGCAACCAGGCTGCTGAATACATCCACATGAACGACGAGATTCCCGAAGAGGCCTCGTTTGCCATCAAGAATGTGGGTAACAATTTGATGGCGCTGAACTTCATCTGCTCGAATATGCCCTTCAGCGTAAAGGAGAAGATGGCTCTGCTGACACTTGACAGCATCAAGGAGCGTCTGTTCAGTTGCATGCGTATCGTCAACCGTGAAATCAACCTGCAGAGTCTGAAACTGGACATCCGCAACAAGACGCGCGACGACATTGACGAACAGCAGCGCAACTACTTCCTGCAGCAGCAGATTAAGAACCTGCAGGCAGAGATGGGCAACGAGAGCACTCCTGAAAAGAAGGAACTCCTGGAGAAGGCTGCCAACAAGAAATGGCCAGAGGATGTAGAGAAGTTTTTCTATAAGGAACTGGAGAAGCTGGATCAGGTGAATCCCAACTCGCCCGACTTCAACGTGCAACTGACCTACCTGCAGACGCTGGTGGGACTGCCTTGGGAAGAGTACACCAAGGACGACCTGGACCTGAAGCGTGCCCAGAAGATATTGGACCGCGACCACTACGGCATGGAGAAGGTCAAGGAGCGCATCCTGGAATATATCGCTGTGCTGTCGCTGCGTGGCGACTTGAAGAGTCCCATCCTCTGCCTTTATGGTCCTCCAGGAGTCGGTAAAACCTCGCTGGGCAAGTCGATAGCTGACGCCCTGAAGCGTAAGTATGTACGCGTCAGCCTGGGTGGTCTGCACGACGAGGCCGAGATTCGCGGACACCGCCGCACCTATATCGGTGCCATGCCTGGCCGCATCATCAAGAATATCCAAAAGGCAGGTTCGTCGAACCCCGTCTTTATTCTTGACGAGATTGACAAGGTAACGCAGAACACGCACAACGGCGACCCCGCCAGTGCGCTGCTGGAAGTGCTTGACCCAGAGCAGAACAATGCTTTCCACGACAACTATCTGGACGTAGATTACGACCTGTCGAAGGTGATGTTCATCGCTACGGCCAACAACCTCAGCACCATTCCCCGTCCCCTACTCGACCGCATGGAGATTATCGAGGTCAGCGGTTATATCACGGAGGAGAAATACGAGATTGCCAAGCGCCACCTCGTGCCCAAGGAGAAGGACAACACGGGTCTGAAGGACCAGAAGTTGACCTTCAACAAGGCCGCTATCGAGAAGATTATCGAGCAGTACACCCGCGAAAGTGGTGTGCGCCAGCTGGAGAAGCAGATCAACAAAGCCCTGCGCAAGGTGGCAGTGAAATATGCCACGAATGGCGAGCTGCCCTTCGATAAGATTACTCCCACAGAGTTGGAGGACTTGCTGGGCAAGCCACCTTTCTATCGCGACATCTATCAGGGCAATGCCTATGCTGGCGTGGTGACAGGACTGGCATGGACCAGTGTGGGCGGTGAGATACTGTTCATCGAGACTTCGCTGTCGAAGGGTAAGGCCGGCAAGCTAACGCTGACAGGTAACCTGGGCGACGTCATGAAGGAGTCGGCAGTGATTGCATTGGAGTATGTCAAGGCACATGTAGACCTGCTAGGCATAGACTACCGTATCTTCGACCACTGGAACATCCATATCCACGTTCCCGAGGGTGCTACACCCAAAGACGGTCCCTCGGCAGGTATCACCATCGCAACCAGCATCGCCTCGGCATTGACCCAGCGCAAGGTGCGCAAGAACACGGCAATGACGGGTGAGATTACGCTGCGTGGCAAGGTGCTTCCCGTAGGTGGCATCAAGGAGAAGATTCTGGCTGCCAAACGTGCTGGCATTACTGACATCGTGATGTGCAAGGAGAACGAGAAGGACATCAACGAGATTCCTGAGATGTACCTCAAAGGCGTCACCTTCCACTATGTGGAGAACGTGCAGGACGTATGGAAATTCGCCCTGACTGACGAGATGGTGGAACACCCCATGGTATTCGAAATCCCTGACGAGGAAGTGAAGAGTGAAAAGTGAAGAGTGAAGAATTTGCTACCGCATGACTTTTGAAGTACAACATAACGACCCGTATAGCAGTGCCCGTACAGGACTGATTCAGACAGACCACGGACCCATCAAGACCCCTATCTTCATGCCGGTGGGTACGGTGGGAAGCGTGAAGGGTGTACACTTCGCTGAGCTCCGCGAGCAGGTGAAGGCACAGATCATTCTGGGTAACACCTACCATCTGTACCTGCGCCCAGGACTCGATATCCTGCGCAAGGCCGGTGGTCTGCATAAGTTCAATACATGGGATCGCCCTATCCTGACGGACTCTGGTGGTTTCCAGGTGTTCTCGCTGACAGGCATCCGTAAGCTGAAGGAAGAAGGTTGTGAGTTCCGCAGCCACATCGATGGTTCGAAGCACATCTTCACACCAGAGAACGTGATGGACACGGAGCGCGTCATTGGTGCCGATATTATGATGGCCTTCGACGAGTGTCCTCCTGGACAGAGCGACTACCAGTATGCCAAGAACTCGCTCAAGCTGACTCAGCGCTGGCTGGAACGTTGCGTAAAACGCTTCAACGAGACGGAACCGCTGTACGGCCATAACCAGACACTGTTCCCCATTGTACAGGGCTGTACCTATAAAGACCTGCGTCAGGATGCTGCCAAGCATGTCTGCGACGTGCTGGGCAAGTTGAACGACGGAGGCGGTGCCTCCATTGGTGGACTGGCTGTTGGCGAGCCTACTGAGGTGATGTACGACATGATAGAGGTCGTCAACGACATTCTGCCCAAAGACCGTCCCCGCTACCTGATGGGTGTGGGTACGCCTCAGAATATTCTGGAAGCCATCGAGCGCGGCGTCGACATGTTCGACTGCGTGATGCCTACCCGCAATGGTCGCAACGCCATGTTGTTCACCTATGAGGGAACGATGAACATGCGCAACCAGAAGTGGCAGGATGACTTCTCACCCATCGACCCTGATGGCTGCGACATTGACCGCATCCACTCAAAGGCTTACCTGCACCACCTGTTCAAGGCCCAGGAGCTGTTGGCCATGCAGATAGCCAGCATCCACAATCTGGCATTCTACCTCAGACTGGTCACAGACGCGCGCACGCATATAGAACAAGGTGACTTCACCCAATGGAAGCGCTCAGTAATAGATAACTTAGGACGAAGAAGGTAAAGCCTCCCCCTAGCCCCCTCCAAAGGGAGGGGGAACATAGAAAAGGATTATTGATGAAGATTCAAGAAAATATTAATAAATTTCTTCAAAGTCTGAAGAGTACAGCTCTTTATTTAAGGGGGCTCAAGCTCCCCTCCCTTTTGGGAGGGGCTGGGGGTAGGCTTCCGATAAAGCGCATGGACTGGTATATCATCAATAAGTTCATTGGCACCTATGTCTACTCCATCATCCTGATTATCTCGATATCCATCGTATTCGACGTCAACGAGAATCTGGCAAAGTTCACCTCTAACAACGCACCGCTGCGCGCCATCGTCTTCGACTACTACGCCAACTTCGTACCTTACTTTGCCAACCTCTTCTCGCCGTTGTTCGTCTTCATCGCTGTCATTTTCTTTACCTCCAAGCTGGCAGGTAACTCAGAGATTATCGCGATGTTGGCCTGTGGCATGAGTTTCAAGCGACTGTTGCGTCCTTACCTCATCTCAGCAGCACTCATCGCCTTGCTCAACTTCTACCTCGGTTCATACATCATCCCGAAGGGTACGGTGGTGCGCCACGACTTCGAGTCGCTCTACAAGAACAATAAGAAGAATACGTCGGCATCGAATATCCAGCTGATGGTCGACAAGGGCGTGGTGGCCTATATCTCGCAATACGACGACATCCGCAAGACAGGCTATGGCTTTGCACTCTATAAGTTTGAGAACAAGAAGATGGTCTCGCAGATGAATGCAAACGTCATCCAGTATGACACCATTGCCGAGGAGCGCTACCACTGGAAGGCTCGCAACTACAAGATCCGTACGCTGAAAGGTATGCGTGAGGAGATTACCAGCGGTTTCGAGATAGACACGCTGATACAGATGGAGCCCATGGACTTGGTGTTCTCTAAAGGTCAGCAGGAAACCTTTACGTCGCCAGAGCTGAAGCGTTATATCTCCAAGCAGCAGCAACGTGGTTCGAGCAATGTGGTACAGTATGAGGTGGAGTACCACAAACGCATAGCAACATCGTTTGCCTCATTCATCCTGACCATCATCGGCGTATCGCTGTCGTCACGCAAACGCAAGGGCGGCATGGGTATGTATCTGGGTATCGGACTGGCGTTGTCGTTCACCTATATATTATTACAGACGGTGAGCGCCACCTTCGCCATCAATGCTGACACGCCACCCATTCTGGCTGCATGGATTCCCAACATCCTGTATGCCTTCATCGCTTACTATTGTTATAAAAAAGCACCGAACTAAACTAGTTGATAGTAGATAGTAGAAAGATAACAGTTAAATGACATTTGAAGAGACATATTTGAACGATAACATCCTCGACGCTCTTTACGACATGCACTTCGAGGAGATGACACCCATTCAGGAACAGTGTATACCAAAAATACTTGACGGACAAGACCTTATCGGCGTAGCACAGACAGGAACAGGCAAGACGGCAGCCTATCTGCTGCCCATCCTTAGCATGCTCGACGATGGTGGTTTTCCACGCGATGCCGTCAACTGCATCATCATGTCACCCACCCGTGAGCTGGCACAACAGATAGATCAGGCCATGCAAGGCTTCGGCTACTATCTCGACGGTGTCAGTAGCGTGGCCGTCTATGGTGGCAACGACGGCAACCGCTTCGATGTAGAGACAAAAGGCTTGAAGATGGGTGCTGACGTGATCATCGCTACGCCAGGACGTCTGCTCTCACATATCCGCATGGGACATCTGGACTTGTCGAAGCTCTCCTTCTTTGTACTCGACGAAGCTGACCGCATGCTTGACATGGGTTTCTCTGACGACATCCTGAGCATCGCCAAAATGCTGCCGGAAGGTCACCAGACCATCATGTTCTCTGCCACCATGCCCACCAAGATTCAGCAGCTGGCACGCACCCTACTCGACCATCCTGCAGAGGTAAAGATTGCCGTCTCAAAACCTGCAGAAAAGATTCAGCAGTCAGCCTACGTCTGCTACGAACCTCAGAAGTTGGGCATTATCCGCCACCTGTTTAAAGCCGGTGAACTTCAGCGCGTCATCATCTTCTCTGGCAAGAAAGACAAGGTGAAAGACATCACCCGCGAGCTGAAACACATGAAGATAAACTGTGCCCCTATGCACAGCGACCTCTCGCAGGCTGAGCGCGACGAGGTAATGTACAAATTCAAGGCTGGACAGGTTGACGTACTGGTTGCCACAGACATTGTAGCACGAGGTATTGACATTGACGATATCCTCATGGTCATCAACTACGACGTTCCACACGATGCAGAAGACTATGTACACCGCATCGGACGTACGGCCCGTGCCCAGCGCGATGGTGTAGCCATCACCTTCGTATCAGAAGCCGACATGCGCTACTTTGCCGACATTGAGCGCTTTCTGGAGAAAGACATCCAGAAGAATCCGCTTCCTGAAGGACTGGGTGAAGGACCGGAATACAAGACGTCAGCACCCCGCAAGAACTCGCGAGGCAGAGGAGGACGCAACCACGGTGGAAAGAAAAGAGGTGGAAAGAATAGACATGGTGGAGCCAATGGGCAACATGGCAAGAAGCCCCATAATCCGAAGAAAGCTCAATAGTCCAATTTCACTTTAAACATTTTTAAGAAAAAATAATTGGGGGGTGCGATAACAACGTATCGGTATTTTTTGTAACTTTGCACCGCTTTAAAAGGTATAGATTATTACACATATCTGAGTTTCAGATAGTTAGCAAGAATCCAAGGAGAAAAGAATGAGACAATTAAAGATTCAAAAGAGTATTACGAATCGCTCTAGTGAGGCACTGGATAAGTATCTGGTGGAAATCGGTCGTGCACCACTGATCAGTATCGACGAAGAAATCGAGCTGGCTCAGAAAATCCGCAAGGGCGGTCCTGAAGGCGAGCGTGCCAAGGACAAGCTGGTCACTGCCAACCTGCGATTCGTAGTATCCGTAGCCAAGCAGTATCAGCATCAGGGACTGACGTTGACTGACTTGATTGACGAGGGTAACATCGGCCTCATCAAAGCCGCACAGAAATTTGATGAAACACGTGGTTTTAAGTTCATCTCGTATGCAGTATGGTGGATTCGCCAGAGCATCCTGCAGGCTATTGCCGAGCAGAGCCGTATCGTGCGTCTGCCCCTCAACCAGGTAGGTAGTCTGAACAAGATCAGCCACGAGATTAACCGCTTCGAGCAGGAATTTCAGCGTCATCCCTCTGTATCAGAGCTGAGCGACGCCACCAATATGGACGAGGAGAAGATTGCCCAGTCTATGCAGGCTGACAGTCACCACGTCTCTATCGACGCTCCTTTCCAGGATGGTGAAGACAACTGTATGCTGGACGTGATGGCCTCTGGCGACGACTCTCGTACTGACCGCCAGGTTGACCACGAGTCTATGGCTCAGGAACTGAACACCGTACTGCAGAAGGTACTGAAGGAGCGTGAGATTACCATCATCCGTGAATGTTTCGGTATCGGCTGCCACGAGAAAGGCCTTGAAGAAATCGGCGACCAGCTGGGACTGACCCGTGAGCGTGTTCGTCAGATTCGTGAAAAGAGCATTGCTAAGCTGCGTGACTCTGGTAATGCACGTATTTTGATGAAATATTTAGGATAAATATTTTGCGGCTCCAGATTTTTTTTGTACTTTTGGGGTCGTGAATCAGAAACTGCACATAACAACCATACTGATACTGGGCATGATGATTTTCATGCCCGGTATTTGTTTTGCGCGTAGCCGTACATCAGACTCTCTCCTCGTCAACCGCATGTGGGACTACTACGACCACTGCAAATACGACATCGAAGGAGTCAACAAGAACCTGTATATGGTGTACCATTTCAGCACCAAGCGTCGCAATGCCCTGCTCTATTTGATTCCCACCATGTACAGCATAGCGCGCGGCGACAAAGACTATGTCGGTGAGAGCTACAGCAAGCTCACCTACCATAATGCCAACGACTTCCACATCCAGCGTCAGGTCATCTGTGGTACCATTCCCCACAATCGTAACGTGATGCCTATGCTCTTTGAAATGATCACGCCTAATCTCTATGGTGTACAACTCTATCCCAACAGAATCCTGTCGCCCTTCCATCGCAGCAACCGTTTCTTCTATAAGTATCGCGTAACACAGAAGGCTGGCAATGTCGTCATCCATTTCCGCCCCAGAAGCAGCAATACGCAACTCATCAAGGGTGAGGTCAGCATTGACCCGCGGACAGGACGTATCCTCACGCTTAACTGGGAGGGAGAGTTCGACATGATAGACTTCAAGATTGATGCAAAAATGGACCGGCGTAACCAGAACAGTCTACTACCCGACCAAAGCACCACGGAGGCGACATTTAAGTTTCTGGGGAACAATATCAAGTCGACCATCACCACCTTCTATGACTGTAGCACTACCCTGCCCGACTCCATCGACAATGTGGAAGACCCTGCATTGATGAAGAAGATACGTCCTATCCCATTAAAGAAAGAAGAGAGGCAGATCTATGCAGCCCGTCAGCGTCAGGAGCAGGCAGAAGAGCAGAATGACACCACACACAAAGCCAGCAACCGTCTGAAAGAGGTAAAAGAAGTGGCGTGGGATATCGTTGGTGACAACCTCATCAACAGCATGCACACACAAACAGAGAACATCTCGCTGAATGTCTCGCCGTTATTTAATCCCCTGTATATGGGCTACAGCCAGAGCAAGGGTATCTCCTATAAACTCGACATCGGAGCGCGCTATGCGTGGAACACCCATCGCTACCTCACGCTGAATCCACAGTTCGGTTACAACTTCAAAGGAAAACAATTCTATTATACCATCCCCCTGCGTATGACCTACAACCCCAAGCGCAACGGCTACGCCGAACTTACCTGGGGTAATGGTAACCGCACCTCGCATGCTGCCCTTGGTGAAGCGTTTCAGAAGGTGATGGGAGACACCATTGCCATGCCCGACTTCAAAGACGAATATTTCCAGGTCGTCAACAATGTGGCAGCCTACGACTGGCTGGAGGTGACAACAGGTATGGTGTACCACCGTCGTAGAAGCAGTGACAGACTGCTGATGCAACAGGCTGGCCTCACTGACGAATTCCACAGCTTTGCCCCCACACTCACCCTCAGGCTGACCCCATGGCAGAAAGGTCCTACCCTTACTGCCAACTACGAGCGCAGCATCAACGGCGTTCTCCAGTCTAATCTGGCCTACGAGCGCTGGGAGTTTGATGCCGTCTATAAGCATCAGGCCAAGAGTGTGCGCATTCTGAACCTGCGCTTAGGGACAGGTTTCTATACCCAGCGCAGCACCGACTATTTCGTTGACTTCAGCAACTTCCGCGACAACAACCTTCCTACGGGTTGGGAAGACGACTGGACAGGACAATTCCAGCTGTTGGACAGCCGTTGGTATAATGAGTCAGATTACTATATTCGCAGCCATGTGTCTTATGACTCCCCACTGATTATGCTGTCGTGGCTGCCGTGGATAGGACGTATCGTTGAGACAGAGCGTTTCTATCTGAGTGCACTGTCCATCCAACACACACGTCCCTATTTCGAAGTGGGCTACGGATTCCAGAACCGTTTCTTCTCGACAGGCATCTTTGCCAGTTTTCTCAATACGAACTTCCAAAGTTTTGGTTGTAAATTCACCATAGAACTGTTCCGCCGATGGTAAAACCCCTCACCGTATATAAGGCCAGCGCTGGTTCCGGAAAAACCTTCACGCTGGCTGTAGAGTATATCAAACTGCTGGTACAGAACCCTACCAGCTATCGTAACATTCTGGCCGTTACCTTCACCAACAAGGCAACGGAAGAGATGAAGATGCGCATCCTCAGTCAGCTGTATGGCATCTGGAAAGGTCTTGACGACTCCAAGAGCTATACCAACCGCATCCTTACGGAAACGGGACTGCCTATCGAAACCATCAAGGAGCGTGCTGGTATAGCGCTACACCTGCTGTTACACAACTACAACTATTTCCGAGTAGAGACCATCGACTCGTTCTTCCAGAGCGTATTGCGCAACCTGGCTCGTGAACTTGACCTGACAGCCAACCTGCGCATCAGTCTGAACGACACGCAGGTGGAAGAGCAGGCCGTCGACCAACTCATTGACTCCCTGACACATACCGACCGCATACTGCAATGGCTGCTGAGCTACATCATGGAGAAGATCAGCGACGACCATTCATGGAACATCATCGGACAGGTGAAGCAGTTTGGCAAGACCATCTTCCGCGACTATTACAAAGCCAACCGCAAGGAGCTGAGCAACATCATCAGCCAAAAAGGCTTCATGGAGGAGTATACCAAGCAGCTGAAAGAGCTGCGTAGTACGGCATTGGAGCGGATGAAGGCAATGGGCAATGAGTTCTTCGACATTCTGGAGAGCGAAAGCCTGAAGATAGAAGACCTGGCCTATGGCAAGACGGGTGTTGCGAGTTTCTTCATCAAGCTTCAGAAAGGACAATTCGACGAAGGTATTGAAAGCAAGCGTGCCTGCGACTGTCGGGAAGACCCAGAGAAATGGTACTCCAAAAAGAGTGAGCACGCAGAGCATATCTATGCCGTTGCGGCATCTTCGCTAATACCCCTGCTGGCAAGGGCTATGGACGAGCGCCCCCGACAGTATAAGATATACCAGTCTGCCGACCTCACGTTGCGCCACCTCAGTCAGCTGCGCCTGCTGGGCAGCATCGAGCAGAAGGTGCGCACTATGAACGACGAGGCCAACCGTTTCTTGCTCAGCGATACACAGCAGCTGTTACACGACCTCATCAGCGACAGCGACTCACCATTTATCTTTGAGAAGATAGGCACCCAGCTGGAGCACGTCATGATTGACGAATTCCAGGACACCAGTACCGTACAATGGCAGAACTTCAAGGTGCTCCTGCAGGAGTGTATGAGTCATCAGCATTCCCAGAACCTCATCGTTGGCGACGTCAAGCAGAGCATCTACCGCTGGCGCTCAGGCGACTGGCGACTGCTCAACGCCATTGACCAGCAATTCCCGTATGCCAGCGAGACTGTCGACATCCAACCACTGAAGGTCAACTGGCGTTCGTCACGTAATATCATCAACTTCAACAACGCCTTCTTCCAGACTGCCGCCCAGCACGAATACGAGGCACAGCGCGAAGAATACCCCACTGGCGCCGAACAGCTGCGCCACGCCTATGATGACGTGGCACAGGAGATACCCGACGGGCGTGACAACAGCGGTTATGTCAATATCCGCCTGCTACAGGCCGACGACTATCAAGAACAGACATTGACAGCCATTGCCGACACCATCCGTCAGCTGCAACAGCAGGGTGCTGCCCTTCACGACATCGCCATCCTCGTACGCAGCAACAAGCATATCCCCCTTATCGCAGCCTACTTCGACGAGCAACTGCCCGACATACGCATCATCAGCGACGAGGCCTTCCGACTGGATGCCTCAGTGTCTATCTGTCTGCTTATCCAGGCGCTTCACCTGCTGACACATCCTGACGACCAGTTGGCCAAGGCCACCATCGTCAAGCTTTACCACCACAGTGTTCTCAGCGATTCAGTCGCTGAGCAGGAACTGTTCATCAAGGGCCGCGACCTAGACAGTCTGCTGCCAGAGGCCTATATCCAACATACACAGGAACTGCTGCAGATGCCGCTCTACGAACTGGTAGAACGGCTCTATGCCATCTTCCAACTGGAGCGCCTCAACGAGCAGAGCGCCTACCTCTGTGCTTTTTACGACCGTCTGAACCAATTCGTTCAGGATCACGTAGCAGACATTGACGCCTTTATCCGCGAATGGGAGGAGACCATCTGTAGCAAGACCATCCAGAGCGATGCCACAGATGGCGTGCGCATCCTGTCTATCCATAAGAGTAAGGGTCTGGAGTTCCCTCACGTCATTATCCCCTACTGCGACTGGCGCTTGGAGTTGCCCGACGTGCTGTGGTGCAAGCCTACCGAGACACCCTTCGACGCCCTGCCATTGGCACCTATTGACTATGGTGCCACCCAGATGAAAGGTACCATCTACGAACACGACTATCTGGACGAACACCTGCAGAACACCGTTGATAACCTCAACCTGCTGTATGTCGCCTTCACGCGTGCCGAGCATAGCCTATACGTCATTGGTCAGCGAGGTGCCAAGAACAACCGTTCTACACTGATTGAGGCCGTCTTGTCGAAGATGAAGCTGGAAGGAAGTAGCCTCAGCGGCGAAGGAGATGAAGGAAGTGAACTGGCGTTCCACTACGGCACGCCGAGCAACCAGACATCAGACATCAAACATCAGACGTCTGCCAATGTCTTCCTACAGCCTGTCACTCCCAAACAGATTCAGTTGGAGACTTTCGAGGGCAAAACGGAGTTCCGACAGAGTAACAAAAGTCGTGAATTCATTGAGGGCGACGACGAACAGCAAGAGCTCAGCTACATCAAGATGGGTAGCGTGCTCCACGAGATTTTCTCGACCATCCATACCACCGACGACATCGAGGGTGCCCTGCGCCAGCTGCAACACGACGGAGTGCTCTACGACGATGAGGTGACAGCTGCCAAGCTAACAGCAATGTTGCAGAAAAGATTGAACGAAAGTAGAATAAAAGACTGGTTCTCAAATCGTTGGAAATTGTTTAACGAATGCAGCATTCTACGTCTCAACGAACAAGGTGTGGTAGAAGAACGCCGCCCTGACCGCATCATGACAGATGGCAAAGAGACGCATGTGGTGGACTTCAAATTCGGTCGTCCCAAACCCGAATACCAAGAGCAGGTACGTGAATACATGCAGCTGTTACAACAGATGGGACATCCGAACGTGAAGGGGTGGCTGTGGTATGTGTATAGCAATAAGATTGAGGAGGTTACAGTATGAAGAGTTTCTTAGAATACGTCGCAGAAGATATCATCCGAAAATACGGCACCGACCTGTCGCGTACAGCGGTGGTATTCCCCAACAAGCGTGCCTCACTGTTTCTCAACGACCAACTGGCGCGTCTGACGAACGGCAAGCCCCTGTGGAGTCCTGCCTATATCACCATCAGCGAGCTGTTCCGCCAACAGCCGTCACTCTCTGTGGCCGACCCTATCAAGTTGGTGTGCGACCTGCACAAGTCGTTCTGCCTGCATACAGGGTCTGACGAGACACTCGACAAGTTCTATGGCTGGGGACAGTTGCTTATCAGCGACTTCGACGACATCGACAAGAATATGGCCGATGCCGACCGTGTCTTTGCCAACCTGCGCGACATCCATGAGCTCGATGACCTCAGCTACCTTACCGACGAACAGCGCCAGCTGCTGAAACACTTCTTCAGCCACTTCACAGAGGAGCACGAGACGGAGCTCAAACAGCGCTTTCTGCGCCTGTGGAGCCACTTCATCGACATCTATCACGACTTCAACGAGCGCCTCTCCAAACAGGGTCTCGCCTACGAGGGTGCCCTCTACCGCTCTGTGGTAACCACTCACCTCTCACCTCTCACCACCACGACTCCCGCTCCTTCTCCAGCGGGTCCCTCCTCGGGTTTCTCCCAGTACGACCGCTACCTCTTCGTGGGCTTCAACCTGCTGCAGAAGGTGGAACAGCAGCTCTTCTCACAGCTGCAGAAGGAAGGCAAGGCCTACTTCTACTGGGACTTCGACGACTATTACATGCACAACCACGAGGCTGGCCGCTATATTGCCACCTACCTCAAATACTTCCCCAACGAGCTCGACAGCCAGTGCGAGGACATCTACCACAATTTCAGGAACCCGAAGGAAATCACCTACCTCGCAGCACCCACAGAACATATCCAGGCACGCTACGTCAGCAACTGGCTACGCGACCAACAGCGCTACAAGGATGGGCGACGGACAGCCATCGTGCTCTGCAACGAACAGCTGTTGCCTACCGTCATCCACTGTCTGCCCGACGAGGTTGAGAAGGTCAACATCACCACGGGCTATCCGCTGTCGCAGACACCCATAGCCTCTTTCATCCAGCGCTACTACGACATGCTGCTGGGCGGCAGCAGTCCACGACTGGTGCGCGCCTTCCATCGCCATCCCTATGCCCGTTTCGTTGAAGATAGTCAGCCTTTGCTCACCATGCTGAGGGCTATTGCCCAAGGAGCCAAGGACGAGATTACCGACCCGCTGTTCCAGGAGTCGCTATTCCGTGCCTACACACTCGTCAACCGCCTTCAGGCACTTGTGGATAGCGGCGACCTGCAAGTCACGGACTCCACGCTGCAACGCCTCGTCAACCAACTCATCCAGCAGACCAGCATTCCCTTCCACGGAGAACCCGCAGAAGGCATCCAGGTGATGGGCGTTCTCGAAACCCGTAACCTCGACTTCGACCACGTGCTACTGCTCAGCTGCAACGAGGGTAATATGCCCAAGGGGGTCAACGACAGTTCCTTTATTCCCCACAGCATCCGCCAGGCCTACGAGCTGACCACCGTAGAGAACAAGGTAAGCATCTACGCCTACTATTTCCACCGCCTGCTACAACGTGCCAAGGATGTCACCATCCTGTGGAACAACGCCACGGAGGACGGCCAGCGTGGCGAGATGAGTCGCTTCATGCTTCAGCTGCTGGTGGAGAGTGGACAACACATCACGCAGCATACCCTACAGTCGGGCAAGACCATCGCGCGCTATACCCCCGTGGCCATTGAGAAGACGCCCCACGTCCTCGACCTGCTCAACCAATATTTCGTGGGCCCTGACGCCCTACTGTCACCCTCGGCCATCAACAAGTATATGCGCTGTCAGTTGCAGTTCTACTACCGCTATGTGGCGGACATTAAGGAACCCGACGAGCCCGACGATGAGCAGGAACTCGACAACCGCATCTTCGGTAACATCTTCCACCAGGCAGCCGACACGCTCTATCACCAGCTGCCCAAACACGTCACCCGCGAGGCCCTCGACCAGCTGCTGAAGAGCAAGATAGCCATCGACAAGGCTGTCGACGACGCCTTCCGCCACGAGTTGCCCCATGCCGTCCTTGGTGGTCTGCATCTCATCAATCGTGAGGTGATCATCCGCTATCTGCGCCAGCTCATCGAGATTGACAAGACGCTCACGCCCTTCGATATCCTAGGTTTGGAATGCGACGTCGTTCGTGACCTCTCACCTCTCACCACTCACCACTCACCACTAAGAATCGGTGGCCGTATCGACCGCCTGGACCAGATGAGCGACGGGCGCATCCGCGTGGTAGACTACAAGACGGGCAGTCGTAAGCTAAAGCCCTTGGCAAGTGTAGAGGACATCTTCGACCCTGCCAAGGTTCACGACCACTCCGACTACTATCTGCAGACCTTCACCTATGCCGACATCGTCAGTCGCCAGTATTCTCTCACCACTCACCACTCACCACTCACCACTGTCAGGGTCTCCCCCGCCCTGCTGTTCATCCAGCATGCAGCAGCCAAGGACTACGACCCCACGCTGTGTTTCGGCAAGGATAAGATTCTGGACATCCAGGAGCATAGCGCCCGTTTCTGTGAGCTGCTGGAAAACAAAGTGAACGAGATATTCTCTCCGAACATCCCGTTCACTCCCACCACAGACCTCAAGGTCTGTCAGTCTTGTCCTTATCTGCAGATGTGCAGACGGTAAATCTCTTTAGCGGTTCTTATTACGCAGGAACCACTGATGCGTATAGAAATGGTATAGTAACAGCGCTACGGCACTCAGTGCCAGAGCAGTATCTATCAGCAGCGTGGGTTGCTGGTAGAAACAGCCGTATCCCAGCGCCAGACCAATAGCCAGTCCTGTCTCCCACCCTAGGAAGTACGTACTCTGCGAGGTACCACGCTGACAATGGCGACTCAGCTTGATGAAGAACAGCAGGAAGCGCGAACCGATGATACCCGTACTCAGTCCCACAAAAACGGGCGACACTGGCGAGGCGGGTGCCACGAGCAGAATGAGCAGTGCTGCTACCAGCAAGAACAGTCCCGTAATAATCTCGCTCTTCAGCTCTGCATCGCGGAATACGAAGCGCTGTGCCAGCAAAGCCAACAGGAAGCCACCCATCATCAGTGCATAGAACAATGGTTCGAAGGGCATGGAGAGCAGCAAACCTACCACCGTAGTCACCAACAGCAGGTTGACGAACAGCACAAAGCCATGCGTCAGGAAGAAGCGGTCCAGCGACACCACCTTCACACCCTCTTCGGGCGTACGGAAAGGAAATGTGATAATCTTTACCAACAGAAGGGCACACACGACACAACCTACGGCACCCAGCACCACACTGCTAAAGCCATCCAGCGCATAGACTATCAATCCTGCCAACGGGCCCAGCGACAGGGCAAAGCGCGCAAACCACGAAGCGCTATGGTTAGCCTCCGTACGCTGGAACGACTCGCATGTGTCGATAATCAGCGTCGACGACAGCACCATCTGTGCCAGTCCGAAAGTCGCTCCCAGCACAAAGCGGTGAAGCATGATGACAGAGAACACAGCCAGTTCCTTGTGCAGCGTGTCAATATACCATAAGAGGGCCAGATTGACGATGAGTGCCACCATCGACCACATGCAAACCACATTGCGGCGATAGCGCTGCACCAGCCATGAGCAGAACATGCCCATCACGTACAGTCCCAGTCCGAAGACTCCCATCGAGCGCCCTGTCTCTACAGGCGTGAAGTGGTGCACCTCCATCATCCAGCGTGGCATGACGGGGATGAGGATGTACAGCGACATGGTCAGCAGCAGCGAACTGATGGCCATCAGCCAGAAGTCACGATGCCACAGTTTGATGTGTACAGGTGTATTCTGAGTATTCATCCATTAATACGATTCGTTCGCATTGGGGAAGTCGCCACTCTTGACGTCCTCCACATAGTGTCCCACCGCATCGGTGATGACCGTGTTCAGGTCGGCATAGCGACGCAGGAAACGGGGTGAGAAGCCCTGGGTCATTCCCAGCATGTCGGCAACCACCAGCACCTGTCCGTCACAGCCGTTGCCCGCACCGATACCGATGGTCGGACACTTCACCAGCTTGGTGACCTCTGCGGCCAGTGCTGCAGGCACCTTCTCCAGCGTTATGCCGAAGCAGCCAGCCTTGTCCAGCAGCTGAGCATCGTGCAACAGCTTCTCGGCCTCAGCCTCTTCCTTGGCACGCACGGCATACGAGCCGAACTTATTGATACTCTGTGGGGTCAGTCCCAGATGAGCCATCACGGGAATGCCAGCGTCCAGAATGCGCTTCACGGTGTCGAGAATTTCCTCGCCACCCTCCATCTTCAGGGCGTCGCAACCACTCTCTTTCATGATACGGATAGCGTTAGTCACACCATCGGTAGCATTAATCTGATACGAACCGAAGGGCATGTCGCACACCACCAGCGCACGCTGACAGGCACGAACCACCGAACGGGCATGGTAAATCATATAGTCGACAGTCATGGGCAACGTGGTAGCATTACCAGCCATCACGTTCGAGGCCGAGTCACCCACGAGGATGGCGTCGATGCCGGCCTTGTCCACGATGCCTGCCATAGTATAGTCATACGATGTGAGCATGGAGATCTTCTCGCCTTTCTGCTTCATCTCCATAAAACGGTGTGTTGTTACTTTGCGATTGTCGCTAACTAAATATCCTGCCATAATCTTTCTATTTAATTAATATTTCATCTTTAATCCTTCATTTTTCATCTTTAACTGAACTTTCGCAAGTGAATATTCATTCATCAAGCGACTAATTTATACAT
>CAMJZV010000040.1 GCA_946410305.1 uncultured Prevotellaceae bacterium | reverse complement strand
CCAAGGAGGTGGCAACAGGTCTGGAGTGCGGTATCTCACTGGTTAACTTCAACGACATCCAGGTGGGCGATATCATCGAGACCTTCACTGAGATTGAGGTAGAGCAGAAACTGTAATCTTGCTATCGTAACAGCATGTATTTCAACCCTGACAACCATACTTGGAGTACAGTCCCTGGCAATGAGAGCCTACGCTATAAAGGCGAGGTGGACTCCGTCACGGGACTACCCCATGGAATGGGTATCCTTGCCTACGACGATTGCCATTTCTATATTGGCGAGCTACACCAAGGCAAGCGTCATGGCCGTGGCTTCATGTTTCGCAAGGAAGTCACTTCGCAAGTGAAGCCCGTATGGCATCGCGGCACTTATGAGGAGGTCATGGCTACGGCAGAGTTTGACAGCTGTGGCAGACCTATCCACTATGAGAACGTAGGCAAGTGGGTGAACGAAGAGGTGAAGACAGCACACTGGTACAAGGAGCAGGACGGCTACTGGCAGGACGACAACTATACGGGCGATGCCGATACCAGTGCCCTCTACCGCCATCCTTGGAACAAACGTGAGTTGGGATATATGAACACGAATCTCTATGACGGGAAAAAGAGCTCTCCCTATGGTCCTTTCTACCATGCTCTTAGCGATATGCTCAAAAAGAACGGTAGCTTTGGTGACTACCATCTGGTGACACTCTACGATGAAGACCACCTGCTGCTCGTTACCCATCAGGAACGGGTGTGCAAGATAGGCGTTGGTGAAACCTTTGTTTGGAATGATACGTGGGGCGACCCAGGCCATGAGGGTGGCACTATCTATGAAGAGATGTTGAGGGAGCCAGAGCAACAGTAAGCAAAGAATAATGAACAACAATAATGAATTTGTACGCCAGGTGGCTGAGCAGAAATACGAGTTTGGCTTCACCACTGACGTACATACTGAAATCATCGAGAAAGGGCTGAACGAGGATGTCGTTCGGCTCATCTCTGCTAAGAAAGGGGAGCCTGAGTGGATGCTCGAGTTCCGCTTGAAAGCGTTCCGCTATTGGAAGGAGCAGCAGGAGCCTAAATGGGGTCATGTGCATGTGCCAGAGATAGACTATCAAGCCATCAGCTACTATGCTGACCCTACTGCGAAGAGTGTGCCCAGCAGTTCTTCTGCTGGGATAGATCCCGAACTCGAGAAGACTTTCGACAAGCTCGGTATCCCCTTGGAAGAACGTTTGGCACTTTCTGGCAATACCGCTGTTGATGCCATCATGGACAGCGTGTCAGTGAAGACCACCTTCAAGGAGAAACTCCGCGAGAAGGGTGTCATCTTCTGCTCCATTGGTGAGGCCATCAAGGAACATGGCGATTTGGTACGTCAGTATTTAGGTTCTGTAGTACCTTATAAGGACAACTTCTTTGCCGCCCTTAACAGCGCCGTATTCTCTGACGGTTCCTTTGTCTATATCCCCAAGGGCGTGCGCTGTCCCATGGAGCTGAGCAGCTATTTCCGCATCAATGCCCGCAATACGGGTCAGTTTGAGCGTACCCTCATTATTGCCGATGACGACTCGTACGTCAGTTATCTGGAGGGTTGTACCGCTCCCATGCGTGATGAGAACCAGTTGCATGCCGCCATCGTTGAGATTATCGTGATGGATAGGGCAGAGGTTAAGTACTCTACCGTACAGAACTGGTACCCAGGCGATGAAAACGGCAAGGGTGGCGTTCTCAACCTCGTCACCAAGCGCGGCGATCTGCGCGGAGTAGACAGCAAGCTGTCGTGGACACAGGTTGAAACGGGTAGTGCCATCACTTGGAAGTACCCATCGTGCATTCTGCGCGGCGATAACTCGCAGGCTGAGTTCTACTCCGTAGCTGTCACCAACAACTATCAGGAAGCTGATACGGGTACCAAGATGATACACATTGGCAAGAATACCAAGTCGACCATCATCTCGAAGGGTATCTCTGCTGGTCATTCACAGAATAGCTATCGTGGCCTGGTGCGTGCAGCCTCCACTGCCGACAATGCCCGCAACTACTCTAGTTGCGACTCTCTGCTGCTAGGCTCTGACTGTGGTGCCCACACCTTCCCCTATATGGATGTCCATAACGATACGGCCATCTTCGAGCACGAGGCTACCACCTCCAAAATCTCTGAAGACCAGCTGTTCTACTGCAACCAGCGAGGCATCCCCACCGAGCAGGCCGTGGGCCTCATCGTCAATGGCTATGCCAAGGAAGTGCTGCAGAAGTTGCCCATGGAGTTTGCCGTCGAAGCTCAGAAGTTGCTTAGTGTTTCTCTTGAGGGTACAGTGGGTTAACTCGAAATAACGATATAACGTAATAACGATATAACGAAAATGCTTGAAGTAAAGAACTTACACGCCAAGATTGGCGATAAAGAAATATTAAAAGGTATCGACCTCGTGATTAACGATGGCGAGACACATGCTATCATGGGACCCAATGGTTCTGGTAAGTCGACGCTCAGTGCTGTATTGGTTGGCAATCCGCTCTATGAGGTTACTGAGGGCGAGGCATACTTCAACGGTAAGAACCTGCTGGAGATGAAACCTGAGGATAGAGCCCACGAGGGCCTGTTCCTCTCGTTCCAATATCCTGTGGAGATTCCCGGTGTGTCGATGACTAACTTTATGAAGGCTGCCATCAATGAGAAACGTAAGTATCAGGGCTTGGAACCCATGAATGCTGCTGAGTTCCTGAAGCTACAGCGTGAGAAACGCAAGATTGTAGAGCTAGACTCAAAGCTGGCTAACCGCTCGGTCAACGAGGGCTTCAGTGGTGGTGAGAAGAAGCGTAACGAGATCTTCCAAATGGCGATGCTGGAGCCAAAGTTGAGCATCCTTGACGAGACAGACTCTGGTCTGGACGTCGATGCCATGCGCATTGTGGCTGAGGGCGTCAACAAGTTGCAGACCCCTGAGACATCGTGCATCGTTATCACCCACTACGACCGTCTGCTGGAGATGATACGCCCGCAGTTTGTACATGTACTCTATAAGGGTCGCATTGTGAAGACTGGTGGTCCTCAGTTGGCTGTACAGATTCAAGAGCATGGATACGACTGGATTAAGGAAGAAATAGGTGAAGAGTAATGGGTAGCGAACAGCAATATATTGACCTGTACAAGCAGTGTCGCACGATGATTCACGAGCACAGCAGTGACGTAATGAACGCTGTGCGTGATGAGGCCTTTGAGCGCTTCTGTAAGCAGGGATTTCCCTCGAAGAAAGTAGAGCGCTACAAATACACAGACATGCAGAAGCTCTTTGAGCCTGACTATGGCTTGAACCTGAATCGCCTGCAGATTCCTGTAGATCCCTATAATGCCTTCCGTTGCGATGTGCCCAATCTCTCGACAAGTCTGTACTTTGTGGTAAACGATGTGTTCTATCATGATGAAAAGCCCAAGGGCCATTTGTCAGAGGGCGTCATCATTGGTTCACTCAAAGAATTTGCCACTAGTGATTATTATAATAAGTTGGCAGGTCAGGCTAACGATGCTACCACCGACTTGAACACTATGCTGGCACAGGATGGTCTCTATGTCTATGTACCTAAGAACGTAAAGGTTGACCGTGCCATTCAGGTCATCAACATCCTGCGTTCTGACGTGGACTTGATGGTCAACCGCCGTGTGCTCATCGTGTTGGAAGAGGGCGCTGAACTGAAGATGTTGTTCTGTGACCATGCCGCTGACGACAAGAACTTCTTGGCCACACAGGTTATCGAGGCCTTTGTCGGAGAAAACGCCTCACTGGATCTCTACTGTCTGGAGGAGACACACCATAAGAATGTACGCGTGAGCAATGTCTATATTGACCAGCAGGCAAATAGTCGCGTAAATCATAATGTTATCACACTGCATAACGGTGTTACGCGTAATAAGCTTGATCTCACCTTCTCAGGAGAGGGAGCCGAATGTCAGTGCTATGGCTGCGTGATAGCCGACAAACAGCAACATGTAGACAATAACACGCTTATTAATCACAAGGTGTCCCACTGCACGAGTAATGAGCTGTATAAATACGTGCTTGACGACAAGGCCGTAGGAGCCTTTGCTGGTAGGGTGCTCGTAGAGCATGGCGCTCAAAAGACTACCTCGCAAATGACTAATCAGAACCTGACAGCCACTAAAGAGGCACGTATGTTCACCCAGCCTATGCTGGAAATCTATGCCGACGACGTGAAGTGTGCTCACGGTTCTACCGTTGGACAGCTGAACGATGCAGCCCTGTTCTATATGCGTCAGCGTGGAATCTCGCTAAGCGAGGCCAAGGTGCTGTTACAGAACGCCTTTATCAACGAGGTTATCGACAAGATGCAGCTAGAACCGCTGCGCGATCGTCTGCACTACCTTGTAGAGAAGCGCTTCCGTGGTGAATTGAATAAGTGTACAGGCTGTAAGCTATGTAAATAAACAAATAAAGGGAACCACGTGGTTCCCTTTATTTGTTTATTCATCTGTGCTTATTTTACCACAGTTTTCTTACCATTCTGGATGAGCAGACCCTTGCTGTTCTGGCTCACCTTGCGTCCACTCAGGTCGTAGAGGTTCTCGTCTGAGTTTTTCATCATGGTAACACTCTTGATGGAAGTAACTTCTGAAGCGGCAAGGTGTACGATGCGCAGTTCCTTAGCAGTGCCATTCTGCATATCCCATGTGAAACCGCAACGGGTGGGCAGGAACTTCTGCTCAGCGGTGGTCTTAATGAGAACAGCTTCCAAAGGAGTTACCTTCTGCTGGGCAGGAATACCGTAGCGGCCTGCTTTGTCAGAGAGCTCCCAAGAACTACCGAAAGTAACGACATTACCCTTACCATCCATCATATGGATGGGTGTCAACTGACTGTCAATCGTCAAAGCATCTGTGTTCTTGATACGCAGATACTGGCTCTTGGGTGAGTAAATCAGATAGGGTACGCCAGCCTGGATGCCATCGTTGGTGCACTCTTCGAAATAGAGATTCAGCACGTCACCTTCCTGCTGCATACAAGAAAAACGTTCTACTTTGAGGTCACCTAACTGCTCGGCACTTACCGACATAGGCAGACAGAGCGTGTTATAACCTGCAAAGAAATAGCGGTTCAGCTGAACGGTCTGTTCGCTATTCTGCAATAATTCTATGTCTAGTTTTGTGGAACTGGCATAGACATTCTTTACCTTGTTTTGTGCAAAAGCTGTCGTGCAGACTGCTGTTGCCATCATCATTGCGAGTACAAACTGTTTCATAAGCAGTAAAATTTAAGTGTTTAGTCTGAGTGCAAAGATAGAAAATAAATACGAATAATGAGTCAAAAATTATGTTTTTTTTGTACCTTTGCCCCGAAAAATAAGAAAAAGACATGTACGACGTACAAAAAATACGCAAAGACTTCCCCATTTTGCAGCGGGAAGTATATGGCAAGCCACTGGTATATCTGGATAATGCTGCCACCACGCAGAAACCGCTGTGTGTGCTCGACGCCATGCGCGACGAGTACCTCAACGTTAATGCCAATGTGCATCGTGGCGTACACTACCTCAGTCAACAGGCTACCGACTTGCATGAGGCTGCCCGTGAGAAGGTGCGCCAGTTCATCAATGCGAAGAAAATCGAGGAGATAGTCTTTACCCGTGGCACTACGGAGGCCATCAATCTTGTGGCCAGCTCATTCTGTGAGAGTCAGATGCAGGTGGGCGACGAGGTGCTGGTCACCGAGATGGAGCACCACTCAAACATCGTATCCTGGCAGCTGCAAGCCCAGAAGCATGGCATCGTGGTGCGCCATCTGCCCATCACCGACGATGGTCGTCTCGACCTCTCTGCTCTCCCCGCGCTGCTTACTGCGAAGACCAAGCTGGTCAGCGTGGCTCATGTCAGCAATGTACTGGGCACGGTAAACCCCGTCGAGCAGATCATCCAGATGGCTCATGAACACGGCATCCCCGTCCTGGTGGATGGAGCACAGAGTGCGCCTCACATGCAGATTGACGTGCAGGCCATGGACTGCGACTTCTTTGCCTTCAGCGGTCATAAGATGTATGGTCCTACAGGCATCGGCGTGCTCTACGGCAAGGAGGAGTGGCTGGAGAAGTTACCACCATATCAGGGCGGTGGCGAAATGATTGACAAAGTGACATGGGAGAAGACAACCTTCGAGCGCCTGCCCTTTAAGTTTGAGGCTGGCACGCCTGACTATGTCGCTACCCACGGACTGGCTACCGCTATCGACTATCTGAACAGTGTAGGTCTTGATTCCGTCAAGGCCCACGAAGAGGAACTTACCCGCTATTGCATGGAGCAACTACGTACAATTCCTAATATTCGTTTCTTTGGCGAGGCACCACAAAAGGATGCTGTAGTAAGTTTCCTAGTAGGTGATATCCATCATCTTGATATGGGTACCTTACTTGACCGTTTAGGCATTGCCGTCCGCACGGGTCACCACTGTGCGCAACCGCTAATGAATCGTCTTGGAATTAGTGGTACAGTACGTGCCTCGTTTGCGATGTATAATACGAAGGAAGAAATCGACACGTTGGTGGCTGGTATCCGTCGTGTCAGTCAGATGTTCTAACGATGAAGATTGGTAATATCGAGTTTGGCGAACGCCCCATATTCCTCGCACCTATGGAGGATGTGACGGACATCGGTTTCCGCATGCTGTGCAAGCGGTTTGGCGCTTCTATGGTCTATACAGAGTTTGTATCGGCAGAAGCACTGGTACGCGATGTGAAGTCGACAGTCAAGAAACTGACGATCAGCGATGAGGAGCGTCCTGTAGGTATCCAGATATATGGTCGTGATGTCGACGCCATGGTGGAGGCTGCCAAAATCGTAGAACAGGCTGGTCCAGACGTCATTGATCTTAACTTTGGCTGTCCTGTAAAAAAGGTGGCAGGTAAGGGCGCTGGTGCCGGCATGCTGCAGAACATTCCCAAACTGTTGGAGATTACAGAGAAGGTGGTACAGGCTGTCAAGCTACCCGTCACCGTGAAGACCCGTTTGGGATGGAACCACGAACAACTTATCATCACCACGCTGGCTGAACAGTTGCAGGACTGTGGCATCCAAGCATTGACGATTCATGGACGTACACGCAGTCAGATGTATACGGGAGAAGCTGACTGGACGCTAATTGGTGAAGTCAAGAAGAATCCCCGCATCCATATTCCCATCATAGGCAATGGCGACATCAAGACGTTGGCTGATGCTGACCGAGCCTTTGACCAGTATGGTGTGGATGCCGTCATGATTGGACGTGCCACCTTTGGACAGCCATGGCTCTTCAGCAAGCAGGAACTGACGCTCGACGAGAAAATCGATGTCTTGGAAGAACAGTTACGTATCAACATTGAGCGTATCGACGAGTATCGTGGCATTTTGCACACCCGTCGCCATCTTGCAGCAAGCCCCATTTTCAAGGGCATCCCCAACTTCCGCGAAACCCGTATCAAGATGCTACGAGCAGAAAAAAAGGATGACCTATTGGCCATCCTTGAACAGTGTCGTGAACAGTTAAGATAAGTCGTACTATTCAAAAACGAGACCATTGGTGGGGTAGAGGTACCAGTCAGTGGCTTTGCTGCTGTCTTCTGCCCATTCAGCAAAGGATTGACCTGCTGTCTGGTAGGCACCAGTGAGGACACCACCACTACGTTTGCCAATAACCTGCCATTCGTAGGGGTACTTGAAGTCGCCAGATACCATGATGGCCCATGGCATATTGCTACCGTATGACTCTTTATAGCCTGCAGGCTTGGTAGGTTTGAAGACCTGAGCAGTCTTGAAACCGTTCTGTACGGTGTGAACTTCCCAATATGCGCCGCCGTAGGGTTCTACGATAAATACGTCGTAGAGGTTCTCGGCGAGCATGGTCTTAGCTTTGTCTGCATCCTTGAAGACCAGCGTATAGGTTGCTGTTTTGACATCTACATTTCTTTCATAGAAATCACCAGGTTTTACTGTATTAAAGAAAGTACGCTCTACCGTACCAGTTGAGGTCTTCTGAGGATTGATAGCCCAATGGGCATCCTTGAAGAGCACAATAACCATGTTACTTGTGGCGTTAACGTCGTCATTCTCGGTAACAAAAGTTTCACCAGTCTGAATATTGTTGTAGTCACCTAATCCCTGACCTTCTGGAGATGGGAAAGGATTGGTAACGGTATGGCTTTCTATGTCGTTACTCTTTACACCAATCAGACGTATGGCAGCACCAATGTTCTTTGTTGCACCTACGGCGTCAAGACTAACCTGAATGTTCAGTGTCTTGTCATTCAATGTGGGCGTAACGGTCAGCACCACATCGTTGAAGTCGTAGTCACCAGCATCGGGGAAGTTGTCCTCGAAGCAGTAACGGAAAGAAAAGCCTTTAGGTTCGGGAATCACGGGATCACCTCCGTTTCCTTCAGGGTTGAATCCTCCTGTACCACCACAACCCTCAGGAATGGTTATCTCGTTAAGAGCATTCTTCTCATTTACCCAATAGTGAATGTAACTCAAAACAGCATTTCTGTTATATTCACTATGTTTGTTGTTAGGATTGTTGTTGTCGTAAACTTCATTGGGGTCAAAGTCGAAAAAAACTCGATTATTAGTCTGTAAGCCACCACCCCATGTAGCTAATCCACCGATTTTTACAATGGCATATTCGCTGTTGTTAGTGGGGCCATTGATAGTCAAATTGTTTGCAAAAAGTTTTCCTCCAACTTTTAATAGACTTTGGCTATGCATCTCTATAGAACCAGTTGCATCTCTACACTCACCATCAATGTCAAATCGGCTACCAGGAAGCATGATACTAGAACCTAGTCCTGCACCGGATTTGAAATGAACATAGCAGCCGTTCACCCAAGTCTGATTAAACGCTGATGAGTTGTAGCTGTTGGTATTTGCGGTAATCTTACCGAAGTTGGTGAATGCCGTACCACTGGAGGTACCCGTCAGCACGTCAACATTAACCGTTCCGTTGTTGTAGAATTTTGAACCGTTGAGGTTCAGTGTGCCTTCGAAGTTAATAGTTCCAGCATTATAGTTTGGCGCCCCATTGGTGACAGAAGCTACCACATCTTTCGCACCAGTTATCTTTCCGCCCGCCATCACGATGAAGCGGCCTGCATTTGAAATATTGATACTCCCGTCGAGTATCACTTCACCACCATCGGCTACCACGATAGTGGGGCTGTTGAGCGTGTTCGAGGCACTAAGGTGGCACTTGCCTTCCACATAGAGCACCATGTGGTTGTAAATGCCAGTGGTATTGTTTAGATGGAACGTCTTAGTGATGGTCGTACCAGAGGCTATGCGGAAATGACAGCCATCGCCCGGCAATGGCTCTCCACCTATCTTAACTTGTTCCTGATAATAGAACTTCAGACCGTAGAAGCCGATACCATCTTCATACCATATTTTGTAGGTATGACCTTTCTTGGCATCACCCAAGTAGGCATCATAATTTCTGTTTTCGCCGTTGGTTAGCCAGCCATTGTTGTCTTGCCAGTAGAAGGGTGCCCATACACCTTTGAAATAGAGTGTCATCTGTCCGTTTAACGCTGGTGTGAAACTAACAGCCTGGCGATCAATGCGATGAGTGAAGCCATAGCCCTTGCTGGTGTCTGACGTTGCTCCGCTGCCTGTGCCGTGGAACGTCAGCGTGCCGATGGTGATGTCGCCATCCTTGACCACTACTGTCTGACCAGCAGTGGGATTGAAACCTGCTGGCACGCGCCACCAACACGTGCCCTGCACATATTTGGTTTCTACCGGTGTAGTACCACCCTGTAACATATAGCCATCAGAGTTGATGTCGGCATCGGTAAAGGTATCGTAAGCTTGCATCTGTGCTACTGTCACCTGCTCGACGGTCTTGTTTCCCACCAGTTCAGAACTGGGGTTCAAATAGTCATTCAGTGTCTTAGCATATTGGGGAGCTTCGGCTTCTGTGGCACGACGAGATGCATTGCTGTTTGCACCATAAACGGCTTCTACGTGTCCGTTTACTATTGGGGCATTCATATAGATGCGTCGTCCGTCTTTGTCAAAGATACCAATGTACACCACATCAGTGGCCACAGGATGAGAGAAGGAAATATCTAACGTTTTGCCGCTCTTTACCTCGCCGAAATACAATTGCTTGGAGGAACTCGTTATCTCTGGATGACCTAGATATAAGCCTACTTTGTAGGTTTCACCATAGTCACCGTTTACTGTGATGCTTCCTGTTGCTTTACCAACAGTTGCCCACTGGTGAGTGGGATCTACATTCTCTATGACAAAGGATTTCTTAATCAGGTCGTCATAGGTTTCTTGGTCAAAACTGACATCGTCCTTACATGACGTTACTCCCAACGACAATAAGGACATAGCAATCCAAAAAGATTTCTTCATGCGCATAATTGTTATAATGATATCGATATTCGGGTGCAAAGATAAGCAAAAAAATCATAACTGACGCATTTTTATAGAAAAAAATTTTCTAATTAACGAAAAAATAGCTAACTTTGCACCCGAAAATAAGAATTCTTAAAAACGTTTAGCTAAATGAAAAAGTATTTGATGAAAGGAGTAAGCCTATTTGCAATAACTGTCGTTATGGCCAGTTGTTCGCACGACGCATGGTTCCAGACAAATGATGCTACGCAACGTGATGCGGAAGAGTATGCTTCCAATTTCAAAAACATCGTTATGGGTGGACAGAATGTCGATAGTCGTCAAACGTGGAATACGGCTGTTGCTACCCAGATTACATTGACCAGTGCAAAGACTGGCAAGCTGAAGATTTATTTCACCGATCCGGCACAAGGTGCTTCGGTGGCTGCCCTCTATACGGGTAGCATCAGTAAGGGCGAGACCAAGACATTCACCGTAGCCCGTCCACAGAATGCCACGACGCTTTACGCTACCATCCTTGACGAGAAGAACTACATGATTGACAATATGGCATTTGACGCCAGCGATTCGAAGGTTACCGCAGCCTTCTACACAGCTACCGTCAGCGCCCGTCAGATGAATGCAGCCCGTCGTGCCATCCCGTCTGTATTCAAATTCCCTGGAGATGCTGACGCCAGCAAGTTCTTGAGTGACGTACCGGCAGGAGTCAACAAACTGACACAAAACGATGCCAGCCTCAATGGATGGATTGACAACACCTGGACCGGCGAAATCAATGGTTGGGGCGCTTGGGACGGCTCAAAGAAAACCGGTGGTACGCTTTACATCAAGGGAAACTGTGACTTCGGTAACCGCAGCTTCTATATGGCCGACAACTCAGAGATATATCTGCTCGAAGGCGCAACGCTGACGCTGAGTGCCACCGATGCAGGCAAGCTTCAGGGCGGAACCAATATCTATATTGCCGCCAATGCCAAACTCGTGGCCGCCGGTGAACTGAAGCTGAACAACGGACTGCACATCTACAATCACGGCACCATTGAGGCACCCAAGGTGAGCGTCAATAATGCTAGCGTGCTCTATAACACGAATATGGTAAAGGTCACGGGCGAATTGTCTACGGAGAACAATAGCTCGGTCATCGTCAACGACGGCACCATTACTGCCACCCGTCTGCATACTGCTGGTAGCAGCCATGTGCAGAACAATGGCACCATGACCATCAGCGGCAACACCGACATTGACAGTAATAACAACACATGGGTCAACAACGGCCAATACGCCACCGGCAACTTCTATTATACTGCCGGCAGCAACGACGTCATCAACAACTGCCGTCTGACCGTCAACAACCTGTTCAAGATTAACCTGGGCGATACCGATAGCAACGGCTTCCGCATGGACAGCAACAGTGGTGTCGTCACCAAGGATTTTGAGGCCGCTGGTCCCAGCTTCATCTACATGGGTGCGCAGTCGGTATTCGAGGTAACAGGCACGGCTACGATGAACATCACCAAGGATGTCTATGGCATCTATGGTCCGTCAACAGGTGGTCAGGCCGTCTTCCACGCCAAGAAAATTGTGAATGGCGCCGCCGATGCTAACCAGTGCTTCGTAGCCAACTACTTCGACAACCTGATAGTAGCCTACGACCAGAGCCACTTCCCACAGGGCTATTCTGACGGCGAAAGTGATGCTGCCAAGGCTAACGGTGGTATTGGTTCACAGCCCTACTATCGTATCGGTGAGGGTACTGTTGTAGAAAAGACAGAGAACATCGATTACACTGTTGAGTCAAGCGAGTGTAACCCCGGCTTCCACGGTGGTGGAATCGTCAAGGTTGAGCCTAAGCAGTATGTGTACTTCGCCTTTGAGGACCTTGGAACCAGTGACGACTTCGACTTCAACGATGTGGTGGTGCGTGTCAGTACACCCGATGAGAACAACGTTTCGACTGTAGAACTTTGTGCCATTGGTGGTACGTTGTTGCAGAAAGTATTCTGTGGCAATGTCCAGATTGGTAACGAGGTACATGAGTATGGTTCATTTGGTGACAATACCAAGAAGTTCGTTAAGATGCCTCTTGCTGTATTGGGAACAGTAAACGTGCCACAGGGTAAGTCTCCTGCCGATCTGAACATCAATATCCAGGTGACTAGAAGTAGTGGCGAGATTGTTACTGTGGGTGGTCCAAAGGCTGGTGAGACTCCTTTCCGTGTCGTAGTCTCTGGCAATGACGAAGGCAAGTGGTTCTGGGCTAAGGAGCGTACCAATATCAGTGATGCCTACAACCTGTTCGGTCAGTGGGGTGCCGATATGGACAGTAACACCGACTGGTATAAGTCTCCAGTAGACAGTCTGGTTGTTAAGTGGTAAAAACAACATATTTTTTTGCGTATGAAAAAGTATTTGATGATGAGTGTTGCAGCTATAACAATGGGCTTTGTTCTCACTAGCTGCTCAAAGAATGACATGAACTTCTCTGCTCCCGCACAGCCGACTGCTCAGGAGAAGATTCAAGAAAATTACAACAAGGCGTTCATTGAAGCCTTCGGTCAGCCAGCAAGCAACCAAGATTGGGGTTTTGATTCACGTCAGTTGTCTGTAGCAGCCCGCACGACTCGTGCCTCGAATGTTAATGGCAATGAATGGGGAACAGCTAATGGTGCAGGCTATTTGAATTTCCCACACCCAGCAGCAATCACTGCCGATGAGTTGGAAAAGGTGTTGGCTGTATTCAACCAGAAGGGGGCTGAGAGCTATGAGCCTTTGGCAGACTATCGTAATTTCTTCGTTCAGCAGGTGTACACTGGTGAGGCCACTTATACGGATGGCAATGGTACTAATATTGGTAAGGGATCCAATCAGATGCAGGAAATGCACTGCGTGACAAAGTATATACAGACAAGCTGTTGGCCTGTAGAATACACGGAACAGTCAGATTACAAATGGGATTATATTAACAATACCAGCAATGGTAACATCACTGCTTGGGATGGTTGCACGCTGATGTTGATGTCTTCTACGCTGAACTGGAAATACAAATCTTCGCAGGATGGTGGCAATTTCTTTGAGTATTGGAGAATGGAGAAAATTGACGGAAATTACTATGTAGGTTTCGATTTCTCTGCTGAAGGCAGCAACCCAAACCAGAAAGTTCAGCGAGACTGCATCTATAATGACTGGATTATTAAGATTGTTCCAGGAGAAGGTGAGCCAAACTATTTGATTGATGATAACGGACCAGTTTTGCCAAAGACCTATCAAGTACGTATCATCTGTGAGGACTTGACTGTAAGCTCTGGCTCAGACTTTGACTTCAATGATGTTGTCTTTGATGCTATCTATTCTGAGGCCAATGACTTTACAACCATTACTGTCCAGGCTGCTGGTGGTACACTGCCTTTGTATGTTGCAGGTAAGGAGATTCATCAGTTGTTTGCTGAAGCAAACCCTGATAAGAACATCACTGTAAAGACCATGATCAATACTCGTGCCTCAAACGGTATTAGTGGTTTGGATCCTGTTACGTTCACTATCGAGGGTCAGGTTGCTCCTAAGGATATTGAGGTGAAGGTAGAGAAAGAGGGCGAATTGATTCCTTTGAAGGCTACTACGGGTGAACCGACGGCTAAGATTGCTGTTGATTTGAACTTCGAGTGGTGTAAAGAGAAAGATGACATCAGAAAGATTTATCCTAATTTCTCCACATACGTGAAGGGTGGTAATATAGAATGGTATTAATATCATTAAATACAATAAAAAGGCGGTTGCAGTGATGTAACCGCTTTTTATTTGCTTATTTCACTTTTTTTTATTACCTTTGCCGTCACTATGGTACTGAATTATATTTGGGTAGCTTTCTTTCTCGTTGCATTTGTCATTGCAGCGGTGAAACTGTTGTTCTGGGGCGACTACGACGTCTTCCCCGCCATGATGGACTCTACGTTTAGTTCGTCGAAGACTGCTTTTGAGATTTCATTAGGTCTGACTGGTGTGCTGTCACTCTGGATGGGCGTGATGAAAGTCGGCGAGAAAGGTGGCGTAGTCAATGTGTTGGCGCGCCTGCTGTCGCCAGTCTTCACGAAGCTGTTCCCTGATATTCCCAAGGGACATCCCGTGACGGGCAGCATCTTTATGAATATTGCTGCCAACATGTTGGGACTCGACAATGCCGCAACACCACTGGGACTTAAAGCCATGGAGCAGATGCAGGAGTTGAACACCAAGAAAGATACCGCCTCGAATCCGATGATTATGTTTCTGGTGCTGAACACCAGCGGACTGACACTCATCCCCGTGAGCATCATGGTGTATCGTGCGCAGATGGGGGCTGCTCAGCCCACTGACATCTTCATCCCTATCCTGTTGGCAACGTTCTTCTCTACCATCGTAGGAATCATTGCTACCTCCCTGTTCCAGCGCATCAACCTACTGAACCGTACCATGCTGTTGACGCTGGGTGGCGCCTGCACACTGGTGGCTGCCGTCATCTGGGGATTCTCGCAGATGGATTCTGAGACAATGAACCGCTGGAGCACCACCGTGGCCAACATCCTGCTGATGACCATCATTACCGGATTTATCGTGGCGGGTGTCCGCAAGAAGGTGAACGTCTACGACGCCTTTATCGAGGGCGCCAAGGAAGGCTTTACCACTGCCGTCCGCATCATCCCCTATCTGGTGGCTATCCTCGTCGGCATCGGCGTGTTCCGCGCCAGCGGAGCGATGGATATGCTCATTGGAGGACTGCGCGCCTGTGTCGACGCCTGTGGTGTCGATGCACAATGGGTAGACGCCATGCCTACCGCACTGATGAAACCGCTGTCGGGCAGTGGCGCCCGTGGCATGATGGTGGATGCTATGACAACCTATGGTGCCGACTCGTTTGTGGGACGTCTGTCATCGGTTTTCCAGGGCTCTACAGACACCACCTTCTATATCCTGGCTGTCTACTTCGGTTCGGTGGGCGTCTCGAAGACGCGCCATGCCGTCACTTGTGGTCTGTTGGCTGACTTAGCGGGTATTCTGGCTGCTATCGCCGTCTGTTACCTGTTCTTTGCATAAACATTAGTATTTTAAATAAAAACATTTGAAAACATTTGAAGAACTTGGTGTGAGCGAAGGGATTCGCAAAGCCATTGAAGAGATGGGCTTCGTACAGCCCATGCCCGTACAGGAGGAAGTAATACCTTATCTATTAGGGAACAGAAACGACGTCATCGCCTTGGCCCAGACGGGCACGGGTAAGACGGCGGCATTTGGTATTCCCGTATTGCAAAGGATAAGCCTCCCCCCAACCCCCTCCAAAGAGAGGGGGAGTCGTGAGGCAGATATGCAGAAACCTCAAGCACTTATCTTGGCACCGACCCGCGAATTATGCCTGCAGATTGCCGACGACTTGCGCGATTTTGCCAAATACATGGACGACATCCATGTCGAAGCTGTCTACGGTGGCGCCTCTATCGAACAGCAGATACGTGCCCTGCGTAAGGGTGCACAGATTATTGTGGCTACCCCTGGCCGTCTCATCGACCTGATGAACCGTGGTGTTGCCCAGCTGGACAACGTATATAATGTGGTACTTGACGAAGCCGACGAGATGCTGAATATGGGATTCTCAGAGAGCATCGATGCGATCTTGGAGGGTATTCCTGAAGACCGCAACACGCTACTCTTCTCAGCGACGATGAGCAAGGAGATAGAGCGTATCGCCAAGGGTTACCTGCACGACTACAAGGAGATTGTGGTGGGTAGCCGTAATGAAGGTGCGGAGCACGTGAACCATATCTACTATATGGTGAATGCCAAGGACAAATACCTGGCCTTGAAGCGTATCGTCGACTACTATCCCCGCATCTTTGCCATCATCTTCTGTCGAACGAAGATAGAGACACAGGAGGTGGCCGACAAGCTCATCAAGGACGGTTATAACGCAGAGGCGCTGCATGGCGACCTCAGTCAGCAACAGCGTGACCTGACCATGCAGAAGTTTCGCCAGCATACGGTACAGTTGTTGGTGGCTACCGATGTCGCTGCCCGTGGCCTGGATGTCGACGACCTGACACACGTCATCAACTACGGATTGCCCGATGATATCGAGAACTACACACACCGCTCAGGTCGTACGGGTCGTGCTGGCAAGAAAGGTACCAGCATCTGTATTGTCCATAGCCGTGAGAAGTTTAAGATCCGTAATATCGAGAAGGTTATCGGTAAGGAGTTTGAGAAAGGCGTCATTCCATCGGCAGAGGAGATTTGTAAGAAGCAGCTCTACAAGGTGATGGATGAGATTGTAAAGACCGATGTCGACGACGAAGAGATTGGCCCCTTCATGCAGGATATCCAGCGCTACTTTGAATATATCGACAAAGAGGAGCTCATCAAGAAAATCGTCTCGATGGAGTTTGGTAAGTTCCTGTCCTACTATGCCGATGCTCCTGAGATAGAGGAGGTGAGTAGTAAGAAGGATAATGTAAGAGGAAAGAGGGAAGAAGGAAGAGGCAAGAAGCAGCCGACACCTACCAGTAAGGGCTACAAGAAGTTGTTCATCAATCTGGGCAAGAAGGACGGCTTCTACCCTGGCGAGCTGATGCAGACACTGAACCGCTTTGTAGGCGGTCGTCAAGAGGTGGGACACATAGACCTGCTGGACACCATCTCCTATTTCGAGGTACCAGAGAAGGATGCCAAGAAGGTCATGATACAGCTTACGGGCATCCGCTACAAGGGACGCACCGTACGCTGCAATGATGCAGACGAAGGTGACAGGTCTAGTAATTCTAGAATATCTAGAGAATCTAGAAACTCTAGAGATTCTAGGAAGAAAGCTCCGAAGGAACAAAAGACCTACAAGAAGGAGGACTGGATGCAGTTTCTGGCCCCTAACAGTAAAAAACTGAAAGGCGAGGTCCCCGATTTCAGTGAAGAGGGGTGGGCCATCCGCAAGCCTCGTAAGAAGAAATAAAAGAAGGTAGGGTTTTGCCCTACCTTCACTGTTTATTTGGCGTTAATCTCTTTGATTAGTCTGTCAGCATGGCCCCAGCGGTCCATCATGAACAGCATGTAGCGTACATCGACATTGATGGTACGTGCCAACTGACGGTCGAAGAAGATGTCGCTGCTGAGTGAGTCCCAGTTGCCGTCGAAGGCCAGCCCCAGCAGTTCGCCCTTGCCATTGAAGATAGGCGAGCCAGAGTTACCGCCAGTGATATCGTTGTTAGAGAGGAAGCAGAGCTGCATGGTACCCGTCTCCTTGTCGCCATAAGGACCGAAGTCGTTGCTGGAGAGCAGTTCGTGCATGATAGGCTCAGCATAGTACTCTACGTTCTTGTCGGCCTTCTGCATCTTCTCCCACAGCGAGCGGGCTGTTGTGTAGTAGCCTGAAGGCTTACCGCCCAGCAGGTATTCACCCACCTGTCCATAGGTCATACGCATAGTGAAGTTGGCGTCAGAGTAGTTGGGCAGGTCCTGTTCCATGCGCAACTTGGCGGCACAGAGCCACTGTTCCTGCTGTTCGATGCTGTCGGCAATAGCCAGCAGGTCGGCACGAAGAATGGCACGTAGCTCGATGAGGTCCTGACCATAGATGACACCAGGATCTTTGTCAAACTTCTTATTAATATACAGCTTCTTACCGTTCTTCATCAGCATAGACTTGTCGTAGACGTAGTCGACATAAGCACGGTAGTCGCCCTTGAAGTCGCGGTCGATAGTCTTAAAGACGTCAATATGGTATTTCTGATCTACATGCAGGCGATAGTTCTTCATCATGGCAGCCAATAGTTCGCGGTCGGTCTCCTGATCCCACTCCTTGCTATTGTCGTCGAAGGTGACAAACTGTTTGTTCTTCTTGTTTTCCGGACCTTGTACAGCGATGCCGCTGTGTACTCTTTTGGCACGTACTGTCAGTTGGTCGCACTCACGTCCCCATGTCTCGTTCCAATAATAGAGCGCACGAACACTTTGGAAACGCTGCTGATAGAGCTTTGCCAACTTGTCGAAGTCGAGCTTACCCTTCAGATAACCTGTGCTGTCCTGCCACTGGCGAATCTTGTTCTCAAACTGTCGCTTCTGCTGGATGAGGCCGATAGAGTCGATGCACTTATTCATACCGATAGAGTTCTTCCAATAGTTGCTGCTATGGGCATACTTCGACTCGTACTGGATACGGATAGCTTCCGAGCTGAGCATACGACGCCACATAATCTCCTGCTTGACGCCACGGGCCTGCACCATCGTGGTATTGATAGCATCACGGCGCTCTTGAATACCATAGCTGCTAAGGTAGCGGCTGGTACTGCCCGGATAACCCATAATCATAGCGAAGTCGCCAGGCTTGTAGCCCTGCAGTGATACAGGAGCCCATGAGTTGGGATGGTAGGGCACGTTGTCCTTAGAATACTTGGCAGGACCGTTGGTCTTGGGATCGGCATAGATGCGGAATACCGAATAGTCGCAGGTCTGGCGTGGCCACATCCAGTTATCGGTCTCACCACCATATTTACCCATTGACTTGGGAACGGTAAATACCAGACGAACATCGTAGAAGTCGCGGTAGGTGGTCATATAATATGCGTTGCCTTCATAGAAGGGCTTTACCTCGACACGCAGCGTAGAGTCCTGCTGGTGAATCTCTTTCTGCCAGGCATTCTCCAGTGAGTCTACATACTCTGCCTGACGGTTCATGCTCATACCTTTCAGCTGCGGTACTATCTTGTCGGTGACATCCTTCTGCTCAATCATGAAGCTGACGAAGATGTCCTCGTTGGGCAACTCCTCTTCATAGCTTTGGGCGACAAAGCCATTGAGCATGTAGTCGTGCTCTACGGTAGAGTGGCGGCGGATAGCGTCGAAGCCGCAGTGGTGGTTGGTGAAGACCAATCCATTGGTCGACACGACGACACCTGAACAGTAGCCACTGAAATTGATAACATTGTTTTTGATGGCGTTATCCGACTGATACAATTGTTCCATAGGCAGCTGGAAACCCTCCTGCTGCATCTGTTGGTAAATGGCGGTGGGCAGGTTATACAGTGTCCACATGCCTTCGTCTGCATGTGCTCCGAGAGCGCACAGACTCATCAATAATAAGAATAGTTTTTTCATTATTAATCCTATTTTCTAAAGTATTTTCCAATAACGGGGAGGCTCTTCAGTGGCAGGTCACGATAAATGATGTAAGCCACAAAGAGGATGATGAACAGGGTATTGAAGGCCAGGGCCCCAACCGTAGGCCACTCGCTGCTGAGCTGCATGGCGCAGAAGAAACAAGCTGTCAGCAGCACGTAGCAGAAGATGTCCTTCATTGGGTAGGGTATGGGGTTCTTCTTCTGTCCGACGATGTAGCTCAGCACCATGGCTGTACCGTAGCCTGCTACACCACCCCACGCACAGGCCCAGTAGCCATATTCGGGGATGAAGATGATATTGACGGCAAAGAGTACCGTACATCCTGCCAGCGAGAACCAGGCGCCATAGATGGTCTTGTCAATGAGCTTATACCAGAACGATAGGTTGAAGTAGACACCCATCATGATCTCTGCCGCCATCACGATAGGTACCACGCCCAGTCCTTCGCGGTAGTTGGCACCAAGTATGTATTGCAGCAGGGGCATCCAGCCCACGACGCAAAGGTAAGCCAGCAGTGTGAAGATCAGGAAGTACTTCATCGCTGCTGCATAGTATTCGGTCTTGTCGGCGTCCTTCGACTTGGCAAAGACGATAGGCTCGTAGGCATAGCGGAACGCCATGGTTATCATGGCCATAATCATCGCAATCTTCACACACGAGCCGTAGTCACCCAACAGGATGTTGGCCTGCTCTTGGTCAGGATAGACCAGCGGGAAGAGAATCTTGTCGGCCACCTGATTCAGGATGCCAGCGATACCCAGTATCAGGATGGGCCATGAGTAGCTGAACATCTGACGCAGCAGCTGTCCGTCGAACTTCCACTGTATCTTGAATAAATCGGGAATGAAGAACAGGGTGATGAATGCGGTACACAACAGGTTGATAAAGAAGACGTAGAATACCGATGTCTTGCCGAGAACGACAAAATACAGCACATTCAGTCCGATGTTAAAGACGATGAACAGCATTTTCAGCGATGCAAAACGGATGGCACGTTTCTGGAAACGCAGGAAACTGAACGGGATGGCCTGCAAGGCGTCAAGGGCTACTACTACACCCATCATCAACAGATAGTCAGGGTGCTCTGTATAGCCGAGGGTTTCGCTAATGGGTGTTATCAGTCCGAACAGCAATAGCAGGAACAGGGCAGTCAACGAACCCACCACGGCCATTGCCGTTGTAAACACGGTGTCGGGCTTGTTCTTCTCGTCGTTGGCAAA
>CAMJZV010000039.1 GCA_946410305.1 uncultured Prevotellaceae bacterium | reverse complement strand
TCCTTGCCCCTTACGAGACTGAGCAAGCAGGGCTTGCGAAAGTTGAGTATATTATATATTAGGTGTAGGTCAGCTTTTGTGGCAAAAGTGTTAACAAGTGTTGTTTGCGCGCACATAAAATTGATATAAATCAAGAATAAGTCGATTTTTTACACTAATTCGACGAAAAGTGTTGCAGGAACAAGAAAAACTTACTACCTTTGCATCGTCAAACAAAGACAACCGGTTCACTACCGGCTTTGACTAAGAGAAGTCAAAGATTGGTTAATAGATTGTTTTAGGTTAGTAGTAATATTTATAGTTTTAGGTTTTTAGTTATTGGTAAAAAGAAAGTTTTAAATGTGTGAACAACAGTGGGCACCGTGAGGCGGTCATAACTTTCTTTTATTTAGAAAAAGGTTAGTAATAATGATTATATTCCTGTCTTAGACAGGCCTCCAGCCTGAGTGCTGGATTACAAAAGGAAAAGGATTTTTAGTTAAACATAGGCTTTTGGACGCTACAGCTCGCTGATGAGTAGTAGCGTTTTTTTCTTTTACTTTTCTATCAGAGCTACAGCGTATGCGCTGATTCCCTCCTGACGTCCCGTGAATCCCAGTTTCTCTGTTGTTGTCGCCTTGATGCTGATTTGGTCAGGGTCACAACCGATGACCTGTGCCATGCACTGCTGCATCTCGGGGATGTGTGGATTCATCTTCGGGCGCTCTGCACAGATGGTGGCGTCGATGTTCACCAGCTGGTAGCCCTTGGTGGCAATCAGTTCGATGGTCTTCTTCAGGATGATCTTGCTATCCATCCCCTCGGTGTCTGCCGATGTGTCAGGCCAGTGGTAGCCTATGTCGCGCATATTGGCGGCACCCAGTATGGCGTCGCAGATAGCATGTATCAGTACGTCAGCATCGCTGTGTCCCAGCAAGCCTAACTCATGTTCCAACTTGATTCCGCCCATCCACAGGTCGCGACCTTTCACTAACTGGTGGACGTCATATCCCATTCCTACTCGTATCATAATGCTTAATGCTTAATGCTTAATTATTTCCTAAACAAGTCCTTGATGCCATCCATATCGAAGGCAAGGGTGAAACGAAGGGTTTGATCCAACGGGTTTGACTTAGCGGTAGAGATCACGTAGCCCACATCCAGTGAGAACACGTTCATGCGGAAGCCGCCACCCACGGTGAAGTACTTACGGTTACCCTTGTTCTCCGACTCGTGGTGATAACCGGCACGCAGCGAGAACTGGTCGTGGTAGACATATTCGGCACCCACGCTCCACTGAACCTCCTGCAGCTCCTCCTTGAAACCGCCAGGAGCATCGCTGAAACTCTTGAAGATGCCGCTGATGGAACTCACCTCACTATACTCGTCGAGCACGCGGCGCTCATATTCCTCCGTCGTCTCGCCATCGTTCTGCTTGGGAACGGTGGGCACCAGCAGCTTGTTGGCGTCGGCAGCAATGGTGAAACGGTTGTATTCGTCAACGGGAATCATCAGCGACGCACCCAGTCGCAGGTTGGCAGGCAGGAACTGTGAGCGGTCGTCGCCATAGAACTTGATCTTCGAACCCACATTCTGGATGTTGAAGCCCAGTCCCAGCTGACACTCGCGCTGTCCCAGATTGATGTAGTTGTTGTAGTATCCGCAGAGGTCGGCAGCAAAGGCCGATGCAGGGGTAGCATCTTCCGTGTAGTCGAAGCGCAAGTCACTATATATCCAGCGCAGACCGACACCCAGCGAGAATTTCTCGCTCAGCATCAGTGAGGCACCCACATCCACCGACATCTCGTAGGGTTTGACGGTCATGGCATTCTCATCCATGGACGTCATCACCTCACCCAGCGAGAAGTAGCGCAGCGAACCGCTGACAGCAGCATAGTCGCCAATGCGGTAGTAGCCGGCTACGTAGGCCAGGTCAATGTCGTTGACCAGCTGGCGCAGCCATGGCGTGTAGTTGAGGGCGATACCTGCACGACTGATACAGAACGGATACTTCGCCAGGTTCCAGTATTGTGAGTTGACGTCAGGGTCTGTGGCAGCACCCACGTCACCCATACCTGCTGCACGGGCGTCAGGGGCAATGGTCTGCGAGATGACGGCATGCTCTACCGGGTTGAACTGGCTCTTCGTGTCCTGTGCCGATGCTGTTGTTACCATCAGCAGACACGTTGCCATCATGATTATCTTTGTTGTCTTCATATCCTTATTATGTTATTTATTCAATATGATCAGTTTCTGCGCTTTCGACGTATAGTTGCTATCGTCCGAGCTGATGCTCACGCGATAGAGGTACAGTCCTGTGTTCAGTCGTCGGCCGCCATCGGTCGTCAAGTCCCAGTCCAGGGTGTACGTCTGGTCTGTGGACACCCCGTTTTCGCTATATGTCCACAGGTGGCGCCCCGAGGTGTCGAAGATGTCCAGCTTGACATCCATCTCGCTACCCGTGCGGTCGTGGACGATGCGGAATGTCGTCTTCGTCCTGGCAGGGTTCGGTGAACACTCCACGCTGACCAGCTGCGGCTCCAGTCCTTTCACCACGTTGAATGTCAGCTCTGCCGTCGACGAGTTGTTCAGCACGTCCCAGGCACGGAACAACAGCTTGTGCTGTCCGTATGCCAGCGTGGGGATGCTGAAGCCCACCTGTCCTTTCGTGTAGCTGCCGAAGTCGTATTGGAAATAGTCGTTCACGCTATAGGTCGTCGCCATCTGTCCGTCGATGATCAGCTGCAGGTCGTGGCCGATGCCGCTCCCCGAGGCGTTGATGCCGTCCTCGTCGTTCAGCAGTGCCACGAAGTACGGCGTCTGGTTCACTGCGTCGCCATTCGAGAAGTCCTCGCTGTTCAGGTAACAGTAGATGCTGGGCCCTGCCTCGCTGCCCGTCTGCTCCGACTGTCCGTTGAGCACCAGACTGCTCGAGCGTCCGCTGGCCTCGGTGGTCTTGTCGCTATTCACGGCATACACGTTGATGAGTGCATTGTCGTCCGAGTAGCTGATATCCTTGGGTACGGCGAAGGTAAACGAGAACTCACCCGCCTTCACCTGGTCGCTGCCGTTGAACAGCGTGTTCTGTCGGTCGTAGTAGACAAAGGGCGTCTCAGCACCGTCACTCGTGGTATTGTTCAGTCGGCAGACGATCTTTTCTGTGACGTCGCGCACTATTGCTGTCATGGTGCCGTTGAACCCCGTGTCCGTCTGGCCGTCACCATTCATGATGCGACCTGTCACCTTCGCTGTCGACCCCGCCTTCAGCTTCACCACGGCACCGTCCGTCAGCGGTGTGTCGTTGATGGACTCTATCTTCAGCTGTTGCGTAGGCATGGCCAGTCGCAGGGCAGGGTCACCCAGCAGCGAGTATTGCAGTCGGTTGGTACTTCTGTCCGTAGAGCGTATCTCGCGCCCCTGACTGTCGTATCCCAGCACGACGCCCGGGGTTATAAGCTCATTCTTCGCCCGTCGTGCCGCCTCGCCGATGGCCAGGGGCTTGCCCTCGTCGTCCTTGCTCAGCACGTGGTGCGTGAATGCCAGGTTCATCAGTCGGTTCTGCGGCTGGTATACGGTACGCGTGGTGCCGTAGAAGGCGATGGCGCCGCCCTTCTTGTTGAAGAGTGCCGTCTCGCCGATGTTCTCCTCCTGACCGTCGAAGGGCATGATGTCGCACGATGCCGTCACCCATAGTGGCAGGCGCTGTAACGTGGTTTCTTCAAAGTCGTTCAGTCGCAATACATATTCGTGCGAGATGGCTGCCGGTGCACCGTGTCCCGAATAGTTCATGATGAGTGCACCCTGCTGCATCTGCTGCTTGATGAGTCGTGTGACGTCAGGATAGCTGTTGCCTGTCGACGAGCTGACACGTGCGTAGGCATCCCACATGATGCGCTTCACCACGAAGTCGGGGTATCTGTTCTCCACCAGTCGTGCTATGGAGTCTGCGTCGGCCATGTGTACGTTGTTGTTGCCGTCGTCACCCATAAAGCATAGCAGGTTCTGCCATGCCCCCGCCTGTTGGTTGTTCATGTAGTTCTCTATCTTGTCCACCACGATGGCCGCGTCGTTGGCACTACGTGCCGTGATGCGCCCCACGGCAGCATCCGCCTGGTCGTTGGTCACCATGTTGCCGCCCTCGCCGTCGTCCAGCATACAGAAGTAGTCGTCCGTCACGTAGCAGTTCGTCTGACTATAGCTGTTCTCGCTCTCGTAGCACAGCAGGAAGTCGTCGGGCGAGCAGTTCTTCCACGATGACGACAGCATGCGGTTGTCCCACGCACAGTCGCCCAGCAGCAACAGGTAGCGCGGCATGTCGTCCTCCGTCTCTGCACGGTCGTAGAGCATCTTCATGTAGCGACGGTAGGCGTTGGCGTCCGGTGTACCGCTGGAGAACTCGTTGTACAGCTCGTCGGCGGGTACGATGGTTACGCGCAGTCCGTCCTTCTTCTCGTGCAGGGTCTTCAGCCGCTGGGCCTGTGCCAGCAACTTCTGTGTGGTGGGTATGATAATCACCATGTCGGCAGCTTTGTCGGCATGGTGGTTCTGGTTCGTGATGTTGTAGACATATTCCGGCGTGGGGAACGACAGTTCGCTGCTGGGTGCATCGTAGGGCACCGTGGCGTATGTCGAGATATAGTCCAGGCGCACGTTGGGCACCCTGCTGTCGGGTGTCAGCGTCACCTCGTTGGTGGCCTGCAGGTTGCTGACGGTGAAGGTCTGCTCAGCAGTACGCATCTTCTCGTAGGAACCTACCGACGGAATGCTGATGTTGCCCAGGTCGGTACCGTTCAGCGTCACCTTCACGCTGCCGCCGATGCCCAACCCTGACAGCGCTACCGTCAGCTGTCCGTTGGCCGACTTGCCCGTCGATGCCACCGTATAGTTATAGGTCTTGTCCGAGTACAGCAGTTGTGCATCGTATAGGTTGCGGCCACCGCTGAACCATGCGTAGTCGTCCACCTCGTACAGTGCACAGTAGTCGCCTGCCTGTGGATAGATGTCGGCCACGAAGTCGTCCCAACCGATGGTCTCTGGCGCCTTGTCGCTCTCTGTCAGAAAGTAGTAGCCGTAGGTGGAGTAGGGGTTACGTATGCGCTTGTACGTGTCGCTCCATGTCACGGGGCCCACGGCATAAAACAGTCGCTTGCCGTTCACCGCGCATGTCACCACCTCCTGCAGGTCGTCGGTCGCTGCCAGGTAGTCGCCCGTCAGCAGCTCGGGCTGCAGACCACCGCCATAGCCGTAAATCTTCACCTTATTAATATCTGTGAAGCCCGCCTGTCTGACCAGGTCGCCCGTCAGCTCGTAGATGCCGCTCGCCGGCACGCGAATCTTCGCCCACGTACCCGTTGCCAGCACCGACTTCTCCGCATAGCGCTCACCCTCAGTCCTCCTGGCTCTCCTCTCACCACTCACCATTAACCTCTCACCTCTTACTTCCAGCTTAAAGCTCACCAGCTTCTGGAACTTGCCGTCGCGATAGACGATGGGTACGAAGCCGATGTGCAGCGTACCCTGCTTGCGCGATACGCTCACCGACTGGTATATCTCGGGCATCTCGCCCAGCGGACGTCCCGACAGCTGCTGGTAGCGCTTGATGTCGCCAGCGCTCATCGGCAGGAATTCCGGATAGACTATCTTGACGCTATAGGTCGAGTCAGCATAGTGCTCACCCAACGGGTGCGCATAGTGGAAGGCTGGTAACAATGTGTCTATCCTGACCTCCTCTGCGGTCAGGTTAAAGAAGCGTTGTGCGTTGGCTGTCAAGCCAACAAGCATTAGCAGTACACATGTTATCGTCTTCTTAAATGTCATTTACAATTAAATTCCAAAACTTTTCTGTCTTCCAGCCACCCTTCCAGGTGGTCGTCAATCTTCACGGGCCCCACACCTACCGGCGTTCCCGTATAGAGCAGGTCGCCCGTCTTCAGCGTGAAGTACTGCGAGATGTAGCTCACCAGCTCGTCAATCTTGTAGAGCATGTCGCTCGAGCAGCCCTCCTGCACCGTCTGTCCGTTGATGTCCAGATGGAAGTGCAGCGCCTGCACGTCCAGGAACTTCTCCTTCGGCACCCACTCGCCAATCACTGCCGAGCCGTCGAAACCCTTGCAGATTTCCCACGGCAGTCCTTTCTCTCTGGCCTCACGCTGTAGGTCGCGGGCGGTGAAGTCTATGCCCACGGTCACCGCGTCGTAGTAGCGGTGGGCAAAGCGCTCGGGGATGCTCTTGCCCAGACGGCAGATGCGTACCACCAGCTCCGTCTCGTAGTCCACCTGTTCCGACCAGTCGGGGATGAAGAAGGGCTTATGGTCCTTCAACAGTGCCGAATCCGCCTTGGTAAAGATGACGGGCTTCTCCGGTTTATATAACGCACCATCCAGCTCTTTATTGTGCTGGATATAATTCATACCAACTGCAAATATCTTCATAGCTTTCTTAAATTTTTGCAAAGGTAGAAAATAATTATGAATTAAGAATTAAGAATTAAGAATTATTTCATACCTTTGTAGATGGTATGAAGAGATGCTTAGCCGTCATATCATTTCTCCTGCTTGTCTGTGGCCTGTGGGCACAGACCGAGTCGCGCTGTGCCCTGCTGCAGGGCATCCCCCTGGAGGGCCCGCTCGACAGCGTGCGCCAGCAGCTGCAGGCTGCCGACTGGACAGAGTGGGGACAGTCCGACGATGACGAGGACTACTATTTCCGTGGCAAGTTCTATGGCATCCGTGCCAAGCTGCTCGTCAGCGTCTCGCCCACCAGCCAGCTGCTCACCTCCGCCTACGTCTCTGTAGGACCTTACAGCACCGACGCCATGCTGCAAAAGAATCTGCAGTACTTCCTCTATAAGCTCCAGCAAGACCATGGCGCCCTCGTCGAGCGCGACGGTGCGTGGGTCTATATGGACGACTTCGCCAGTGTCAAGGTGTCCATCATCGACAACGACAACGGCTCGCGCGACATCCGTGTGCTCTACCTGCCCATGGGCGCCTACTACAAGGATGCCGTCTGCATGGGACTCCACGGTCCTGTCCAGGAGATTGTCACCGAGAATGCCCTCAGCGAAGACCAGTTCATGCGCTTCTCGCAGGATGGCCAGCTCGAACAGCCCGACCTCACCCAGCGCCACTACGACCGCTACGGCTATCTCGTCAGTGCCCAGATGACCGAGCAGGAAGGCCATAGCGATGTCACCTACCAGTACGACAGCCACTACCGCCTTGTCCGTCGCACGCTCGTCAACGAGGCCGCCAATATCCGCTACATCCACGAATACACCTATAACGAGCGCGACGAGATAGCCTCACAGAGTCAGAAGGTCTTCAAGGGCGACGAGTGCGTCCTCACGCTCAACATGCACAACACCTATATGACGCGCGATGACGAGGGCAACTGGACCACCAACTCCCTCTCCCTGTCCTATTGGGAGAAGGGCAGCCAGAGCCAGCAGACCACCGTGCTCCAGAAACGTACATTAGCCTACTGGGAAGAATAATTATGCATTAAGCATTATGAATTATGAATTGATAAAGGTAGTGGCTTTCGATGCCGACGACACCCTCTGGGACTGCCAGACCTGGTTCGACGAGGTCGAGCAGCAGTGCTGTGAACTCCTCCAGCCGTGGGCTACCGCCCGCGAAGTCAGCGAGGGCCTCTTTGCCACTGAGCGCAAGAACCTGTCGCTCACTGGCTATGGTACCAAGGCCTTCACCCTCTCCCTCATCGAGAATGCCGTGCGCGTCAGCCACGAACAGCTCACGGGCGACATCGTCATGCGCCTCCTAGAACTCGGTCAACAACTGCTGCGCTTCCCCACCACGCCACTGCCCGAGGTCGCCGAGACCCTCCAGCAGCTCGCTGCCCACCGCCAGTATCGCCTCGTCGTCTTCACCAAGGGCGAGCTCATGGATCAGGAGTCCAAGCTCCAGCGTTCCGGTCTCGAGCAGTATTTCTCCCACATGGAGACCGTGTCCAACAAGACCGAGCGTGAATACCGCCAGCTCTGCGAGAATCTCGACGTAGCCCCCGAGCAGACCCTCATGGTCGGCAACTCCTTCCGTTCCGACATTGCCCCCGCCCTCGCCGCAGGAGCCTGGGCCGTCCACATCCCCTACCATGTCGTCTGGGAGCTGGAGAAGAGTGAGGAGTATCCCCACGAACGCCTGCAGAAAATCACCCACTTCTCCCAGTTGCTCGATATACTAGGCTGACTTTCTGAACACGAATCATACGAATCTTACGAATAATATATCTGCGTCATCTGCGTTATCTGCGAGAGATTAGAGAAAAATAGCCTTCACATTCACGCCTAATACTCTGTATTACAGGCGGTTATGTGTGAACCCTACATATTCGTGGGTTGATATAGATAATCTAGAGACAGAAATAAGCTGTATTTACACAAAATTCTCTAGAGAATTTCTCGCAAATACACCTAATACAGACACAGGATAGGCTAATACAGAGATGAGATAAGCTAATAAAAATAGGGTTCACACTTATTACGCAATAAATCAATAGATTACGCGTGAATGTGACACTTTTTTTCTTGCAAATTCTTTTTATAAGAAAAACTGGCTGCCACATAGCAGCAGACAATAATCAGATAGATAAGGAAGAGTTGGAGGAGGGTGAGAGTGAGGCCCTCGATGCTGCTCATGGGTAGCTGCGCCACCCATGCAAGTGCGTGGTTCATGGCGTCGGTCAGCCAGACGAGTAGGGTGGTGAGTGCAGCGGCTGCCCACGACCACCAGCTGACTACGAGGCACAACAGGGTGACGCAGAGTATGAGCCATGCTAACGGCACGACGATGAAGTTGCTCAGCAGGAACCACGTGCTGAAGCGGCCGAACTGATAGGCGACGAGGGGTGCCGTGCCTATCTGTGCAGCTATAGACACCGTCACCAGTCCCCAGACGACCGACAGCCAGCGGTGCTGCTGTTGGATGTGCGCTTGTACCATGTTGTTAAGAAGTGGATGGATGAGCAGGATGCTGAGTACCGATAGGAACGACAGCTGGAAGCCCAGGTCGTACAGGGATAGCGGGTTGGCCACCAGCAAGACGACGGCCACAAAGGCCAGGGTGTTGACGGACATGCGTTCGCGGTAGCCTAACGACAGCAGGGCATAGATGCTGATCATAAAGGCGGAGCGTACCACGCTGGTCGACAGTCCTGTCAGCAGGGCGAAGGCCCATAGGGCCAATACCATGATGGTCTGTGTCGCTATGCGGTAGCGGTGCCATCCGATGACGAGCGTCACCACGCTGTAGATAATCATCAGGTGCAGGCCGCTCAGCGCCAGTATGTGCGAAACACCCACCCGTGAATAGGTGTCCTTGAGGTCTTTGCTCAGCGTGGCCTTCTCGCCAAGCGTCATGGCGGCAATCACCCCGTAGGCATCCTCGTCGATGGGCTGTTGCTGGAAATGTGCCAGCAACTGGTGGCGCCATGTGAGGAAGCGCAGTCGCAGCCTGTCGGTGACGGACAACGCCTGCAGACTCACCGCCTTCCACTGCCACTGGTGGCTGTTGGCATACACCTCACCGGTAAAGCCGTGGCACTGCAAGTATTGCAGATAGTCGAAATGTCCTTGGTGGTATTCGTGAATCTTCTTGATGCGTGCGTGCAGCAGAAGGCCGTGGCCTATCTGTATCTGTTTACTGTGCCAGTCGCGCTGCATGCTGCAGCGTAGCTTATGCTGACCGTCGGCCGTCAGTGCGTCGAACACCACCGTCTTCTCCTTGACCTTCACCTCGCTCACGACGACCAGCTCCATCTGTTGTCTCTCCTCTGACCATTCCGCATCGAGCTGTTGTCGTTGCCTGCTGCCCAGTGTCATGCCAAGGAGCAGTGTCCCCACGATAATCCCTGCAGTCTGTAGGCGAGGGTAGCGTCCAACGCAGCACGTTACCACAACGACTATTGTCAGTACTGCCAAAGGCATGAGCCAATCATCAGTCCATTGGCTCATCGCTATACCAACTATCATCGAGATGGCCAATGGCAGTAGTGGTGCGTGAATTCTCATATATGTCAATACATATTTTCGACAAAGGTACAAAATAATTCGTAAATCGTAATTAGTAATTCGTAATTATTTTGTACTTTTGCACCATGCGAGTACTGATAGTCAATACAAGTGAGCGGACGGGTGGTGCTGCGGTGGCTGCCAGTAGGCTGATGGAGGCACTGAACAACAATGGTGTGAAGGCGAAGATGCTGGTGCGCGACAAGGAGACGGACCGGCTGACAGTAGCGGCGGTACCCGGACAGAAGGGCATGCAAGGGCGCTTCCTGTGGGAGCGCCTGGTGGTGTGGCTGAGGCTGCACATGAGGCGTGAGCACCTGTTTGAGGTGGACATCGCCAACTGTGGCGCCGACATCACACAGCTGCGCGAATTCCAGGAGGCCGACGTCATTCACCTGCACTGGGTGAACCAGGGCATGTTGTCGCTGAAGGGCATCCGCAAGATACTGGATAGTGGCAAGCCCGTGGTATGGACCATGCACGACATCTGGCCGGCAACAGCCGTGTGCCATGTGACGCTGGACTGCCGACACTTTGAACAGCAGTGCGGCCATTGCCGCCTGTTGCCTGGCGGCGGTGGCGCTGGCGACCTGTCAGCACAGGTGTGGCGCAAGAAGCAGCGGATGCTGGCAGGGCGTCAGATAACCTTTGTGGCATGCAGCCAGTGGCTGGCCAGTGAGGCGAAGAAGAGTGGGCTGCTGCAAGGACAGCGGGTGGAGAGCATACCGAACCCGATAGACACGCACATCTATGCGCCGCAGAACCAGCAAGAGGCTCGTCAGCGCGTGGGACTGCCCACGGAAGGTCGCATCATCCTGTTTGCCTCGCAGCGCGTGACGAACCCTGGCAAGGGCATGCAGTATCTGCTGGAGGCCTGCCGACTGTTGGCCGAGCAGCATCCGGAACAGAAGGAGCAGATCACGGTAGCTATCCTGGGCGGACATGCCGAGGACATCGTGGGACAGCTGCCCTTCCGCACGTGTCCGCTGGGCTATGTGAACGACGAACAGTGCATCGTCGACGTGTATAATGCCGCCGATGTCTTCGTGTTGCCCTCGCTGTCGGAGAACCTGCCCAACACCATCATGGAAGCCATGGCCTGTGGCGTGCCCAGCGTAGGCTTCAGGGTAGGGGGCATCCCCGAGGAGATAGACCACCAGCAGAATGGCTATGTGGCAGACTACAGGAGCAGTGAGAACCTGGCACGCGGCATCTGGTGGACACTCTTTGAGGCCGACCGCGACGCCGTGAGGAAGGCGTGCCTGCAGAAGGTGGCCCACAACTATTCACAACAGAGTGTAGCAAACCGATATCTGGAAGTATATGAAAGTCTCCATCATCACCATCACCTATAATGCCGCCCGCACGCTGCAGCGCACGCTGGACAGCGTGGCCTGTCAGACGTACGAGGACATCGAGCACCTGATCATTGACGGTGCGTCGAAGGACGACACGCTGGCCATTGCCGAGCGCTACCAGCAGGAGAGCCGCCACGAGGTGGTCATCCAGTCGGAGCCCGACCACGGCCTCTACGATGCCATGAACAAAGGACTGCAGAAGGCGACGGGCGACTACCTGGTATTTCTGAATGCCGGCGACACGCTATATGCTGCCGACACCATAGAAACAGTCTCCCGCTGTACTCAAAGGCCCCCTCTCCTGTTGGAGAGGGCGGGGGGAGAGGCTCCCGCCGTGATCTACGGCGACACCGCCATCACCGATGAGGAGGGTAACTTCCTGCACCTGCGTACGCACCGTCCACCAGAGACGCTGACATGGAAATCGTTTAAGCACGGCATGCTGGTATGTCACCAGGCATTCTATGTGCGTACAGATATCGCCAAGCAGCATCCTTACAACCTGCAGTACCGCCACTCGGCAGATGTGGACTGGTGTATCCGCGTGATGAAGGACGCCGAGCGCCAGCAGCTGGCGCTGGTCAACACGCACGCCATCCTGGCCAACTTTGAGGAGGGTGGCGACACCACACAGCACCACCGCGACTCGCTGAAGGAGCGCTTTAAAATAATGATGCATCACTATGGTCTCGTTCAGACCGTAGTGATGCATGCATGGTTTGTAGTCCGTCAGCTGCTTAGAGCTGGTACTCAAGCATAACCATTGAGTAGGGCTCCAGGTCGAGGGTGAACTTCTTCTGGGCCTTGATGGTCTCCTTCTGAGGAGCGATGGGCTGCTTCTCGTAGTTGTTCTCATCGTCGGCAGAACCGACGATAACGGTCTTCACCGCGTTCTTCTTGACACCGAAGCGGCTCAGGTCGATGTTGGCCTTCTTAGCCTCTGCATCGGCGTTGACCAGCTTGACAAAGAGCTTGCGGGTCTTGGTGTTCAGAATGACGCTCTGACCGTAGTGTACACCCTCCATAGGCTGGATGGCATCGGCAGCGTCGCCCTCGAACTTCACGCAGTCGCCATAGTAGTACTGACCAGCGCTCTGACCGAACAGCTGCTGAACGTAGTAGCTGCAAGTAGGATATACACGATCGTTATCGAAGTAGATCATGTCGGGGTTCCACTGGGTGCCGTCCTTCTTGGCCAGCAGCGGAGCGTAAGATGTCATGGTAACTACATCGGCATTGCGCTCGACGTGCAGCAGATACAGACCCTCGGCGAGGGCGTCGATGAGCTTCTTGTCCTTAGCGGCATACTCGCCCAGATAAACCTTGGTCTTGCGGTCGCGAGGATAGTTGTCGTACTGGCGCTTGTTGAGGAAGTAGTCGCGCGGCTCGTAGTAGTGCTCGTCGTTGACAGGAATACCGATCTCGTCAGCCAGCTTCCAACCAGCCTCGTAGTCGGGATTGTCCTTGTGAGAGCCAGGACCGTCGGTGCCTACGATGACGATCTCGGGATGAGCCTTGGTGACACGCTCGAAGATATACTTGAAGCGCTCGATGAACTCGGGGCTGATCTTCTCCTCGTTACCAATACCTAAGTACTTCAGGTTGAAAGGTGCGGGGTGACCGGCATCGGCACGCATCTTAGCCCACTTGTTGGTGGCAGGGTCGCCGTTGGCCCACTCGATGAGGTCGATAGCTTCAGCTACCCACTCGTCCATCTGGCTCATGGGCACTACATCCTGTGCCTGTGTAGGCCACAAGCCCCAACCACCGTTGGTGCCCTGACAGCTGACACCACAGGGCAGGATGGGCAGAGGCTCCATGCCGGCATCCTCGCAGAACTGGAAGTACTCGAAGTAACCCAGACCGACACTCTGGTGATAGCCCCAGGTGTTCTTCTGCTGCTTACGTGTCTCCTTAGGACCGATGGTGGTCTTCCAGCGATAGGTGTTCCAGAAGCCATCGCCACCGCCATGAACTACGCAACCACCAGGGAAGCGCATGAACTTAGGCTGCAGGTCGGCCAGTGTCTGGGCCAGATCCTTGCGCAAGCCATGACCCTTATAAGTATCCTCGGGCATCAGCGATACCATATCTACATCCATGTCGCCATCGGTAAGCATCAGAATCTGCAGGATAGCATTCTTACAGTCTTCCGTAGGAGTGAGGACAGCCTCGTACTTCTTCCACGACTTGTCGCTGACAGCGATGGTAGTCTCGGCCAGCACCTTGGGGTCTTTGCCCCAGCCCTGAGGAATGCCGAGCACAACGCGCACCTGCTTGGCATTGCCAATGTTGCGCAGGAAGATGGAGAAGTCGTACTTCTGACCAGCCTTTACCACCATGCCACCGAAGCCGTCGTTCTGAATGCCATAGCCGCGCCAGCCCTTGTAGTCAGAGAACTCGCGTGTGCGCTCGGCATGCAGACGCATGTAGGTGGGGTTGTTGGGGTGGATGCCGTTGTCCATACGCGACTCAAGCATACCCAATGAGTGGCCTGGGCGCACAATCTTCCACGCGGTGCTGGGGCCCCAGCCGTCGCGCTCGTTGGCATTAAACTCGAAAGAGCCGTTCTGTATCAGCTCTGCATAAAGACCACCATCAGCACAGTTGTTGATGTCTTCGAAGAAGATACCGAGTAATTCGTCACTGATGAGCTTGCCACCCTTAGGGGCAGTCATCGGCTTCTGAGCGTTGAGACCCAGTGTGGCTGCCGCTAAGAGGGCAGCGATAGTCATTCTTTTGGTCATACTGATTATATCGTTTTAAGTGTTAGCAATACACAAAAGTAGTCATTATCTATGAAACAGCCAAATATTTTATGCTAATATAACAAAATAGATACAAATTGCAAATTATTCATAACATATGAACGGTTATTGGTTTTTATTTTCTAACTTTGCAGCCGGATTTAAATAATTATCAGGATGAAAAAGATATTGTTAGCAATGCTGCTGATGGCGTCATTCACTGCTGTGCAGGCTGACGACGTGATGCGCAAAGAGAAGGACGGCACATACGTCGTCAATACCACCACACTGGCCAAGGATGTAGACGGATATATCGGTCCGACGCCCGTAGAGGTGTATATCAAGAAGAACAAGGTGGTGAAGGTTGTGATGCTGAAAAGCCAGGAGACACCGAAATACAACGCTCGTGTGAAGAAGGAGATGTTGCCCGGCTACGAGAACCAGAAAATCTCCAAGAGCAAAACCCTTGAGGTGGACGGTGTTACAGGGGCTACGTTTACATCCAATGCAATAAAAGAAAATGTCAAACGTGCTTTAGAGTACTACTGGAAGAACAAATAAAAAAGATGCTCTCATTAGTTTGAGAGCATCTTTCTTTTATAAATGTGTTTCTCAAATATTAGAAAACGTATGCGATACCAAGCTGGAAGACAGGGCCGTTAGCCTTCAGGATGTCAACGTCCTGAGAAACTGTCTGTCCGGCAAAAGTGTATGATATAGTCTCAGTCTTCTTGGCATTCTGATACTTAATGTCAAGAGAGAGCTTCAGATTTGACTGTAGATAATATTCAGCACCAGCACCGATGTTGAAGCCCAAAGCGGTCTCATTATCATCCAATCCATGAGTGCCCATGAAGGTCAGACCCAGCAATGGATAAACCTTGATGTCTTCTGCAATGGGGAATAAGTAGTGGAAGTTTAGGTTAGCATCCCACAGACCTACATCATTCTTCTTGAACCAGTAGTTTCCGTCAATCTCACCACGGATATTCTCAACAAATTCATACTGGAATCTTGCACCGAGACCAAGGGGGCTGTAACCGTCACCGTAACCTGCATAGCCGAGGTGTGCACCTACTGCCATTGAACCTTCCTGTGCAAATGCGCCAATGCTCATGAGCATCATGGCTGCAATCATCATAATTTTCTTCATAGCTTTTAGTTTTTAAATGAATGAATAATAGTTTTGACACGGCAAATATAGGTAAAATTTTTTAATAAACAAACAAAAATAGAAGAAAAAATGCATTTTTCTTCTATTTTGTTCAATTTTACCACACAAAGGGGCTTAGTAGAGTAGTATCAGACCTGCCAATGCGCAGTAAAGAATCATGCGGATGGGATTGATTTTTATGAACATTACACCGATGAATGCGGCAACGAAGAGCAGACAGCTTACCATGAACTGCCACCAGTCGGTGGTGGGTGTTGAGAAGTTGTCGGCGGTACATAATAATAAGGTGGCGGCAGCCAACAGTCCGACAACGGCAGGGCGCAGACCCTGGAAGACGCTCTCTACGCTGCGGTGGTGCATGAACTTCATAAACATCTTGCTGATGAGAATCATCAGAATCAGTGAGGGCAGCACCAGGGCGAAGGTGGCAATGGCTGACCCCAACACGCCCATAGGGGCAGAGTATCCGGCGTTGACAACGGACGTGTAGCCGCAGTAGGTGGCAGAGTTAATACCTATCGGTCCGGGCGTCATCTGACTGATGGCAACGATATCCGTAAACTGCGAGGATGTCATCCAGTGCCAGTGCTCGACGGTCTCGTTCTGGATCAGTGACAGCATGCCGTAGCCACCACCGAAGCCGAAGAGGCCTATCTCAAAGAAGGTAAGGAAGAGGTAGATGAAAATCATACGGCAATCCTCCCATAAATATAGCCACCGAGACCGGCAATGATGATAATCCAAATAGGTGACACGCCTAACAACCAGATGGCCAACGCCGACACGATGGGAATCCACAGTGTCCACTTGTTCAGCTGGGCACGCTTGGCGAGGTTGAAGGTGGGTACGGCAATCAGTGCTACCACAGCAGGACGGATGCCACGGAACATGGCGGCAACGACCTTGTTGTCCTCAAACTGGTGGAAGAAGATGGCGATGAGCAGGATGATCAGGAACGAGGGTAGGGCAGTGCCGATGGTTGTGGCGATGGCCCCGCGCGTCTTGTTCAACTTATAGCCAATGAATGTGGCGATGTTGATGGCAAAGACACCTGGACAACTCTGGGCAATGGCTATCAGGTCGAGCATCTCGTCCTTGGATACCCACTGCTTCTTGTTGACCACCTCTTCCTCTATCAAAGGGATCATGGCATATCCACCACCGAGGGTGAATATGCCAATCTTAAAGAAGGTCTTAAATGAATCCCAATAGATGTTCAATTTAATCTTTAATTTTAAATCTTTAATCTTTAATCTTCTTCTCTACCCACTTACGTGCATTGACGAAGGCCTCAATCCAAGGTGTTACCTCGTCGTTGCGACGGTCAGCGGGATACCAGGCGTTCTGCCAGGGGAATACGGCACGCTCCAGGTGAGGCATCATGCAAAGATGACGACCGTCGGCAGAGCAGATACCGGCTACGTTGTAGTCAGAACCGTTAGGATTAGCGGGATAACCAGCGTAGTTGTACTTGGCAATCACGTTGTAAGCGCTCTCAGCCTCGGGCAGTGAGAACTTACCCTCGCCATGAGCAACCCACAGACCGAGCTTGTTGCCGCTCAGTGAGCCGAACATCACGCTGTTGTTCTGAGGAATGCTCAGCGAGATGAACTCACTCTCGAACTTATGAGAGTCGTTGTGCAGCATTTTTGCTCCTGCTGCGCCAGTGAGACCGAGTTCAACCATCAGCTGACAACCGTTACAGATACCTAATGAAAGGGTATCCTCGCGAGCATAGAACTTATCGAGAGCCTCCTTAGCCTTAGGATTGAAGAGGAAGGCACCAGCCCAACCCTTGGCAGAGCCGAGTACGTCGGAGTTAGAGAAACCACCGCAGAAGACGATCATATTGATGTCTTCGAGTGTCTCACGACCACTGATTAGGTCGGTCATCATGACGTCCTTCACGTCGAAACCAGCGAGGTAGAGGCAGTAAGCCATCTCGCGCTCACCATTGGTACCCTTCTCACGGATGATGGCAGCCTTGATACCAGAAGGCTGACGACGGTCGGCAGAGATGCCATACTGAGCCAGCTTACCAGTGAAGTCCTTATTGAACTTCATCTCGATGGGCTGCTTCTTATAGTTCTCGAAGCGCTCGGCAGCCTTGCCATTGAAGCTCTGCTTGCGATCGAGCAGGTAACTGGTCTTATACCAAACGTCACGGAGAGCATCGATGTCGAAGGTCTGTTCAGCATCACCAGCCTTCATAACGATGGTGCGGGCATCCTCAACAGGATAACCAATCTTGGCGAAGGCAACGCCCTGCTCCTCCATGAAGTCCTTGAACTCCTGCTTGTGCTCGTCGCTAACCTCGATAACAACACCGGGGTTCTCGGCGAAGAGGGCCTTCACTACGTCGCCATCCTTGCAGATGTCGTGCAGGTTGATGTGCATACCACCCTTCGTGTTGGCGAAGCACATCTCGAGCAGTGTGGTGATCAGACCACCGGCAGAGATGTCGTGACCAGCGAGAATCCAACCACGGTTAATCATCTCCTGAACAGCCATGAAGGCATCGGCAAAGTACTCGGCATTCTTTACAGTAGGAACATCGTCACCTACCTTACCTAAGCTCTGAGCAAAGGCAGAACCACCCAGACGCTGCTCGTCGAACGAGAAGTCGATATGATAAAGTGAACAGTGGCTGTCGTTTACGACGACAGGAGAAACCACCTTCTTAATGTCAGAAACCTCACCACCAGCAGATACAATCACTGTTCCCGGAGAGATAATCTTCTCACCGTTGGGATACTGCTGAGAGAGTGACAGTGAGTCCTTTCCTGTTGGTACGTTGATGTGCAGGTCGCAACAGAAATCGCTCAGCGCCTTAACACCAGCATACAAGCGGGCATCCTCACCCTCCTGAGAGCGGCAAGGCCACATCCAGTTGGCAGAAAGACTCAGTGAATCCATACCCTCAGCCAATGGTGCCCAGACGATGTTGGTCAGCGCCTCGGCAACTGAAAGTACAGAACCAGCTGCAGGATCGGCCAGACCAGCCTGAGGTGCATGACCAAGGGCTGTAGCGATACCCTTAATACCACGATAGTCGAGGGCAACAACACCACAGTCGCTCAGAGGCAACTGAATCTCGCCCTGACACTGCTGACGTGCAATCTTACCTGTCACAGAACGGTCGACCTTGTTAGTCAACCAGTCCTTACAAGCCACAGCCTCCAGCTGGAGTACGCGGTCGAGGTATTCGTTAATCTTATCCTGACTGTAGGTTACGTCAGCATAGTGGCGCTCTACAGTGTTGTCTTTCATAATGGTCTTGGGAGAGTGACCAAACATCTGAGCAACGTCCAGATCGAAGGGTTTCACACCGTCGCCCTGCTTGAACGAGAAGTGAGCATCGCCGGTAGTTTCACCAACCACATACAGCGGAGCACGCTCGCGCTCAGCAATCTTACGTACATGCTCGATATGCTTCTCGTCGATGAGCAGACCCATGCGCTCCTGACTCTCATTGGCGATGATTTCCTTAGAAGAAAGGGTCTTGTCGCCGATAGGCAACTTGGTCATATCAATCTCACCACCACATTCCTCAACGAGCTCAGAGAGACAGTTGAGGTGACCGGCAGAACCGTGGTCGTGGATAGAAACAACGGGGTTCACATCCTCTTCGCACAGTGCACGTACCAGGTTGTAGGCACGCTTCTGCATCTCGGGGTTGGCACGCTGAACAGCGTTCAACTCGATGCCGTTGCTATAGCGACCTGTATCAACAGATGATACAGAACCACCACCAAGACCGATGCGGTAGTTGTCACCACCAACCACAACAACCTTGTTGCCTGGCTGAGGCTCCTTCTTCAGACAGTCGCGCTTGGTGCCATAACCAACGCCACCTGCCAGCATGATGACCTTATCGTAGGCGTATTTCTCTTTGCCCTCCTGATGCTCGAAGGTAAGCACAGAACCACAGATCAGTGGCTGACCGAACTTGTTACCGAAGTCAGAGGCACCGTTAGAGGCCTTGGTCAGAATCTGCTGAGGAGTCTGGTACAACCACTGACGAACGGGAAGAATATCCTCCCAGTCTCTTTTAATCTTTAATGTTTCATCTTTAATATCCGAGTCGTCAAGACGAGGATAGGCTGTCATATAAACAGCGGTACCGGCGATGGGCCATGAACCTACGCCACCACCCATACGGTCGCGAATCTCACCACCAGTACCTGTAGCGGCACCGTTGAAGGGCTCTACGGTGGTGGGGAAGTTGTGGGTCTCGGCCTTCAGCGAGATAACACTCTCGATATCCTTGATCTGGAAGTAGTCGCTGGTGCTCTGGTCTTTCGGAGCAAACTGCTCAACGACAGGACCCTGTGCAAAGGCTACATTATCCTTATAAGCAGAGAGAATCTTGTTGGGATTCTCCTGCGTGGTCTTTTTGATCATGGCGAAGAGGCTAGACTCCATCTCTTTACCATCGATGATGAAGGTGCCGCCGAAGATCTTGTGACGGCAGTGCTCTGAGTTGATCTGGGCGAAACCGAAAATTTCAGAGTCGGTCAGGGGACGACCGTTCTGCTTCTCCAGTCCGTGGAGATACTCAATCTCCTCAGGACTCAGGGCCAGACCCTCTTTCTCGTTATACTCCTCCAGATTGTCCACATACTTGATGGGCTCTGGCTTGATGTTGATGGTGAAGATGTCCTGGTTCAGTCCCTCGTACATGCGCTGCAGCATTTCGTCGTGCTCGGCATCCTTGGAATTGACGGGGTAGTACTCTTCAATACGCAAAATGCCGCTGAGTCCCATGTTCTGAGTAATCTCAACGGCATTTGTCGACCAAGGAGTGACCATTTCACGGCGCGGTCCGACATAGAAACCGTCGAGTGTCTCGTTGGCAAGCAGCTCAGCTTCGCCATAGAGCCAGCAAAGTTCCTTTACTTCTTCTTGATTGAGTTGGTGGTCCACCTGCGTAGCAATAACGCTCTGCTGTGGGGTCTTGAAAAAGAGAATCATGTCCTTTATACCTTATTGTTATTAAATTGCGGTGCAAAGGTAATAAAAAATAAAAGAATAAAAAAATAAAAGAATAAAAAAGAAGAAATAAGAATTATTTAGTATCTTTGCAGCCGTCAAATTAAAAAGGACTCATAAGAATATGAAAAAGAATGTATTTATGATTTCACTGGTGGCAGCAACATTGCTCACCAGTTGCGTAGCAAAAAAGGATTTAGAGGCTTGTCAGCAGGAGAATAAGTCGCTGCAGGCTAATTATTTGGATACAAAGGAAAAACTGGCGGCCTCTGCTGCTCGTGTGACGAGTCTGGAGGGCCAGCTCAAGCAGCAGGAGAAGGCTTACAAGGCCCTGCAGCGTTCGTTGGACAAGAGCTTGACCAATGCCAGTCAGAACAATGTGAGTATTGATAAGTTGGTAGATCAGATCAACGAGTCAAACAAGTACATCCGTCACCTGGTTGAGGTGAAGTCGAAGAGTGACTCGCTGAACATGGTGCTGACCAACAACTTGACTCGTTCGCTGTCGAAGGAGGAACTTAAGGAGGTGGATGTGCGGGTGCTGAAGGGTGTCGTCTATATCTCTCTGGCCGACAATATGCTCTATAAGAGTGGTTCTTACGAGATCAACGACCGTGCTGCAGAGACACTCTCAAAGATTGCTAAGATTATCAAGGACTATAAGGATTATGACGTGCTCATCGAGGGCAACACCGATAATGTGCCCATCTCTCGTGAGAACATCCGTAACAACTGGGACCTCTCCTGCTTGCGCGCATCAAGCGTGGTTCAGGCTCTTCAGAATGATTATGGTGTAGATCCCAAGCGTCTCACTGCTGGTGGCCGTGGTGAATACAATCCTTTGCAGCCCAATACGACTGAGACAGGCAAACAGCGCAACCGTCGTACCCAGATTATTATCACACCGAAGTTGGATGAGTTTATGGATCTCATCGGACAGGCTCCCGAAGAGAGTAAATAACGCTCCATATATATTATATAATAAGGTGTAGCTATTTGAGGGCTTGACACAAATCAAGTCCTCAAACTTTTTTCTATAAAAACTGAATTTTTTCTTG
>CAMJZV010000038.1 GCA_946410305.1 uncultured Prevotellaceae bacterium | reverse complement strand
ATGCCCCTTGCCCCAAGAAAAGTGGAGCATGTGAAACATGCGAAACTTGAATAAGCTAATATTTTGCACTTTTTTATGCTCCCTCCTCCGCCCCCCCCCAAAAAAAAATAGGGTTCACGCCTAACGCTCTGTGAGTAAGAGTGTTAGGCGTGAATGTGAAGCCTTTTTTCAAGTAAAAACGCTTATTGAAGTATTCTAAGTACTTACTTGATGACGTATTTTTTCCCGTTCTTAATAACGACGCCTTTGTATGAGGCGTCAACTTTCTGGCCAGCTAGATTGTAGATGGCAGAAGACTCATGCCTGACAGCTGTCGTAGGGAGTGTGATACCACTAGGATTGTCGCTGTAGTTCAGTGTGGCACCAGCATGGTTTTGCACCTCTGTGGGTACGTCGCTGTAAGACGCTACAGTATAGTTGTAAGGAACGGTGACGGTAGAACCAACGTTAGCAGGCTTACTCTGTCCTTTCGTGTAGTTATTGTTAGCCCATGTAACGGATTTAGCGTCACTTTGACTGTAGTACTTGGGAACGCTATTATCTATATAATTACCCTCTATGAGAAACTCAGAGTTCTTGCGGGGATTGATGCAGTTGCTAGCTGTAGTGCTGCTGAAGTAGTTGTTCAGCATGTGGATCTTACCAACGCGAGCCATAGGCATACGCTGTTTGCAGCCCGTTCCCCACCAGTTGAATGCAAAGGTAGTATTCAGGTAACCCGTTGTCTCGCTGTCACTACTGCCAATGAGGTTGGTGTTCTGGTGCATATACGAGCGACTGGTATAGCTGAAGGTACACCAGCTGACGGTATGAAAGTCTGACTTCTGGGTGATATCAAAATTACCGTCCATACCATCAATAAAAGCACAATGGTCTACCCATATGTTTTTTGCGCTACTGGTGGAAGATATTAGGTCATTGCCGCCTACGTCAATAGAGCCAGGACCTTGGAAGGTAATGTTGCGGATGATGATGTTCCGACAGCCGCTAAGGCTGAAAATTCCCGAATTACGGTAGCTCTCACTATTGTCACCCGTCATCTCAATGATAATCTTACGAGTGTTGTATTCGGCCTCTTCGCTAACAGATTTACCATTGGGTAGTGTACCACCACCGCTACTCGTGCTCATGCTGGGAACGCCAGCGGCATTGAGGGCAGCCTTAATCTCGTCGGTCACATACCATTTTGTGCAGATGCGGGCATTGTTGATGCCAATGATAGTCTTGTTGGAGGCTGTTATTCCAACATTGCTTGAGACGATGAAGTCGCCAGCAGTACCATCAAGGATGACGACATCATTCTGCTTGATGGCATTTTGAATTGTTCCCTCAGTCTGCCCATTGCTATTCACCACAAAGACCTTGTCCTGCCCATTAGATTTCAACGTAACTACCTTGCCGGTAAAATTATCAGGAATAGGGTAGGTGTAGCAGCCACCACCCGTGATGTCGTAGGTACTGCTGGCATCTGTGCGTGATGAAACGGTGCAGAAGCCAAAGGGCTTGTTCAGATCGTAGTCTGACAGGTCTTGGGCGGCAACGGTCAGTGTGGCCGTTAATGTTAATATCGTCAATAAAGATTTCATAGTGGTAGCAAATTCTTCACTCTTCCGTGGTATATCCTAATTGCTCCATCTCCAGCGATGCCCACAGGAACGGGCCAATGCCCTTGGCGTCATTGTCGCGGATAGGCTCAGAGAGGTAGTACTGGTAGGAACCGTCGCGCTTGCGGTTCTCCTTGACCTTTGGTGCAGCCTTCAGCACTTTGTCGCTAAGGCCAGGACCCAGACCTGATACTGCATTACAGCGTGTCAGCGAGATAGTCCTATCAGGATTGATGCGGATAAACTCGCGGATGATATTCTTATAGGCTTTCTGACCTGCCTCCTGATAGCGCTTGTCGACATAGCCCAGACGGGCAGCCTTCAGCATGGCATAGGTAAACATGCAGGCACAGGTGGCCTCCAGGTAGTTGCCCTTACGACCAGGCTGATCCATCACCTGATACCACAGTCCAGACTTCTTGTCCTGCCATTTCAGAATAGCGTCGAAGTCCTGCTTGAGCAGGTCAATGACTTCCTGACGACGTGCATAGTCCTGAGGCAGAGCGTCGAGCAGTTCTATAAGTGCCATTGTGTACCAGCCCTGGGCGCGTCCCCAGCAGTGTTGCGACAGTCCTGTTTCCTTGTCGGCCCAGAACATCTCGCGAGTCTCGTCGTAGGCATGGCGGTTGAGGCCCGTCTTCTTGTCGAGGGTACGCTGATAGGTAATGCTGATCTGGTTGACGGCATCGTCGTAAATCTGAGAGGTGAGAGAATTCTTTTTCCCCTTGGTCTTTGCATTGTTGGCAGCCTCTACTATCGGGGCTGTCAGCGTGTAGAACGGCAGACCCATGAAGATGCCGTCGAGCCACACCTGATAAGAGTAGATGGCCTTGTGCCAATAGACCTTGTCGGCCTCTGTGCGCGGCTGGTTTTTCAGCTGGCTCATCAACAGCTGCATCGCTTTAAGGTTCTTGGCCTCCGGCCACTTCTGGTACATGCGGGTGACGAAGTGTCCTGTGCGGATGTTGTCGAGGTTATAGTCCTTGATGTCGTAGCCGCGGATGGTGCCGTCCTTGCGAATCATTGTATCGGTGTACTCCTGGCAATAGAGACGGATGTCCTCGCCATCATATTTCAGATAGGTGTCGAGCATGCCCTCCAACTCAATACCCATCACGTAGCTCCATTTGGGCTCATCCGAAAAATCGAGCAGGTAGGAGCGTGGCGTGCGCTGCATCTCCGAATAGGTCATCCACTCGGAATAGTGCTTGTAGGGCTTTTGCTGCAGGACCAGTGAGCCATTGATGATGAGGTTCTCGTATTTTACGTCCTCAGCCTTGCCGATCTGGTATACAGGCTTGCCGTAAACACCATCAAACTTACAGTTGCGAACAGTGATATGGTTCACTGTGTACGACAGCGAGTCGGCCTCGTAGCCCACTATCATCACACCATACTGCGACTTCTGGCAGGTCACGTTCTCCATCAGCACGTTGCGAACAATGGGGTAGAAACCACGACAGCATACCTCTTTGGGCTCGTAGTCGGTGTTTATCTTTAACACTGCCTCCTTGCACACACCAACCTTGATGTTGCGCATGTTGATATTCTCGATGATACCACCACGACAGCTATTGGTCTTGATGCGCAGTACACGCTCCAACTCTGGAGAATCCATTACACAGTCGTGAGCATACACATTCTGGCAGCCGCCTGATATCTCTGAGCCTACTACCACACCACCGTGTCCGTTCTTCATCTCGCAGTTGCGGATGATGATGTTCTTAGATGGCATGTTACGCTCACGACCATCGCGATTGCGTCCGCTCTTGATGGCGATACAGTCGTCGCCAGTGTCAAAGTAGCAGTCCTCTATCAGCACACGGTCGCAGCACTCTGGATCGCAGCCGTCGCCGTTAGGACCGTCGTTGATCATTTTTACACGACGAACGGTGATATCAGTAGAGTGCAGAGGGTGAATCACCCAGAAGGGTGAACGCAACAATGTTACATCCTCCAACAGAATGCCTTCGCATTTATTAAAACTTACCAACTGTGGGCGCAGGCCATCCTTTGCTGTAAATATACGCTCGGGGGTGCGCTGACCTTTCTCATTATACATAGGTACACCGTCCTCACCATCCTTCAACAGACGGGCACGTGAACCAGCGCGCTGACTGGCAATACCTTCTTTCCAACCAAAACGTGGGTTACCGTTCCAAGCCCACCAGGTGTCGTTAGAACCACCACCGTCGATGGTGCCTTTACCAGTGATAGCGATATCCTTAGCTTTGTAAGCATAAACGCAAGGTGAGAGGTTGAAGCACTCCAAGCCCTCCCATGAGGTTTCTACGATGGGGTAGAGTTCGGGCTCGAAGGCAAACTCAAGCACAGCATCTTCCTGTACCTCTAGGTTTACGCCGCTCTTCAGCACGATAGCTCCTGTCAGGAACTTCTGCCCTGCAGGCACGATGACGCGACCGCCACCTTTCTTCGAACAGGTGTCGATAGCTTTCTGGATTGCCTTCTGATTCTTCTTGGCTGTGTTAGTCGTTTTCGCTCCATACTTGGTGATGGGGAAATCCTGTGCGGCAAACTGAGGCACGCGGATACTCTGTTCAATCTCACGGTACTGCTGCTCGTTCCATCCCTGGGCAACAGCCAGGAGTGGGAAAAACAAACAGAGAAGAAGTGTCGTGTTTAGTAGTTTCTTCATGAATAAAAAATATTAGTTCGTAGTTTGGTGCAAAGATACAGAAAAAGCACGAAACCACGAACTAATTAAGTATTTTTATCACGTAATCGTTTTAGTGAGCCAGCGCCTCGAAGAGGGCATCGAGGGCTGCTGCGGCATTGCCGTGCGTCTGTAACAGTTGCACAAACTTAGAACCGATGATGGCGCCAGCGGCATTCTGCTGGGCAGACTCCAGCGTCTGCTTGTTGGAGATGCCAAAACCTATCATGCGAGGATTGCGCAGGTTCATGGCATTGATGCGACGGAAGTAGGCCTGCTTCTGTTCGTCGAACGACTGCTGGGCACCTGTCGTAGCAGCACTGCTCACCATGTAGATAAAGCCGTCGGTATGCTCGTCGATGAAGCGGATGCGCTCCTCGCTGGTCTCTGGCGTGATGAGCATGATGATACGGATGTCGTACTTGTCGGCAGCGGGTTTGACGCTCTCCAAGTAGTCATCGAAGGGCAGATCAGGGATGATGACGCCACTGACACCACTCTCTACACACGACTGGCAAAACTGCTCGATGCCGTACTGCATGATGGGGTTCAGATAGCCCATTAGCACCAAGGGAATGGTGACCTGCTCCTTGATGGCTTTCAACTGCTCGAAAAGCAGTCGCAGACTCATACCATTCTTCAGGGCAGTGGTAGCAGCTTCCTGGATAACAGGACCGTCGGCCATAGGATCGCTGAAAGGAATGCCGACCTCTACCATGCTAATGCCTTTAGCCTGCATGGTCAGGATAGTGTCGGCTGTACAGTCAAGGGTAGGGGCTCCTGCGCAGAAATAGAGCGAGAGAAGTTTTTTATCCTTGCTGTTTGCGAAAAGGGAATTAATCTTGTTGGACTCTGTCCGACAATTTTCACGTTCGGCAGAACGAGCAAGCTCGTTTTGCTCTCTCTTATTCAAATTGTTCATATCCTTACTTTTTTAATGAATTCTTTGAGTTTGTTGACGTCTTTGAGGGCTGGTGCCACTTCGAAGCGGGAGTTGAGGTCGATGCCGGCGCAGAGCCCCGTGGAGAAACACGGGGAACAGTGGAAGGCGCGGAGGCGCTCTGCATCGTTGGGACCAATGCCACCGCTGAGCAGGAAGGGCGTATTGCCGTCGTAATTGGCGAGCACACTCCAGTCGAATTGCTGTCCGTTACCGCCAGGAAGTTGTGCCTTAGTGTCGAAGAGGAAGTAGTCTACAATGCCCTCGTAGCCCTTGTATGTAGCGATGTCGTCGCGACTGCTCACACTGATGGCCTTGATGAGGCGGGTGTCGACGGGGAAACCGTCGACCACTCGCAGAGCGCGAATGTAGTCGGGGCTCTCGTGGCCATGTAGCTGGACAAAGTCCAGACGGTATTCCTCTATCTTCTGTTTAATATCGTCAATAGTGGCATTGACAAACACTCCGACACGCTTGCATTTCGTTGGCAGGTAGCTTGGACGCTCGCTGACGTAGCGGCTAGACTTTGGCCAGAAGATGAAGCCCATCAGAAAGAGTGAAGAATGAAGAGTGAAGAATGAAGAATTGGCTATAGCCTTCTCCACCTCACGGATGTTCTCCGCATCGCGCATGCCACAAACCTTGATGATCATGGGACTAATGGGTTAGCTGGGTGATGAATTCGTTAAGAGCCAGACCTGGGTCGGCAGTCTTCATGAAGTTCTCGCCAATGAGGAAACCACGGAAACCAGTCTGGCGCAGCGCACGGACAGTATCTGGATTAGAGATACCACTCTCGCTGACCTTCACGGCATCCTTGGGCAGGAGCTCAGCCAAGCGGAAGGAGTTCTCGACATCGGTAATGAACGAGCCGAGGTTGCGGTTGTTAATGCCACACATGTCTGGCTCTAAGGCGGCATATTCCAGTTCTGACTCTGAATGCATCTCCAGCAGTACCTCAAGGCCGAGTTCATGCGCAGTCTTCAGTAGTGCGGAACACTGCTGAATACTGAGGTCGGCAGCAATGAGCAACACTGCCGAGGCACCACACAGGCGAGCCTGGAACAACTGATACTCGTCGATGACGAAGTTCTTATAGAGGATGGGGATGTTGACACCACTGTGGCGAGCTGTCTTGATAAACTCATCACTACCGCCAAAGTACTTCTCGTCAGCCAGAATGCTCAGTGCTGAGGCTCCGTTCTGCTGATAGCTCAGCGGAATGATGTCGGCACGACCGTCTTCCTTGATCCAGCCCTTTGAGGGCGACTTACGTTTGAACTCGGCGATGATGCCTGAGTCGGAATCCGTCAGCGCCTTCGACATAGAGGCTACGCTGAAGTCGAGCAGTGGCTCTACACGACGGTGCATCTCCTGCTCGCTGAGCGCTGCCTTGAAGCGTTCCACCTCTATTCGCTTGTGGGCTACTATTTCTTCGAGGATATCCATTGTTTCTTCGATATTTCGATGTTTCGATATTTCGATGCTTCGGTTAGCTATTCAGCTCTACAAACTTCTGGAAGGTGCGAAGGGCGCTGCCGCTGTCGATGCTCTGACGGGCAATGTCGATGCACTCCTCGATGCTCTTCTCGCCCTTCTCCAGTACCTGAATACCGAAGGCAGCATTGGCCAGCACGATATTCTTCTGGGCTGGCAAGGCACGGTTCTCCAGTACAGCGTCGAAGATCTGGGCAGCCTCTTCCTCGGTAGCACCACCTACGAGTTCCTCGGGCTTGGCAATTTCAAAGCCGAGATCTTGAGGCTTGAAGATACGCTCGTACTGCTTGGTCGTCACCTTGAAGTCGCCAGTGAGTGAGATCTCGTCGTAACCGTCGATGGAGTTGACGATACCGTAGTCGATGCCAATCTTCTGATATACTTGGTTGTAGAGGCGCATCTGGTCGAGGTTTGCAACACCCAATAGTTGACAACTGGGCTGAGAGGGATTTACCAGCGGTCCCAGCAGGTTGAAGATGGTGGGGAACTGCAATGCCTTGCGGATAGGACCAACAAACTTCATGGCCTTGGCAAAGAGTTGGGCATGGAGATAGACGATGCCTGCCTCGTCGAGTGAGCGGTTCAGCTTGTCGATATCGTCGGTAAACTTGATTCCATGATGGGCAATGACGTTTGATGCACCTGATACGGAGGTGGCAGCGTAATTGCCGTGCTTGGCAACCTTGTAACCTGCACCAGCAATCACAAAACAGCTGGTGGTAGAGATGTTGAAAGTGTTCTTGCGGTCGCCGCCAGTACCTACCACGTCGATGTAGCGGTCGGCGTTGAGAATAGCGGGGACTCCCGTCTCCAAGATACCATCGCGGAAGCCCAGCAGTTCGTCAACCGTGACACCACGCATCTGTAGGGCCGTCAGCAGGGCGGTAATCTGTTCGTTGGGAAACTCACTCTGCGTGATACCAATCAGAATATTCTTCATTTCTTCACGAGACAGTTCCTCGTGGTTTAGCATCCTGTTCAGGATGTCTTTCATTGTTTGTGCCATGATTTATTGTTTTTTTGATGTTTCGATATTTCGATGTTCCGATGTTTCGAGGGGTCATAAGAACATCCAGTTTTGCAGCATCTTCTTACCGTCTGGAGTGAGCACGCTCTCTGGGTGGAACTGGATGCCACGAACGTTGAGCGTCTTGTGCTTCAGTGCCATAATCTGACCTTCGTCACTCTCTGCGGTGATTTCAAGGCAGTCGGGCAGTCCGTCTTTGGAGACTACCCACGAATGGTAGCGACCGATGGTAAACTCTTTGGAGATGCCAGAGAAAAGCGCATCGTCACTGGTAAGATGGCAGGGTGTTGCCACACCGTGGAAGACATCACTAAGGTTCTCAAGCTTGCCGCCAAAGGCCTCGCCGATGGCTTGATGTCCCAGACAGACGCCAAGGATGGGTTTCTTGCCTGCATAGGTCTTGATGACATCGAGCAACAGACCAGCCTCAGAAGGAATACCAGGACCTGGCGAGAGAATAATCTTACTGTAGGCCTCGATTTCGTCGAGACTAAACTGGTCGTTACGCAGTACCGTTACTTCCGCGCCCAGCTCCTTGACCAGATGACTCAGATTATAGGTGAATGAGTCGTAGTTATCTATGATGACGATTTTCATAATGCTTCAGCTTTTTCGATGGCCTTACGTAAGGCACCCAGTTTGTTGTTTACTTCCTGTAACTCATACTCTACATCACTCTTGGCAACAATGCCGCCGCCTGCCTGGAACCACAACTCGCCATTGCGAGAGACGAAGGTGCGGATGGTGATGGCCTGGTTCAGTGAACCGTCGAGACCAATGATGCCGATACAACCACCATAAGCACCGCGGTTGTGTGGCTCGTACTCACTGATGAGCTGCATGGCGCGAACCTTTGGTGCACCACTCAGTGTGCCGGCAGGGAAGGTATCGATGAAGGCCTTGATGGGATCGGCACCAGCATCTAAAATGCCAGACACTCTGGATACCAGATGGATAACATGTGAATAGTATTGCAGGTCTTTGTAGAAGTCAACCTTCACACCATGACAGTTGCGGCTGAGATCATTGCGGGCGAGGTCTACCAGCATCACGTGTTCGGCATTCTCCTTGGGGTCGTTGCGCAGATATTCGGCACCCTTGCGGTCGGCCTCTGCATCGCCAGTACGCTTGGTGGTACCGGCAATGGGGTCGATATATGCTTTGAAAGCTGTTGGCTTTTCGCTCTTAGCTATTGGCTCTATTCTGCAGTGGGTCTCAGGTGATGAACCAAAGATACGGAAGCCGCCAAAGTCGAAGTAGAACAGGTAGGGTGAGGGGTTGATGCTACGCAGGGCACGATAGAGCTTGAAGTCGTCGCCCTCATATTGCTGGATGAAACGACGGCTGAGGACTATCTGGAACACATCACCACGCAGACAGTGGGCAATACCCCGACGGATATTCTCTCTGTGTTCGTCGTCAGTCAGCGTAGAGCGGACGTCACCCACGGGATGGAAGTCGTAAGCTTTCACGTTAGCCTTGTTCATGGACTTGATGGCTGCCTCGATATTAGCCTCACCCTCTTGGGGGAGGTTGGAGGGGGCTAAGCTTACTATTTTCAGTGTGTTGTTATGGTGGTCAAAGACGATGACCACCTTATATAATATATAGAGCACGTCGGGGGCATCGTTCTTGGCTTGCGTCTCATCCTTGACGTCGATATTCTCGAAATAGCGTACGGCATTGAATGAGGTATATCCGAAAAGTCCGCAGACATTGGCGTCGTCACCCGTGACCTCGATGCGGTCGATGAGGGCGTGGATGGCTTCAGCGGAACCGAAGTCCTTGCTTAAAGGCTTACGCTCGGTGGTGCCATCGGGGAAACCGATGGTCACGATACCGTGACCGATGGCTACGCTGGCGATGGGGTTGATGCCGATGAATGAGCGTGAGTTGTTGGCATCGTGGTAGTCGGAACTCTCCATCAGTGCACTCTGTGGATAGAGGTCGCGCAGTCGCATATACACTCCTACTGGTGTGTAGAGGTCAGCGAGAATGGTCTTGCTGCTGGTAGTATACTTAAAAGTTTCCATATTCTCCTGCTAAGTCTTTGTTGTTCAGATAGGTTTCTACGTCTTTGTCGCCACGACCACTGACGGTGAGTACCACTACGTCGTCTTTCTTAAACGACATCTTTTCCAGTGCTGCGATGGCGTGGGCACTCTCCAAGGCGGGGATGATTCCCTCCAAACGAGTCAGCTCGTAGGCACCACGGATGGCTTCATCATCATTGATGCTGTATACGGTGGCACGGTGCTGACTGGCCAGATTGGCATGCATGGGACCAATGCCAGGGTAGTCAAGACCTGCGGAGATACTTTCGGCCTCTACAATCTGGCCGTCGGGAGTCTGCATGACCAGCGTCTTGGCACCGTGCAGAATGCCTAAGCGTCCGGCATGGATGGTTGCGGCTGTGTGTCCTGTATCGGCACCCTTACCGCCAGCCTCTGCCAAGACAATCTTTACGCGCTCGTCGTCGATATAGTGGTAGATGGTACCAGCAGCATTCGAGCCACCACCGACGCATGCCATCAGGAAGTCGGGATAGTCGCGACCAATCTTCTCCTGCAGCTGTTCCTTGATTTCCTTAGAGATGATGCTCTGTAGACGAGCCACCATGTCAGGGTAGGGGTGAGGACCTACGGTACTGCCAATGATATAGAAAGTATCGGAAGGGTGACAGCACCAGTCACGGATGGCCTCGTTGGTGGCGTCTTTCAGTGTCCAGTTGCCAGTCTTTACAGGACGTACCTCAGCCCCCAGCATCTTCATGCGCTCTACGTTGACATGCTGACGCTCTACATCCAGCGCTCCCTGATAGACTACGCAGGGCATATCCATCAGGGCACAGACGGTAGCGGTTGCTACACCGTGCTGTCCTGCACCAGTCTCAGCGATAATACGCTTCTTACCCATCTTCTTGGCCAATAGGATCTGGCCAATGGTGTTGTTGATCTTGTGAGCTCCTGTGTGGTTCAGGTCCTCACGCTTCAGATATAGCTGACAACCATACTTCTCACTCATGCGACGGGCATAGTACAAGGGTGACGGTCTGCCGACATAGTCGCGCAACAGCTGCATGTACTCCTCTTGGAACTCTGCCGACTCGATGATGGGCAGGTACTCCTGCTGTAATTTCTTTACCGTAGCATAGAGAATCTCTGGTACATAAGCACCGCCGAATGCTCCGTAAAATCCTTTGTCATCTACTAAGTAACTCATATATTCTTATGTTTTTTGTTGGTTTGCTAAACAGGAAAGAGGCTCGTCGCGTTAACGACGAGCCTCTTTGTATTTCTATGAACTATACCCATACGGCTACGTACCTCGCGACTAGTTGAATCTCGAGATGCGCCACCAATATGTATTGTTCATTGACTGTTTCATTGTCTTGTTGTTTCTAATTCGGTGGCAAAAGTACACACATTATTTTGAATATGCAAATATTTTCGTGGAAAATTTTTAAAAATGCAAGAAAAAGTGTGGTTTTACCAACAAAATGTTATTGATAAGATGGAAATCTTGCATCTATTGCAAAATAAATACCTAATCGTCCAAGAGGTGTTGTTTTCAAATAGCCGCGGATATATACAAGTTTATTATGTTTTTGGGGATTGTCTTTTAAGTTCGCAATACCATAGGCATATTTATAATTCGTGGTTTTGCTAAAGACGACAGGAAATAATCCATTGTAGTCTTTATCGTCTTTTATGTGTTGGATATCTTCTTCATTTATAGGTCTTTCAGCGAGAATAATAGCATTGTCACTGTCAAAAGGCGCTTCGAAGTCCATGCTTCCCATACTTCTTTTGGCTGATGCAATGATATATCCTTTAACCCATATATTCTGCTCACGTTGTGGAATATCGTGAAGAGCTTGTTTTATTGTATAAACAGTATCTCCATTTATTGTTTCTATGTTGTCGTTAATGTCGGGATTGTTGGGGTCGTCAGGATCGTCAGGGTCCTCTGGATTGACCACAGGGTCTGGTTGCTCGTCTGGATCTCCAATCCAGATGTTCTTTATCTCCTTAATGCCTGGCGCACTCATGTACTGCTTACGGATGCCGTGGATGTAGATGAAGTTGTTCCAACGGTTGGCATTCTCCTGAAGGTTGAAACTGGCACTGATTCCTTTGGCAGCATCAGATAGAGAGATGGGCATAAGGTCGCTGAATATCTGTTCATCGGTGCCATCTGCAGGCTCATCGGCTAAAAGTATCGCTGTCTTACCAGCAAAAGGACTGCGAAAATCGGCATTTTTGATACTACTTTCTGCTGCTGCCACGATGTAGCCTTTTACTGTTATCCAGTAACCAGGTTCAATGTCCATGGCTTCAGCAACAGTCAACGCACTACGTTTGATGTCGTCTGTCAATTCATCAGAAGCGTTGGCAGTTTGCTCGTCGCTAGCCAACTCTTTTTCGCAACTGGAAAGGGTGAAAAACAGAAAAATCGAAAAAAATAGCCGAAAAATTTGCATTTTATCTGATTATTGTCTATATTTGCCCCCGATAAGCCTTACGTAGGCATTTGCCGCGACACTTATCACATATTTATAGTGAGGTTGGTAGCGTCCTGCACCAACCTCTTTTTCTATAAATAGATGTACTTAAACTTCCCAACCAATAGCGGATGCACCCAGCACGGCTGCTGATGCTCCGTCGAGTCCACTGACCAGGAATTGAGCCTTACCTTTATAGATGCTCATCACATGTTCATCGTAGGCGCGACGGATAGGATCCATAATCAGATCGCCTGCCTTAGTCATGCCGCCAAAGAAGATGAAAGCTTCTGGAGAACAGAAAGTGGCAAAGTCGGCACAGGCCTCACCCAGCATCTTACCAGTAAACTCGTAGATTTCTTTAGCCAGTTCGTCACCTTTACCAGCAGCAATGGATACGTCGAGAGAAGTGATGTCGTCTGGTTTGATGTCACGCAGCAATGAGGGACGGCTGGTTTTGTCAAGCAACTCACGAGCAGTACGTGCCACACCTGTGGCAGAACAGTAGGTCTCCAGACAACCCTTACGACCACAGCCACACATGCGACCTTCCTCGCCACGCACCATTGTTACATGTCCCAATTCGCCAGCAAAACCGTCAGAGCCATATATCAGCTGACCATTGACGACAATACCAGAACCAACACCCGTTCCCAAGGTGATGACGATGAAATTCTTCATGCCACGAGCTACACCATAGACCATCTCACCGATGGCTGCTGCGTTAGCATCGTTGGTTACTGCAACAGGAATACCGTTCAACTTGTCGCTGAACATCTTGCCCAGAGGTACTATGCAATCGTGTGCCCACTTGATGTTAGGAGCAATCTCTATGGTGCCATTGTAGAAGTTGCCGTTTGGCGCTCCAATACCCATAGACCTGATCTTTTCAATGCCGCCAACCTGATCAATGATAGGCAGGAGTGCATTGACAGACGCTTCAATGAATGCTTCAGCAGTATCATACTGCTGGGTCTTAATGGCTGTGGTTGCTTTAATATCGCCTCGCTGGTCGACAATGCCAAAAACGGCATTAGTACCTCCTAGGTCCAATCCGATGACGTAGGGCTTGATTCCTTGCTGCTCGTTCATAGTAGTATCTTATATATTTTCTGTTTGTTGCTATTATAACGTTGCAAAGATACTCATTTTCTTCAAAAACTCGCCCTGTTTAACTCCCTTTAACGTAAAGCAATGACAAATATCAATAATATGTTGTACCTTTGCACTCAGATATGCCATTTCCACTACATATTAACATTGTTGACCTGGTGTTTAAGGGGATGCTGATAGGCATGGTGGCCTCTGCACCGATGGGACCAGTGGGCATCCTTTGTGTACAGCGCACGCTGAACAAAGGACGCTGGTATGGTTTTGTGACAGGTATCGGTGCTGCCGTCAGTGATATCATCTATGCCGGTATCACGGGTTTCGGTATGGCCTTTGTCATGGACTTTGTCAATAACGACCAGAATAAGTTTTATCTGCAGATTATTGGTTCGGCACTGCTGTTGGGCTTTGGCGTCTATACTTACCGTAGCGACCCCACCAAAAACATGCGTAAGTCGGGCATGCAGCGAGGTACTTTTTGGTATAACACGTGGACAGCCTTTTTGGTGACGTTCTCTAATCCACTGATCATCTTCCTTTTCATGGCCCTGTTTGCCCAGTTTGCCTTCGTCATTCCCGATCATCCTTTTGAGATGTTTGTCGGTTTTGCCAGCATCGTGGGTGGAGCACTGCTGTGGTGGTATGGACTGTCGTGGTTGGTTGATAAGGTACGTACCATCTTTGATGCACAAGGTATACGTATCATCAACCGTGTCATTGGTGCTGTGGTCATCATTTTCTCTTTCGTGTCGCTCTTCGGCACGGTGACGAATCTGTTCAGATTCTTCTGACTTTTGATGTGATAACGTTATAACGTAATAACGACAAGATACAATGTTTATAGCTAACGAGTTACGCAAGACAAATATTGCAGAATACCTGCTGTATATGTGGCAGGTGGAGGATACCATCCGCGCTTTTGAATGTTCTATCAGCCGCATTCGTAGAGAGTATATCGAACGTTTTGACTATACTGACGAGCAGAAGGAGGATGAGGCCGATTGGTTTGGTAATCTGATACGTATGATGAATCAGGAGGGATGTCGCGAACAGGGACACCTACAGATTAATAAGGTAACCATGCAGACTCTTGCCGAGTTGCATGCCCAGTTGCTCGCATCTCCGAAGTTCCCCTTCTATAATGCAGCATACTATAAAGTGCTGCCGTTTATCGTTGAGTTGCGCAATCATGGTGCGAATAAGGAGGAGAATGAGATTGAGACGTGCTTCAATGCCCTCTATGGAACCATGCTGCTCCGCTTGCAGCAGAAGGATGTTAACCCTAATACTCAGGCAGCCGTGAAGGAAATCACCACCTTTATCGGTATGCTCTCTGATTATTATAAGAAGGATAAAGAAGAAGGATTAAAGTTTGAATAACCATGAATATTCTGATAACAGGCTGTAATGGCCAATTGGGAAACGAGATGCAGCTGTTGGAAAAGGAGAATCCACAGCATAATTATTTTAATACTGATGTCGCTGAGCTGGATATCACTGACCAGACGGCCATCGAGCAGTTTGTCAATGATAACCAGATTGATGGTATTGTCAACTGCGCTGCTTATACCGCTGTCGACAAGGCTGAGGACAACGAGGAACTGTGCCAGAAACTGAATGCGGAGGCTCCTGCCTATCTGGCGCATGCTATCGGAAAACGTGGCGGTTGGATGGTACAGATTAGTACCGACTACGTGTTTGATGGTACCAATCATATCCCCTATACGGAGGAGGAAGATACTTGCCCGAATAGTGTCTATGGCAAGACCAAGCTCGTGGGAGAATTGAATGTGCAAAAGCTGTGCGAGCGCTCGATGATTATCCGTACGGCATGGCTCTACAGTACCTTTGGCAACAACTTTGTGAAGACAATGATACGTCTCGGCAATGAGAAACCAGAACTGGGAGTCATCTTCGACCAGATAGGTTCACCGACCTATGCCCGCGATTTGGCTCGTGTTATCATGGTTGCCATTAATAAGGGAATAGTGCCTGGCATCTATCATTTCTCTAATGAGGGTGTCATTTCGTGGTATGACTTCACCAAGGCTATCCACCGCATTGCTGGCATCACTTCGTGCCATGTCCGTCCGTTGCATACCTCGGAATATCCCACTCCTGCTGCTCGCCCTCACTATAGTGTGCTTGACAAGACCAAGATCAAGCAGACCTACGATATTGAGGTTCCTTATTGGGAGGAGTCGTTGCGTGAGTGTATCGCCAAGTTATGAAAACAGCAGTTGTTGGTGGTGGCGCAGCGGGATTCTTCCTGGCTGTTAACCTAAAGGAGATGATGCCCGACATGGAGGTCGTCATCTTCGAGCGTAGTCAGCATGTGCTGGCGAAGGTGGAAGTCTCTGGAGGAGGTCGCTGCAACTGTACCAACACTTTTGAGGAGGTGACAGACCTGTCGCAGGTATATCCCCGTGGCCATCGACTGCTGAAACGCCTATTCAACAACTTTGACTATCAGGATGCCTATCGCTGGTTCGAAGAACATGGTGTTCCCTTGGTGACGCAGGAAGACCAATGCGTCTTCCCACAGGCTCAGGACTCACATGCTATCATCGACTGTTTCCTTTCGCTGGCTCGTCGCTATCATATTGAGATTCGTAAAGGCTGCAAGGTACAGTCACTGGAGGATGTCAGCGACTTTGACTATGTGGTAGTGACTACGGGAGGATCTCCAAAAGGAGAAGGGTTGCGCTGGTTGGCAGAACTAGGTCATGAGATAGAGGCACCCGTCCCCTCGTTGTTTACCTTTGCCATACATGACAAGCAGTTGCAGGCGCTGATGGGCGTGGTAACTGATGTGGAAGTGATGGTTCCTGGAACAAAGCTGCGTGCCAATGGTCCACTGCTGATAACCCATTGGGGAATGAGTGGTCCCGCTGTACTGAAACTGTCGAGTCATGCGGCACGCTACTTGGCGGGACATGACTATCAGGCACCTTTAGCAGTGCGCTGGCTTTCATTATCCGATCAAGAGATTGCGTCATTGTTGTATGAACAGGTGGCTACGCAACCTAAGAAGCAGTTGACAACCTATAATCCTTTCGGCTTGCAACAACGGCTGTGGGCATATCTGGTGGAGAAAGCCCTGGATATACGCAGTCAGATACGATGGGTAGAGTTGAACAAGAAGGACGTCAACCGTTTGGTCAACGTCCTTCTTAATGATACTTATCAGATTGCGGGTCGTGCTCCCTTCAAAGATGAGTTTGTCACCTGTGGTGGCATCTCGCTGAAAGCTGTCAACTCTTCTACGTTAGAGAGCAAACATGTTCCTCATCTGTATTTCGCCGGCGAGGTGCTCGACATCGACGGCATTACCGGCGGCTTTAACTTTCAGGCGGCATGGACTACCGCTTATACCGTTGCATCCGCTATAACGCTAACCGCTAACCGCTAATCGTTAGCCACCTTGTTCTGCTTCAGATCTTCCACGAACTGACTGATTTTCTGTAACTCACGTGGAATACGGATGTTCTGCGGACAGTGGGGCTCACACTGACCACACTGGATGCAGTGGTCAGCCTGACGTACGCGTGGTACGGCACGGTCTAATCCTATCAGGTAGTTACGACGTAGCTTGTAGTATTCGTCATCCATCTTCAGGCGTGGCAACGTTCCATCGTTCTTACATTTATTATAATGTACGAAGATGGCAGGGATGTCAATGCCATAAGGACACGGCATGCAGTATTTACAGTCGTTACACGGAATATTCTCCAGACCCACAATGCGCTCTGCTACATCCTTGTCCAGGAAGCGTTGCTCTTTCTCTGTCAGTGGTTCCAGCGGACAGTACGACAACAGGTTGTCCTTCAGGTGCTCCATATAGGTCATGCCACTGAGTACGGTGAGTACTCCCTCTGGTGTTCCTGCATAGCGGAATGCCCATGAGGCCACGCTGCGCTCTGGTGCATGACTCTTCAATTCCGTTGCCAGATATTGTGGCAGGTTGGCCAGACGGCCACCCAGCAGTGGTTCCATGATAACAGCTGGAATACCTTTTTTCTGTAGTTCTGCATACAGGTAGCTGGCATCGACGTTGCGATCGTTAATCTCATTGGCATAGTCCCAGTCCAGATAGTTCAGCTCTATCTGTACAAAGTCCCAGTGGTATTTGTCGTTCATGGCCAATACCTCGTCAAACACTTCTTGCTTGCCGTGGAACGAGAATCCGAGGTTGCGGATGCGGCCCGCTTCGCGTTCCTTCATCAGGTAGTCCATCATGCCGTTGTCTACATAGCGGCGATTGAACTCGTCCATGCCACCACCGATGGCATGCAGCAGGTAGTAGTCGATATAGTCGACCTGCAACTGCTTCAGGGAGTTCTGGTACATGCTGATACTTGCCTCACGGCTCTGTGTCGAGGGGTGGAAGTTCGACAGCTTCGTGGCCACGAAATACTCTGAGCGCTTGTGGCGACTCAGCGCAATACCCGTGCAGGCTTCCGACTTTCCCTGACAGTAGACGGGTGACGTGTCGATATAGTTGAGGCCATGCTCTAGGGCATAGTCTATCTGACGATTGATCATGTCCTGGTCGTAGTCGTCCTTGTTCTCCGTCTTTGACGGCAGGCGCATCATGCCATATCCTAGAATAGAAACCTTATCGCCCGTCTTGGGATTAGTACGATAGGTCATCTTACCTGTTGGTGGCTCCACCTGTTTCTTATACTCCTCAACGGCCTTTGAGTCGCTCTTCGACTTGCAGCCCGTCATGACGGCAGCAGTTGTGACAGCACCACCACCCAGTATCTTTAGGAAATTTCTTCTTGATATATCTTTCTTCATACCTCTAACATCTTACCTCTTACATCTTACATCATACATCATACATCACACCTCTTTATGCACTTCGTGGCCTTCTACGTAGATGGCAGAGAAGGGACGTGCAGGACACAGGTACTCACAGGCACCACAGCCAATGCAACGGTTTTCGTTGACAGCGGGTACATAGGGTGACTCCTCGTCGTCGGGGTCAGAGGGTACCATTTCGATGGCGCCGACAGGACAGTGGCGGGCACAGTTGCCACACTCTACACCATCAGTCAGTGGTATACAGTTCTTCTTAATCCATACAGCATGACCAATCTGTGTGGAGGCCTTCAACTCATGAGCTAGTGGCTTGATGGCTCCTGCAGGACATACCTCTGAACAGCGGTTACACTCTGGACGGCAGTAGCCGCGCTCATACGACATCGTTGGCTGCATCAGGTGCCACAAATCAGCACTGGGACGCAGCACTTCGTTGGGACACTCAGAGATACACAGCTGACAACCCGTACAGTGCTGTTCGAAGTTTGCCTTGGATTGAGAACCTGGCGGCATGATGGGTGTCTGGCGCTCAGGAGCTACCTTGTCCTCTATCTCTGCCAGTCCACCATCCATGATCTTGTCCTTGTTCTGGGCCATAGCGGCAGTAGTAACTAAGGCTGAGGCCAACAAGAACGAACGCTTGCTGGGGTCAATGGACTCATTGGGTTCATTGGGTTGCCCATTAGTCCCATTGGACCCATGAGCATACTTCAGCGCCCCAAACTTACAACTCTTGATGCAGTCGCCACAGACCACGCAGCGCAAGGGATCCACGGTGTGCGTCTTGTAGTCAATGCAGGCAGCCTTGCAGTTCTTCGTACACAGTGAGCAGTTCTTGCACTTGTCCACGTCGAAGTGTATCTTCAGCCATGAGAACTTGGCGAACACGCTCAGCGCTGTACCCACAGGACAGATGGTGTTGCAATAGGTGCGACCATTGCGCCAGGCGAGTACAGCCAGTATGACCAGTGTCACGATGCTGATGATAAGGCTTGGCAGGGCACGCATCCAGATGTTTGTGTGGTAGAACGCATAGCTGTCGTAGTGCTCGGCAATGGCTGCCAGCACATTGTTACCTGCCATCCATACGGGTTGCAACAGGTTGGTGCAGATGCGGCCGAAGGCAGAGTAGGGGGCCAACAACTGTACAATGGTGCCGCCTCCCAACACAAGGGATATCAGCATTATTCCAAAGAAGATGATGCGCAGGGCGTGCTTCTGTTTGGAATACGTGTAGCGGTTCTTCTTGGCTTTCTTACCCAGCCATCCGAAGATGTCCTGCATGATGCCTAGCGGACAGATGACTGAACAGTAGATGCGTCCGAAGACGAGCGTCAGCACGAGGAGTGCCACGATGACCACGACGTTCAGTGCCAGTACAGCTTCCAGGAACTGTATTTTGGGCATCCAACTCACCCAATGGTGCATGGTACCGGTGAAGTCGAGGAACAACAGCGTGATGCCGATAAACATCACGGTTGCCAGTGTAATCCTAATCTTTCTTAGCATAAAGAATTTGTTTAGTTCCGTTTAGTTATTCTTACTATTTGTATACTCAGTTCATAGAGCAGGTAGATGGGCAGTGCCACTACGAAGAGTGTAAAGACATCTGTCGTTGGCGTGATGATGGCCGCTACGATGAGGATGGCTACCACTGCGTGACGACGATAGGCAGACATCATCTGATGTGTAATCAGTCCTAAGCGTCCAAGGAGTCCGCAGACTACAGGAAGCTCAAACACCACTCCCATCACCAGACTCATACTCAGCAACGTGTCAATGTACGACTGCAGTGTCAGCATGTTCGCCACATCGGGCGACACCTGGTAGGTGCCTAGGAAACGCACTGTCAGTGGGAAGATGACAAAATAGTTTATCAGCGTACCCACCACGAACATCACGTATGCGGCTCCTACTATCCACAGACCGTAACGCCGCTCGTTCTGGTAGAGTCCTGGCGATACGAATCGGAACAGCTCATATAATATATAAGGTGACGCCAACAGAATGCCGGCATATATCGCTGTCCGCATGTGTATCATGAACTGCTCTGTCAGCCCCGTGTTCATCAAACTGATCTGAAAGCTTTCGACGCCCAGCAGTTGATAGGTCACGAAGTCGCTACTCCGTGGGGCCAGCACGATGGCAAACAACTCGTCCTTCATCACGAAGGCCGCTATGGCGAGCACACAGACTGCTACTGCCATGCGTATCAGCGATGAGCGCAGCACGTCCAAGTGGTCCCAAAAGGTAAGGGCCTCCCCCTGCCCCTCCAAAGGGAGGGGGGACTTTTCCTCACTCATCTTCTCCCCTCCCTTTGGAGGGGTCGGGGGAGGCTTCTTCATCCTTCATTCCGTCCTTAAAACTCTTGACACCTTTGCCGAGTCCTTTCATCAGTTCAGGAATCTTCTTGCCGCCGAATAGTAGCAATACGATGAGGGCTATGACGATGATTTCTTGCATTCCTAATCCAAACATCTTTCTTTTGTTTTTAGTTGTATTTCTTGCAAAGATACGAAAAAAAGATTATCTTTGCAGCGGAAATAACAACATTTAACTATGGAATACGAATTTATTCTACGAATCTTCATCGCCGCAGTCCTCGGTGGAATCATTGGTCTCGAACGTGAATACCGTGCCAAGGAGGCTGGCTTCCGCACCCACTTCCTCGTGGCCTTGGGTGCAGCATTGTTTATGATAGTGTCTGCCTATGGCTTTGGCGATTCTATGACGACAGATCTTCATCGATGGGATGTGTCACGTGTAGCCTCACAGGTGGTGAGCGGTATCGGTTTCATCGGTGCTGGTACCATCATCTTCCGCAAACAGGAGAACATGGTCAGCGGTCTGACTACTGCTGCAGGTTTGTGGGTTACGGCAGCTATTGGTCTGGCATGTGGTGGAGGCATGTATATATTGGCAACGGCAGCTTCCATCATGGTGCTGGTAGGACTGGAGGCTTTCAACTTCTTCCTACGCAAGATGGACAAGCATCGCAAGGAATAAACTATTTCGCAAAACACTTAACTTCAAAAAAAAGACCTCACATTTCCCCTTTCCAATAAAATAAACGAACACGAATTGAACGAATTTAACAGAGGATAATATTTACTTTTTAGCAAATTTATTTGCAGATTTGAAAAGAAATATTTATCTTTGTCTTCTCCAAAAGAAACAAATGGAAAAACTGACAACTCGCAAACAGTATGACGATGTGAAGGCTCGAGTAGAGCAACTCATTGCAGAGGCAACCCAGAAAGGGATGCTTGAACCCGATATGGATAATGCCTATACACAGGAGATAGCTCTTCTTAGTCAGCAGATGTCTGACTATGAAGATGAATATCTGAACATCTTGCCATTGCGTCAGAAATCTCCTCTTATAGCCTCTATTGAAGACTATTTCTATGCTCATGGCATGAAACAGAAAGATGGTGCCAAACTCTTAGGTGTCAACGAATCACAGTTTAGTCTTATTATGAGTGGACGTCGCCGTATTTCTATGTCCTTTGCAAAGCGACTTCGTTCCAAGATGGGCATAGATGCTGGGCTTATTATTGACTACGCATGATGGTAACTGTACGATAATAGTTGCGCAACTATTAACATGCCTCAAACCACAATGTAGAAAGGTTTGAGGCATGCTATGTTAATAGGTTAATAGATTTTGCGAAGAAGTCTGCTGAACGCCCTAAGGGTGGAATATATTGGGAATGTATGGGGAATCTCAGCTAAGGTTCCCCACCCTTCAATCCCTTTACACATCGGCATTTCGAGCGGTTTGTGGGGAATGGGGAACATATAGTCCATTTTTGTATTTGGGAATCAAAAACCTGTCACCTTGATTCTCGACTTCGTCTACGGCGGCAGGTAGCCGTCACTCACTTGTTTTATATACCCCTAAAATCCGCAGATAATTTTCAAAGGTCTAATTTTGCCGCCATTTGAGACATGTCTGTCTGTTTTTAGCCATACAAGCGTGTAATCCGACCGACCATGAGCCAGTACCCCCTTACCCCGTAAGGTCGAGAGGCATAGACCGAGGCATCAATGAAGAAGGTTGTTTTATCCGTGTTCCCAAATAAGTTTGTATGGCTTGTTGGAGTAGATGTTGAGTTTGTACTGCCTTGCCGTTCTGACCCACTTGGCAGGTACGGCGATGAATCTGAAAAGGAAGCTCTTGACCCTGTCCGTGGCCTTGATTCCAAAGAGAACAGCCATGAGCGGCAATGCCACGATGTATCGGT
>CAMJZV010000037.1 GCA_946410305.1 uncultured Prevotellaceae bacterium | reverse complement strand
ACTGCAATGCAATGCGGGAGAGTAGGAGGCCGCCACTTTTCAAATGAGAAGCCCTTGAGTCCAAAAGACTTGAGGGCTTTTTCTTTTTTTATACCATTTTATGCTGAATATCAGAAAAAAGTTGTAGTTTTGCTTAGGAAAACGGAGGGTTCGATTGTATTATAAGAAAAAACTGCAAGAAACATGACTGACCGACGAGCGTTCGAAACGGTTTTCAGACGTCATTACGATGGTATGTACCGACTGGCTATGCGCATGCTGGACAATGACGCAGAAAGCAAAGATGTGGTAAGCGATGTGTTTGCCTATCTGTTGCATGCTGGTACCGATCTCCGCTCGGAGACGCTGCAGGCTTTCCTGCTTACCAGCGTTCGCAACCGCTGCATCAATCTGCTCGTGCACAAGCAGAAAGAACAGCAGATGCACCAGGCCATTGTCGTGGAGATGATTACCCCAGAGCGAACTGCTGAACAGGAACAGTTGCAAATGCTCCATCGCTACATTGATGAACATATGCCCAAGCTCTCACAGCAGATACTCCGCCTACGCTACCAGCAGGGACTGAAGTATCGTGAGATTGCCAAGGTGTTGCAAATCAGCGAGGTCACCGTTCACAATCATCTGGCGCAGTCACTTCAAAAATTGAAAGATCATTTTAAAGCATCAGGATATGGAATCAAATGAAAAAATGGAACAGCTCCTTCAGCAGATGTATGCGCAAGAGTCTCTCCACGACGATGATATCGATACAAGTGACATCATTGACGAGGAGTGGACAAAGTTTGAAGCGAAGCATTTTGCAGCTCCTTCCACACACTATTCTATACTCAGAAAGATAGCTGCTATTTTTATCGGTGTATTGTTGCTCGGCGGTATTGCCTATGCAACTATTCACTATATGAACGACACTATGCAGAATGAAAAGCAGGAGACTGTAGCGTCAGCAAATGCTCAGCCCGCAACGCCTAACGCTCAGCTTGCTAAGCAGGCAGACGCTGTGCAGACGCCTGTAGTCTATAAAGATGCGGAGCTGAGCACGATTTTGAACGATATTGCAACTTTCTATCAGGTAGAAACCGTCTATAAGAATGAAGAGGTGAAACATGTGCGCCTCTACTTTACGTGGAACAAGCAGCAGACGATTGACGAGGTCATCGACATGTTCAATAAGTTTGAGCGCTTCCATATGATGCGAGACAACAGAAGAGTCATCGTAGAATAACATTTTAGCCAACACAAAAATGAATAAATATATTCTCGCAGTGCTGCTGTTTTGCGTTGCACAATGTATAAACGCACAGAAAATCAGCCGCGACTATCAGGACTTGTCCCTGTCGAAGGTGCTAGAAGACCTGAACAGGGCAGTCCCTGATCGGACCATCTATTTCATCTACGATGATCTGGAAGATTTCACGGTGACTACCAGCTTCCAGAACATGACCATTGCTGATGCTATCCGTCAGGTAATTGGTTTCTATCCCATGAAGGTAACCTACGACAAGGACCGCATCTTTGTGGAGTGCACACAGAATGTAACAACAAAAGTCATTGGCCGCATCATCAATCAGAAAGGCCAACCTATCGAATTCGCCAACATCTCATTGTTCAGCGATGTCGTTAAGCCAAATACCACAGAAAGTTTAACAGTTAATAATGCAGGGCAGGGTGACGCCGCGATGGCAGGAACCTTTATTAACGGCAGCGTGAGCAATGAGAATGGCGATTTTGTCATACCCTGTGAGGCAAAGCGAGTAACCATTAAGGTGACATGTGTGGGCTATAAGACCGTAAGGCGCAGCGTCAGTGTGGGTGAGGTTGGCACCATCACCATGTTCCCTGAGACCTATATGGTGAAGGGCGTGGAGATCAAGGGTGAGATTCCGCAGTACAAGATGGCCCCTGGCGGCATGACTGTTGAGGTGCAGCATTCTCTTCTCCATGATATCGGCAATGCCGACGAGCTGCTGTCATTGATCCCGCTGGTAAGAGGCGGCAACGGCAAGTTTGAGGTGTTAGCCAAAGGAGAACCAGAGATCTATATCAATAATAAGAAGGTGCGCGATGTGCGAGAACTGAAGCAGCTCAAGTCGTCGGATATCAAGAGTGTTGACGTCATTACAGCCCCAGGTGCCAGTTACAATGCGGAGGTGAACGCTATTATCCGCATCAAGACGCTGAAGCCGCAAGGCGAAGGCCTGAGTGTGATGGCTACCTCGCAGACGGTAAAGAATAACACGTGGAACAACTACCAGGACGTGACGCTGAAATATCGTACGGGAGGCTTGGAAGCTTTTGCCAATGTTGCACTCGACAACAGCCACTATAGTAATGACCAAGACATAGACCAGGAGCTACACATCAGCAAGGACTTGTTTCATGCATATGCCGATGCACCCGTCAGAAGTCGTTGGACACAGCTTAACTACCAAGCAGGCCTGAGCTATGACTTCAATGCAGACCACTCTGTCGGTATGAGTTTCGCCTCGCAAAAACTGTTTTCTCAGCATTTCAGCTGCGACATGACGCAGAACTATCTGAAAAACGGTGCCCACTATGGCGATATCCTGTTGAAGACAGAAGCCGAACAGCCCGACAAACCAGTATGGGAAGTGAATACCTACTATATTGGAAAGGTGGGGAAACTGGGTGTCGACCTGAATGCCACCCTGCTGCGCCGTGAATCGGGCGACCATCTCAACCAGGAAGAGCTGAGTGCGGAGCTGGGCAATCGCACCATTACCACTTTCAACCAAGAGAAAAAGACGATGGCTGCTGGTAAGCTGATACTGACTTATCCTGTCTGGAAAGGTATGTTGAGTGCTGGTTCTGAGGCGACCTCCACACAGAGTCATGGCAACAACTACACGGTGGAGAACATCATACCAGAGGCTGACAACGAAATGAAAGAGAAGAACATTGCCGGCTTTGCAGAATACGATATCCTGTTCCAAGTTCAAGACTCAAAGTTCAATGTCAGGGCAGGTTTGCGCTATGAGCATGTTGCCACGGACTATCGCTCGTTTGGTGTCTGGCAGTCGGAGCCCAGCCGCACCTATAATGACTGGTTTCCCAACCTTTCGGTAGCATGGCAAAAGAATAAGTGGAGTGCCCAGCTGAGCTATAGTAAGCGTATAACTCGTCCTCCCTATGGCATCTTGAGTTCCGCGATAGTCTACGACAGCCGCATGCTCTATGAGGCGGGCAACCCACTGTTGCGCCCTTCAGTTCGTCAGAGTGTCGATCTTAACGTGACTTTTTCGTGGCTTACCTTTGTTGCGGGCTTTACTCGTGAGAAGGACTTCTTTACCCATATTGCCCAAGTGTACGATGAGGTGAATGAGATTGCCGTCATCAGACAGTTCAACTTTGACCAGCAAGACCGTGTCTATGCCACGCTCGTTGCCTCTCCCAAGTTGGGGTTCTGGCAACCTACTGCCACGCTGCACTACTATCAGCAGATGTTCGACGCCGAAGCCTATGGAGCGCCCAAGAAACTGAACAAGCCCGAGTTCAGTTTTAATCTGCAGAGTTGGTTTGTCATCAATCCCACCACCAAGGCACTGATACATATCGACTATACGGGCAGCAATCATTGGGGATTTATGTACCGCAACAGCAACTTTATGATGAATGCCCGCCTACAGAAATCCTTCTTGAAAGGTAGCCTTACTGCTGCACTCTATGCCAACGACATCTTCCGCACCAGCAGAAACAAGATGACTACCTATTACGAGATTGGCTCCACAGCTCAGAACGACTACGGCTATACACAGTCAGTGGGTCTCACGCTGAGCTACAACTTCAATGCCAGCAGTTCGAAATACAAGGGAACGGGTGCTGGTAACGACGAAAAGAACCGACTCTAACGAGCCGGTTCATTTTTTTTATACTCTCTGTCTGTTATTCGTTCAGCAACTGTTCTACCGTAGTATTCTCGCGTCGTTTCCCCTGTTTGTCGAAGATTACTACGAAGGGAATGGCTGTGAACTGGAACTTCTCTTGCAGATAGCCCCATTCGGCACGAGTGATGTGGATGTGCTCGCCTTTGATGTTGTTGGGTTCCAGGAATGATTTGCAATGCTCTGGTGTATCGTCAGTGATGTAGAGATACTTCACGGGTTTGTCCTTGTTGGCCTCTACCTCGTCACGCATCGAGAGCATCTTTCCTCGGCAGGGACCACACGACATCTCCCAGAAATCTACGAAGAGCACGTTGCCTTTATAGGGCTCGATGATGCGTTGGAAGATGCTGTCGCCCTTGGTCAAAGGTTTATTCTCCACTACCTTGATCTCGTTCTCCTTAATGAAGTCGCGATAGCTTAAGATGCCTTGGCGGATCAGATCGGGGTGAGAGACAACGGCCATCGTGGCAGCGAAGTCGTCGGCAACAACATCGTGTTGATCCTTGTGCCATTCTGAGATGCTAAAGAAGTCACGTAACATACACACCTGTGCGCTGAAGTCGGTAGGACTGAGGTGTAGCTTCTCCTGCAATTCATTCATCGCATTTATCTTGAATTCACGAGCATAGACATGCTTTTCTTGTGCAATCTTCTCAGCTATCTTGGGATCGTACTCGAAGGGGATGTAGTCTAATACTCTCCTTTTTTCTTTGCCTCCATGCAGATGGGTGCAATAAGCATGGCTAGCAGAATGATCAGGATTGTTTTCTTCATTGTTCTTTGGTTGAATAGTTTATTTCATTTGCTCTAACAGACGGGCCAGGTCTTCGAGATGGAAGGGGTTAACTTTGATGTCAAGTAGTTCGCCGTTGCGGTTGAAGAGCTTGTAGGTGGGGAAGCTATGGACGTTCAGGTAGCGCTCGATGGCATCTTGCTGCTCGCTGGGCAGGTTGTAGTGGGCCACGTTGGGACCGCTGACGTTATATTCCTTGATGACGTTCTCCCACGCCGTCTGCGGACTGCGATTGGCCAGATAAAGGTACTGGATGTCGTAGTCCTTCAGACGGGCATACTCCTCGGTAGAGTGGCTGAGGGCTTCTTTACACGGTCCGCACCATGTTCCCCAGATATCCAGGAGCACGAACTTGTCCTTATATGGTTCGAGGATCTTCTTCAGTAATGCTTCACCCTCAGAGATGTCCTTGAGGTCGTCTGAAGACTTGAGCACCAACTTGTCGAACTCGCGATTTTCAATAGCGAGGTAGTGGTCGTTCTGCTTTTCAATCATCGCAATGCAGGTGGGATTGCTAATCATCCCCTTAATGGTGTCCAAGACATTGGGCGCCAGCGAGGTTCGCTCATGGTCAATACGGTTGAGGGCTTGTCGGGCGAGCCAGATGTTCTTGATAAATGGTTCAGCACCAAGTGAGTCGAGCGCCACAGAATGATTTTTCAAGTTGCTGATGAGCAATCCACCATTGATGACCTTCTGGGATCTCGGTGTTTCGAGAATCTTATTCACCTCCTGCATCACACCGGCATTCAGCGAATCGAGTTCACGGGATTTGCGTATCTTCGCCTCATCGGTAGGCTCAGCATCAATGATGGGTGTCACTTCGTCTATCCATTTCTTCCAACGCGTAAGCACCGCCATTTCCTCGTCGTTAGAAGCAAACTCCTTGTAGTGGTCACGAAGACTAAAAGCAGATATGCCATTACGTGCTCGTACAGCATCGTCAATATAGTCGTTCAAGAATCCGCCGAGGTCACGATGCAGCGTATAAGGCTTCTCCATCTTCGTCCAGAACATGTCGTAGGCATAGCGACGGGCATGGTCAGAGAGCTGCATATCTTTGGCGCGGAAACGTGCCTGGCCAAAGGCACATGCCTGCTGTATCAGCGTGTTGCCCTTTCTGTAAATGTTGAAACGAGTGGAGAGCGTGGGATGCTGCTCACAGAGCGCGTCGATGTAGGCGTATTGTGTCTTGATGAGACTATCGACCGAGGTAATGTATGGTTCAAAGAGTTCTGTATCTCCCTTGCCGGCAGTCTCCAGTCCATCATACATATTGATGGTCTTCCAGTCGAGCGGATATTTGAAGAGCTCGTTCTGCAGGCGGCAGTCGTCGCCCATGAAGAAACGGCGACCCTCTTTGAAGTCGTAGAGCAGGAAGTAGGTCTTGCCGGGCTCGAATATTGTACGGATGAAACAGCGTTGCCAGTCGATGAAAAACTCCGTACTGTTCAGAACAGGAATTTTTACGCTGAAGCGTCCCTGCTCGTCAAGTTCGGCATAGACAGACTTTTGTTCGTCGGTGTAGAGGTCATTATAACCGAAATCGAAAGTCTTTAGCTGTTTGAATTGCTCTGGTATATCCTTGATCCAGCCCACAACGGTGATGGTATCCTCCTTGTAACCAGAGTCCACAAAGCCTGTACGGGTGTCCTTCGTGGGATAATCGGGCAGGAAACGACTGGTAATCATCGAATAGACCTTCTTGTCGTTGCCAATCTGTATCGTGCGCATACCTTTCTTATCTTTACCCACCACAACCTTCAGCTCGTCGTTACCATTGGTCATAACGATGGTTGCTTCGCCAGTTTTTTGGTTCACGTCGCGCTTCTTGTAGTTCCAGAACTTACAGTCGTAGATGGCACAATCCTCGAAGAAGGCAATCTTCCAGTTGCCTTGGTTGTTGCGCCAGTAGGAAGGGAAGAGCTGCTTCCAACGCTCCTCTACTGGTTTGATACCCTTAATCTGGAAAGCACCCTGGCCGTCGCCCTCGATGAAGTCGAATGCCTTAATGTCCTTAGGCAACGGCGGGAAGTGGAACGCCATCTCGCGCATGTAGTTCTTGTTTGTCTGTACAAACTTGTTGAGTTCTATGCCATCGGCAGAAGTGATGGTGTAACGCTGCTCCCCTACTTTCAGATAACTATCGCCAGCAAACTGAAAACTAAAGTCAGGATAGTCCGACCGCTGCAGTGCAGTAATATACACCACGGTCTCATTGTCCTTCAGCTCCACCTTCGTCACGTCGAGGGCGAGATTGAAGAATCCGTCGCCGTTACTGTTTCCATACTCAATAGTGGGCTGTTCCCACACCACATTTTTCGCTTGCCCCGCCATAACAACGAGGACCAAGAGGATGGTAAGGATTGTTTTTTTCATTGTTTTGTTGGTTGAATAGTTGATTTCTGGTTGCAAATATAGGTAAAAAATCTGTACTTTGTATTGTTAAGTGCCAAGTTTTTGCATCAGATTATATTTATTTATCAATCAGCCCTTTGTTCGTTTCATTGAAATATAGTATCTTTGCAGACCAATCAATACCTATTATGCAGTACGCTGATGTCATCTTACCTGTGCCGTTGCATGCTACCTTTACCTATGCAATCCCCGAGGGGATGCATGTTGTAGAGGGAGTACGGGTATTGGTGCCTTTCGGTAGGGGAAAGAAGTATGTCGGTCTGGTAGACCGCGTCCACGACCAGCAGCCGCAGGGCTATGCTGTAAAACCGATTGACTCGGTGATGGATGAGGCTCCTATCGTTACAGGCTCCCAACTGGCGCAGTGGCACTGGATTAGCGACTATTACCTGTCACCCATCGGTGATGTGTATAAGGCGGCCTTGCCAGGCGGCTTGAAGGCAGAAGATGGTTATAAGCCCAAGACAGAAACTTATATTCGGCTGACGGAGCAGTATCGGAATGTGACAGCCCTGCATGTGGCCCTTAATGTTCTGGCACGCGCCAAGAATCAGTTGAATGTCTTTACGGAGTATCTGGCGCTGTCGGGGTGGGACCAGGTGGAGGAACCTGCTGAGGCAAAACCTCAGCCTACGGAACTGCAGCCTGCAGAGGTGACCCGTGAGGAACTGATGAATGTCAGCGGGTGCTCGTCGGCTACGCTGAAGCAGTTGGAACAGCGCCAGATGCTGGAGACCTATGAGGTGGAGGTGGGGCGCTTAAACCATGGAGGCCCGTATCGTCCGGAACTGATCAAACCACTGAGCACGGCCCAGTCGGAGGCATATAACCAGATACTGCTGTCGATGATGAAGAAGCCGGTGACGCTGTTGCATGGCGTGACGTCGAGTGGCAAAACCGAAATCTATATCCACCTGATACAACGGGCGCTGGACCGAAAGGAACAGGTACTGTTCCTGATGCCAGAGATAGCCCTGACGGTACAGATGATGCAACGTCTGCAGCGCGTGTTCGGTGACAGGCTGGGTATCTACCACTCCCGCTATTCTGATGCAGAGCGTGTGGAGATATGGCAGAAGCAACTGTCGGAAAATCCATATGATGTTATCCTTGGTGCCCGTTCTGCCGTGTTTCTCCCTTTCCAGCGTCTGGGACTGGTTATCGTTGACGAGGAGCACGAAACATCTTATAAGCAGCAAGACCCAGCTCCCCGCTATCATGCCCGTAGCGTGGCCATCATGATGGCTGCACAAATGGGGAATGGAACCAAGGTCCTCCTTGGTACGGCAACGCCGTCGTTGGAGAGCTATCATAACGCCATGACGGGGAAGTACGGACTGGTGGAGTTGAAGGAACGCTATCAGGGAATAGAACTGCCGGAGATACAGATTGTGGACATTGCCGACCTGCAACACCGCAAGATGATGCATGGTCCGTTCTCTCCCCTGTTGCTGACACGGATGCGCGAAGCCTTGGAACGTGGTAAACAGGTCATCCTGTTCCAGAACCGTCGCGGCTTTGCCCCCGTTGTGGAGTGTCGTCAGTGTGGCTGGGTGCCCACCTGTCAGCACTGTGATGTCTCGCTGACCTACCACCGCCAGTTGAACCAGTTGACATGTCATTATTGTGGTTATACCTACAAGATACCTACAGAATGTCCGTGTTGCGGCTCTACCAATCTGCGTAGTCGCGGTTACGGTACGGAGAAGATAGAGGAGCAGGTGCATGAATTCTTTCCTGAGGCCCGCATAGCCCGTATGGACCTGGACACCACACGTACCAGGAATGCCTATGAACGCATTATCAGCGACTTCTCTGCGGGACGAACGAATATTCTGATTGGTACACAGATGATCAGCAAGGGTCTGGACTTCGACAAGGTCAGCGTGGTGGGTATTATCAATGCCGACTCGATGCTGAACTATCCCGACTTCCGTGCCTTTGAACACGCCTTTATGATGATGGCGCAGGTGAGCGGTCGTGCCGGACGTAAAGGTAAACGCGGCCTCGTCATCCTGCAGACCAAGCAGAAGGAGGTGTCGGTCATTGGACAGGTGGTGCGCAACGACTATACCTCTTTATATAAAGAGTTGATAGCCGAGCGACAGGCATTCCACTATCCACCTTATTACCATCTGACGTATGTCTTCCTGCGCCACCGTCAGGAACAGATTGTCCATACTGCCGCTATCGAGATGGGCAGTCGCCTGCGCCAGTGGTTTGGCGGCAGGGTGTTGGGACCCGACAAACCCGCTGTTGCCAAGGTAAAGTCACAGAACATCCGTAAGCTCGTTCTGAAATTGGAGAACGGCATAGACATGAAAAAGGTCCGCGAGTACCTGTTGCTTGCGCAGACACAGATGCTCGCGGACAAACGCTATTCGTCGTTGCAGGTGTATTACGACGTGGATCCGCTGTGAGGAAGCGGAAATTTCGATGCCTCGATGCTTCGAAAAAATTAAAAATCAACCTGGCAGCCCAATCCAATCACACGGTTTGTGCGGGTGAAGGAGTCGCCCTTGGTGACAATGCCATTGGCGTCGGTAGCTTCCACCTTGTCATAATTACCGTAGTTTGTCTGGAAGTAGGCGGCACTCAGCGTTATTTTGTCAGTCACTTTATAGCTGATGCCGCCACCTACGCTGTAGCTGTTGACGACGAATGACATGTCGTTCATGAAGGCATCAGTCAGACCGTAGCGTGTAATCTGGAAACCACATGAGAGGTTCACTTTGTCGTTGGCATCCCATTCCACACCGCCGAGGTACTCGTTGGAGCCATTGTCCAGCAATTTCTGGGTGTCGTTATACCAGCTGGCATTCTTGTCGTAAAAGTGGTGGTAGCCGGCGTTGATGCGCAGTTCGGGGATGGGGCTCCACTGTGCACCGACAGCCAGCATAGCCGGCGTGTCCTCATTGACGTCGGTATTGTTCTCAAACTTGTTGATATTGGCAATGCCGGGGAAGTTGGCCATCGGTCCCTCAATCTTCAGGGGTTCTTCCAGGGTTGAATGGTTCTTCATCTTCATCTCGGTGTTGAACTCATATTTGACGGCAAAGTTGAAGTTGCCATACTTAAAGTCGACGCCAATGATGGGGGCAATGCCAAAGCCTGTCTGTGTGCTCTGCAGATTCACACCGTTGCCGTAGCGGTGAAGCTTATACAGACTCTGGAGACCGGCCTCAGCAGTAGCCAACTGTGCCTCGCCCTGGGCCTGCATGGCAGCGAGCTGCTCTGCAGTGTACTGACCAGACTGGGCAGCAGCCTGCAACTGATTCTGCATCTGCACCATGCCAGCGCCTATCTGACGGTTGATGGCATTGATGTTGCCCTCCAGAAACTCTCCGAAGTCGACAGCACCGGAAGAGGTCTCTACATTGATGTGGCTCAGTCGGGCACGGTAGGAAGCGTCGCCATACAAGGCGCGGAGACCTCCGTAAACCGACCAGTGCTCATTAATCTTATAGGCAGCACCCAACTGGAAGCCGAAGTAGTATTGGCGGCCTCGCATAAAGGCATCCATATCATAGCCCTGAACGTCGAACCCGTTCTGCTTCAGCAATCCGGCAATGCTGCCCACGGCACGCTCGAAGGAGCCGAGTCCATTGTCGAACTCACAGACGCCGCCACCGCCAGGCATGGAAAAGTTGAACTGATAGCTCCAGTTGCCCTTATTATAGGCTGCCTGTACGGATGGTATAAACGGAGCATCGGCAATGCCTTCGAACTTCTTGATGTTCTTGCCCTCGTTTTTCTTGCCCATGCGGAACATGTCGTCGGTAGAGGTGATGGTACGCGTCTGGTGGGCATACTGCCAGTTGATGGACAGATGGAAGCCTTCGGGCATGAAAGCTACACCGGCAGGGTTGGAATAGACGCCATCAATGCCGATAGCAGCATCGCGGGCGGGGTTCTTCAAGAATAAAACACTCTGATTGGTGTTGGTTAAGATACCACCAGCGAAGGTGGTCAGTGCAGTCATCATGAAAACAACTGAAACAACAATCTTTTTCATCTCTTTAAACAAATTTTTCATAAAATCGGCTGCAAAGGTAGCTTTATTGCACAAAACAGCCGCAAGAGTGCAGTTATTATTAACGCTTATTAACCAAAATCTGCACACTTTCTGCACAAATGTGCCGAAGTGTGCAGGAAAATGAGTGTTTTTTCTTCACTTTGGGGTCAATCTAACTATGCCTTCTTTTCAGTCGGATAGTTGACGCGGGTGTGATAGATAGTTTTCAGCTTCTCTATCAGCACCGTCTTGGCATACTGAATGTCGCGGAAGGTGATGGGGCACTCGCGGAAATAACCGTCAGCCACCTGCCCATCGATAAGTCGTTCCACGAGTTCACGGATAGACTGTTCTGTATAGTCGGGTAGTGAGCGTGACGCTGCTTCTATCGTATCAGCCATCATCAGACAGGCCTGCTCACGTGTGAACGGGTTAGGACCAGGATAGGTAAACAGTAGGTCGTCGACGGGCTCGTCGGGATGTTCGTTGTGATAGTGCACATAGAAGTATTTTGCCTTGCCCTGTCCGTGGTGTGTGGCAATGAAGTCGCGGATGACACGGGGCAGGTTGTACTTGTCTGCCATTTTCAGTCCTTCTGTGACGTGACTGATAATGATTTGTGCAGACTCGATGTCCGTCAGCATCTCGTGAGGATTGATGCCCGACTGGTTTTCTGTATAATAGATAGGGTTCGACAGCTTGCCAATGTCGTGATAGAGTGCTCCTGTACGTACCAGTTGTGCCTTGGCACCAATCTTGTTGGCTATCTCGCCTGCCAGATTGGCCACCTGAATAGAGTGGTTGAAAGTGCCTGGTGCTACCTCGCTCATCTGGCGTAGTACCTCGTTGTTCGTGTTCGAGAGCTCGATGAGTGTAATGTCGCTGGTAAATCCGAAGGTCTTCTCGATAAGGTAGAGCAGGGGATAGGCGAAGAGCAACATGATGCCGTTCGCTACCAGATAGTTGTAGTAGCTATAGTCGATTTCGGTGAGTCCGTAGCTGTTCATCCAGTCGAAGGCCATATTGACAGTGATGCTGGTAATAGTCACAAAGATGGCTGTCTTGAAGAGCTGTGAGCGTTGCGACAGTTCGCGCAGACTGCTGATAGCTACAAGGCCGGACACAGTCTCAATGACAATGAATTCAAAGGGGTGCTGCAGCATGACGGCGCAGATGAGTACCATGGTTATATGCGTCATGAAGGCTGTACGTGAGTCCATGAACACGCGGATGAAGATGGGTACCATGGCGTATGGCAACAGATAGACGTGCAATACCGTGTTGCGCATGAACAGTGCCGTCAGTAGCGTAAAGATGATAATCAGCGCATAGAGCATCATCGTGCTGCGAGGCTTCTGGAAGTAGTCTTTGCGATAGAGGCTCAGGTAGATGGTGAAGCTCAGCACGAGGATGCCGACATATAGAATCTGTCCGAATAGTGACAGATGATTCTGTTTGACGTCTTCGTTGCGCAGTTCGTTCTCTTTCTTGAACGACTCGACGATGCGATAGGTTTTCTCCGTCACGATGTCACCACGCCCGATGATCTTCTCTCCTTTCTGCACCACACCACTGGCCAGTGCAATACCCGCTAGTAGGTCGTTTTTGCTAGCTTCGCTGCGCTCACTGTCATAGGTGAGGTTGGGGGTGATATATTCGTTGAGGTTACATTTTTGCAGGATGGTGCGTACGGGAGACAGTTTCTCGTCCTGGAACAGCTGCTCATAGGCCTGCTTGGGAGAATAGATCTCCATCACCGAGACGCTGGAGGCTTGCTTGTCGTTGACAATACGTATCATCGAAGTGGTGTCTGCCAGTAATGCTGTATAGTCTTTCTGATCAATGATGCCTTGTTGGTAAAGGCTCCGCAGACGATTGGAGATGATGTCCATATAACTAGTCGCCAGGTCGGGGATACCGTCAGCATAGTCTTTGTAGAACTTCTGCACCATCTGCTGTTCTACAGCCTGATTGTATTTGTAGTAGGGCTCGTATTGGCTCAATGCACTGTCGCGCTCTTCACGGATGACGGCCTCTGACTTGTAGATGGGGAAGTCGAAGGGTGCTGTGAAGTCGGCATACTTCCAGGGCTTTCCTTCCTCCACATGGTAGTAGCTGCGACTGTCGTGTGGCATAGACCATACAACGATGGTAACGGTGACAATAATCAGTATTGTTCGGGTGAGAATATCACGCCAATGGAGTTCTTTCATACCTTATATTTGCAATTACAGTGCAAAGATAATAAATATTTCATAATTCATGTTTAATAATTCATAATTATTTTGTACCTTTGCGGTCAAAATACACGTTTATATATGTCTGATAGAAGAGTAAGAGTTCGTTTTGCACCCAGTCCTACGGGTGCTTTGCATATCGGCGGCGTGCGCACCGCTTTGTATAATTATCTGTTTGCCAAGCAGCATGGTGGCGACTTGGTGTTCCGTATTGAGGATACTGATTCTAACCGTTTTGTACCAGGCGCAGAAGAATATATCATCGAGTCGTTCAAGTGGCTCGGCATCAAGTTTGACGAGGGTGTGTCGTTTGGTGGCGACAAAGGTCCCTACCGTCAGAGTGAGCGTCGCGACATTTATAAGAAGTATGTTCAGCAGCTGTTGGATGCCGACAAGGCCTATATCGCCTTCGATACACCTGAGGAGTTGGAGACTAAGCGTGCTGAGATTCAGAATTTCCAGTATGACTGTCATACCCGCCAGCAGATGCGCAACTCACTGACGATGCCCAAGGAAGAAGTAGAGCGATTGATTGCTTCCGGCAATCAATACGTTGTCCGCTTCAAGGTGGAGGCTGGTCAGGAGATCTTGGTCAACGACCTCATCCGTGGTGAGGTGCGCGTCAAGAGTGATATCTGTGACGACAAGGTGCTCTATAAGAGTGCTGACGAGCTGCCTACCTATCATTTGGCCAATATCGTTGACGACCACTTGATGGAAATATCACACGTTATCCGTGGTGAAGAGTGGTTGCCCTCAGCTCCTCTGCACGTCATGCTCTATCGTGCCTTTGGCTGGGAAGATACTATGCCTCAGTTTGCCCATCTGCCTCTGCTGTTGAAGCCTGATGGCAAGGGTAAGTTGTCAAAGCGTGACGGCGATCGTCTTGGCTTCCCCGTATTCCCTCTGTTGTGGAAAGACCCTAAGAGCGGTGAAACTTCTCGTGGTTATCGTGAGGACGGCTACTTCCCTGAGGCCGTCATCAACTTCCTTGCTTTGCTGGGCTGGAATCCTGGCACCGAGCAGGAGATTTTCTCGCTCGACGAGCTTGTTCCATTGTTCGACATCAGCAAGTGTTCGAAGGCTGGCGCCAAATTCGCCTTTGAGAAGGCTATCTGGTTCAACCACGAATATATCCTCATGAAGTCTAACGAGGAGATTGCCACCTTGTTTGAGCCCATCGTCAAGGAGCACTGTCCTAACGAAACCTTCGAGCGTGTGCTGGAGGTAACCCGCATGATGAAGGATCGTGTGTCGTTCGTCCATGAGTTGTGGCCCCTTTGCTCATTCTTCTTCGTGGCTCCTACAGAGTATGACGAGAAGACTGCCAAGAAGCGTTGGAAAGAAGACAGTGCTGCACAGCTCACTGAACTGATGCAGGTTTTGGAAGGCATCGACGACTTCTCACTGGAGAACCAAGAGAAGATTGTACATGCGTGGATTGAGCAGAAGGAGTATAAGTTGGGCAACATCATGAACGCTTGGCGTCTGACACTGGTCGGCGAGGGCAAGGGGCCTGGCATGTTCGATATCTCTGCTTTCCTGGGTAAGGAAGAGACACTGAAGCGCATGAAGCGAGCTATAGAAGTATTAGGATGATGTATAATATCGTCATATTTCTCTACCTGTGTGGCGTTGCCATTTTGAGCCTTTTCAACGAGAAGGTGCGCAAGATGTGGCGCGGTGAGCGTCAGGCTATTCGTACTATTAAGGAGAAGATAGATCCTAATGCCCAGTATGTATGGTTCCATGCTGCCTCGCTGGGTGAGTTTGAGCAGGGCCGTCCCCTTATGGAGCAGCTGCGCCGTGAGCATCCGGAATATAAGATTCTGCTGACATTCTTCTCGCCTTCAGGCTATGAGGTTCGCAAGAACTACGAGGGTGCCGACATTATCTGTTATCTGCCACTCGATACTATTCTCAATGCACGCCGATTCCTGCGTACCATCCGTCCTGTGATGGCGTTCTTTATTAAGTATGAGTTCTGGTATAACTACCTGCATATCTTGCGCCATCGTGGTGTACCCGTCTACAGCGTTAGCAGCATTTTCCGTCCTGGACAGGTATTCTTCCGCTGGTATGGTAAGCAGTATAGCCGTGTGCTGAAATGCTTCACTCACTTTTTTGTACAGAATGAGGTGAGCCGTGAGCTGTTGTCTACGATCGGTATTGACAATGTCACTGTCGTTGGTGACACCCGCTTCGACCGTGTGCTGCAAATCAAGGAGGCTGCCAAACAGCTACCTGTCGTTGAGCAGTTCAAGGGTAATAGCAAGTGCTTCATTGCCGGTTCTTCATGGCAACCCGATGAGGAAATCTTCATCCCTTGGCTTAACGAGCACAAAGACTGGAAGGTGGTTATTGCACCTCACGTTATTGGTGAAGACCATTTGCAGCAGATAGAGCGTATGCTCGAAGGCCGTAAGGTAGTGCGTTATACTGAAGCTACAGAAGAAAACGTTAAGGGCGCTGAGGTGTTAATTGTTAATTGCTTTGGTTTGTTGAGTAGCATCTACCACTATGCGGATGTTACCTATGTGGGTGGAGGCTTTGGAGTAGGCATCCACAATACATTGGAGGCTGCCGTCTGGGATGTCCCCGTATTCTTCGGCCCCAACAACCAGCGTTTTCAGGAAGCTCAGGGCTTGAAAAACTGTGGCGGTGGTCTTGAGATTGCCAATGCCGACGACTTCCTTCGTTATATGAAAGGCTTCGAAGAACATCCCGAATTGATGAAGGAACTGGGCGAGAAAGCTGGTCAGTATGTTGCTAGTCTGGCAGGAGCTACCCAAAAGGTTCTGTCTTTTGTTAAATTGTAAATTACCGTGGCTTTAATCAAATCCTATCGTGGTCTGACACCCAAGTGGGGCAAGGACTGTTATTTCAGCGAGAACGCCACTATTGTGGGCGATGTGACAATGGGCGACGAATGCTCTGTCTGGTTCAATGCCGTTGTCCGTGGCGACGTAGCACCTATCACTATTGGTAACTGCACCAATGTGCAGGATGGCTCCTGTATCCATGTCACCCACGAGACAGGACCTACGCATATCGGCAACTATGTTACCATAGGTCATAATGTCACCGTTCATGCCTGCACTATCCACGACCATGCCTTGATTGGCATGGGTGCTACCTTGCTGGATGGCTGTGAGGTTGGCGAGGGTGCCATTGTTGCTGCAGGTGCTTTGGTGCTGCAGAATACGAAGATTGGTCCCAATGAGATATGGGGTGGGGTACCTGCTAAGTACATCAAGCCTACCCGTCCTGGTCAGACGGATAATGCGGAACATTACGTGGCCTATTCTAAAATCTATATGGAAGAAAACCCCGATTGCCGCTTCTAACCTCTTACTTCTCGCCTCTCACCTCTAATACAATGTATTCCGAGCGTGTTCCTATGCGGAACATGCCACCCCAGATGCCCATACCGCTGCTGACGTAGTAGCGGGTCTTGCCACGTTGGTAGCTACCCCATGAGCACTCATAAATGGCATCTGTAATCCAACTGATGGGCCATACCTGTCCACGATGGGTGTGGCCACTGAACTGGAAGTCAACACCAGCCTTTTCTGCCTTTTCGAGATGATGAGGCTGGTGGTCCAACACAATGGTGAACATCGACTTATCAATAGTCTTGGCAAGGTCTGCCAGTGGCTTACGTCTCATATTCATTGCGTCGTCGCGTCCAATGATGACTAGACTGCTGTCGATGACAGCTATGCTGTCCATCAGCAGGTGGATGCCAGCATCCTTGTAGAACTGCAAGGCGCCTGGCTGACCACTGAAGTACTCGTGGTTACCTAAACAGGCATAGACGGGTGCCTTCAGACTGCTGAACTCCTCATACATGCGTTGTTCTTTCAGTGGTCGCAGGGAACCATCGATGATGTCGCCAGCAATGAGTATCACGTCAGGCTTTTCGCCGTTGATAAGGTCTATCCAGCGATGCAACTCGTCGCGCCGGTTGTGGTAGCCCAGATGTAGGTCGCTTAGCAGTACGGCCTTGATGGGCTTTGTCACCTTATTGGACGTTATGGTCAACTCCTGGCGCACCTTGTGCTTGTAGTTCAGGTGCCCATAGAGGAACAAAGCGAACATAAAGAGGGTAATGCCCCCCGTTGTCCACCAGTTGCTATATAATAAGGTACGTGGAACGAGGTGTACCAGTCGCCCTAGGTCTAGCAAGAGGAACAACATGAAGAGGTATAGCAGGATGAAGATGCTTGATGTGCCTATCTCATATACGCCAATGGCCAACGGCATAGGCATGCTGTCGGTAGCACGTCGGAAACCAGCGAATAACAATAGGAAAGATGTCACCATCAGTATGATGACGATTGTCTTGAAATACCATTTGAGGGGCAGCAGGCACCAGATATGCCAACCGATATAGGCCATTGCCAGTAGGGGCAGTAGCATGAATAATATCATCCACATCATCTTCATTATTTTTGTCTTGGTGCGGCAAAGGTATGGATTATTTTCCTATTCACCAAACAATGAGGCAAAAAAATAAGCCCGTCGTCACGACGGGCAAACATTGCAGCGCTACACTCTGACCTGAAGGTCAGAGAATCCAATTACTATGAAAAAACTACTAACCTTATATATCTATGATGAATCTAAAAACCTGTTTCTGTTTTCTGTTGCAAAGGTAGCAACAAAAAAGGACGTTCGCAAAAAGATTCAGCGAACGCCCCATTTTGTATTACGAAAACCTGATTACAGGTTGGCATTGTCCTTGCCCCAGTCCTCAACAGCAGGAATGATACCCAGCGAGATAATCTCGTCGCGCATCTTCTGAAGGTGCTCGTAAGAAGCCTGCAGAGCAGCCATCTCCTCAGCAGTACCCTCGGGCTGAGTGAAGTGGACACCGTCCTTGTCGATAACAGTAGGCATAGCCATCATTACGTTCTTGAAGCCGTAAGCGTTAACATAGCAACCAGCAGGCCACTTGAAAGGCTCACCACCCATAGCACCCTCAATCATCTTTACAGCCTGATAAGCGGGGCTCTGGAATGAAGAACGGCCACGGAGCTTGATGATATTGCTACCACCCTGGGTAGTCATGTGCTTGATCTCAGCCCAACGCTCGGCAGAGAGAGGAAGTTCTGAAAGGGGCTTGCCATCGATGAGGGCCTTGCTGGCGAATACTGCCATCTGCTCACCGTGACCACCGTAGGTGTAAGCGTTAGTAACCTTGTCCTGCTGAACGCCGAACTCCTGAGCGAGCTGCTGCTGCAGACGGGTAGAGTCCAGAGCAGCCAGAGAAGTCAGCTGGTTGGGCTTCAGACCTGAGTGAATCAGAGCGGTCAGAGCGGTTACGTCAGCGGGGTTGAAGATAACAACCACGTGCCTAACGTCTGGGCAGTACTTCTTGATGTTCTCACCGAAGTCAGCTGCAATCTGGCAGTTGCCTTTCAGCAGATCCTCGCGGGTCATACCCTCCTTACGGGGAGCACCACCTGAAGAAATGATGTACTTAGCACCTGTGAAAGCCTCCTTAGGATCTACGGTATAAGAAATGTTTGCACCAGGGAATGCGCAGTGGCACATCTCGTCATACACACCATGAACACCGGGCTCATAGATATCATACAAACAGATGTTGGGAGTCAGACCCAGCATCAGAACACTCTGTACCATGTTGGAACCGATCATACCGCCGGCACCAACAATCACCAATTTCTCGTTAGTTAAAAAAGCCATAATGATATTTGTTTGTTTATAAATTATCTGTCTGCAAAGTTACGAAATAATTCATAAAAGATAAATCAATATTCAAAAAAGTTTTGTTATTAAATTTAAAAACTGTCGGCTTTGCAAAGTCAGTATGACAAAACAGGTGGCTTATTTCCCCTTGTACCACTCTTGCAGCACATAGAACGCCTTCTTCTTCTCGCCTTTGTCTGAATAGAGGCCTTTCATGTTGTAGTAATCCTGGATGCCATTGAGCACACGGCGGGGCGAGCGGAAATCCTTGAGAATCCAGGGCGACGTACCAGCCAGTCCGTCTATCTTGTCGAGCATGGCAACGTTCTCCTTATACAGGTTCTCCTGGAACTCCTCTGTCCAGCGCTGGTTCTTGGCACCATGCAGTCCGTACTTGGCACCACCGCCAAACTCACTGACGATGACGGGCTTGTCGTAGGGAATCTCCCACACCATCTTGGGCGCATCGTTCACGTCACGATACCAGCCGATATACTGGTTGAAGGATACTACATCCACATACTTGCTCATGTTATCTTGCAAGCGGTTCTTGTAGTTCGATGCTGACGTTACCTCCATAGCCATCGATATCAGTCGGGTGCTGTCCAGACTGCGGGCATACTGTGCCAGATTGCCCAGGAACTTGTCGCGCTCAGTAGAATGGGGTGTCTCGTTGGCAATACTCCAGATGATGATGTTGGCACGGTTTTGGTCGCGCAGTATCATATCTGTCACTTGTTGCTGGGCATTGGCGTAGGTCTGGGCATTTTTCCAGGCGATGGTCCAGTAGCAGGGTATCTCGCTCCACACCATGATACCCATGCGCTCAGCCTCGCGTACCATATATTCATTGTGTGGATAGTGTGCCAAGCGTACGAAGTTACAGCCTAGTTCCTTGGCCCATGATAGAAGTGTGTGAGCATCGCTCGTGCTGTTGGCACGACCACCGCCATTAGGCTTTTCCTCATGCATGCTGATACCCTTTAAGAAGATGGGTTTGCCATTCAACAGAAGCTGTTTGCCACGTGTTTCGATGGTGCGGAAACCGATGGAGTCTACCAATGTCTCTCCATCCATGCTGACCTCTACACGGTAGCGCTTAGGTGTCTCTGGCGACCAGCGTTGAGGCTTTGCTTTGAGGACAATGCTGACAGTGCCATCAGTGGTTGTGGTGACCTGCTTCTTGACTTTCAGTTCAGGAATGATCAGTGTTACTTGACGATTAGCCTCCTGCTTATTCAGCTTGACAGAGAAGAGTAGTTGGTTCGCGTTCGTCTTATCAAGCGAGAGACAATAGTTCTCAATATAGGTGGGTGCTACCTCAATGAGACAGACGTCGCGAGTGATGCCTCCGTAGTTCCACCAGTCGAAAATCTGAGTGGGCACATTCTCGGCCTTTCGCTTGTTGTCCACCTTTACTATCAGCACGTTCTCGCCTTCCTTCAGCAGGTCGGTCACGTCCATGTTGAACGGGGTGAAACCACCAATATGATGACCTGCCTGTTTGCCATTGACATAGACGTAGGAGTCGTAGTTGATGGCTCCAAAATAAAGTAGTGTGCGACGATCAGTATTGCTATGCCAGTCAAAAGAACGCTTGAACCAGACTGTACCCTCGTAGAAGAACAACTGGTCGTCCTGCGTGTTCCAATCGCCAGGAATTTGCATGGTGGGTGCCTTGTCGAAATCGTATTCTATCAGGTCTTCCGGACGCTGAGGCTTAGCATTACGAAAGAACCCCCAAGGTGTAGGATTCATGCGGTAATCGTAGTAACCTTCTTCCTGTACGTCAACGATGTAATGCCACTCACCATTGAGTGAAGTGGTCTGACGGGCGGTGATGTTTGCAACCTGTGGGATAATCTCTGCCTGTATAGGTGTCAAACCCATGAACAGCAGAAGTGCTAATAGAATCTGTCTCATTGTGTTAGGTGATTTAGCGAATTGCGCTACAAAGGTACTAAATATTTCATAATTCATAATTTATTATTCATAATTATTTTGTAATTTTGCAGTCATGAAACAAGAGCAAATCAAAGAACGTCTGGCATTGTTGCGGCAGGAACTACGACGCGAGCACCTGTCTGCCTATATTTTCCCCACGTCCGACTCACATCAGAGTGAGTATACTGCCGATCATTGGAAGGGTAGGGAGTGGATTAGTGGCTTCAACGGATCGGCAGGGACGGCGGTGGTGACGCTGACGAGTGCTGCCCTATGGACGGACTCGCGCTACTTTATCGCTGCTGCTGAGCAGTTGGAGGGTACGGAATTCCAGTTGATGAAACTGAAGGTGGAAGGAACGCCGACCATCGCCGAATGGCTAGGCAAGGAACTGGCTGATGCAGCGGATAAGTCTGTCGGTATCGATGGTATGACGGCGTCGACAACAACTGTTGAAGAACTGATTGGCGACCTGCGCCAGCAGGGTGGACTGACGCTGCAGACGAATTTCGACGTGCTGGGGCGTATATGGAAGGATAGACCTGCTATTCCATCTAATATGGTAGAGCTACAACCCATGGAACTGGCGGGTGAAGACGTGAAGAGCAAGCTTCAGCGCATCCGAAAAGCCTTGCGTGAACAACATGCTGATGGAATGCTGATGGCACAGTTGGACGACATCGCATGGACGCTAAATCTGCGTGGGTCAGATGTGCATTGCAATCCTGTCTTTGTGTCATACCTGCTGATAGCCTCTCAAAGCGCTATCTTGTATATAAATAAGGATAAGCTGACCAACGAAGTCTGCGACTATCTGAAAACTAACAGCGTCAGCATCGCTCCTTATGAGGATGTTGCCAAGGGACTGCGCGACTACTTTGAATACAATATCCTGCTGGATCCTGATGAGGTGAACTATACGCTATTTAAGAGTGTCAAGCGTGAAGTGGTGCGAGCCGCGTCGCCTGTACCCCTGATGAAAGCTGTAAAGAACCAAGCAGAGCAAGATGGTTTCCGCAGGGCAATGGTGCGTGATGGAGTGGCGATGGTGAAATTCTTAAAATGGTTGGAGGAGAATCCCAAACAGACTGAACTGTCTGTTAGCGACAAACTGGTGCAGTTGCGAAGTGAACAGCCCCTGTATCGTGGCTTGTCTTTTGACACCATTGCTGCCTATGAACAGCATGGTGCCATCGTTCACTATGAACCTACTCCGGAGAGTAATATCTCGCTGGAAACTAGAGGATTTTTGCTGTTGGACAGTGGCGCACAGTATCAGGATGGTACAACGGATATTACACGAACCATCGCGCTGGGTCCGCTGACAGACGAGCAGAGAAAGATATATACGCTGGTGCTGAAAGGACATATCGACCTACAGATGCTACATTTCCCTGATGGGGCTACAGGTACACAACTTGATGCTGTCGCTCGTCGGCCGCTATGGCAGCATGGGTTGAACTTCCTGCATGGAACAGGGCATGGCGTCGGCTCATATCTGAATGTGCATGAAGGACCGCATCAGATACGCATGGAGTGGAAACCCGCTAAGTTGCGGGCCGGCATGACGGTGACAGACGAGCCTGGCGTCTATCTGGAGGGGCGTTTTGGCGTACGCATTGAGAATACATTGTTGGTGGTGCCTATAGAAGAGACGGAGTTTGGCAGGTTCTTGGGTTTCGAGACACTGACACTCTGTCCGATAGACGTGCGCCCCATTATTAAAGAGCTACTGACACCAGAAGAACGGCAGTGGCTGAATGACTATCATGTGATGGTGTATCAGCGACTGAAAGACCATTTAGATGGTGATGAAAAGGGGTGGCTGAAGGTTGCTACGGCACCTATTTAATTAAAATACAGCGTTAAAATACAAAAAGTTGGCAAAAAACTTGGCGGTTCGCTGAAATTGTAGTAACTTTGCACCCGCTTTTCGTGGCACTATGTCCGAAATGGTCTGAAATTAACATTAACAACAAAATAAATTAAAGCAAAAAGAACATGATTATTGTACCAGTAAAGGAAGGCGAGAACATCGAGAAGGCCCTCAAGAAGTTTAAGAGAAAGTTTGAGAAGACAGGTGTCGTTAAGGAACTCCGTTCACGTCAGCAGTTTGACAAACCCTCTGTACTGAAGCGCCTTAAGATGGAACACGCTGTTTACGTACAGAAGCTGCGCGCTACCGAAGAGTAAAAAAATACTCAAAAATTTGGTAGTATCAGGATTTTTTCGTATCTTCGTTGCCGAAAAGAGATGCAACGAGTTATGATGACTGAAGATTTCCTGAACTACTTACGTTACGAACGCAATCGTTCGGAATTGACAGTGTGCAGGTACGAACAGAGTCTAAGAGACTTTGAGTCGTACTTTAAAAATCGAGATAGTCAGCTCTCGTGGGAGTCGGTAGACTCGGATGTCATCCGTGACTGGATGGAGAGTATGATGGATAAAGGCGACATGGCATCAACAGTGAATAGCTCGTTGAGTGCCGTGCGTTCCTTTTTTCGTTTTGCCTTATCCAGAAAACTTGTTGATCGTGATCCTTCCTATGTAGTGAAAGGTCCCAAGAAACAAAAGCCCCTTCCTCAGTTTGTGCGCGAAGAAGAGATGAATCGTCTGCTGGATACTCCGCAGATGTGGGAAGAGGGCTTTGCTGGTCTTCGCGCGCGTACTATTATATTAATATTTTATGAAACGGGTATTCGCTTGGCTGAACTGATAGGACTGGATGTGCAGGATGTGGACTTTGCGGCCCATCAGGTGAAGGTGACGGGTAAACGTAATAAACAACGCATCGTTCCCTTTGGTGCTGAGTTGGAAGTGGCGCTTCGTGAGTATTTGGAACAGCGCAATGTGTTGCCACTGCAACAGGATGATGCTCTAATACTGAGTGATAAAGGTAAGCGAATGACTCGTCGTCAGGTGGAGGTTATCGTTAAGCAGTATCTTTCGCTGACTACCACACTCAAGAAGCGAACACCTCACGTGTTGCGTCACTCGTTTGCTACTGCTATGCTGAACAATGGCGCAGGACTGGAAGATGTTCGCCTGTTGCTAGGTCATGAGAGTGTAGCTACTACGCAGATTTATACCCATACCACTTTTGAACAATTAAAACGTATATATGAGACAGCCCATCCTAGGGCTTAACCTAAAATTATTTACCCTTTAAAAATAGGAGGTAACTATGGAAATTAAGATTCAGTCAATTCATTTTGACGC
>CAMJZV010000036.1 GCA_946410305.1 uncultured Prevotellaceae bacterium | reverse complement strand
GCGCCGATGGTACTGCAATGCAATGCGGGAGAGTAGGAGGCCGCCACTTTTTTAAGAGAAGCCCTTGAGTCCAAAAGACTTGAGGGCTTTTTCTATGCCTATGGACGAGACAGGCAGTCCCGGTGATGAGACAGCTGTAGCCAGCTTTGGCTTAGCCATTGCTGGGTGCGAGACAGCTGTAGCTGTGGGTAAGTGGTACGTCTTTTCGAAAAGTGGTAGGACTTTCTGCAAAGTGGTACGACTTTTGGTCGGGAAAGGCTGTCTCGAGAGTATATATAATATGTTCTCGCGTGGGTTTACCGCGCGCGAGATAGTTTTCAAAAAATCGCTTTCACTTTCACAACTCCCTTTCTACAGGGCTTTCAAGGCTGTTTTTCAGTTTTTGACGTTTCACAAACGTTTCACACCAGTTTTGTGAAAGCGATGTGAAACGTCTGCACCCCTTCGCGCCCGCAGGAAACGCCCGTGACCCCCTATTTACAGGGACTTCCTGTATTAGCTGTGAAAGTGAAAGATAATTTTTGAAAAGCTATTTTCCATAATTTCGTTTTCTATCATTAATGAGAATACTTATCCATAGTGTTGGATAGTAGAATTTATTATGAATGGTAGATAGCGAAGTTACGGTAGAAGGAGGACATGCTGTTATAACCGGAAAGTGTGGCTATCTCTGTTTTAGGTGTGAGTGGATTCTGGGCAATCAGCTGTTCGGCATGAGCGATACGCTTGCTGTTGATATACTCTTTGAAGGTCATGTGTGCACAGCTGCTCAATGCTAGAAGCAAGTAGGTACGATTGGTTCCTAACAGTTTGGCAACATCATTCAATAGCAGGTCATGCTTCAGGTATGTCTGTTGCTCGTTCATCATGCGCTCTAGCTTCTCATAAATTTGGATACTGTGTTCGCTTGGTGCAGCCGTAATACTTTCATCATTGTGGGTCTCCTTCTCCTGCTCTTCTGGGATGTCTTGTATAGTGAAGTTTTGCTGCATGCCCACCCATGACAAGGCAAAGATGAGTGCCGAGAATGCCAGTGATGGCAGGGAGATAATGACGGAGTCGACAAAGATTTGGCGGCCAATCACATTGACAACTGTAGATACCAGTGAGGTTATGATGAAAAGAATGAGGATGGTAGGAATCTCTTCTATCTCCTTGTTTTCCGTGTCTGCATATAGTTGTTGTAATGTCTTGTTGAATCTGCGGATGCGTCGAAATCCTTTGATGATGACCACTACAACCTGTATGGCAAAAGTGATGTGACAGATGATGTGTGCCCATGCTTGAAGAAGCGCTAATCCTGTCAGTGATGTCTCATGGTCATAGTATAGGTAGTTGATGATAAATGCTCTGCTTTCGCTGGAATCCATAGTTACGTATAGGCTCCCCACGACGATTCCTGCTATTGTGGGCGGTAAGAATGCTGACCATAGGAAACTTTTCTTTCGGGATAGTGGCGTGCGATCGGTGATAGCACTAATATATAATAGGAATAATGGATATACTAGTAGGTTTGCAGTGACATAGATGGTATCGCTGAAAGGTAACAGGTTTGTATAGTGGTTGAAGTAGAAGAAGTGACCGCCATATAACAATAATGTAGCTATAGCCCAACGTAGTAGCCAGCGTATGGCCTTGTCTGTACGTCGTCTGTAGGTAAGTGTCAGTTGTATGACCATTACCATGCACACCATGAGAGGTAGAGATGAAAATATTTGATATATCATATTGTATGCAAAGATACGTAATAAGCTATCAATATCCAAAGATTTTGTCTCTTTTTGCAATTATGGGAGTGTTATTTTGTAATTTTTGTACTATATTTTGTAATATTGTTATGTCGAATGTGTGAAATTTAAATAATTTTGCATTATAGATAACGCTATTAATTTAAAACATTATGAAAAAACTGAATCTTTGGCTCTTTGCAAGCTTGTTTCTTGCAGCCTTTACACTGTGTGCATGTGGTGGTGATGACGGTGATGGTGACACTCCGCCACCTACGCCAACGTCTGTTGTCGGTACGTGGGATGCTTTTATTAAAGCAAGCAATCCTGACGATATGGCTTTGCGTTATAGCCATAAACTGACTTATGTGTTCAATCAGGATGGCACGTTTAAGATTAGAACCATTTATGGACAAGGTGAATCCAGTGAGCAGTTCCAAGGCGAAGAGACTGTGGTCTTTACCGGCAAGTACGTTGCAAATAATGGAAAGCTACAGTTTCGTAATGTAACCTATGTAATGATTATGTGGGATAATACCAGAGAAAGAGGTAGTATGGATGACCTAACCCTGAATTATTCACTGTCAGGAAATACTTTGACTATTGCCTCAGACGATCCTAATATGGTGCGTTTTGGACATCATCACATCCTTGTAAGTACTTTGACGAAGTCGTCTGGAGACATCGATGATGACAAGACTCCAGAAATTACAGAGGCAAAATTAAAGGGTATCTGGGATGGCAGTTTGGAGCATGATTTCGCCCAGGGCTACTATCAGAGATGGCGCATCCAGTTTGATGGTAAAAATTATACCAGCTGGCATACCCATCTGACAGCAGGCTCCACCAAGGACGATGTGCAAGGAGTAAAAACTGTCGGTAACAAGGAACAGGGTACTTGGGAATATGTTGACGGTGCGCTTGTGCTGACTCCTAAGAAAATGTGGGCTTCGTATTACTTTGCGATGACCAGCATACAAACAGGTGACGGCAAGTATGTTTACTACAATTATAACCCCGAGACAATGGAGGCTGACGAGTGGTATGAGACCCCTGAAGATCTCGTAAAGGCTGGTGTCGAGCAAGACCTGAATGCCTCCAACCCTATAGCCTATATGTATATCAAGTCTTGGCCTGTCGTTGGTTTTGCCGATACAGAACTGTCAATTAAGATCAATATGGATGTATTTGTACTGAAGAAACAATAAGACTAAAAACTAATAATTATGAAAAAACTAAATCTTTGGCTTCTTGCTAGCCTGTTCGTGGCAGCGTTTACGCTGAGTGCATGTGGTAGTGACGATGATGACAACACTGGTGGTGGTCCAATGCCTGACGGTGTCGTAGGTAAGTGGGTAGGTGAGTGGCCTGCTAACCCTGACAGTCAGGATCATCTGATGTGGCGTTACGCTCATAAATTGTACTATACTCTTAGTTCGAATAATACCATTGAACTTTTGGAGAGTGCGTGTTGGTATACGAACGAGAGTGATATGAAACAATATGACAAGCCGTCTATATCTATTGATCCGGCTCGTCCCAATGGCTATTACCTCGGAGAACGCATCGTTCATCGCATGGCTGGAACATACTCATTGTCAGGCAACAAGATTACTCTGAACTTTGACAAAGAAGGATGGGGCTCCAATGAGCAAGTCCAAATGCAGGACTTGGGAGAGTATGGTTTTAAACAAACGTATGATTATAAGATTAGCGGTAACAAGTTGCAGGTTGGTGACGGCTCTTTGGTTCCTGCCAGTCCTCATAATCTGGTCATTTATGATTGGATGACTTACCAAGGCAAATAATTAAACGAACATACCCATTATGAAGAAACTGAATTTTTGGCTTTTCACAAGCCTGTTCGTGGCTGCATTTACGCTGACAGCATGTGGTGGTGGTGATAGTGATGACCCAACTCCAACACCCCCGTCCTCGGCTGGTAAGTCGGATTTAATAGGTAAATGGACTCTGAAAAGAGAGTCGGGTACGTCTACTTATGAGTTTACTGATTCAAAACTTAGTCTTGATGGCGGAGAAACAATGATTCCATACACTTTTGAGAATGGAGTCTTGAAGTACGTTGATGGCGAAAATAATTTGGAGCTAAGTGTATCTATGCTCTATGAAAAGAATGTCTTGGTACTGAAGCATACGGAAAAAAATGGTGAAGATAAAGAATATACTGAAGTCGACTTCGCTTTCCGAGATGGGAAGACAATTCCTGCTAAGGTAGAGGACATTCAGGGAACATGGCATTGGTATATGTATGGTAATACAGACTATATCCGCTGCGCAATGACCGTTAAGAACAATAACTTTGAGTTGATTGTAGTGCCCTGGAGTATGCGCTATGAGGGTACCTTTACTTATGAGAATGGTTACATGAAATGCACTGTTACAAAGTGTTACTCTGCCCGTAGTTCGAATAGTGAGGGATTTGGAGAAGGAACCCTAGATCCAAAGACCGCAACAGCCACACAGTGGTGGGAATTGGATGAAGGTGACTGGTTGTACGAGCCACTCATGAATATGGCTTTCGTCGGCAATGGAACAGAAGCTTATGGCGTTTTCGCCAATTTGCCAGGATTGTATGTAAAAAAATAAAATAAGAAAAATATGAAAAAACTGAATCTTTGGCTCTTTGCAAGCCTGTTCGTAGCTGCATTTGCGCTCAGCGCATGTAGCAGTAGTGATGACAGTACGAGTGGTAGTGGCGGTTCTACCCCTCCTCCTCCTGCTCCCGATCCTGCCACTATGAAGTTTGCTGCCCTTTCCGGAGTGGTTTGTCAGGATTCGTACGGTTATGGCGATATGACACCTCTGACTGGCGTAAAGGTCAGTTCAGGAACTGAGACGATGACGACAGGTGTGAATGGTCTTTTCCAGTTTGGCAAGGTGAATGTTGTTGATAATCGTGTGGTGGTAAAGTTTGAAAAGGCCGGCTACATGGATGTTGTGCGCTCATTCCCTGCAGGTGAACAGTTGCAGCAGAAGGTTGTCATGCAGAAAGTGCAGACGGAGACCTTTAGTGCTTCGGAAACGAAAATCCTGGGTGTTACGACTCCTGAGTACGGTGGTTCTACCATGACAGTGCAATTTGAGGCCAATTCTTTCAAGAAGGCTGACGGCAGTACCTATACCGGACAGGTAACCGCTGAGTCAACCTATTTGAATCCTGACAATAGCACGGCTTTTGCCGAGGCTATGCCAGGCGACCTGACGACGAATGGTGGCGAGCAGCTGATTAGCGGCGGTATGGTTGCTGTCAATCTGAAGGACGCTGATGGCAATGAGTTGACACTTGATGCCAGCAAGCCTGCTACCTTGATGTTCCCCATTCCTCAGAAGATTAAGAGTAATACTCCAGACTCGGAGCCTCGCCTGTGGTATTTTGACGAAGCCAAAGGTGTATGGGTCGATGAGGGCGCTGTCGAGATGGTTGGTGACTATTATCAAGGCAAGGTAACCCATTTCTCATGGCATAACTTGGATTATCCCGAGGCTCGTGCCACGCTGAAAGTGAAGGTCGTTGATCCCAATGGCACCCCCATTCCCTTCATCCCTGTAGACATTGACGGTGAGCGTCAGGCTATGACCAACGCCCAAGGTGTCGCCACTTCTGTTGTGCCCAGCAATACTAAGTTGTATATCCGTGTTGAAGGTAAGTACTACGGCTATGCCTCGGACAAGAAGATCCAGAATATTACCCTCGCTGGCGGTGAGACCAAGACTGTTGAACTGAAGATGGAACAGCGTGCTGCTATCATCAACGGTCATGTCATCAATAGCGGCTCAGGTTCTAAGGTTTGTACCGTATTCATCAGTTATCAGGGTATGAATACTCCCAGCACGGTGAGTGACCTTGATGGTGCCTTCCAACTTTATGCTCCCTGTGGTTATACAGGTTCAGCTAAGCTGATCGGTCAGTTTGGCGACGGCAGCCAGGCTGAGGTGGCTATTACTCTTAACGGAGAAGACCAGACTGTCAATCTGACTGTTGACAACGGTAGTTCAGCTGGTGGTGGAATCATTCATATCAGTGGCAATGGCCTGAACTTCAACTATGTCCTGCCATTGGCCGCTGATGGTGGTACATTGCGTGGTACCTACAATCTTTATCCTGAGCGCAATAATACGTTCTTTGCTGACTTTGGCGAGCGGCCGAACTGGGATGATCCGAACATAGACCCGCATAGCAAGGCATGGACACAGGTCAGTATCGAGATTCCTGACTATTCTGAGAGTAAGACTAGCTTTACTAACAGCACATTGAGATACTATCTAGAGGGTCATGCAGGTCGTCGCTCGTTGGCAGTTGAAAAGTGTACTATCAATCTTACTCGCAATGGAGAGACCTTTACCTTCAAGATCTCGAAGGCTGCAGGTGTCATTCAGCAAGATATGGACCGCAATATCGATTGGGACAATCCCGCAAATGTTACCGTTGATGCCGAGATTGGTGCCCGCCTGACGTATTCAGGCGAGTGATGGTCGGCTGGACTGTGATAATAAAACTGCCGTGAAGTTCAGCACCGAGTTTAGTGCGAAGTAAAAAACTAACCTTTTCATAAAGGACTCTCTACTAAATAAGTTTGGTGTGGCACTGTCGTGAGACGGTGCCACACAGTTTACTGGGATGAGCTGTATTAGACCTTTAAACATTGGAAATTAAATAGTATTAAATAGCACTAAATAGTATTAATAGAGTTGAAATATGTGTTGGAATTCAGATTTTTCTTCGTTTCTTTGTCTACGGTTTTGGCTACAAACCAGAATAATCACACTAATAACAATAACCAATTTATGAGGAAAAACAACATGAAATGTGTAAGCTTTAAGACTGTCCGTCGCTGTTTGTTAGTGACAGTCACCCTTCTTCTCACACTACCAGTGGTTGCAGACGATGACATCATGATTACCCGTGATGGTGCCATGATACCTGTTAAGATTGAGACGATAAGCAGTTCTCAGGTAACCTTCACCGATCTTAAGCACAAGAAGCGCGGTAGGCTGAAGGCTCCAGCAGATTTTGTCTATATGATTCTCAAGGAGAAAGGCAACAATATCTTCTTTGACGAGGAAGGTAACCAGACAACCTCGCCTGCTAAGAAAATTGACAAGAAGGACAATGTGCTGTTCCTGAACCGTGGTGAATTGTTGATAGTATATAACGTGTCGGTAGGCAAGAACGAGCTATCTTACCAGTTGAAGGATAAGAAGAAGGCTCCCATTGTGAAGGTCAAGAAGAGCGATGTCTTCATGATACGTAATTCCGATGGTACGACGACGCTGTATAATGACTCCTATCAGGAGCGAAGGCGCCAGGCACAGGCAGCTAGTCAGCCAGCACCACAGGCTGCTGCTACAGTTCCAACCTCAGTTTCTGCCCCAGCAGCTACTGCAGCTACTGCAGCTGTCACTGGTCAGCAGCTTTTGGCCAGCAATACGTTGGAGACTGGTTTCTCGCCCGCTCCCAATATGTCTGCCGTCGACATTGAAAAGGCAGTTAATGCCAAGAACCCCTATACGCTCTATCGTAAAGGTTCTGTTGCAGAATACTGCTTCCAATACAAGGGCAAGCAGACCCAGTATGCTGGTGGTCCGACATATTATCAGCAGATTGTTACTGACGAGAAGATAGAGAATGGCTTGTTGGTGGCCCACATCCAGTGTGCCCTTTTCAATAAGAAGCACGAGCCCTCTAAAGGAATTTCGGCCCAGTTCAAGGAGACCATCTTCCCTGTTGAGATTGACACCGCAGGAACCTATCACCTGACACACAACCTGGCAAAAGACTTCTTTATTATCACCAAGCGTCGTGGATATGGCGTGCTGATTCCAGGTGATATGCAGATCGGTGCTCAGCTGAAAACCAGTTCGCTGTCAGACAATGCCAAGAATCTCTTTGGTGGTAGTGTCAAGGTAGAGACCACCTATTCTGACTGGAAGGTTGAAGGGCTGGATAAGATTTCTACCCCCGCTGGAACTTTCGACTGTGTGAAACTGACAGGTCGCATTGCTCAGAAACAGGGCAGCAACGGAAAGTTTGTCTACGAGCAAGTCAAGTGTTGGATGGCACGTGGCGTAGGTATTGTACAGTACGAGACAGTCACTGAGGGCAGCAAGTCGCCAGAACCTTTTATCTTCTATCTCAACAAACTGGAACTTAAATAAATTTTATTACCAATAATTATTCCAATCATTATGAAAAGACTACTATTTACCGCCTTTATGGCAACAGCGTTTCTCTTTGGAGCCAACGCGCAGACAGTGATTAGCAACGACTACAGCTCACCCATTACTGGTGCTGACGGACAGGGTGTAAGTCAGAGCAGCGATGACGAGGCAGAAAGCTACAGCTATGGTGCTGTGGGATTCTACAGCTTCGACGGTTTCGAGAACTGGGGTGTTACCTATGGAGGTATTAATCCTAACGGAATAGGTCTCGACTTTGCCCTTCGCATGAATTTCAAGAAGCACGGAAACTTCAATGCAGACGTTCTTCTGAACTACTCCTTAGGCTTAGTATCAAAAGGTAGCACGCAGGTCGCTCTAACCCTTGCCTTCGGTCCTTCGTTTAGAACACAAGACGAATTCAAAGGCCTCAATGACAAGCTTAAAGAAGAGTGGGACACTGGTAAGTTCTTCTGTGACGGTGTTCTCAATCCTCGTCTGTCCATCAAGATGGGTAAGTTGGCCCTCAGTGCCGGTTACTTCTACTGGGCACCCAAGTTCAAGTTCAGCAAGGACGACGGTGCCACAGGTGGTTTCAACTGCAGCCTCGGTCTCAGCTTCTAAGACCATCGATATTTATAGAGTAGGAGGAAAGGGTTTTCTTTTCCTCCTACTTTATTTATTCTACTTTTTAAAACCTTTTAGCGCCATAATTTTGGCTATGTCGAATATAATGCCTATCTTTGTCGGTTGTTAAATCATCAAGACAATGAAGAAAGTATTATTCATGGCGTTGGCACTGCTGGCAGTGGTGACGATGGACGCTAAGAAACTGGATTTAAAAGAGATTACCCGCGGCCTGTTTCGTGGTGAGACGGTGAGTGACGTACAGCCTCTGGCTGATGGCGAAACCTATGCTCAACTGAGCAACGACGGTCGCCGCATTGTACAGTATTCGTTTAAGACTGGCAAGGAGGTAGGAACGCTGTTTGATGTGGCTACCGTCAAGGGCGACAAGTTGGACGATATCGATGGCTATATCATGAGTCCTGATGGTAAGCGCATTCTGATTCAGACCAAGACGCAGCGCATCTACCGCCACTCGTTTACGGCCAACTACTACATTTATACCATTCATAATAACCGTATTGTGCCATTGTCTGAGAATGGTCCTCAGCAGACTCCGCTGTTTTCTCCCGACGGTGTGCAGATAGCCTTTGTACGCGACGGCAATATCTTTATTGTCAAGCTGTTGTATGACAATGCTGAGATACAGGTGACGAAGGATGGTAAGAAGAATCAGGTAATCAATGGTATTCCCGACTGGGTCAATGAGGAGGAGTTCTCGCAGAGCCGTGCCATGGTGTTCAGCGCTGACAGTCGTCAGATCGTCTGGGTTCGCTATGACGAGAGTGCCGTAAGTGAGTGCTTCATCCCCAAGACCAATGGAGGTTTCAGCTATAAGTATCCTGTTGCCGGTGAGCATAACTCTACCGTCTCTGTTTGGAGCTATGATGTCCCCAGTCGTCAGACTCGCCAGTTGCAGGTGCCCATCGAGAAGGATGGCTATGTGTCTCGCCTGGTGGCAACCAGCGATTCGTCGCAGATTGCCGTCTTCACGCTGAACCGTCATCAGGACTGCCTGCGCATTTATATGGCCAATCCGCTGACTACCGTCAGCAAGCTGGCAGTAGAAGATAAGGTCGACAAGTATATTCGCGAGGAGACCTATACCAGTGCTATCATCAGCAACCGTCACATTCTGTTGCCCAGCGACCGCGATGGCAATATGCACCTCTACCTCTATAATTTCAATGGTCAGCTGCTGCGTCAGGTAGAGCAGGGCGACTATGAGGTCAGCGATGTCTATGGCTATGACGAGCTGACGGGAGCAGTCTATTATGCCTCTCATGAAAACGGTGCAACAGATCAGCGCGTATGGGTAGCCTATGAGAACGGCAAGCGCGAATGTCTGACGAAGAAGGCTGGTTGGAACAGTGCTGTCTTCAGCAAAAACTTTCAGTACTTTATCAATACGTGGAGCAACATCAATACACCTTATGTCTGCGCCATCTATAATAATAAAGGTAAGAAGGTGGAAACACTCGTCGACAACAAGCCCCTGCGTGACCAGCTGAAGAACTATAAGATGGGTGAGCGCGAGCTGTTTACGCTGACCACTTCTGAGGGCGTTACCCTCAATGGTTGGATGGTAAAACCTGCCGACTTTAATGCCAAGAAGCGCTATCCCGTTGTGATGTACCAGTATGGCGGTCCTGGCAATCAGCAGGTCAAGGACAGCTGGGGTATTGGTATGGCTGGTCAGGGTGCTGCTCTTGAGCAGTATCTCTGTGAACAGGGCTTCATCTGCGTATGCATCGATAACCGAGGTACTGGTGGCCGTGGTGCAGACTTTGAGAAGTGTACCTATCTGAAACTGGGACAGTTGGAGTCTGTCGACCAGGTAGAGGCTGCCCTGTGGCTGGGTCAGCAGTCATATGTTGATAAGAAGCGCATTGCCATCTGGGGCTGGAGCTTCGGTGGCTTCAATACCTTGATGTCTATGTCAGAGGGTAGGGGCGTCTTCTGTGCTGGTATTGCCATCGCACCGCCCACCACTTGGCGCTATTACGACACCATCTATACGGAGCGCTTCATGCGTACGCCTCAGGAGAACCCTGCTGGCTATGATGACAACCCACTGACTCGTATAAACAGTCTACAGGGTGACCTGATGATTATTCATGGTCTGGCAGACGATAACGTACATTATCGCAACACCGCTGAATATTGCGAGGCGCTGATACAGGCTGACAAGGATTTCCGTCAGCAGATATATGCCGACCGCAACCACAGCATCTATGGTGGCAACACTCGCAACCACCTGTTCCGCCAGTGCGTGAAGTTCTTCAATGAAAAACTGAAATAAGTGTCAGAGGGATAACAGCTGACTACTCTATAGTGATATTTCGCCGCGGATGCTCTGATTCATGAGCATCCGCACTTTTTCTGGGTCATCATAGTGTGCCTGTAGGAACATCAGTTTTGTAACAGCACTTTCCACGGTAGAGTCGTAACCGCTGACTACACCAGCCTCTTTCAGCTGGAAGCCCGTATCATAGCGGTCCATCTCAACGCAGCCTTGCATACACTGGCTGATGTTGACGATGACCTTGCCATTACGCGTACCTTCTTTTAATGCGTTGAGCAGCCACGGGTTCTGGGGCGCATTGCCGCTGCCGAAGGTGCGCATGACGATGGCACGCAGGTTGGGCGTGTGGATGATGTGGCGTATGAGGTCTTCGCGAACGCCAGGGAACAGCGAGAAGATGATAACGTTGTTGTCCAGACGGAAGTGGGGTACCATGGGCTTCTGCCAGTCGGGCTGTAGTATGCGATGACGATGGTATAGGATGTTGACACCAGCATCGACAAGGTGAGGATAGTTGAACGACTCGAAGGCGTTGAACTCTTCAGCACTCTGCTTGGTAGTACGGTTGCCACGTAGTAGGTGCCCATTGAAATAGATGCCTACCTCGGGCACCATGGCATGACCATCGGCATCCTTGGTGGCAGCAATCTCAATAGAGGTGATGAGGTTCTCCTTGCCATCTGTGCGCAGCTGTCCGATGGGCAGCTGAGAGCCCGTAAAGATGACAGGCTTTGTCAGATTCTCCAGCATGTAGGAGAGGGCAGAGGCCGTATAGGCCATTGTGTCAGTGCCATGCAGCACGACAAATCCGTCGTAGTCGTCGTAGTGGTCAGCGATAACATGCGAGAGGTCAGTCCACATTTTAGGCGACATGTCGCTGGAGTCGATGGGTGGATTAAACTGATAGGTAGCAATCTCCGTGTCAAACTGTTCCAGTTCGGGTACATTCTGCAACAGGTGCTGGAAGTCGAAAGGCTCCAAGGCACCCGTCTTCGGATTGCGGTTCATACCGATGGTTCCGCCTGTATAGATGAGTAGTACTCTGTTTTGCATGTCGCAAAGATAAAAAGAAAAAGTGAGATAAGGAAACGTTTACGTAGATTTTCTGCAAAAAATAAAATAACTTACCTCAGAAATGAAAAATATTTGCTACTTTTGCAGAATAAATACGAATATCACTAAAACAACAAATATCAATAAGACTATGAAGCAATTCAATGACAAGAACTTCGTGCTCGACAACGAGGTTGCACAAGACCTGTTCCACAACCATGCGTCCAAGATGCCCATCATCGACTATCACTGTCACCTGATTCCTGAAATGGTGGCCAACGACCATCGTTTTAAGAGCATCACCGAGTTGTGGCTGGGTGGTGACCATTACAAGTGGCGCGCCATGCGTACCAACGGCATCGACGAGAAGTATTGTACAGGTAAGGATACTAGTGACTGGGAGAAGTTTGAGAAGTGGGCTGAGACCGTTCCCTATACCCTGCGCAACCCGCTGTACCACTGGACACACCTGGAGCTGAAGACCGCTTTCGGCATTGACAAGCTGCTGTCGCCCAAGACTGCCCGTGAAATCTTCGACGAGTGTAACGAGAAATTGCAGCAGCCCGAGTTCTCTGCCCGTGGCTTGATGAAACACTATAATGTAGAGTGCGTCTGCACCACTGACGATCCTGTTGATGACCTGCACAATCACATAGAATATGCTAAGCACAAGGCTGATGACGATCCCATGATGTTCCCAGCCTGGCGTCCTGACAAAGCCATGAACATTGAGGCTCCTGAGTTTGCTGCCTATGTTCACCAGCTGGAGCAGGTGAGTGGTGTCACTATCACCAAGTTTGCTGATATGGTTGACGCACTGAAGAATCGTCATGACTTCTTTGCTGCCAATGGCTGTAAGCTCTCAGACCATGGTATTGAGGAGTTCTATGATGAGGAGTACACCGATTCGCAGATAGAGACCATCTTTGAGAAGGCTATGCGTGGCTTGCAGCTATCGCAGCTGGAGACCCGCCAGTACAAAAACTGCTTCCTGACTGTGATGGCTGAGATGGATGCTGACAGCGACTGGACACAGCAGTTCCACTATGGTGCTATTCGTAACAACAATACCAAGATGTTCAACCAGCTGGGTGCCGATACTGGTTTCGACTCTATTGGTGAGTTCAATACAGCCAAGGCTATGTCGAAGTTCCTCAATAAGCTGAATATGGAGGATAAGCTCACGCGTACTATATTATATACACTGAACCCATGTGCCAACGAGGTCATTGCTACCATGCTCGGCAACTTCCAGGGTGGTGAGCCTGGTAAGATACAGTTTGGCTCTGGCTGGTGGTTCAACGACCAGAAGGATGGCATGGAGCGACAGATGAATGCTCTCTCAGTGCTGGGCCTGCTGAGTCGCTTCGTAGGTATGCTGACAGATAGTCGCTCGTTCTTGAGCTATCCACGCCACGAGTACTTCCGCCGCATCCTTTGTAACATGCTTGGAAACGACGTGGAGAAAGGTCTGCTGCCTGACGATCGTGAACTGCTCGGCAAAATGGTTGAGGACATTTCCTACAACAACGCTCGTAGATATTTTAAGTTCTATTAATAAAAAAATCGGCTATCCTGCATGTGATAGCCGATTTTTTTTTACCTTTGTACCCGAAAAATAAAAAATACAGAAACTAATATGTGTGGAATAGTAGGATATATCGGTAAGAAGGATGCTTATCCCATATTGATAAAAGGTCTTCGAAGACTGGAATACCGAGGTTATGACTCTGCCGGTGTGGCGCTGATCAACAGTGATGGTAATCTTAACGTGTATAAAACTAAAGGTAAGGTTGACAACCTGACAGAATACTGTAGTGACAAGGATGTCAGCGGTAGCGTGGGTATTGCACATACCCGTTGGGCTACCCATGGTGAGCCATCCAGCCGTAATGCCCATCCTCACTATTCACAGTCGCACAATCTGGCTATCATTCATAATGGTATCATTGAGAACTATGCCGACATCAAGCAGAAGCTGATAGAGAAGGGTGTGACCTTCCAGAGCGATACTGACACTGAGGTGTTGGTACAGTTGGTGGAATACGTGATGATTAAAAAGCAACTCTCCTTGTTGGAGGCCGTACAGGTCGCTCTCTATCAGGTGATTGGAGCCTATGCCATTGCCATTGTCGACAAGCGCGACCCCAGCCAAATTATCGCAGCACGCAAGCAGAGTCCGCTGGTAGTGGGTATTGGCGACGATGAGTTCTTCTTGGGTAGTGATGCCAGTCCTATCATTGAGTATACTGACAAGGTCGTTTATCTTGAAGATGGAAACATCGCTCTTATCCGCCTTGGCGAAGAACTGAAAGTAATTGACATCCTGGGTGAGGAGCAAGACCTGGCCGTTAAGACGGTTGACATCGACCTTGGACAGATAGAGAAGGGTGGCTATCCCCACTTCATGCTGAAGGAAATCTTCGAACAGCCGGAGTGTCTTACCAACTGTATGCGTGGACGTATCAATGTGGAGAATGACCATGTCACACTGTCGGCCCTTATTGACTATCGTCGTCAGATGTTGGCGGCTAAGCGTGTAGTTATTGTGGCTTGCGGTACCTCATGGCATGCAGGATTAATCGGTAAGCAGCTGATAGAAACCTATTGTCGCATTCCATGTGAGGTGGAGTATGCCTCAGAGTTCCGCTATCGCAATCCTGTAGTAGGAAAGGGTGATGTGGTGATAGCTATCTCACAGAGTGGTGAGACTGCTGATACATTGGCAGCCATACAACTTGCTAAGGAGCGTGGCGCCTTTATCTATGGTGTCTGCAACGCTATCGGCTCAAGTATTCCTCGTGCTACTGATACAGGTACATATATCCACGTCGGTCCTGAGATTGGTGTGGCTTCAACAAAGGCATTCACTGGTCAGGTAACCGTGCTCACCATGATAGCATTGGCTATGGGTGAGGCCAAAGGTACCATCAGCCGTGATGAATACCTGCAGGTGGTAAGGGGCTTAGGAGAGATTCCTGACAAAATTCGTGAGGTGCTCCAAACAAACGACAAAGTCGCTGACTTGGCACGTACCTTCACCTATGCACACAACTTCCTCTATTTGGGGCGTGGCTATAGCTATCCCGTAGCCTTGGAGGGTGCCTTGAAGCTGAAGGAGATTTCGTATATCCATGCTGAGGGCTATCCTGCTGCCGAGATGAAGCATGGTCCTATAGCTCTCATTGATTCCGACATGCCTGTGGTGGTTATTGCTACACATAACGCCATGTATGAGAAGGTACTCTCGAATATCCAGGAAATTAAGGCTCGCCAGGGTAGGGTGATAGCTCTTGTTACGAAGGGTGACGATACGATTGCGAAGATTGCCGACGAGGTTATCGAGCTGCCTGACGTGATGGAATGCCTGGAGCCATTGGTTGCTACAATACCTCTTCAATTACTGGCTTATCATGTGGCTGTGTGCAAGGGAAAGAATGTCGATCAGCCTCGAAATCTGGCTAAGTCTGTAACCGTAGAATAAAAAAAGTGAGCAAATATTTGGCGAAATGCTAAATATTTGCTACTTTTGCATAATGAATACAACTTAAAACACCTTAAACGCCAATAGCAGAATGGAGCTGAACGAAACCTTTGAGTCTCAAATTAACAGAAGCGACTATAAAATCTTAATCGTTGACGATGTCGTCAGCAATGTCCTGTTGCTGAAGATTTTGTTGACGAATGAGAAGTTTCAGGTATGCACAGCTTCCAACGGAAATATGTGTATAGAACAGGCCAAGAAGGAGAAACCCGACTTGATTCTGCTTGACGTTATGATGCCTGATATCAGTGGTTTTGATGCTGCTGTCATCCTGAAGAAAGATCCAGAAACACAGGATATTCCCATTATCTTCTTAACAGCTTTGAATAACCCCAGTGATCTGGTGAAAGGTTTCCAGGTGGGTGCCAACGACTTCTTAACAAAGCCTTTCAATAAGGAAGAACTCGTCATGCGTGTGATGCATCAGATACAGTTGGTGGCTGCCAAGCGTATCATCGTGCAGCAGAACGAAGAGCTGAAGCGTACCATCAGCAATCGTGATAAGATGTATTCGGTGATTGCCCACGACTTGCGTTCACCTATGGCCAGTATCCGTATGGTGCTGAATCTGGCTGTTAACGTGGTGTCGCCAGACGTTGTCGGTGAGGAAATCTTCAATCTGCTCGACAAGGCTAATCGTGAGTCTGAAGAGACCCACGACCTGTTAGACAACTTGCTGAAGTGGACCAAGAGCCAGACCGGTCGTCTCAATGTGGTCTATCAAGATATTGACTTGGAAGATATCGTACCAGGTGCTGTCGACATCTTCAGAATGATCGCTGAGATGAAGAAAATAGACCTGAAGTATATCCCTGCGGAAGAGAAATTGACCGTACATGGTGACAACGACATGATTAAGACCATTCTGCGTAACTTCTTGTCGAATGCTATCAAGTTTACACCAGAGGGTAAGTCTATTGAAGTGTTTTATAAGCATGAAGGTGACTTTGCCCGCATCTCTGTACGTGACCATGGTGTTGGTATTGCTGCAGATCGCGTTGGTAGCATCTTCAAGAAGGGCGAAACTACCTATGGTACAGGCGGTGAAGAAGGCTCTGGATTAGGTTTGCAGCTCTGTCAGGACTTTGCCCGCAAGAATGGCGGTGATGCCATGGTAGAGTCTGTTGAAGGTGAAGGATCTACATTCTCATTCACAATACCTATTAAGAAATAAAAAAGAGGCCTGAGCCTCTTTTTTTGTTTCGATGTTTCGAAATCTCGATTTGTCGATGTTTCATGATTACTCGCTCTTAAACAAGTCCTTGATGCCACCGATGCTTCCCAGCAGGTTCGTTGCCTCGTAAGGCAAATAGACAGTCTTCGTCTTGTCACCCTGAGCAAGTTCTTGCATCATCTGGATGTACTTCTGGGCCAGCAGGTAGTTAGCAGGGTTGGTAGACTTGCCTACTGCCTCGGTAATCAGTTCGATAGCCTTGGCTTCTGCCTCTGCCTTGCGGATACGGGCCTGAGCCTCACCTTCAGCATGCAGGATGGCCTGCTGCTTCTGAGCGTCAGCACGGTTGATGATAGCGGTTTTCTCACCTTCAGAAGCAAGGATCTCAGCAGCTTTCTCACCTTCTGATGTCAGAATCTGTGCACGCTTGTTACGCTCTGCCTGCATCTGCTTCTCCATGGCGTTCAGCACCGTTGCGGGAGGAATGATGTCCTGCAGTTCTACACGGTTCACCTTGACACCCCATTTGTCTGTAGCGTCGTCCAATACGGCACGCAACTTCGTATTAATGGTGTCGCGCGAGGTCAGCGTCTCGTCGAGTTCCAACTCACCGATGATGTTACGCAGTGTGGTCTGTGTCAGCTTCTCGATGGCGTTGGGCAGGTTAGAAATCTCATAGACAGCTTTGAAAGGATCTACAATCTGGAAGTAGAGTAGGGCGTTGATCTCCATCTGGATGTTATCCTTGGTGATCACGTTCTGTGAGGGGAAGTCGTAGACCTGCTCACGGAGGTCAATGCTGTTAGAGTAAGCATAGCGTCCACGTGAGAGTACGACAATGTCTTTAGCACGATCGATAAAAGGAATGATAATGTTGATACCAGGGTTCAGCGTGGCGTAGTAACGGCCCAAGCGCTCAATAATCTTGGTTTCCGACTGTGGGATAATTACCAGAGCCATCTTGGCGAAAATAATCACCAGTACTACGATGGCAATCAATACATAACTCATGATGTCCATAATGCTTTGTTGTTTATTGGTTATTGTTTGTTGTTATAGCGTTTCAACGGTAATAATGGTGCTCTCACGGCCAATGACACGAACCGTGGTGCCTACAGGGATGTCGGTGTCTGAGTTGCTGACCGCTTTCCACTGGTCACCATCAATTTTGACATAGCCGTTAGCTCCAGCCTTCACCACTTCCGTGACTTTTCCCGTGCGACCTAACAGCGCATCTGCATTGCTTGGTTTGTTGGGGTCGTTCTTGTGAAGATAGCGCAAGGCGACAGGGCGAACAAATAATACACTGAGTAGCGAGAAGATGGCAAAGATGAAAATCTGCCAATAGATGCTTAGGCCGAGTACTGCCGAGATGATGGCAAAGACGGCTCCAATGGAGAAGCAGATGATGAAAAAATCACCTGACGAGAGCTCCAGGATTAAGCAGGCGATAGCGATTACGGCCCATACCTGCCACATGTTTTGTAAGAAGTACTCAATCATATCCTTATTATATTAAGATGTTATTATATTGAGAGAATAAAGTCATCCCAGTCCTTGGTAGACCCTTTTTTGCCAAACACTTTCTGATAGAGACGACTGCGCGTTGAGGCAATGCTCTCCTTGGAGTGTGCCGTCAGTATGGCGATGTCCTTAGGTTGCAGTCGTATCTTGATGAGCAGACTGACGTGGTAGTCTTGGTCACTCATTCGATAGAGACTGAAAAGCTTTTCGGTGAAACCTGTATAGGTGTTGTTCACAATCTCTGCCAGCTCCTTCCAGTCCTCGTCGGCGATGCTATGTCCCTCGTTCAGATATTGCTTGATGCGTAGATAGATTGATGAGGAGAATATCTGGCTGACATCTTGTCTAGGTTCAATGACGGCCATCTTCTGCATGGCATGGATGTTGTCCAGGCGACTCTGCAATAGTTGTATCTTGCGGCGGTTGGCCTGCAGCACCATTATAAATAAGGTGATGTAGAATACGGTGCAGATGATGAGAAGAAACAGCTCGCGGTTGGTAAGTATCATAACGGTTCTTGGTTTTGTTTGATGCAAAGGTACAAAAATATCTTATTCCCTCCAAGAAAAAATGTTTGCAAAAGTGTGCAGGTGATAATTGCACACTTTTGCAAAGAAATTATAGACACAGCGAACTCTGCTGTGTAGCATTTTTTTAGAGAGAAATTATAGCTGCTGTAGGCGGGCGATATATTTGCCTAAAATGTCGAATTCCAGGTTGACAACGCTACCTATACGGATGTCTTGGAAATTGGTATGCTCCATGGTATAGGGTATAATAGCGACCTGGAAAGTATTACGTGTGGGATTGCATACGGTCAAAGAGACTCCATTGACAGTAACCGAGCCCTTATCAACAGTGAAGTATCCCTTGCGTGCCATCTCTGTGTCATCCTTGTATTCGAAGGTGAAATAGGTAGAGCCGTTGGCGTCATCCATGGCGATGCAACGTGCCGTTTCATCAACATGTCCCTGTACGATATGGCCGTCTAGTCGTCCGTTCATGAGCATGGAACGCTCAATGTTGACCTTGTCGCCCACTTTCAGTAGTCCTAGATTGGTGCGGTCCAGTGTCTCCTTCATGGCGGTGACGGTGTAGTTGTTATTCTCAATACTTACTACGGTGAGACAGACACCGTTATGGGCCACGCTCTGGTCGATGCTCAACTCATCGACAAACGAGCATGTCAGTGTGAAATCGATATTGTCACGGTCTTTCTTAATAGCTACAACGGTAGCAAACTCCTCAATGATTCCAGAAAACATAATTATCAATTATTCATTAGTGCATGCGAAAAAAGAAAAGGGATGCCGCCCGGTGATGTGATGAAAACTCCTTTGTTAAAAGATTTGAGTGCCCTCCGTCTTTGTAATCCACCGGCCTTGCGGCTTTTATTGTGGCCCGCCATCAACAAGAGGAGACAGCTCGGTTTTCAATGTAATTTGATGAGTATCCCGATCGAACCGGCACAGCTCCCTGTTCTGTTTGCAAAGATACGAAAAAAAAATGAGAGCGCAATGCTTCGCTCTCATTTTTTTTATGTGTGATGTGCAATTTCTTAGTAGGCAAAGAGGGGATAGTTCTTCATCGTCTCGTTGACCTCGCCACGTACCTTTGCAATGACTGTCTCATTCTCAGGATCGTTAAGTACTTCCTCAATCCAGGCAGCAATCTGAATCATCAGGTCTTCCTTAGCACCACGGGTGGTGATGGCGGGAGTACCCAGACGGATACCAGAGGTCTGGAAAGCTGAACGGCTGTCAAAAGGTACCATGTTCTTGTTGACAGTGATGTCTGCGGCAACAAGGGCATTCTCGGCAACCTTACCCGTCAGGTCAGGATACTTAGAACGCAGGTCGACGAGCATAGAGTGGTTGTCGGTACCACCACTGACGATGCCAAAGCCACGCTTAACGAGTTCATCGGCCAGTACGGCAGCATTCTTCTTGACCTGCTTAGCCCACTCCTTGAACTCTGGCTTCAGAGCCTCGCCGAAGGCTACGGCTTTGGCAGCGATGACGTGCTCCAGAGGACCGCCTTGCTGTCCGGGGAAAACGGCGCTGTTCAGCAGCTGTGACATCTTCTTCACGACACCCTTCGGAGTGGTATAGCCCCAGGGGTTGTCGAAGTCCTTACCCAGCAGGATGATACCACCACGGGGACCACGAAGGGTCTTGTGAGTGGTAGAGGTCACGATGTGAGCATATTTTACGGGGTTGTCCAGCAGACCAGCGGCAATCAGACCTGCAGGGTGAGCCATGTCAATCATCAGCAGAGCACCAACCTTGTCGGCAATCTCACGCATGCGCTTGTAGTCCCACTCACGGCTGTATGCAGAACCACCACCGATAATCAGCTTGGGCTTATTTTCGATAGCCAGCTTCTCCATCTCGTCGTAGTCCACACGACCAGTCTCCTTATTCAGATTATAACCTACGGGCTTGTAGAGAATACCCGAGGTGTTGACGAGCGAACCGTGTGACAGGTGACCACCGTGATCCAGGTTCAGGCCCATAAAGCAGTCGCCGGGTTTCAGCACTGCCAGCAACACAGCAGCGTTGGCCTGTGCGCCAGAGTGAGGCTGTACGTTGGCATATTCAGCACCAAACAGCTTGCAGACACGGTCAATAGCCAACTGTTCTACCTTGTCGACGACTTGACAGCCGCCATAGTAGCGGTGGCCAGGATAACCTTCCGCATATTTGTTGGTAAGGTAGCTGCCCATGGCTTCCATGACCTGGTCGCTAACGAAGTTCTCACTGGCGATGAGCTCAATGCCCTTCAGCTGACGCTGATGCTCCTGCTCGATCAACTCAAAAATCTGATTGTCTCTTTCCATTGTTTTTACTGTTTTTGATTGGGATGTTCGAATTGTGCTGCAAAAGTAGCTAAAAAAACTTGTTCTACCAAATGTCCTCGTCATAAATCGTATGACTATACGAGTTCCACCTTGTTGATGTCCTGCTCTTTCTCGCAGTAGTGGCAGGTGAGAAGGCCGTCTTCTACGTGGAAGAGGGTCTTCATGGGTTCGTTGTTGGTGATGCACTTGGGGTTGTTGCACTTCACGATGCCACGAATCTCGGCTGGTGTCTCTACGGTTTTCTTTTCTACAACCTCATAGTCACGGATGATGCTGAGGATGACTTTCGGAGCCACTACGGAGAGACGCGAAATCTCGTCGTCAGTGAAGAACTTGTCAGACACCTTGATAATGCCCTTGCTACCAACTTTTTGTGATGGGTAGTTGAAACCGATAGTGACAGGAGTGTTGAGGCCGAAAAGCCCCAGAAGACTGGCCACCTGATAGGTTTTGTCGGTGGGGATATGATCGATGACGGTGCCGTTCTCAATGGCGGCTACCAGGCGTTCTTTCTTATTCATCCTATAATGGTTTTATCGTTCTTGACTTCTTCTAAACTAATGCCCAGCACATCACAGAAGATGGCTTCACGGGCGAAGAGACCATTGCCAGCCTGCTGGATGTAGTAGGCGTGGGGGTTCTCGTCGACATCGTAGGCAATCTCGTTTACGCGGGGTAGCGGATGTAGAATTTTCATGTTGGGCTTGGCCAGACGTAGCATGTCGTTGTTCAGCACATAGACATTCTTAACACGCTCGTACTCCATCAAGTCGCTGAAACGCTCTTTTTGCACGCGCGTCATATATAAGATGTCAGCATCAGCGATGACCTTCTCGTTGAAAGCGGTATGCTCGGTGTATTTGATGCCATGCTCCTTGCAATAGAGCTTATATTCCTGAGGCATGGCAAGTTCCTTGGGAGCTACAAAATGGAAGGTGGGATTGAAGTGACGCATAGCCATTATCAGTGAATGGACGGTACGACCATACTTCAGATCACCCACCAAATATATATTAAGGTTTTCTAAGGTCCCTTGAGTCTTGTAGATGGAATAGAGGTCGAGCATACACTGTGACGGGTGCTGATGAGCACCGTCGCCGGCATTGACGATGGGAACTTCTGTCACCTCGGAAGCATATTGCGCAGCGCCTTCGATATAGTGACGCATCACGATGACGTCGGCATAGTTAGCTACCATTGAAATCGTATCTTTCAGCGTTTCGCCCTTAGTGCCACTCGTAATCTTCGGATCGGCAAATCCGATGACACGCGCCCCTAAACGGTTGGCGGCAGTCTCAAAACTAAGTCGGGTTCGGGTTGATGGTTCAAAAAATAAGGTGGCAACAACCTTGCCTTTCAGCAATTCGCGGTTGGGATGCCGTTCAAACTCTTGTGCCATCTCAATCATGTAAAGAATCTTTTCACGAGTGAGGTCGGCAATCGTTACAAAATCATGCTTTTCCATCCTTGTTTGGGTTTTGATGGCACAAAATTACACATAATTTCTGATTTACGTGCGATTATTTGGAAGAAATTTGTAATTTTGCTGAGTAAATCGTACCTTTGCACTCAACAAAGAAGAAATGTACGATGAAAAAGTTTATCATATGTTCATTATGGGTACTCCTGGCATTGGGAGTGCTGTCGGCTACTCTGGGTTTTGTTGCGATTGAAAAAGGGTGGGTCGGTTATATGCCTCCTATTGAGGATTTGCAGAATCCTATTAGCCGCTTTGCCACGCAGGTTTATTCTGCTGATGGCAAGGTTATGGGAACGTGGAACTATAACCGCGAAAATCGTATCATGGTTGATTATAACCAGTTGTCACCGACGCTGATTCAGGCGCTTGTTGCTACTGAGGATGTCCGTTTTTATGAACATTCTGGTATTGACTTCTACGCCCTTGGTCGTGCCATCGTTAAACGTGGTATCTTTGGTCAGAAGAGTGCAGGTGGTGGTTCGACCATTACGCAGCAGTTGGCCAAACAGCTGTATTCTGAGAAAGCGCATAGCGTGATGGAACGCTTGCTGCAGAAACCGATAGAGTGGGTGATTGCTGTCAAGTTGGAGCGAAACTATACGAAGGATGAGATCATTACGATGTATCTTAACTACTTCGACTTCCTGCACAATGCAGTGGGTATCAAAACGGCATCGAATACATATTTTAGTAAAGATCCCAAGGATTTGAAGATAACGGAGGCTGCCGTATTAGTAGGACTCTGTAAGAATCCTTCCTATTTTAATCCTGTACGTCATCCTGAACGTAGTTTGGAACGCCGTAATGTGGTGCTGTCGCAGATGGAGAAGGCGGGATATATCTCTGAGGAAGAGCGTGATAAGCTCTCAGAAGAACCGCTGGGTCTGAAGTTTCATGTTGCAGACCATAAGGACGGTATAGCTCAATATTTCCGTGATTTCCTGCGCCGCTATATGATGGCCAAGCAACCGGAGAAAAGAGATTATCCTGTGTGGAACATGGTGAAGTTCTATATCGATTCTCTCAACTGGGAGAACGACCCGCTATATGGCTGGTGTAATAAGAATAGGAAGAAAGATGGAGAACCGTATAATGTCTATACGGACGGCCTGAAGGTTTATACCACTATTGATTCGCGTATGCAGGAGTATGCCGAGAAGGCTGTTTATGAACATGTGGCAAAATTCCTGCAGCCAGCATTCACCAAGGAGAAGGCTGGTCGAAAGACGGCCCCCTTCTCCGGAAGTCTACCAATGGAAAAGGTGCAGGATATCCTGATGCGCTCGGTACGTCAGTGTGATCGCTATCGTGTGATGAAGGCATCGGGAGCCTCTGAGGATGAGATTATGCAGGCCTTCCGCACCAAGACGGAGATGACGGTGTTCTCATATCGTGGTGAGATCGATACTGTGATGACACCGTTGGATTCTATCCGTTACTATAAGACGTTCTTGCGTACTGGCTTTATGAGCATGTGTCCGCAAAATGGTCATGTCAAAGCGTATGTCGGTGGCATGGACTTCTCTCATTTTGCTTACGATATGGCGATGGAAGGTCGTCGACAGGTGGGTTCTACCATCAAACCGTTCCTGTATTCTTTGGCTATGGAGAATGGCTTCTCGCCATGCGATGAGGCTCCCAACGTACAGCAGACTTACATGGTGGCAGGTCGTCCGTGGACACCACGTAATGGTAGCAAGGCACGCTATGGAGATATGGTTACGCTGAAATGGGGCTTACAGCAGTCAAACAACTGGATATCGGCTTACTTGATGAGTAAACTGAATCCGCAGGCATTTGTAACCCTGCTGCATGAGTATGGTATTCGCAATCCGGAGATTCATCCGTCGATGTCGTTGTGTCTTGGACCTTGTGAGATAACGGTGGGCGAGATGGTAAGTGCCTATACGGCTTTTGTCAATCATGGTATCCGTGCGGCTCACATGTTTGTGACGAGGATAGAGGATAATGAAGGAAACGTCGTCGCACAGTTCCAGCCACGCATGAATGAGGTTATTAGCGAACAGAGCGCCCATAAGATGCTCTATATGCTGAGAGCTGTCGTCGACGGTGGTACGGGTGGTCGTCTGCGTTTCCGCTATGGACTGAAAGCACAGATTGGTGGCAAGACGGGTACAACCAATAATAATAGTGATGCCTGGTTTATGGGCCTGACACCTAAATTGGTCAGTGGTATGTGGGTAGGTGGCGATGACCGCGACATCCATTTTGACTCTATGGCGATGGGACAGGGTGCCACGATGGCGTTGCCTATATTCGCATATTACATGCAGGCAATCTATAAGGACAAAACGTTAGGATATAGTGAGGATGATGTCTTCGATGTTCCCAAAGACTTTAATCCTTGTCCTACAGAAGGTGCTGCTATCGATGGTGATGAAGAGGAGTCGTTAGAAGATATTTTCGAGTAACTCTTTTGTTCTAAACCACTCATCTCTATTATATATAATAAGGTGTATAAGTTTTCGCATTGTCATGAAATGCGAAAACTTTTG
>CAMJZV010000035.1 GCA_946410305.1 uncultured Prevotellaceae bacterium | reverse complement strand
GGGCCAAGAATGATATGGTATGCCCCAAAGGATGCCTTCATTCATTTTTTTCATAGGAGGACAAGGGACTGGCACCTGTTCCACTAGGTAATAGATTTTTGTGCCCTATTTCACTTTCCAGACGTTGAGGACGATGCCTTGCAACTGTTGTGAGAACTCGGGGGCGCAGACAAACAGTGCGTCGTTCAGCCAGCCGTACTTGCTGTCAGCGGGAGCTTCAAACTGGGGGGCGGCACGGAAATAGAACGTTGGCTTGCCGTCGGCATCCTTTCCGCTGGCAATGATGCCGCGGTTGCGTACGTGGATGTAGACGCCATCGTAACAAGATATTGAGCAGAAAATAACAACACAGGCTTATGGGGCTACTTTAAAAACGTGCGGAGGGCTTCGTAGATGCGCTGGACGGGTAGTCCCATGACGTTGAAGTAACTGCCGTTGAGGGCGGTGACACCGATATAGCCTATCCACTCTTGGATACCGTAGGAGCCAGCCTTGTCGAAGGGACGATAATGGGTGACGTAATAGTGAATCTCGTCGTCGGAGAGGGTCTTAAAGGTGACGTCGGTAAGTACTGAGAAGGACTGCTGGCGCTCACGGGTGGAGAGCGTGACGCCCGTTATCACCTGATGGGTCTTTCCGCTCAGCTCGTGGAGCATGCGGCAGGCGTCGGCCTCGTCGTGGGGCTTGCCCATCACCTCGTCGCCCAGGACGACGATGGTGTCGGCGGTAATAACCAGTTCGTCGGCTGCCATCGTCTCACGGTAGGCAGCGGCTTTCTTCTGTGAGATATACTCGGCAATCTGGCGGGTAGGCAGAGTGGCGGGATAGCTCTCGTCGATGCCGTTGATGACACGCACCTCGAAGGGTACGTCAAGACCCGCCAGCAATTCTTTGCGTCTGGGCGAATTGCTCGCCAATATAATCTTATACATTAAGCATTAACCATTAAGCATTAAGCATTATTCTCACCATCCGAAGGCTTTTTCGTCCTTCAACCACTTACCCTGGGCACGCAGCGTCTGCTCTATGACATCGCGACCACAGCCGTAGCCGCCACGATACTGGCTGACATAGCAGCTGACGTCTCTGACCTCATGACAGGCATCCTGCGGACAAACGGGACAGCCCACCAGGCGCATAACCTCCAAGTCAGGGATATCGTCGCCCATGAACATCACCTCGTCGTCCTTCAGGCCGTATTTCTGCTTGAATTCTTCGTAGACCTTGATTTTCACGGCAGCACCCAGATAGATGTCCTCCATGCCCAAGCCCTCATAGCGGTGGCGCACGGCCTCTATCTTACAGCCGGAGATGATGGCGATGCGCAGTCCCATCTTGATGGCCAACTGGATGGCATAGCCGTCCTTGATATTCACGGTACGCAGCGGAGTGCCGTCGGTGCCCAGCGTGATAGTCTCTGCCGAGAGCACGCCGTCGAGGTCAAACACGATGGCCCGTATCTTCTGTAAGTCGTAATTCATATTTTTTAATGCTTAATGCTTAATGTTCCTGTATGCTTTCTGACATGAGGTTATAGATGGCTTGCAGGCGTCCGTCGAGCAGTGCCGACTGGGCAGCCATCACGTTCTGGTCGCCACGAGCAGCGGGACCCGTCTGGGCGTCTTTCGGGTGCAGCTCATGGACCTTGCGCGCCGTCTCGTCCACCAGTGGCAGCATGACATCGAAGGGTAAGCCCTTCTTCTGCAGCACGTCAGCAGCCAACGTATAGCAGTGGTTGGCGAAATTACAGGCAAAGACTGCCGCCAAGTGCAGGTATTTGCGGTCAGCAGTGCTCAGCTCGTAGACGTGTTGGCTAATTGAATCAGCCAATGCACGGATTTGCTGGAGGCTGGCGGCATCGGAGGCCTCGATGAACAACGGAATCTCGCGGAAGTCCACCTCACGGTCCATCGAGAAAGTCTGCATGGGATACAGCACGCCACAACGCTCGGCATAGCCCTCGAACACGCTCAGCGGCATAGAGCCTGCGGTATGGACGAGGAGAGGATCCTCACAGCCTACCCCCATCCCCTCCCAAAAGGGAGGGGCGCTTGTTTGCAGGCGACTACAAAGATGCTCGATGACCTCTTGCAGGGCGCTGTCCTTCACCGCAATGATATAGATGTCGGCATGCTGGGGCAGTTCAGCCAACGTGCGACTGTTGACGCTTACCACCTCGTGACCCGCCTTGAGCAATGCCTTGCCCATGTGCGTAGCCACACGCCCCCGTCCGATTAACGCTATCTTCATCAGTATTTATCGACGTGCACGTTCTCCCACTTCAGCTTATCCTCGTTCTGTGGCTTGCGCTCGTCGGCCTTATGACCAACAGCCAGCACGCACAGACACGACAGGTTCTCAGGAATATTCAGCACACCCTGGATGACGGTGTCGGCGCTGGTGCCATCGCTGAGTCCGCGACCACGCATCTGCACCCAGCAAGAACCCAGTCCCAGGTCTTCTATCTGGTACTGCATAGAGATGGCGGCAATGCTGCCATCCTCTACCCAACAGTCGTTCTGCAGAGGGTCGCCCAGCACCACGATGGCCAGTGCAGCACCTTTTATCAGCTGTCCGCCCATATCCTTGGCATCGCTCAGCTTCTCCAGATCTGTCTTGTCGTCAACCACCACAAACTGCCATGCTCTCTGTCCCTTCGATGTGGGAGCCATCAAGCCTGCACGCAGTATTGTCTTCACATCGTCTGCGCTCACTTCCTCGCCCGTAAACTTACGGTGCGAGCGGCGCTGCTGTACTAAATCCTTAAAGTCCATTGTTCTTTGTTTATGATATATCTGCTGCAAAGGTAGTGCAAAGCGAGCGAAATACAAAATAAAAAACAAATTTTGTTTCCATTTCAATGGACTTTTGGGAAGCTTTTTTTTAATTTTCGTGAAAATCTTGCTTAGATACTTTTTTCTTTATATCTTTGCATTCAGGATGAGAGTTACCATACACACAGAGGCCTCCACGCTGCCTGCCCTACCCGACGGCAGCTACTTTCACAGCCGTGAGCTGATGGAGCTCTGTCTGCGTACCCCTCGCCATAAGCCGTATATGGCGGTAGTGACTGACGACGACGGAGAGGCTGTGGCCAACCTGTTGGCAGTAGTGCGCTACAGCCAGCCGTGGTTGCCCGCCTTGCTGCACCGCCATGTGCGAATTCTGGGAGAGGGTGCCTACCGCACAATGCCTGACGACAGCAACGCTCCGTCAAGGAATATGCTGTTCTCGATGATGCTCGACGCGCTGACGAAAAGACTGCATAACCGCACACTATACATGGAGGTGAGTCACCTGTCTCAGAAGATGTTCGGCTATGCCCCTCTGCGCGCTGCTGGCTACTTCCCTGTGCGCTGGATGAGCATCCACAACTCGCTGCACTCCAAGACGCCCGAAGAGCGCATCAACGAGCGCCAGCTGGAGCGCGTGACGACAGCCATCAAACGCGGCATGGAGACCCACGAAGTGGAGAGCGAGGAAGACTACAAATGTTTCTTCCGACTGCTGCACCGCCACTACTGGTTCAAGCCTCGCAGATACATCCCCTCTGACGCTTTCTTCAAAGAGCTACACAAGTCGGGACGCTGCAAGATGCTCATCACAACCTATAAGGGAAAGACGCTGGGATGTGCCATCTATGTGTACTCCGATGGCGACGCCTATCTGTGGTACTCGGCATCCAGAAGAAAGAGTTATGCAACGCTGCATCCAAATGCAGTAACATACTGGAACACTATCCGTTATACATATAACGACGGTTGCCAGCATATCCGCTTTATGGACGTTGGACTACCCTTCCGCCACAACCCTTACCGCGACTTCATTCTCAGCTTTGGCGGCAAGGAGGTCAGCACGCTGCGCTGGTTCCGCATCAGCTTCCGCTGGGCCAACAAACTGGCGTCGTGGCTGTGGCGAGAGTAATGCATAATTCATAATGCATAATTCATAATTATAATAAAAGACGGAATTTTGCGTTATTAATTGGAATGAACGCAAAGAAGCTACATCTTATCACTATATTCCTGCTGCTGGCAATGGGCATCAGCGCACAGCAGTTTACACTCTCCGGCAAGGTGAGCGACCAGGATGGCAACGCCATAGAACTGGCCACGGTATCGTGTCTGGAACAGGGTGCCGTAACGATAGCTAACCTCAAGGGCGAATACTCGCTGAAGCTGCAATCGAAGGACTCGGTGGTGGTACGCTTCTCGATGGTGGGCTACCAGACGAAGACGCGCGTGCTACGCCGTCCACGGGGCAACCAGAAGCTACAAGTGCAGCTGCAACCCATGGAGGCGCTACAGGAGGTGGTGGTAACAGAGCATCGTCGACAGACTACAGGGACGGAGCAGTTGGACGTGAAAAACATCAGACAAACGCCGTCAACGACAGGTAATGCTGTCGAAGAACTTGTACAACAGCAGGCAGGCGTCTCTACGCACAACGAGTTGTCGTCGCAGTATAATGTGCGAGGCGGTTCGTTCGACGAGAACTCGGTATATATCAACAACGTAGAGATCTACCGCCCACTGCTCATCCGCAGTGGTCAGCAGGAAGGTCTCAGCATCATCAACTCGGACATGGTGGAGAAGATCGGCTTCTCCAGCGGTGGATTCGAAGCGAAATATGGTGACAAGATGTCGAGTGCCCTCGACATCCACTACCGCAAGCCCACACGCTTTGAGGGCAACGCACAGGCCTCGCTGCTGGGTGGCGGCGTCTTCATTGGCTATGGCAATAAGCAAAAGCTAACAGCTAACGGCAAACAGCCAACAGCTAAGTTCACCATGTCGCACGGCTTGCGCTACAAGACGACACGCTATCTGCTGGGCTCGCTGGAGACGAAAGGTGAATACCGCCCCAACTTCCTCGACTACCAGACCTATATCACCTATCAGCCCAACGAGCGCTGGTCGCTGGACATCATTGGCAACATCTCGGAAAACCACTATAATTTCCAGCCCACAGACCGCGAGACATCGTTTGGCACCATGGAGAACGTGAAGACCTTCAAGGTGTATTTTGACGGTCAGGAGCGCGATATCTTCCGCACGCTCTTCGCCACCGCCCGACTGACGCGCCACTTCTCGCAGAACAGCAAGGTGAGCCTGCTCTACTCCGCTTTCCACACCAAGGAACAGGAGACCTACGACATCCAGGGACAATACTGGCTGGACGACGCACAGACACAGGAGCAACTGGGTGTGGGAACCTATATGGAGCACGCCCGCAACTACCTGACAGCCAACGTGCAGAGTCTGAAACTGATGGGCAGTCACAAGACGGGACGCCACGACTGGGAGGCTGGCGTAACCATCAAGTGGGAGAAGATAGAGGAGCAGGCCCGTGAATACGAGATGCGCGACAGCAGCGGCTACTCAATACCCCACTCTGCCGACCGTCTGGACATGATCTACTCGCTAGCCTCGAAGAACGATATGCGCTCTACACGCATAGAGGGCTACCTGCAAGACACCTACCGTTTGCAGACAGGTGGCGAGAAACCCTGGTATCTGACGCTAAACTACGGTGTACGCATGGCCAACTGGAGCTATAACAAGGAGACTATCGTGTCGCCTCGCGTCTCGCTGGCCGCCATCCCCTCATGGAATGAAGATATGACCTTCCGACTGGCTGCAGGACTCTACTATCAGGCACCATTCTATAAGGAGCTGCGCGACACTTCCACCATCAACGGACAGACCGTTGTCACGCTGAACAAGAAGATCAAGAGTCAGCAAAGCATCCACTTCGTAGGCGCTTTCGACTACCGTTTCCGTATGATGGACCGTCCCTTCCGCTTCACCGCAGAAGCCTACTACAAACTGATGTCGAACCTCGTGCCCTACAATGTGCAGAACATGAAGGTAGTGTACTACGGCGAGAACAAGGCCAGCGGATATGCCGCAGGACTCGACCTGAAGCTGTATGGTGAGTTTGTACCTGGCACCGACTCGTGGATTACCTTCTCCGTGATGTCTACACGCCAGAAGATCAACGGCGTCAGCGTCCCCATGCCTACCGACCAGCGCTGGGGTGTCAACCTGCACTTCACCGACTACTTCCCCGGCACCGAGCGCTGGAAAATGACACTCAAGCTGGCCTTTGCCGACGGACTGCCCTTCGGAGCGCCCCACCGCGGTCTGGAATACCAGCAGTTCCGTGCACCAGCATACAAACGTGCTGACATCGGCATGAGCTATCTTGCCATAGGCAAAACCGACGGCAAGCCCTCGCTGCAGCATCCCCGTGTATGGCTCGGCATTGACGGACTGAACATCTTCGGCATCTCAAATGTCAACAGCTACTACTGGGTGACCGACGTCACCAACCACCAGTATGCCGTACCCAACTACCTGACGGGACGCCAAATCAACGCAAAAGTGTTGGTAGAGTTTTAATAATGTTTAATTATTTAATCTTTCATCTTTAATCTTTATTTTTTTTTGTACCTTTGCACATTATTATAACCAATTAATAATTGAGGGTATGAAAATTTCTCACATTGAGCACCTGGGCATTGCCGTCCAGAGTATCGAGGAGAGCCTGCCATTCTTCCAGAACGTGCTGGGCTTAGAGTGTTATGCAACAGAAGTGGTAGAAGACCAGAAGGTGAAGACCGCCTTCCTACGTTGTGGCGAAGTGAAACTGGAGCTGCTGGAGCCCACAAGCCCAGAGAGCACCATCCAAAAGTGGCTGGACAAAGGCAACAAGGGCGTTCACCACGTAGCATTCTGCGTAGAGGACGGTGTAGCAAAGGCACTGGCAGAGGTCAGCGAGAAGGGCGTTCGCCTCATTGACGAGAAGCCCCGCAAAGGCGCCGAGGGCCTGAACATCGCCTTCCTGCATCCGAAATCAACATGTGGCATCCTGACGGAGTTGTGTGAACACCCAGAGTAAGTCGAAATATCGAAACATCGAAACATCGAAATAAAAAACAAAAACAATGAGCAAGCAATTAGAAAAGATTAAGCAACTCATCGAGAAACGCGAACAGGCTCGTCTCGGTGGTGGTGAGAAAGCCATACAGAAGCAGCACGAGAAGGGCAAGTACACAGCCCGTGAGCGTGTGGAGATGCTGTTGGACAAGGGTTCGTTTGAAGAGTACGACATGTTCAAGGAGCATCGCTGCTACAATTTTGGCATGGAGAAGAAGAACTTCCTTGGCGACGGTGTAGTAGCCGGTTCAGGTACCATCGACGGCCGTTTGGTATTCATCTTCGCACAGGACTTCACCGTACACGCCGGTTCACTCAGCGAGACCATGTCACAGAAGATCTGCAAGGTCATGGATATGGCCATGAAGATGGGCGCTCCGCTGATTGGCATCAACGACTCGGGTGGTGCTCGTATTCAGGAAGGTATCAACGCACTGGCAGGTTACGCAGAGATTTTTGAGCGTAACATTCTGGCCTCTGGTGTGATTCCACAGATTTCAGGTATCTTCGGTCCTTGCGCCGGTGGTGCCGTTTACAGTCCCGCGCTGACTGACTTCACCCTGATGATGGAAGGCACATCATACATGTTCCTTACCGGTCCAAAGGTGGTGAAGACCGTTACTGGCGAGGACATTGACCAGGAGCATCTGGGTGGTGCATCAGTACACGCCTCGAAGTCGGGTGTTACCCACTTCACCGCTAAGACAGAGGAAGAGGCTGTAGAGATGCTGAAGACCCTGCTGAGCTACATTCCTTCAAACAACATGGAGCTGGCTCCTCGCAAGAAGTGCACAGACCCCATCGACCGTCTGGAGGACTCTCTGAACGAGATTATTCCCGAGAACCCCAACGAGGCTTACGACATGTACAAGGTGATCAGCGCTATCACCGACGACCACGAGTTCTTCGAGGTACAGCCTAAGTTCGCCAAGAACATCATCGTTGGTTTCGCTCGCTTCAACGGTCAGAGCGTAGGTATCGTTGCTAACCAGCCTTCTTGCTACGCTGGTGTGCTCGACGTGAACGCCAGCCGTAAGGGTGCCCGTTTCGTTCGTTTCTGCGACGCCTTCAACATTCCTATCGTATCACTCGTAGACGTTCCAGGATTCCTGCCTGGTACCGGTCAGGAGTACAACGCTGTCATCCTGCACGGTGCTCAGCTGCTGTACGCTTACGGTGAGGCTACTGTGCCTAAGATTACTGTTACTCTGCGTAAGTCTTACGGTGGCTCACACATCGTGATGGGTTCTAAGCAGCTGCACACCGACCTGAACTACGCATGGCCTTCAGCCGAGATCGCCGTCATGGGTGCATCCGGTGCTGCCGCTGTGCTGTATGCTAAGGAAGCTAAGGCCAAGAAGGAAGCTGGTGAGGACGTTAAGGCATTCATCGCTGAGAAGGAGGAAGAGTACAACGAGCTCTTCGCTAATCCTTATCAGGCAGCCAAGTACGGCTACATTGACGACGTCATCGAGCCTCGCAACACTCGTTTTCGCATTTGCCGCGCACTGGCTCAGCTGGCCACCAAGCGTGACTCGCTGCCCGCCAAGAAGCACGGTAACATTCCGATGTAATATTAACAGCAGCAAATAAATAGAGAATTATGAAAAACGAAGTTTATGCTGCCATTGCTATGGCTCTTTATGAGTTCAAGGGCAACAACGTACACGACAAGGAGCCAGGCATTATCACCATCAGTGAGAAGCAGACTCAGTGGAACGGATATGCCCAGACCATGACAGCACACCCTTAAAATAAACTATCATGAAGAAAGAATATAAGTACACCATCAATGGCAACCAGTATGAGGTAACCATTGGAGATATCGAGGGAACCGTAGCTACCGTCAACGTCAATGGCGAAGAGTACAAGGTAGAATGGGAGCCCGAGGCAGAACCTGAGAAGAAGAAGCCTGTACTGGGCAAGCCCGCCGCAGAACCCGCAGCAAGCAGTGCTCCTGCCAGCGACAATGCCAACGTCAACACCAACAACGCCGTCAAGGCTCCGCTGCCTGGCGTTATTACCTCTATCGAGGTAGCTGTTGGCGACGAGGTAAAGGTTGGTGACACGCTGCTCGTGCTGGAAGCCATGAAGATGGCCAACAACATCGAGGCAGAGAAGGATGGTAAGGTTACTGCCATCTGTGTTACTGTAGGTCAGAGCGTTATGGAAGACGACGCCCTCGTAGTCATCGAGTAAGCAAACGACTTGATAACAATAAATAAGCCGCTCAGTTTTTCTGGGCGGCTTGTTTATTATATAGCTCGTAACGATTTACAACTTATTGCCTTCTTTGGGGAATACAACGGTAGGTTTGAACGTCTTTGCTTCCTCAAAGTCCATCAGCGCATAGGAGATGATGATGCACACATCACCCACCTGAACCTTGCGGGCTGCGGCACCATTCAGACAGACACAGCCACTGCCACGCTCACCTTTAATAATATAGGTCTCAAAGCGCTCGCCATTGTTATTATCTACTATCTGCACCTTTTCGCCGGCAATCAGATTAGCAGCATCCAACAGGTCTTCATCAATCGTGATGCTACCCATATAGTTCAGATTAGCCTCGGTCACCGTCACACAGTGCAGCTTCGACTTCAATACTTCAATCATCATACGGCTTTGTACTTTATATGGTCAATCAAACGAATCGGCGTCTTACCGCAATAGACGGTAATACAGCCAACCACATAGGGTGTATCATCCCAATTCTCGATATCCTGCAGCGTATTGCCATCAACGATAGAGAAGTACTCTACATCCAGTCCGTCGACAGCATTGATGTCAGCTACCACCTTGTCGTGCGTCTCCTTAACGGTGTGTTTCTTGGCATATGCCAGACTATCCTTCAATGCCTTATAGATGGCTGGTGCAATAGCACGTTCATCCTTGGACAACAGCGTGTTACGTGAACTGCGAGCCAGTCCGTCAGCATCACGAACAATGTCACACTCAACAATCTCGACAGGCAACTGCAGATGGCGAACCATCGCCTTCACAACAGCAATCTGCTGCCAGTCTTTCTCACCGAAATACGCACGATGCGGCTTGACAATATAGAACAGGCGGCTGACTACCTGACAGACACCATTGAAGTGACCAGGACGATGAGCGCCCTCCATCACAGTAGATACAGGAGGATATTCAAACTGACGGGTGTCAGGTGTTGGATACATCTCCTCGACACTGGGAGCCAACACATAGTCAGCACCACACTCGTCCAACAGCTTACAGTCTGCATCGAGCGTACGAGGATAGTTCTTCAGATCGTTCTTGTCGTTAAACTGCGTCGGATTAACAAAAACCGACACCACAGTTATCCCATTTTCCTTCACACTACGACGCACCAGCGAGGCGTGTCCTTCGTGCAGTGCTCCCATAGTAGGTACAAGACCTATTTCTTTCCCTTGTTTGCGATCTTCAAACAACTGGTTCTGAAGGTCTACAATTTTATTAAATACTTTCATTCTAAATTGATAGTGTACAAAATCGGGTGCAAAATAACAACATTTTTACCAAATAAGAAAGAAATATCGTAAAAATATGCCAAAACAAGGCTAAAAAAATCAAAAACCTGCACATTTCTTGCACTTTTGTGAGTTATTTTTCGTATCTTTGCAAAGATAAAATCGTACCATATGGCAAAGAAGATTCTATTTATCAATCAGGAGATAGTTCCCTATGTTCCCGACAGCAACCTTTCGCTGATGGGTAAGGCATTGCCTCAGGCTATGCAGGACGCAGGTCACGAGATTCGCACGTTTATGCCTAAATGGGGCATCATCAACGAGCGCCGCGGACAGCTCCATGAGGTGATTCGCCTATCAGGTATGAACCTGATTATCGACGACACGGACCATCCTCTGATTATCAAGGTGGCTACCATCGTAGGTACACGCATACAGGTTTATTTCATCGATAACGAAGACTACTTCACCAAGCGCAAGATGGAGCAGGACGAGAATGGCAACGACTATGCCGACAACGGCGAGCGTGCTATCTTCTTTGCTCGTGGCGTGCTGGAGACTGTCAAGAAGTTGCGCTGGGTACCTGATATCATCCACGTACAGGGATGGATGAGTGCCGTAGTGCCCCTCTACATCAAGACAGCCTACCACGAGGAGCCTTCTTTCGCCAACACTAAAGTGGTAACATCACTCTTCCCCAAGACCATCAACTCCGACTTTGGCAGCAACTTCAAGAAGTGCGTGGAGTTCCGCGAGGCCACTGGCGACCTGCTGGCGAAATATAAAGACAACTTCGATTTCGACGAGTTGAGCAAGATGGCTATTGACTATAGCGACGGCGTAATAGCAGCACATCCGGATGTTAATCCTGAGCTGCTGAAATATGCTGCTGCCAACAATATCCCCAATCTTGCATATCCTGGTGAGGACTTTTACAGTGCGTACGAGGATTTATACGAAAAGATATAAGTAAGGAAAAGAAATGAGAAATTGGATAATGGTCGGGATTGCGCTTCTCACAGCAGCAATCTCGTCGTGTAGTGAAGACACATCAACACTGGGTTACTCGCTGACCAGCGACGTCGACAGATTCACCACAGAGACAGATACCTTCGACATCACGACCCGCTCTATTGCAGCAGGCTCTGTATTGTCGCGCAATGCCTATTCATACCTGGGCCGCATCAAGGATCCAGAGACAGGCACCTATATCAAGTGCGACTACACCACGCAGTTCTCTCTGCTGGAGTCTGAGGCTACAAGCCTCTTCAGGGATAAGGATGCCGTTGTTAGTCGCGATGCAAACAACGAGCCCATCGTTGACTCATGCTATGTGCATATCTTGATCAACACCTTCCAGGGCGACTCCCTGACAGCCATGAAACTCGCACTCATGGAGCTCGACACCCCCATGAAGAGCACCGATGCCATCTATACCGACTTCGACCCAGAGACAGCAGGACTTGTCCGCACAGCCGCTGGCGCTGTTAAAAGCGAGAAAGTCTATGCAGCCAGCGACCTGACAGTCAGTGACAGTCTTCGCAACACCTACCGTACTCGCAAGAACTACGCCTATGTCAAGGTACCTCTCAACAAGGAATACATCGACAAAGAAGGCAAGAAATACAACAACTACGGTACCTATATCATGCGTAAGTACTATGAGAGCCCTGCATTCTTCAAGAACTTCAACAGCTTTACACGCAATGTGTGCCCAGGTTTCTACATCAAGTCTGTCGATGGTCAGGGACTCATCATCGAGGTAGCCTTCACTCAGTTCAACATGTACTATCGCTACAAGTCGAACGAGAGTGTTTACAACACACAGTGTACGCTCAACTCTACCGACGAGGTGCTCAAGGCTACACACATCAGCTACAACCATTCGGGTATTGACAAACTGGTATCTATAGACACCTGCACCTATCTGAAGACGCCCGCAGGCATCTATACAGAAGTAACACTCCCCATCGATGACATCAAGAAGGGACATGAGAACGACACTATCACTTCGGCAAAGGTCACCTTCACACGAATGAGACCTCGCAGCAAAGACTCTGAGGTTGTTCTTGAAGAGCCCACCCGCGTGCTTCTCATTGAGAAGGACAGCCTCTACTCCTTCTTCGAGGACAATGGCACTCCCGACAACATGAAAGCCTATCTGGCAACATACAACAGTACGCAGAAGACCTATAGTTTCAACAACATCTCCTACCTGATTAACCGCATGTACGCTCGCAAGGGCAAGTCGGAGAATTGGAACAAGGCTGTGCTCATCCCTGTAGAGGTGCAGACGTCAGGTACGACAACGACAAGCACATCGTCTGGTATTGCCAACGAGATGAACGTCAACAGTGTACGCCTGGTGGGAGGTGCGAACAACAGACACGCACCTATCCGCATGAGTGTCATCTATAACGTCAACAAATAGTTTACCTTGTAGATGGCAGACAATTTCTTAGAGAAACACTACGAAGAGTATGAAGCCCGCAAGGCTGCCTATCTCCGTAAGAAGAAACACTTACCCAAACAAAAGTCTCGTCTTCTGGAACGGCCAGAAGACGAGGCTCTTTGATATTGCTATTTGCTATTAGCTGATAATTGAATACTTTGCGAACTTCAACAGGAGTTGCTTGATTCCTGCATTTTTGAAGTTCACCGTAGCCTTGGTATTCTCACCACTACCCTCTACTTTCATAACAGTACCTATGCCAAAGCGCTGGTGCTCTATCACGTTGCCTTCACGCAGGCCAATATCACCAATGGCTGACTGTGGGCGCGGGGTTTCCTTACGAACAGGAACCAGTCTTGGCTTCACGTCAGCAATAAACTGCGTAGCTACAGGGCGCGGATTCTGAGAATTACTTCGGGACGACCAGCTAGAACTACTAGAAAAACTAGATCGACTAGACATGCTAGAGATACTAGAGTTCTTAGGCAGCCCAGGAATACCTGCGCCTCCCTCTACTCTCAATAAACTGGGGTCGAAGTCCTTGATGAAGCGCGATGGTGTGTCATACTCCATCTTACCATAGCGGAAGCGGTTCTGTGCACACGTCAGGATGCAGTGTTTCTCAGCGCGTGTGATGGCGACATACAATAGCCGGCGTTCCTCTTCCAGTTCGCGCATCGACCCCACACACATCGGTGACGGGAAGATATTCTCTTCCAGTCCCACCACAAACACCGTGGGAAATTCCAATCCCTTAGCAGCATGAATGGTCATCAACGTCACTTTGGGCTGATCTTCATCACCTTCGCTATCAAGATCGGTGAGCAATGCCACCTCTTGCAAGAAATCGCTGAGTGAAATCTCGTCGCCACGGTCTTCTTCCTTGCGCGACTCCACAAAGTCCTGCATACCACCCAAGAACTCTTCCAGGTTCTCCTGGCGCGACAGGTCCTCGGGATTGTTAGAGCTATAGATATCCTTGCTGACACCACTCTCCATAATGATAGAGTGTCCAAGCTCGTAGGCATCCTCCTGAGCAAGGCGTGCGCCCCACCCTTCCACGAGTACCTTGAAAGCCTCCAACTTAGTGAGTGTGCCCTTTGATAGCTTCAGGTCAAAGACGATGGGTTGCTGGATGACATTCCACAGCGACACATTGTGCGTATTAGCCGTCTCAACTATCTTTGCTACCGTTGTATCGCCAATGCCACGTGCAGGATAGTTGATAATACGGCGCAGAGCTTCCTCATCATTAGGATTAGCCACCACACGGAAGTAGGCAATGACGTCTTTGATTTCCTTACGCTGGTAAAAGCTCAGGCCACCATAAATACGATATGGGATACCGTCCTTACGCATCTGTTCCTCGAAGGAGCGGCTCTGTGCATTGGTACGATAGAGAATGGCGAAATCACCGTAAGATGCTTGGTCTTGACGACGGATGCGCTTGATGTCGTTACACACAATGATGGCCTCCTCCCTATCGCTGTAGGCGGGTTTCAGCGTCAGTCGCTCACCCTCTTCATTCTCGCTGAACACATCCTTGTGAATCTGTCGCTCATTCTTGCGTATCAGGCTATTGGCAGCTTGCACGATGAGCTGTGTAGAGCGATAGTTCTGCTCCAACTTAAAGAGGCGCGTACCCTCATACATATTCTGGAAGTTGAGGATATTGTCGATATTGGCACCACGAAAGCTGTAGATGCTCTGTGCATCGTCACCCACCACGCACACACGACCATGTTGATACGTCAGCTGCAAGACAATCTCCTGCTGGGCGTAGTTGGTGTCCTGGTACTCGTCGACCAGCACATAGCGGAAACGCTCTACATATTTCTGGCGGATGTCCTCGTTACGCTTAAACAACAGGAAGGTCTGCACCAGCAGGTCGTCAAAGTCCATGGCGTTGGCTTGACGACATCGCTCTACGTACCTATTATATATATGTGCCACCTGCGGACGTTTCTTCTGTGCATCGTCAGCAGCCCACGAGCTCTGCATATACTGCTGTGGTAACAACAGGTGGTTTTTAGCCATCGATATGCGGTCAGCCACACTTGCAGGCTTATAGGTCTTGTCGTCCAGCTGCATCTCCTTGATGATGCTCTTCACCAGCGAACGCGAGTCTGCCTGGTCATATATGGTAAAATTACTATTGAAGCCGATTCTTTCAGCTTCAGCTCTGAGTATGCGGGCAAAGACAGAGTGGAACGTGCCCATCTGCAGATAGCGTGCCTGTTCCTGTCCTACCAACCGGCCTATACGTTCCTTCATCTCGCGTGCTGCCTTGTTGGTAAAGGTCAGCGCCAGAATGTTCCAAGGCTGATAGGTATGTTGAGCTAACAAATAGGCAATCTTATATGTCAGCACGCGCGTCTTGCCTGATCCCGCACCCGCTATAACCAACTGTGGGCCGTCACAATAAGTGACGGCCGCACGTTGTCCTTCATTTAGTTGTTCTAATAATTCTTCTGTCATGGGCATCAGCGGATAACCGTTTTCTGTCCGTTAATAATGTATATACCTTTAGCTGTTGGCTTCTGACCATTGGCCATTCTACGTCCCTGTAAGTCATAATATGGGCCATTAGCTTTAGGGTCTTGGCTGTTGGCAATAGCCTCAATAGCAGTAACCTCTTTGTCCGTAACGCCCAGTTCGTCAGTCTGACTGTCAGACTTCAGATAAGCCTCAAAGGGTTTGATGCGCTCGCCGTCCTGCATGCGTACAAACTTGATCTGCTCCAGATTGTCATTGGCAACAAATCGGAAAGCACCATCAGTGGCTTTCGAATAGAAGTTGTCATAACAGCCTACCAAGACGGCGCTGCTTTCTGCACGGCGTGCTACTCCAGCAGGCTCTTCTGGCATGTTCAACTCTGTGATCTCCTTTGTATACAGCTGGGTATCGTCAGCAGCAGCTTTGAAGAGATATGGCACATGAGCCTTCAGTCCATCAGTGACCTCTTCTATCTTTACCCAAGCACCATCAACAGACTGAACATGATATACCTCGCCAAAGTTCTTCATATCCGAAGCACTGATGGCGAAGGGCAGACAGAGCGTTGTGGTCTCGTCCTTCTGGAAAGTACGATTCAGTTCAATGCTACCAGCTACAAAGTTGCCAGAGAGTCCGAACGACTCGTCTTCAGCCATATTGGCATCCAGTACCACTTTCTCACAGATGTTTCCAATGATGACATTAGGCTCATCGGTCGTATTACCTACCGGCATATAGATAAAGGTGTTCTTGGAGACACCAGCGAAGGGTCCATCCTCACGACTGACGTTAACACCCGTAACACTGGTGTTACGAAGGTCGACATACTTCATGAACGGCAAGTTGCTAAACAAGTCTTCGTTCAGCGTGTTAACCTCTGAGTTGTTCACCACGAAGGTGGAGCGGTCAACATCAAGCGTTATATCCTCGCTCGTCATCTCTACAACACCATTCTCTACGTTACCCTCAGAGTTTGACGACTGCACACTAGAAGCCTTGACACCCACAGTTGCCAAGCCCACCGTCACCGTAGTCTTCTTACCAGCACGATGGTCGGCAGCCTCAGCAGTCTCGGCTGCAGGACTGGCGTTGTAGATATACACATAGGTTGCCACAGTACATGCATAAGGTATTTCGAAGGCAGTATAATCCACAACACCAGAAATGACAAACGGAGGCTGTGAACCAATCTTCACGTGTATGACACCCTCCTCGCCAGTCTTGGCGGTGACAAGCACACTACCCGTACCAGCCGGAATCATGAAAGTCACACCAGCAAAGTGTTCAGCAAACTCTTCCGAACCAGGGGTATAGTTGTCGACAATCTCATTGATGTCGTCCGCAGCCATTGAAGAGCCTAATACCACACTGTTCTCCTCTGTGTCTATACCGTCGTCATTACCAGCATCAAGGGTATAGAGCACATCATTGATAATGGTATTGCTAAAATCATCCGTATCACCAGTATCGCCCAGGTCAACGGTATTCGCCGGATCATCTTCGTCAGCAATAGGCTTCACGGGAGTACCGATGACAGCCTCCTGACCATCGTAACTGCCAGACAGCAATGTCAGATTCTGCTCAAAGATGATGAGATTGAATCCACTGATGACAGGAACCATTGCCTCTATCCCTAACGCCAGTGTACCAGCGTCGTTACCATCGGTTGTAAACGTCAGGTTACCACCGTGTCCCTTAAAGAGAAATCCGTCACTGGCAGCCATGCTGTTACCTTCTTTCAGATAGACAACCATATTGTCCATCCACGACTCAATGTTAACGTCTTGCGAAGACAACTTCGTGAACACAAGTCTATTATTGGAGGCATTGAACTTCATGGTTCCGCCATTATTCAAGATGTCACCACGATTCTGCTCAGTAACCATTCGGCCATTTACCAAGAAGAGGTTGTTAGCCTGTGCACTTTGGAAGTCAACAGTCACCTCATAGTCATAATTGCCCTCCATTGCAAAGGTGTAGCGGGTTGTCTCCGTAGGATTCGCATCAGGATTCAACGCCGTCAATGCAATAGGCTCGGCAACAGCTGGTGTCCTTTTGGGACTATGTGCACTGCCACCATCAATCGTCTTGACGACCTTGATGTATTCAGCAGTGACATAGTACCCCGAGGCGGGCACCATCGTCAGTTCACACACCGACTCCTCTTTGACGTCGTACGATGCGTTGCCCTGACCTGTTTGGACGATGGTCACCTGTCCTTTTGCCCACATCGTTGAAGATGCCAGCATCAGGAAGGCCAAAACCATCATATCTCTGATATGATTCTTCATAGTCAGATACCTATTAATTACTTAATCACTACCTTCTTGCCATTTACAATGTACAAGCCCTTAGCAGGCTGAGCAACCTTGCGACCCTGCATGTCGTACCAAGCGTCAACCGATTCTTCATTCTTCACTCTTAATTCTTCATTCAATGAAGTTGTCTCGTTATCGTCGTCAGCAAAGCTGATAGTCAGGCGAGCATTCACGTTCACATTCATGTCGATAGGCAGGTAGCAGCGGTTGGCAGGAATTGTACCGTTGATAGTCTTCACGAACTCATCGTTGTAGAGCACGTAGATGCTTGATCCATCAGCAGTCAGAGAGCTAACCAATGTAGCAGCAGCAACACCACTCAGCTGGTTCTGAGGCTTCACCTCCGGAACATCTGTGCATGCATGGAAGAACATAGATTCCTCTTGAGGCATCACTTCCTTATAGGTCAGCAGTACACCCTGATTACTGGGGATATAGTCCAGTTTTTGAACCTTAACCTCCGTTCCATCAACACCAGTTACAGCATAAGCCTCCAATTCATGAGGAATAGCCAAGTCCTCTTCTGCATAGTATGACATCCAACTACTGTTATTCTTAGAGAAACTGATAGCAACCTGACGAACAATCTCGAAGGTTGTTGTCAGTGTGCCCTGATAGTTACCCAGACCAGTAATAGTAGCGGTTGCTGTACCAACATTCACGTTGTTGCTGTAAGAAATGGTGAAATCAGTATCAAATTCCAATTCCTCATTACCATCTGTCAAGCCAAACATTGTATCGGCCAAAGTCACTTCCTCACCACTATAGACGAACTCATCGCCTTCCTGCCACATCATGTCTTCTGTCAATGTCTTAGGATTGATAGTGAAGGTTACGTTGACAGGCTCTGAGGTATAGTTGTCAGCAGCCTGTGTCAGCTGTACGTAGTAGGTTCCTGCATTGGCAACCACCTCCAACTGATTTTCTCCTGCGGTGCGGTCAGCCTCTGTTGCGTAGTAAGCAACAAACACCTCACCATTTTCTACATTGTAGTTAGTAAACTCCTGAGCGTCACCGTTATAGGTTACAGTCTGATCCTCAGCACTAATAGTGACAGAGGCGGGAACAATCTGGAAGGTCTTGGTGGGATTTACTTCACCAGCTGCAAAGTTCACATTATTGGTAGTCAGCGTAACAGTTGCTGTACCAGCATCGACATTGTTGCTATAGCCAACAGTATACTCTGAAGCATCAACAGCCTTGCCCTTGAAAGTCACAGTAACAGCGGGCTCAATAGCCTCGCCTGTAAAGGTCTTGTTGGCAATATCTGCAATGGTTACCAGCGAGAAGTCTGCCTTGGCAATAGAGAAGGTGTTTGTCACCTCTTTACCCTGATAGTTGGCAGATTCAGCAATCACAGCCTTAATAGAATAGTTGCCTGCGTTGGCAGGAACGTCAGCAGTGTAATCCAATGAAGGAGCAGCAGTGTTGGCAAAGAAAATGTCTACAGTACCATCACCCAGATTATTAGTCACGACAGGAATATTGGCATCATCGCCATAGGTCCAGCCTTCAAGCGATACAGTGGCGTTGGTCAGCTCAGCCTTGGTGATAGTAAAGTTTGCAGTAGCCTCGCCAGCCTGAAAGTTTTCTGTCTCTGCCACAGCAACTTTTACCGTATAGTTTCCAGCATTGGTTGGCACGGTAGTAGAGAATTTATTATCGTTGGCTACACTATAGGTAAAGGTTTCTTCACCTTCACCTTCATTTCCATCCACGCGTGGAGCATTGACCTCTTCATTATATTGGCCATATATCCAGCCCTGAATCACCACGCTCAGGTCGCTCAGCTGAGCCTTGCTGATGGTGAAGTTTTTCGTAGCAGTACCAGTATAGGTGTTCTTACCCGTCACTGTCACAGTAGCGTTACCAGCATTGATGTTACTGCTGTAATTAACCGTATAGTTGCTGCTTGCCAGCGTGCTACCGCCCAGTGTGACTGTCACAGCAGGCTCCTTAGCTTCGCCATCAAAGACATAGCCACCCTCAGGCAATATCAGATTCAGCGTAGCTGAAGCAATAGAAGTACGTGCCTTGAAGTTGGCGATTACCTCCACATCGTATTTCGCATCGTTTGGCATGGTAAATATCCAAGTTGTCTCGCCGCTGGGATCAAAGGGAGACTGAGGGCCACTCACTTGCAGATAATTGTCCATACCAGGAGTAGTACGACGACGAGGAGCCTGTGCCATACCGCCCTCAATAGTCTTCTCTGCCGTGATGATATCGATGTAGTAGCCACTCGCAGGAGTTACCGTCAGGGTGCACACCCCATTGGCTTCGCTATGCGTCACGGTGCCGACATTACTATTTGCGACGCCGTTCAGCATGGTTATTACTGTGACCTCAGAGGCCAATACACTTGCTGTCGTCATCAGGACAGCCATTAATGCAACGATTTTCTTTGTCAGTTTCATATGATTATAATTTTATTTATTGTTGACTAATTGGGGTTTTATTTCACGATAACCGTCTGGCCGTTCAAGATGTACAGCCCCTTCTTCTTCGGAACTGCTACACGCTGACCGTTGAGGTTGTAATATTTGTTATTGGTTATTGTTTCACGGTTAGTGTGCTCAATAGCCGTTGTCTCGTCCTCGAAGATACTCAAGCGCGCATCAACGATGACGTCGGCAAACAGCAAGTATCCGCGGTTAGCGCCTATTGAACCACTCGTAGCACGAGTGAAGCCGTCGTTATAGAGCACATAGACAGTACCATTCAGCATCTTGACAGGCTGTGATGCCGTTGTACCTACCAGCTCGCTGGTATAGGTCTCCGTCTCAGTCTTCATAAAAGCCTTCGCCATGATAGGTTCTGAGATTGTTTCGGCTGTACGCTTCAGCAGCACGCCCACGCCCTGAGGGATATAGTCAATGGCCTCAACCACCACACCCGACTTCGTAGCCTCTTTCACCACATAAGCCTGCATGCCTACTGGCGTCTCTAGGCTTTTCTCTGTAGCACAGTACGAAGCCCATGTGCGGGTGCTCTGTGCATAAGAGATGTTCAGCTGCGTCTTGGGAATAACAGTGTATTCTGCCTTGACGGGAATGCTCTTATACTGTTTGCCGCTATCGTCCTCCACGACGATATATGCTTTGAGAATCTTGCTCTTCGTCATGGTGATGACATCGTCTGAGTGATAGAGTACACTCTCCTCATCCTCAGGTTCCAGCGTCTCGTCGTAGAAATAATAGTAGACCTGTGCGCTGTTGGTGGTAGGCAAGTTCTCAATCTTGACGTTTACGTCATCGTTATATGTACCTTCCTCAACGCTGAATGTCGGCTGGTCGTAGACGTAATAGTATCTGTGGTTGTTGCCATACGACTGCATATAGTCTGTTTCGGAATCATCAGCCTCCGTCACACAGCGTGTATAGGTATAGAATTCGTACTCACCTTTGGGCAATACTATCTCATCGCCTTCCGTATACTTGGTCTTCTCACCATTCGAACCGAACGAATAGTAGATGGTGCCGTTGGGTACGGTAGGAATCAGCGTCACTTTCTGCCCCACATAGTAAGCACCTTCCTCTAATGAAGCCTGCGGATCGGTGGGCCTAATCTCCAGTCGGATGCGCTCCGTATGGGCCGCATACTCGGCAGTTTCCTCGTTCGAAGCCGTCAGCCATACATGTCCTGCACCTGTCAGGGTTATCTTGCCCGTCTGGTCGATGGTGGCCACATTCTCGTCCTCACTGGCATAGGTGATGGTCAATCCCTCAGGAACATTAATCAGCCAAGGCAGCGTATTCTCCTGTCCGAAGTCGAGATTATAGACGGTAGTGCCGCTGGAATAGTAGCTCTGGCCCGACTCGCTGTCAGAGAAGTGGTAGCCTGGTTGCTGCAAGATAACATATTCTGCCTCGACGGGAACGCTCTTCAACTTGTCAGAGTCCTCATCAAGGAAGTACACACAAACCTTGGCAGATTCCATCAACTCTATCTCCTGCTGCGCAGAAGTATACTGCACAGAGTCATTCTTGTTGTCGTCCAAGTAATACCACACCTGTGGATAGTAAGATGGATCCTCTGGCAATGTAGGCAGATTGGTCAACTTAATAGACTGTGGACCGTTGTAGGTACCTGCAGGAATGCTAAAGCCTGGCTTATTGTAAACAGTATAGTGACCACCGCTATACATGTAGAATTCCGTATTATCTACCGTCTTTGTTTTCGAAACTTCAATAGTATATTTCCTGGTTTCGGGCAATGTAAATGAATTCTCGTTAACGCTCACTTCCAGAGTGTGTCCTTCATTATCCCTAAAAGCGACCTCTGCGCCATCAGTAAACGTGTACAGTTGGTCGGTCCAGTAGATGCCTTGACCTGGTGTCAATACAGGACCTTGGGCAATAAGAACTTTATTATCGTTATAGTTCTCCGTTTCTGTCAAACCATTCTTTAATGCGGGATACCATCCATCGTAATACTCGGCATTATTCCACTTGTTAATATAGCAATTCCTTAGCAGCAGCTGACCAGGATTCGTCTCGTCAGTGGTAATAGACAGTTTGGCCTTTTCGACACTCGTTCCAAAAGCCCAGTCACCATTCTCATCTTGCGACACATAGCCACCGTCGATGATGTTCTCGCCCACTAAGTGAACGGTAAGGCAGTTCTTCGATTCACCATAGAGATAGATACATCCATTGATGGTTGCTTTGTTCAGCGTCAGCGTGCTGGTCTCTTCGTCGTAGCTCACCTTGCCGTCGCCCAGCACATTGGCGGAGTTCTGTTCTGTCACTTCAACGCCAGCGACTCTGATACCAATTGTTTGTACCGTCACCACAGCAACTGTCACAGGAGCATCGGACATCGTAAAGGAGTATTGGGTAATATTATCTCCTAAATATACAGAACTTGTACTTATCGTAGCTCCTGTGGTCGTGTTTGTTGCCGTGAACGATGCAATAGCATAGCCTTCACCGGGCATTACATTCACCGTCGCAGTCTGACCTGGAGCTACCAGATAACTCAGGACATCACTCTCCATAACAGTAGAATAGTAGGTTCCCTCCTCACCCACCACACTGGCCTCTCCACTCTCGGCAGGCAGCGTTACTTTTTGGGTGTAAAGACTAATGCCATCAGGATCTGTTTCTGCATTTGTTCCACGATGAGTGTAACCTGATTTCGTATCTTTTGATTCTGAATTTGTCACTATACCAGTTTCCACCTTCACATCATAAGAATAGGTATTTGAGGTAAATGTTCCTTCACTTGTATTAGCAACAATAGCACCCGTTGTTAATGGGCAGCCTTCCGCATTGAAGTTCATAATTTTGGTCCCATTGATTACCTGACAACCACTGATGGTACCACTCGTGTTCGAAGCCGCAATACCAGCAGCAAATGCTTGAGGGCCAGATTCCAAGGGATATGATGTCGTTGCATTAACTGTTGTATTGTCAACTATACAATTGCTGACAGTTGAGTTTTCCAACTTGGCTACAATACCGCCTACCTCTGGATTATACTGATTATCAGAACAAGCAATCGTACTATTTTTGACAGTACAATTGGAAACGACTGCACCACCAGATAGTGTCTCAACAATACCACCTGTGGAATAATCATTACCCGTTAAGTTGAAATTGCTTAATGTAAGGTCCTTGATGGTTCCCACGCCAAAGTCCTCGTCCTTTGACACATAGCCAAACAGGCCGATGCCCGTCATTGTCAGGTTACTGATGGTCTTATGGTTTCCGTCAAACACTCCATAGAAAGTGGCGTCAGTATTATTGGCAATGGTCGTGAAGCCCTCTTCATCCTTACAATCGATATCGTTAAAGAGCTGGATGTGGACATTATTCGAGAAACGGCCCTCATTATAGTGGAAGGCAAAGTTCTTCAAGTCCTCTGCCGTCTTGATCAAGAAAGGCTCATCAGCACTTCCTGTTCCTCCAAAGACGGTGGTGCTAATAGTCGACATATAGGTACCGTCATCCTCAGAGTCAAATACAAAGAAGTCACCATAATTTGCATAGAAGCCGTCAATCAGGTCATCTTCACTTGGGGCAATCAGCGTCAGTGAGAAATGCTGAGTAGCATCTCCTTTGACAAAATACAAATGAGGCGTTTCCACTCCGTAAGAATGACTGATAGCAGTACAACCTTCTCCACCCCGAACGCTGTTGTCACCAATCAGCGCAATCGTGAAGTCCTCATCATGCGAAAAATCAATACCAGAAGTCTCTTCTTCAGGTTCAATCGTTGCATTGTTCAGCGTCAGCGTGTATGTTTCTGGATTGTAGCTCACCTTGCCGTCGCCCAGCACATTGCCTTTATTGAACAGCGTCACATCGATACCTGCCACACGAACGCCCAACTGGCTAGTAATGGTGCCATAATCACCATCCCGCTTATTGAGAACGTTAGTATAAACTGGCGTGACTCCTTCTCCAAACAGGTTGTCTTCTACGAGATTCAGAATACCATTTGACTCTTCATCTGTAGTAAAGGTTACTGTCACATTTTCTACATTAGAACCTTTGCTAAATGCGAAAACCTGATTGTCATTGCCATAGCAATAAAGAGAGTTTTCGCCAACGAGGAATATCGTAAGATTTTCCAAGCTACTCTCGATAGCATTCGCACCTTCTACATCAATATACGCCTCGTTCAGCGTCAAAGTATTGGTTTTTGCATCAAAGCTCACACTGGCAACACTACCCTCTTCCGAGAGGTCGTCGCCCAGCACATTGCCAGCGTTTGAACTGTTGACTGGAATGCCTGCCACCTTCAGGCCATAACCAGAAAGAGTCTTGATGTATCTTACATTGTTTTCATCCTTAGAATAGCCCAAGCCATTCTTGTATATCACATTATCCGCACTTATAATACTGCTTTCTTCCTTAGATTCCTCAAAATCAGGCATTGTCAAAGTGCCAGGATTTTCCAGGTCGGTAGTAATGGTGACGGTTCCTTCATATTGGCTGTTCCTGATGAAACCGGCAGCATCCTCATTAGGATATTGCCTAAGGGTATTCTCGCCAAGCAGCATAATAGTGATATTCTTGGCATTTGCTTCGTCACAGTTAATCAGATAGGTGTCCCCATAAGGTGCAGCCGTCTCAGGACTGGCATTGTTAAGCGTCAATGTCTTTTCCGAATCATCGTATGAAATGGTGATGACGGTATTATCCCACTTGCTATTGCTCTCATTATATTTACCCATCAGCCTGTCACAGTTGGCAGCTGTAACATAATAAGGTTGAAAATAGCCGTCGCCATTAACAAAAGCATACAGATACAATCCGTAATATTTTCCCAAAGAGCAATATCCATCAGCATCCCACGACAATTTATAGCCTTCAGGGATATTATCACTGAAACCACTTGATATAACAGCATCTCCCTGTGTACGAAGAATATTAGTCTTCAGCAAGGCACCTTCAGCGGCAGTAATGGTCAACGAAGGCTCTGACTGCAATGTCGAAACAAAAGCCTTAGTACCTTGGGTATTAATGGTATTGGTACCAACCAGATGCACCGTCAGGTCGTCAGCGAGACCGCTCACAACATTTCCGTTGATTGTCGCGTTATTCAGCGTCAACGTGTTCGTAGATACATCGAATACGGCTGTCGGATTATTATCATCGTTCAAGATATTCGACGCATTGCCGCTATTTACTTGTACGCCACCCACCCAAAGATTGTAATCTGTGGCAGGAGTCGTGGTAATCTTAACAGACTGAATAGAAAATTCACCATCGTAGCCATCAAACTTATTGGTTATAAACGTAAAATCCAAGGCTACTTTTTGGTCATTGAAGTATTTTTCGTCTTCGTAAAGACTCTTCAACGAAATAGTTGCCGGTGAGGTTCCAAGCTGTTCCGAAGTGTCTGTCAACATTGAATAGGAACTATTACCAACCTTGCAAACAGTTGCTTGATTATAAGACATGCCTGATGTGCTATAGGTAATTTCTGCGCTGACGAAATTCCCATGCAATACAAAGTCAGATACTAACTGAAATTTAATAATCGTTGCACTCTCACTGGTAGCAAAAATGTTGGAAATGCCCACGGATTGCGTATCAAACACGTAGACAGATGTTGTCCTGTTATGATAGCTTTCATCTGTAGCTGAGAAATTCTTGATTTTCCAAGTTTCAGAAGCTTCTCCTGAGGTGGATGTCACTTCATACTGATAATCCTCCCCAGAAACAGCACTCATACCAGTAAAAGTGTAAGTGGTACTTGTATCTTCCGCCTGCATCGCAACAGACATCAGCAACAAGGTCAGCGTGCTAAGTAGCCAGCGCCCACACAACAAATCTTTAATGGTTAGTTTACGTTCCATAAGTTATTGTTAGTTACTATTGTTCTACCTATCTATAAAAATCGAAGCAAAATTACGAAAAAAAAGTGAATTATGGTAACATTTACACCTATTTTAATATATAATTAACACTAGGCCCCTACTCTGGAGTTGATGCGACAACTATGTCAACATTCCTGCGATATGTCATCAAAAAGCCTCTGTTGTCGCAACAACACAAGACGAAAAAGCAGCAAAAACTTTGAACTTAGCAGCCTGCGCCCTAACTTTGCATCAGAAATCAGAAACAACAATTAAACAATACTACTGATGCGATAAAATCGCGTTAGGTATAAATATTCAAAATAGAGAGAGTTCTTTGACAGATTGATTGAGATTGACAGAGTCGCGTGGCTTGGTGATGAGTTCTCCCAGTGAGACTTTCTCCAGAGCTGAGATCCTAATCAGTGTTGCCACCTCGGTGATGGAGTATGGGCTTTTATAGTTCGCCTTGATTCTGGCGATAATCAGATAGGCGATGACTGGGTGACAGTGTTCCGGAAGCCGAGATGATAGAGAATGGGCTTGTGCGCTTCAAGACACAGACATATATCGCGCAGGGAGCCGCAGCCTGTAATCTGGCCGAACAGCAGATGCAACAGCTGGTTATAGCAGGTCAGGTCCTTCGAATGCCAGTTCCCATGATACTTGGCAACAAGTTTGTCGAACTGATAACGAGGTATATAATCCACGACTTGGGAGAAGATATAGCTACCGACATTCATAATTATGCAGTTTGGGGACTGCAAAATTACTCTGTCATTTTCAAATCAAAAAATCAAAGACCGCTCTGAAACCCTTATTAACAAAGGGATATATGAGGTTTAATTAAAATTTATCGTATCACTAATATTTCTCATTCCTCATTTCTCATTTTTTTCCTGCAAAAATACCAAATTTACGGCAAATTTATTACTTTTGTACCCAAGAATTAATAAGTTTTGTGATAATAGCATGGATAATAATATGTTTGACACCATAGATGCCACGGGAACA
>CAMJZV010000034.1 GCA_946410305.1 uncultured Prevotellaceae bacterium | reverse complement strand
TCATAAATCTACCCTTAATCGTGTATTGGATGATAGTTGCGGATTTTAGGATATCCTATTCTGATTTTCATTTGTTTTGCAAAGTTACACTTGTTTGACTGTTTGATTGTGCGCACAAAATCGACACTTGTCGGTATTTTCGACTTTCGTGTCTTTTACCGAAAATCAGGATAGAAGGTGAGTGGTTATGCAAAAAAGAAAAGACTTCCATAGCATGACTGCCATAGAAGTCTCTTCTTATTGTTTGATTATTCTTATCAATACCGTTATATACTACATAAGTTTCTTTTTTTTTGGATTGTGGTATGAAGCTGAACTGGAAGTGTAATTATATGTCTATGCAGGAGATTAAGTATATAAGTCTTCCAGGCAGACTTCGTTTTGGATATCTACAACGTATGCTTGGAGTATGCTGAACATATGGCATGTACACGAATGGAAATGGCAAAAAGTTTTACATTTCATCAATAAATTTTAGCAGAAAATCCTCCAGGCCAATGTAATAGATGCCGTTCTCGTCATAGTAAGGTAGGTGCAAATCACGCTGAACGACAATCCGCTGGTATGAGTCACCTATACGCCTGAGCGAGTTTGTTTCCTGCTCGCGTTTCTCGTTATCGGGAATGGCGAACGCCGATTGGATGTAGTAACGCAGGTTGGTCTTGTTGACGACGAAATCCACCTCCACTTGTCTGCGCTTACTTTTGCCCTCCTCATCTTTATAGTTGTATTCCACAATACCTACATCGACACTGAAGCCGCGAACGCACAGTTCGTTGAAGATGATGTTCTCCATCAGGTGATTCTCTTCGCTTTGACGAAAATTCAGCAGAGCATTTCTCAGGCCGACATCGGTGAAGTAATACTTCAGTGGCGTACCGATGTATTTCCTACCTTTAATGTCATACCTGAAGGCTTTCTTTATCAGATAAGCTTCCTCACAATAGTCAAGATAGCGACTGATGGTGTCATCGGTGAGCTTCTGCTGCCTCACACTCTGGAAGGTCTGCTCCAGTTTTTTGGGATTAGTCAACGACCCCACACTGCTTGCCACTACAAGTAGCATCTCCCTGAGCAGCGACTCGTCTTTCTGTATCTTGTTCCTCTCCACGACATCGCGCAGGTAGGTTCTCGCCATCAGGTCTTGCAGATAGGCGGTTCGGTCTTCATCTGTGGCCTCTGTTGCAACTTTGGGTAGTCCGCCAAAAGTGCAGAATGCTCCCCATGCGTCTCTCCTGTCGCCTTGATATGAGCTATAGAATTCCCTATATGTCAAGGGATTCACATGTATTTCATCGCCACGGTCTCTGAACTGCGTCATGACATCCTTTGAAAGCATCCTCGAATTGCTGCCCGTCACATAGACATCCACGTTCTTCTTGTTCATCAGCCCAATCAGAACATCCACAAAGGTAATCTTCGCTTCCTTGTTGTCCGGCAGCCACGGATTCTGTATCGGCTCGACCTCCTGTATCTCGTCTATCAGCACATAGAGCTGTGACCTCTTCCTGCCAATTCTTTTATGCAGATAGTTATCTAGGTTCATGGGGTTTCGATACTCTGCATTGACCTTTTCATCCAGATGGACTTCTATAATCTGATTGTCTTTGATGCCCGTTTTCTTCAGGTACTCCTTGTAGATGTCGAAAAGCAAGACGGACTTGCCACAACGGCGTATGCCGGTGATAACTTTTACACGACCATTGTCCCGCCGTGCAATCAATTTTTGTAAATATGAATTCCTTTCTATCAGCATGACTTTCGATATTTTTGTTTTAATACGCGTTTTTGTCGAGTGCAAATATAGATATTTTTCTTTGTATAGCAAAATAATATCTCGATTTTTTTGCGTCTAACCGCAATTTTGTCGAAAATATCGACTTGGCTTAGTTTTGTATTCCATTAACATGTGCGGAATCCCATAATTAAGGTCTTACCCAAAAGTCTCAGAGGCCAACTCTAAATGTGGGATAAACCATAAACCAGCGGAAACGTTTGTTTTTTATGAGTTTCCGCATGTTTATGGTTAGTGATTGTCGGTTATTCCAAACTTGTGTTGATTGTATCATTGCTTTAATCAAGTGTAACACATGTAACACACATCTATTTCCGCTGAAGTCTCGAAAAACATACGTTCAGTCGGCTTCAAACCGTTAAAAATGCATGTTTCCCGCCATCGTTTGCGTTTTTTAAGCAATTTCTTTTGGTGGTCTGTTCATTTTTGTGTAATTTTGTACCCATGTAAGAAGACTACTGCGGTAGTCAAGTCGTGGTCAAAACGACTAACAGAAACGTGTTACATTTTGTGTTACGCAAGATATTGGCTGATTGCCAACTAAATGATAATGAGTGGGATTCAAAAACTGGTTCAAAAACCTCTCCTTCCGCTAAAAAAATAAGATAGTTGAATATCAGTCAGTTATAAGTCTCAAAAAAGGCTTTTGGTGACAAAAGTGTTACACTGACAGTAACGTAGAGATTAATGAGACTGATAATCAACGCTTTAGGAGAGCGGTTCATAATCCTCTCTCTCCGCTGAGAAAACGTAACTATTCTGATTTTCAGATAGTTACGTTATTTTTATGCTCAGATACCCCCAAATTTACCCCCAAAAATACCCCCAAAAACTAATTTCTGTATTTGTTGTATCACAAAAAGCATATAAATGATACTTGATGGGTGATAATGCTTCAAGAAGGTGAACATTGGTAGCATCATTATTCTGATTATGCCTTTCCAAGCCCCACGAAGATTAATGTGAGGAGCAATGCAAGGATGATGAATCTTAACCAATCAATCATCCAAATGATTTTTTCAGCCTTTTCTCTTTCCATAAACAAATTAATTTTGTGCAGGCAAAGGTACTATCATGATATTACAAAAAAGTTTCAAATGTAAGACATCCTAATTACGAGGTTGCTTGTAACAGCATTGTAACATTAGCGTAACGCGAGCGTAACAAGATTCCATTACCTTTGCACAAAAATACAAAGAAATGGAATTAATCATCAACATTTTCTCGCTCGTCGGTTCGCTGGCATTGTTTCTCTTCGGCATGAAGACCATGTCGGAGGGTCTGGAGAAGTTTGCGGGCGACCGCCTGCGCAGCATCCTGGCAGCGATGACGAAAAACCGCGTGATGGGTGTGCTGACGGGTGTGCTCATCACGGCACTCATCCAATCGTCGAGTGCCACCACGGTGATGGTGGTGAGTTTTGTGAATGCCGGACTGATGACGCTGGCACAGTCGATAGGTGTCATCATGGGTGCCAACATCGGTACGACGGTGACGGCATGGATTATCTCGGCAGTGGGCTTCAAGGTGAACATTGCAGCCTTTGCCATCCCCCTGCTTGCCATCGGCATGCCGCTCATCTTCAGCGGCAAGGGCAACCGCAAGAGCATGGGCGAGTTCATCTTCGGCTTCTCGTTCCTGTTCATGGGACTGTCGTACCTGCAGGAGGCAGCGACGGCCATGAACATCGGCGACATGGTGGCGGGCATGCTGGCCCATGTGCCACAGGACTCGTTCTTCACCATCCTGCTGTTTGTCATCGTGGGTGCACTGGTGACAATGATTGTGCAGGCCTCTGCCGCCACGATGGCCATCACGCTGATGCTCTTCGGCATGAACATCCCCGGTTTCGGATTCGAGCAGGCTGCGGCTCTGGCGATGGGTCAGAACATCGGTACGACCATCACCGCCGTCATGGCGTCGCTCACGGCTAACACACAGGCACGCCGTGCTGCCTTGGCCCACATGTTCTTCAACGTCTTCGGTGTGGTGGCGTTCCTCATCGTGTTCTACCCTGCCTGCGACGCCGTCAGCTGGTTTGTCGACAACGTGCTGGGCGGAGGCAACAACCTCTACAAGCTCTCGACCTTCCATACCGCCTTCAACATCATCAACACGCTGCTGCTCATCGGCTTTGTCCATCAGATTGAGATGCTCGTATGCCGTGTGCTGCCGATGAAGGAGCAGGACGAGGATCACCGACTGAAGTTCATCTCCGGCGGTCTGCTCTCCACTGCCGAGTTGAGCATCATGGAGGCCCAGAAGGAGATACAGAACTTTGCCGAGCGCTGCCACAGGATGTTCGGCTTCGTCACCGACCTGATGCAGACGAGCGACGAGGTGGCGTTCAACAAGATCTTCTCGCGCATTGAGAAGTACGAGAACATCACCGACTCGATGGAGATGGAGATTGCCGCCTACCTGAACAAGGTGAGCGAGGGGCGACTGTCGGATGCCTCGAAGACACAGATACAGAAGATGCTGCGCCAGATATCGGAACTGGAGAGTATCGGCGACTCGGTGTATAACCTGGGGCGCACGCTGAACCGCCATCGGCTGAACTGCCACGACGACTTCACCCCAGAGCAGATACAGCACATGCAGACGATGATGGGGCTCGTGGACGGTGCACTCACCGAGATGCAGAAGCGCATCGCTGCACCCTTGGCTCGTCCGACCACCTCGTACAACATAGAGCACGAAATCAACAACTACCGCACGCAGCTGAAGAACCAGAACATGTACGACGTCAATGCGGGCCTCTACGGCTATCAGCTCGGCGTGTTCTACGTCGACTTCATCTCCGAGTGCGAGAAGCTGGGCGACTACGTGATGAACGTGGTGCAGGCAGGCAAGGGTCTGAACAACGACTACGAGGGCGGTGCTCAACCGTAGCGGTGTTCAAGGTGCCATTCGCCCAAAGAACGGGGCGCTTTCCGTTAGAACTTTGCAAGGGTGAAGCGGATGGTGAGCCCTCCACCAGGAGTCAGTTGTGCAGTTGTTGTTCCTCCGTGAACGGCAACTGCATTTTTTACGATGGCGAGGCCAAGGCCGGTGCCGCCGAGTTTGCGCGAGCGTCCCTTGTCGGTGCGGTAGAAGCGCTCAAAGAGGTGTGCAAGGTGTTGCGGCTCTACACCAGGACCGTTGTCGCTGACGGTGAACTCGTAGAAATGGCGGCCTTCATGCTCTATGGCTGTGCAGGAGATACGCAGAAGTGAAGCCCCTGTGGCGTAGGCAATGGCATTGTCAATAAGGTTGCGGAAGATGCTGTAGAGGAGGCTTGCGTCGCCCTGCACCTCGACATGCTGTGGCACGTGGAGCGACGGTGTGATGCCCTTGTCTTGAAGTTGCAGAGCGGTATCGTCAAGCGCACTCTGTATGACTTGCAACACATTGACGGGGTGGTACTCATCGTGAGTCTTCGTCCTGTTGTCGTCCATCTCGTCGAGCTTGGTGAGTGCACTCATGTCTTGCAGCAGCTTGTTCATGCGCTCGCTCTGTGCATAACAGCGCTCCAGGAAGTGCTTCTTCTTGTCTTCGGGCATCTCCGGATGGTCGAGGATGCTCTCTAGAAAACCGTGGATGCTGGAGGCGGGGGTCTTCAGTTCATGGGCGGCATTCTGGGTGAGCTGGCGCTTGATGCGTACCTTGTCCTCCTCAGAATGGCGGAGCTTCCAGTAGAGCATGATGATAGTGTGACTGATGTCGCCCAACTCGTCGTCGGGCAGGCGGCGCTCTAACTCGTGGTCCAACTGCTCACCCTGTTCGGCCTTGACGGCAAACTCACGCAGATAGCCGATGTGGCGACTGATGCGATGGGTGATGTAGTAGAGCACGATGCCCAGGAGCAGTGTCAGACTGGCGGCATAATAGATATAGGTGTTGTCAGCCTGAAGGGAGCGCGTCAACTCGGCAGAATAAGGAACGGCAGCACGCACGATGACGTTGCCGAAGAGGGTGGCAGAATAGAAATAGGTTGCGTGGGTCGACTGCGAGAGGCGCTTGATGTCGTAGCCGTTGCCGTCGCGCAACGCCTGTTGGATTTCTGTGCGCTGCAGATGGTTGCCCAGCGAGTCTACGTTTGTCTCGTAACTGTCAAGGAGTACTCGCCCCTTCTTATCGATGATGGACACACGGAGCCCTTCCATGTTTTGGTGTTTTACATAGTCGCGAAACAGGCGGTTGTTGGTCAGGCTGTCCTCGCCAAGCGTCTGCACCATCTCGTAGTTGTACATCTGAAGGCGTGAGTGCAGGATGTCAATCTTGTAGACCTTCTCACGCTGGTACTGATAGATGCTGAAGCAGACGGCAAAGAGCAGGAACACGCCGCCAATGCTCAGCAGCAGGTTGCGCTGGAACGATTTACTTTTCAAAGCAGTAGCCATAACCCACACGTGTTTTGATTTGTTTGCCATAACGGCCTATCTTCTTCCGCAGCCGGGTAATGTTGACATCCACCGTGCGGTCGAGTACCAGCACATTCTGCGGCCAACAGTATTTAAGCAGGTCCTCGCGTGAGAACACCTTGCCGGGGTGCTGCAGGAAGAACGACAACAGTTCGAACTCCAGCTTGGTGCATATCAGTTCCTCGCCATCGAGGGTGACGGTCTTCGCATTCAGGTCGAGGGCAATGCCCTCGTAACAAATCCTGCTGTCAGTGCTCGTCATGGGTTGTTGGGACTGTGACAGAGCCGAGCGCCTGAGCACCGCACGGACTCTTGCCTTTACCTCCTTCATACTCAGCGGCTTGGCAATATAGTCGTCTGCGCCGATGTTCAGTCCCTTCACCAGATTGTCTTCACTGTCGAGTGCCGTGATGAATATGATAGGTATCTGCGCTGTAACAGGATTGTCCTTCAACTTTCGTGCCATCTGGAATCCAGACATTTCGCCCATCATCACATCCAACAGAATCAGTGCAAACTCTTGAAGAGGGAGCGCTAAGGCCTCCTCAGCCGAGTTAGCTGTCACCACCTCATACCCCTCTGTTTCAAGGTTATACTGCAATATCTCGCAGATGTCTAATTCATCGTCAACAACAAGAATTCTCATAAATCAAGTACCTTTTTGGGGTGCAAATATAGTGATAATTGCTTAGAAATAAGAATGACAGGTATTACAATGTCGTTACAATCTTCCATAGACGTAGTGTCATAGAGTCTTTATAACTTTGCAGGGGTTGCCTACTGCAATAGAGTTCGAAGGAATATCTTTCGTCACGACGCTACCAGCACCGATGGTTACGTTATCACCGATGGTTACACCTGGCAGGATGGTCACACTGCCGCCAATCCACACATTATCGCCGATGATGACTGATCCTGCCCACTCCCTACGGCTGTTGCGCTCTACGGGGTCAGTACTATGACAGGCTGTGTAGATGCTTACATTAGGGCCGATAAAACAGTCGTCACCAATGGTGACTGGGGCTTCGTCGAGCACAGTAAAATTGAAGTTGGCAAAGAACCGCTTGCCTATGCTTATCTGTTTACCGTAATCGCAGTGGAAAGGCTGGTTGATGAGAAACTCGTCATCAGCTGCATGACCAAGCAAGCCCTTCAGTATTTCCTTCATCCGCAGAGTTTCAGATGGACGTAGTGAGTTGTATTCGTAAAGAACTTCTCTTGTCGCCATCAGTTCTTCTATTAGTTCTGGGTCAACGGCTGAGTAACCCTCGCCTGCTAGCATCTTCTCTTTCTCTGTCATATTCACGCTTTGCCATATTACTCTCCAATAATTGTTACTACCAACTCTCTGGAACCACCATAGTTGCGGAATTCGCAAAAGTATATCCCTTGCCAAGTGCCGAGGTTCAGACGGCCGTCGGTAATGGGGATGGTGATGCTGACACCGCTCAGCGTGGATTTTGCATGGGCGGGCATGTCATCTGCACCTTCCAGCGTATGCTCGTAGTAGGGCTGATTCTCAGGAACCAGACGATTAAAGATGGTTTCCATGTCCACGCGAACATCTGGGTCGCAGTTCTCGTTGATGCTCAGTCCGCAACTGGTGTGCTTCGTGAAGATGTTTATAATGCCCGTCTTCGGCAATTTCGGCAACAGACTCAGAATCTCGCTTGTTACCAGATGGAAGCCGCGACGTTTCGGTTTCAGAGTTATTTCTATTTGCTGTACCATCATTCTATTACTGACATTCTCATTTCAATATCATCAACAGGTCTGTCGGCGCGTCCAGTAGCTGTGCCTTGAATCATTTCAACGACATCAAGACCTTCCTCAACCTCGCCAAACACGGTGTACTGGCCGTCAAGATGGGGAGTACCGCCAACAGTAGAGTAAATCTTTAGTTGTTCATCGGTCAGTCCTGTTTTACCGACCTTGCTCTCTGCTTCTGCAGCCAGTTTGTCTTGCAGTTCCTGAAGCCCTTCGCGATTTCTGTCACGGCGCATCTGCATAATCTCTGCACGGTGTTCGGCAGCAAGTGCGTTAAAGACATTCTGCACTTTCTGCATCCGCAGTTGTTTGGAGAATTGGCGTAGTTGGCCTTCGTTGTACACATCTCCCCAGACGATATAGAACTGAGAACCGCTACTGCGACGTTCGGGATTCACCTCGTCACCCTGACGTGCCGCAGCCAATGCGCCACGCTTATGGAACAGCCCGTCTTTAATCTCGGCTTCAAGGGTGTAGTCTGGGCCACCGACACCCAGCATCTTGCCGGCAGGTGCTCCCTTTGAATCTGGGTCACCGCCCTGAATCATGAAGTTCTTGATCACTCGATGGAATAGCGTCCCATCATAATAACCCTCCTTCGCCAACTTCACGAAGTTGTCGCGATGGATGGGAGTTTCGTCGTATAGGCGGACAACGATGTCGCCCAGCATGGTTTGAATCTTTACTTTTGTCATAAACTATTCTGATATTTTCTGCAAAAGTACGAAAAAAAGATGAAAATAGCTAATTCTGCGGATTAATATTTTTATTACAATACAGGTAGGATACGCTCCCACACGAGGTTCAACTCACCCTGCAGGTCGCCGTTGTCAGAGGTTATAGCGATGACGGCGTTTTTGTCTGGCACGACGATGATGTACTGACCGCGAGCACCGTCGGCACGGAAACAGCCAGGGCGGCAGCGCCACATCTGATAGCCGTAGCCTTGCATCCAGTCACTGGTTTCTTTGGTCATACCACGTTCCTCGGCCTGTTCGATGCGTGTGCCGGGATTAATGCTCTCTACCTGTTTCTTCGACATCTCGGCAACCCACTCGGCGGGAATCAATTGCTGGCCGTTCCACTCGCCTTTCTGCAGGAGTAGTTGGCCCATCTTTGCCAAATCCTCGGTTTTGAGGTATAGTCCCCAACCGCCACAGTTGATGCCTTGCGGGCTCTCCTCCCATTTTGGCTTGTCTATGTGGAGGGGCTTGAAAAGGCGGGTGTTGAGATAGTCGACCACCTTTTCCCCCGTGACTTTTTGCACGATGGCAGAGCACATATAAGTGCCGAGGCTATTGTAGAGATAGAAAGTGCCGGGTTCGTGCTCGACGGGCCACGCGAGGAAGCTCTCAATCCAGTCTGCGCCTTCACCGCGGCCTGAGGGTTCCACGTCGTGACCACACGTCATCGTCAGCAGGTCACGCACGCTCATCTTCTTCAGGTTGTCGCTGACATTGGCGGGTAGTTTGTCAGGGAAAAAGTCAACCACTTTGTCTGTCAGCGCCAGTTTGCCGTCAGCAATGGCGAGGCCAACGGCAGTGGCAGTAAAGGTCTTGCTGACGGAGTGAAGCACGTGTGGTACAGTGTCTGCACCCTCGCTCTGCCAGCGGCTGAAGATGACGCTACCGTTGCGGACAATCATCACGCTGTGGATGTCCATAGAGTCGGCAGCCGCCTGCTCGAAGAAACCGTCCATGGCTTTGGCTACGCTGTCAGGGGTATCCGTACGAGGAAGTTCGATGACGTCCGTCGTTTCCTTCACGTTGTTTTTACATGCCGTCAGTGCCATCAGCACGAGAGCGGCGAAAAAGGTCTTTCTCATTTTCATGTTGGTTTTATCGGATGATATGTGTTTCTGTAAACTCTTCCTGCATTAATTATATCATTTTCTTTGCTTGTTCTTGTGCCTCAATGACCTTGTCACACCACTGGTCAAACACGGGGTCTTCCACTTGCAGTTCAGGGTGCGCGAGAATATAGTTGACACAGCGACGAACGCCCTCGTCAAAGCGCGTTGTGGTCTGGAATTCTGGGACGGCACGCTTCAGTTTCGTGCAGTCGAAGATGACTGTTGCAGCCTTGTCGCCGATAAGGTTACCCTCCAGGTCGTAGTCCTTTGGACATACGGCAGCCAGAAAGTCGGAGGCTACGTGATAGAGCTGTGGCGTCACGTTCAATGCTTGCCCAACACACTCATATATCTGATCCCACGTCAACTGCTCGTCGCTCATGATCTGGAAAGCTTCACCTATGGCCTTCGGATTACCTAGCAGACCGATGAAGCCACGTGCGAAGTCTTCATTCCACGTCAGCGTCCATAGCGAAGAACCGTCGCCATGCACTAGCACAGGCTTGCCCTCCAGCATGCGTTTCAGTACAGACCAACTGCCTTTTGGCCCGTGAATGCTCAGGGGCACGCCACGCTCGCAATAGGTGTGCGAGGGACGGACGATGGTTACAGGAAATCCGTTCTCACGGTATTCCTTCATCAGCAGCTCCTCGCAGGCTATCTTATTGCGCGAATACTGCCAGTAAGGATTAGCAAGCATAGTACCCTCAGTGATATACGGGCTACGTACTGGCTTGGCATATGCCGAGGCCGACGAGATATAGACGTACTGACGTGTGCGTCCGCGGAAAAGTCTAATGTCGCGCTCCACCTGCTTGGGTACGAAACCGATGAACTCGCATACTGCATCGAACTGCGCATCGCCCAAACCTGCCAGCACGGCTTCCATGTCGTCGATGTCGGCAATCACCTGTTTCACACCTGCGGGCACCTCCTGTTTGCGTGTGCCTCGGTTCAGCAGCCACAGTTCATGACCGCTTGCTGCTAACTGTCGCGTGATAGCACTGCTAATCGTGCCCGTACCACCAATCATAAGAATCTTCATCATGTGTCTTAGTTTAGTTATTATCAAATATAATGTCCTGACTGCAAAGATAGCAATAATTCTACAAATATCCACTACCGAACATGCAGATTTAAGTCTATTTAGACTTTATATATATTATAAAGTAGGTACCGATTTTAGTTTGTTTTGTAATTGGATTTGGATGTTATTGAAAAAAACAGTATCTTTGCAGTCGATAATGAAACTGAAAACAATGAAGAAATTATTATTGCTAACAGCTATCGTACTGCAGGTGCTGACTGCTGAGGCTCAGAGTGTTCGTGAAACCATCCTGTTGGATAAGGGATGGAAGTTTATGTTGGGTCATGCTGCCAATCCAAAGAAAGACTTCGGTTGCGGGACGGAGTATTTTAACTACCTTACAAAGGCTAGTTCTATTCATAACGAGGGTCCTTATGTACAGAAGTTTGATGACAGCAGCTGGCAGGAGGTGCAAATTCCACATGACTGGGTGGCAAAGCTACCTTATGCTTCTGAGGCCAGCCACTCGCATGGATACAAGACCGTGGGGTGGAAATATCCAGAGACCAGTGTAGGATGGTATCGCAAAACATTGACCATTCCCGCTGGCGACCTCGGCAAGCGCTTGCTGTTGCGCTTTGATGGTATTTTCCGTAATGCCACTGTATGGTTTAATGGTTTCTATATGGGCACGGAGCCCAGCGGCTATGCTACACAGGTGTATGACATCACACCCTATGTGAAGTATGGTGAACAGAACCTCATTTGCGTGCGTGCAGATGCCTCGCTGGAGGAAGGTTGGTTCTATGAGGGCGCTGGCATCTATCGCGATGTCTGTCTGGAGAAAATGGCAGAAGTCAGCGTGGCACCTTTCGGCACGTTTGTCTATGCTGAACTGCAGCTGCCCTATAGTGCTGCTACCATCAATGTGGAAACCGAGGTACATAATGCCTCGTTGGTTACCCGCCAATGTGAGGTAATTCAGCGATTGTTGGATGCCGAGGGTAGGGAGGTTTGCAAGTCTACTTATGCCAGTCTGCCACTGAAAGCCAAACAGACGCGTGGCATTAAGCAACAGATGGCGCTCAGCAATCCGCACCTCTGGAGTACTACGGATCCCTATTTGTATAAGGTGGAGACAACGGTGAAAGTTGATGGCAAGGTAACGGATGTCTATGAGACAACGACAGGCTTGCGTGATATCAAGTTTGATGCTGAGAAAGGTTTCTTGCTGAATGGCAAGCCCCTGAAACTGAAGGGTGTAAATATGCATCAAGACCATGCTGGTGTAGGTGCCGCCATCCCTGATGCACTGCAGACGTGGCGCATCAAGCAACTCAAGAAGATGGGCTGCAATGCCTATCGCGCTTCGCACAACCCGATGACGCCCGCCTTGCTGGACATCTGTGACCGTGAGGGTATGCTGGTCATCGACGAGAACCGGCTGATGGGCATCAATGATGAACACCTGCGACTGCTGGAGCGTATGATTAAGCGCGACCGCAACCATCCTAGCATCATCTTGTGGAGCGACGGCAACGAGGAGTGGGGACTGGAGAACAACATCCAGGGTACCCGTCTGGCTGAGGCTATGCGTGAATATACTCGTCTCTTCGACCCTACACGTCCCAGCACGGTGGCAAATGCCGGTGGTACGGAACTCATTAAGGGACTCGACGTGGTGGGCTTTAACTATATTGTTCAGAATGACGTAGACAACCGCAAGAAGAACAATCCTTTGTGGAAGATAGTGGGTACTGAGGAAACCAGTGGTTGTGGCACACGTGGCTGGTACTTCAAGGAAGAGAATTACAAAGGACGCATGGTTAGCCTTAATCGTACCAACGAACAGAACTATGAGAACATTATTGAACGCGGTTGGAAATTCTATGCTGAGCGCCCATGGGCTGCAGGACTGTTCTATTGGACTGGCTTCGACTATCGTGGTGAACCCAATCCGCTGTCGTATCCTGCCCACGACTCCGAATTTGGTATATTCGACTACTGCGGATTCCCCAAAGACGAGGCATACTACCTGAAGGCGTGGTGGACGGAAGAGCCTGTGCTCCACATTTTCCCACACTGGAACCTTCAAGGTCACGAGGGCGAGGAGGTGGAACTCTGGGCCTATAGCAACTGTGACGAGGTGGAACTCGTCGTAAATGGTAAGAAGCTGGGACGCCAGCAGATGCCAAAGAACGGACACCTGAAATGGAAGGCTGTCTATCAACCAGGTAAGGTGGTGGCTTATGGCTACAAGAACGGCAAGCGCACCATGACTCAGACTATAGAGACTACCAAGGAGGCCTACAAGACAGTGCTCAAGACTGACCGCCAGGAGTTGACGGCCGATGGCCGTGACGTGGCCGTCGTTACGGTCGAGGTACAAGACCAGAAAGGACGTGTGGTGCCCGACGCCTGTCCGTTGCTGACCTTCACACTGGAAGGCAATGGCCGTATTTTGGGTGCAGGCAATGGCGACCCGATGTATCTAGGCGAAGACCATCCGAAGGAGAAAGATTGCCGACAATTTTCTATCCCTGCCTTCAATGGCTTGGCACAGGTGCTAGTGCAGAGCGGTGATGCTGCATCGACCATCGTGCTGCGCTGTGAGGGCGAGAAACTGCAGACGGGAAGTATCAGTATGATAGAAAAATCCAAATAAATTCGTTTTTTTTCTCACTTTTTTGTAACTTTGCCGGCTCAAATAATTATAGTAAGGTGAATCAGGAAATAGAACGCAGGCGAACATTCGCCATTATCTCGCACCCCGATGCTGGTAAAACCACCCTGACAGAGAAGTTCCTTCTTTTTGGTGGACAAATCCAAGTGGCAGGTGCCGTAAAGAATAACAAGATTAAGAAGACCGCTACTTCTGACTGGATGGATATCGAGAAGCAGCGTGGTATCTCGGTGTCGACCTCTGTGATGGAGTTCGACTACACACCCGAAGGTTCGGACATTGAATACAAGGTGAATATTCTGGATACTCCAGGACACCAGGACTTTGCAGAGGATACCTACCGCACGCTGACTGCCGTAGACTCTGCCATCATCGTGGTTGATGGTGCCAAGGGTGTGGAGGCACAGACGAGGAAGCTGATGAATGTGTGTCGTATGAGAAATACCCCCGTTATCATCTTCATCAACAAGATGGACCGTGAGGGTCGCGACCCGTTCGACCTGTTGGACGAGTTGGAGCAAGAATTGGAAATCAAGGTGCGCCCCCTGTCGTGGCCTATCAATCAGGGTGCCAAATTCAAGGGCGTATATAATATCTATGAGCAGCAGCTCAACCTGTTTACCCCCGATAAGCAGCGCGTGACGGAGAAGGTCAGCGTGGAGCTCGATTCCACTGAGCTCGACGAGCGCGTCGGCGAACAGGATGCCGAGAAGTTGCGCGAAGACCTGGAACTGGTAGATGGCGTCTACCCTGAGTTCGACGTGGAAACTTACCGCTCAGCAGAGGTGGCTCCCGTATTCTTTGGTTCTGCGCTGAACAACTTTGGCGTGCAGGAGTTGCTGGACTGTTTCGTTGAGATAGCCCCGTCGCCCAAGCCCACCAAGGCTGAGGAGCGCATGGTGCAGCCCGACGAGCAGAAGTTTACAGGCTTCATCTTCAAGATTACTGCTAATATCGACCCCAACCACCGCTCTTGTATCGCCTTCTGCAAGGTGTGCTCAGGAAAGTTCCAGCGCAACCAGCCCTATCTGCATGTACGTCAGGGTAAGACGCTGCGCTTCTCTAGTCCTACGCAGTTTATGGCACAGCGCAAGTCGACCATCGACGAGGCGTGGCCAGGCGACATCGTTGGTCTGCCCGATACTGGCGGCATGTTCAAGATTGGCGATACCATCACCGAGGGCGAGCAGCTCCACTTCCGTGGCCTGCCTTCATTCTCGCCCGAGCTGTTTAAGTATATTGAGAACGACGACCCCATGAAGTCGAAACAGTTGCAGAAGGGTATCGACCAGCTGATGGACGAGGGTGTGGCTCAGTTGTTTGTCAATCAGTTCAACAACCGCAAGATTATAGGTACTGTTGGTCAGCTGCAGTTTGAAGTCATCCAGTATCGCTTGGAGAATGAGTACAATGCCAAGTGCCGCTGGGAGCCTGTACATCTGTATAAGGCCTGCTGGATAGAGAGCGACGACGACAAGGAGCTGGACAACTTCAAGAAGCGTAAATACCAGTATATGGCAAAAGACAAGGAGGGACGCGACGTATTCCTGGCTGATTCAGGCTATGTGCTCAGTATGGCGCAACAAGACTTTGAACATATTAAGTTCCACTTTACATCAGAATTCTAATGACGAGAGAAGAGGATATTAAGAATGCCGTAGAGGTATTGCGAAAGGGTGGGGTGATACTCTATCCCACAGACACCGTATGGGGAATAGGTTGTGATGCTACGAATGCAGAGGCAGTCAAGCGTGTGTATGACATCAAGCACCGCGACGACTCGAAGGCTATGATCTGTCTGGTAGACTCTGATGCCCGCCTGCAGCGCTACGTCAGAAATGTGCCTGATGTGGCATGGCAGCTGATAGACAGCTTGAAAGAGGGCGACGTAAAGCCCACCACTATCATCCTCGATGGTGCCATCAATCTGGCTGAGAACCTGATTGCCGAAGACGGCAGCATCGCCCTGCGCATTACGCAGGAGGCTTTTTCCAAAGAGTTATGCTACCGTTTCCAGAAAGCACTGGTAAGCACCTCTGCCAACATCAGTGGCGAGCCTGCTGCCCAGAACTACTGCGACATAGATCCTCGTATCATTGAGCAGGTGGACTATGTGTGCTGGAGCCGTCGTCAGGAGCATAAGCCCCACACGCCTAGCTGTATCATCCGCCTGCGCCAGGATGGCGAGGTGAAGATTATCAGGCAGTGAGAAATGAAATAGGAGGAACGGAGAATGAATGCAAAAGATCAAAGACCCAAATGGCTGGTGAAGCTGCACGATTGGCGCGTGGCCAACGTGAGCGACAAGATGTTTCTACTCATCTTGGCGTTTGTGGTGGGTGTGCTGTCGGCGGTGGCTGCCTTCGTATTACATGGACTCATCAATACCATCGTTGCACTGCTGACAAGTCGTTTCCATGCGGATACCTACAACTGGCTCTATCTGGTATATCCAGTGGTGGGTATCTGGCTGACGTCACTGTTTGTGCGCTATGTGGTCAGAGATAATATCTCGCATGGTATCACACGTATTCTCTATGCCATCTCCTCAAACCGTTCCCGACTGAAAGGACATAACACCTGGTCAAGTGTCATTGCTTCAGCCATCACCATCGGCTTTGGTGGTTCGGTGGGTGCCGAGGCGCCTATTGTACTCACAGGCTCAGCCATCGGCTCTAATCTGGGACAGCTGTTCCGACTGGACAACAAGACGTTGATGACGCTGGTGGGCTGCGGTGCTGCTGGTGCTATCGCTGGCATCTTTAAGGCACCTATCGCAGGACTCGTCTTTACGCTGGAGGTGCTGATGATTGATATGACGATGTCTGCACTGTTGCCTATTCTGGTATCGTGCGTGACGGCCACCTGTTTTACTTATCTGTTTAGTGGCAATGCCGTACTTTTCTCCTTCCATTTGGATAGCGACTGGACGGTAGAGCGTGTACCAGCCAGCATCCTGTTAGGCATTACCTGTGGACTCGTCTCGCTCTACTTCATCCGCACGATGACTGTTTGCGAAGACCTCTTTGCACGTTTCAAGAACAAACCCTATATCAAGCTACTCATTGGTGGCGCTACGCTGAGCACGCTCATCTTCCTGTTCCCTTCGCTATATGGTGAGGGTTACCACTCTATTAATCTGTTGCTCAACGGAAAGACAGAGGCAGACTGGAACCAGATACTCGACGGCTCGTTGTTCTATGGACATAGCGAGTATATCATCATCTATCTAGCGTTGGTACTCTTTACGAAGGTCTTTGCTACCTCGGCAACGAATGGTGGCGGTGGCTGTGGTGGTACTTTTGCTCCCTCGCTGTTTATAGGCTGCTTTACGGGCTTTCTGTTCTCACGCCTGTGGAATATGAATCAGATAGGTGTCTATGTACCTGAGAAAAACTTTGCCCTGCTGGGTATGGCTGGTGTTATGTCGGGCGTGATGCATGCTCCACTGACGGGCATCTTCCTTATTGCAGAGATTACCAGTGGCTACAACCTCTTCATGCCGTTGATGATTGTCTCTGTGTCAGCCTATCTCACCATCAACATCTTTGAGTCCCACAGCATCTATGGCATGCGTCTGGCTAAGCAGGGACGACTGGTGACTCACCATACTGACCATGCAGTGTTGACGCTGATGAGCCTGGATTCTGTCATCGATCGCGACTACCAGGGTGTTGACCCAGATATGGAACTGGGTCAGATGGTGCATAAGATTAGCCGTTCTCATACTGACGTATTGCCTGTGACAGATGCTGCAGGAATGCTATTAGGCGAGATAGACATCCGCAAGATTCGTCATGTGATGTTCCGTACGGAGCTCTATCACCATTTCAAGGCGCATCAGCTGATGGTAGAACCTGCTGCCGTATTAAACGATGGCATCCCGATGACGGCTGTCATGAAGACTTTTGAGCGTACACAGGCCGACTGGTTGCCTGTACTCGACAGTGACAACCATCTGAAGGGCTATATCTCGCGCAAGCGTATGTATAATATGTACCGCAAGATGGTACACGACTTTAGTCAAGACTAAGCGGGCAAAGCCCTAGTGAATAGTGAAAAAATGAAGAAAGAAGATTTACGTATTATCTTTATGGGAACACCGGAGTTTGCAGTAGAGACGTTGCAGGCGCTAGTGGAGAACGATTATAACGTGGTGGCAGTGGTGACACAGCCTGATAAACCCGTAGGGCGCCACCAGACAGAGATGCAGCCTTCAGAGGTGAAGAAATACGCGGTGGTACACGGCTTGCCCGTGCTGCAACCCGAGAAGATGAAGGATCCTGCCTTCATCGAACAGCTGCGCTCCTATCATGCCAACCTACAGGTGGTGGTGGCCTTCCGCATGCTCCCTGAGGTGGTGTGGGCCATGCCTGAGTATGGCACCTTCAACGTGCATGCAGCCCTGTTGCCCAAATATCGCGGTGCAGCCCCCATCAACTGGGCGGTCATCAATGGCGAGACGGAAACGGGTGTGACAACCTTTTTCCTTGACCACGACATAGATACGGGTCGCATTATCCTGAAGAAGCATTTCCCCATTCCTGATGAGGCTAATGTGGAGTATGTCTACGACGGACTGATGCATCTGGGTGCCCAGCTCTGCCTGGAGACCCTTGAGGCTATCGTTGCTGCCGATGGCCACCCTTATACTGAGGAGCAAGGAGCAAGGAGCAAGGAGCAAGAGGATGGTTCAGACATATCTCATGCCCCTTGCCCCTTGCCCCTTGCCCCAAAGATCTTCAAGGAAACCTGTCAGATAGACTGGACGAAGCCTGCCAAGAAAGTCTACGACTTTGTGCGTGGCCTGAGTCCCTATCCTGGAGCATGGACAACCCTTATCGCACCTGATGGTAAGGAAACGGTACTGAAGATTTTCAAGACTCGTAAGACAGGACGCGCAGCAGGGCAGGTTTGTGGCACTTTGGCGGTCGACGGTAAGTCGCTCTTGGTGGCTTGTACTGACGAGTGGCTGGAACTCGTGGAGTTGCAGCTGGCAGGCAAGAAACGCATGCAAGCTACTGACTTCCTGAACGGCATGAAACAGGTTGCTGACAGCCACGTAAAATAATTTTATACTCTGATATAATAAAAGGGCAATGCTGTACGTTTCTTCAATAGAAACTCAAATACAGAATGCCTATGCAACATTTTACTCAAAACGAATTCCAGCCCAATCCATCGACCATCCTGTTTATCAAACAGTTTGCCCGTATGTGTAACGCTAAAAAGAATCAGACAAATGGCTACAATGGTTTCGCCGTCGCTGCTTGCAGCTGACTTCCTACATCTCGAACAAGAGATGGAAATGATAAACCGCAGTGAGGCTGACTGGCTTCATCTGGATGTGATGGATGGTGTCTTCGTACCAAACATCTCATTTGGTTTCCCTGTGCTGGAGGCTGTTGCCAAGAAGTGCAAGAAACCACTCGATGTACACTACATGATTGTACACCCCGAGCACTACATTCAGCAAACGGCCAAGCTTGGTGCCATGATGATGAATGTACACTATGAGGCGTGCACCCATCTGCATCGTACGATTCAGGAGATTCATCAGGCAGGCATGAAGGCTGCTGTGACGCTCAATCCTGCTACTCCTGTCAGTGTCTTGGAAGATATCATTTGCGATGTTGATATGGTGTTGCTGATGAGTGTCAACCCTGGTTTTGGCGGACAGACGTTCATCGAGAACACCATCAAGAAGGTGCATCAGCTGCGTCAGTTGATTACCGAACGTGGCTCTAAGGCACTCATCGAGATTGACGGTGGTGTACAGCAAGAAACTGCACCCCGCCTCGTTGAGGCTGGTGCCGATGTGCTTGTCGCTGGCAGCTATGTGTTCCATAGTCCCACACCTGAGCAAACCATTCATAAATTGAAGGTGCTCTAGGAAATCTAGAAGTTCTAGATGATCTAGATTTTCTAGATTGTTAGAGCTCCATGTTCAGCTGAATATGGTGGTTCTTGGCCATGCGGCGCATGTTGATCAATGCATAGCGCATGCGACCTAGTGAGGTGTTGATGCTTACGCCCGTCATCTCTGCAATCTCCTTGAACGACAGATCCTGATAGTAGCGCATATACACTACTTCGCGCTGTGGCGCAGGCAGTGCATCCATCAGATGCCGCACGTCGTCCATAATCTGCATGTTGACATATTCGTTCTCGCGGTTCAGGTCCATTATCTGACTACCACTCAACTTGTTCAGGTCGTTGTCCTCAGAGGGCTCTACAATGTGTGCTGAGCGCTGCTGGCGATAGGTGTCCATAATGATATTATGAGCAATACGTGTCAGCCAGAATGCAAACTTGCCAGAGTCGGTGTATTTGCCCTCTTGTAACCTTGTTATTACCTTGACGAAGGTCTCCTGGAAGACATCGTTCGCCAATTCGGGGTCACGAACCACGAACATGATATACGAGAAGAGTTTTTGCTGATTGCGAGCTAATAACTCATCGAATGCCTTGTTGTCTCCATCTATGTAAAGCAGTGCCAACGCTTCGTCGGTACAACTTGCATAATTCTTCATATTTTATCTTTTATTGTTATGAAGTAGAGCTTTTTCGATAGGCAGCAATGTTTTAAGTTATTAACTAATTTTTGTTTTTATCGCTGCAAAAGTAACCAAAAATATCATTCTCGCAAAATTTTTTTAAGAAAAAATGCCCTTTTTGCTGAAAAATGTGTAACTTTGTGGTGTAAAATTATTAATTTACTACTAAAAATATGATAAAGTTGTTTGTGCCAGGCCGTCTGTGCCTCTTCGGTGAACATACCGACTGGGCGGGGCACTATCGTACTATGAATGCTGACATCCTGCCAGGTGCCTCTATTGTGACGGGTATCGAACAGGGTATCTATGCTGAGGTTGAGAAGTCGCCAATCTTCGAGTTGTATAGCGACGCTCCAGAAATCAATAATGTATGGAACGACTTCTCCTGTCGCATGAACGAGGCCGAGCTGAAGTCGGTGGCTAAATCAGGCTCTTTCTTCTGTTACTGTGCGGGAGTGGCTAGCTATATGCTGGAATGGTATAAGGTTGGTGGTGTCCGCATCCGCATTACGAAGATGACGTTGCCCATGAAGAGTGGTCTGTCATCGTCTGCCGCTATCTGTGTTATGGTTGCGCGCGCGTTCAATCAATTATATAAGCTGAACCTCAATACGCTGGGTGAGATGAACATTGCCTATCTGGGCGAGTTGCGCACCTCTTCCCGTTGTGGTCGTCTGGACCAGGCGTGTGCTTTTGGCGTGAAGCCTAATCTCATGACTTTCGATGGTGACGAGATTGAAGTCAAGGCGCTGAACGTGAAGAAGACACTCTGTTGGGTCTTTGCCGATCTGTGTGCTGAGAAAGATACCATCCGCATCCTGTCTGACCTGAACAAGTCGTACCCCTTTGCCACTACCGAGGCCGAGCAGAACCTCCACAGGGCGCTGGGTGAGTGGAACCACGAGATCGTTGGCCGTGCCATCCGCTATATGGCTGAGGGAAATGTGCAGGCTTTAGGACAGCTGATGACCGAGGCCGAAGAGCAGTTCGACCAGTATATTGCACCTATGTCGCCCGCTTTGCATGCTCCTAAGCTGCATGAGGTGTTGGGCGATCCGAAGATCCAACCGTTGGTTTATGGCGGTAAGGGCGTAGGCTCGCATGGCGATGGCTCTGTGCAGTTCCTGGCGCGCAATGCTGAGGCTCAGCAGCAACTTATCGACTATCTGAATGCGCAGGGCATGCGTGCCTATGCCCTCACGCTACATCCCGTCCATACTGTTCGCAAGGCCATCATCCCTGTGGCAGGCTTTGGCACGCGTCTCTATCCTGCTACCCGCACCATCAAGAAAGACTTCTTCCCCATGCCGTGTCCTGACGGTATGGTGCGTCCTGTTATACTCATCTTGCTGGAAGAGCTGGTCAAGAGTGGAGTAGAGGAGATTTGTCTGGTCTTGGGTTCTAAAGAGGAGCGCAAGCTGTATAAGGATTTCTTTGAGCAACCGCTCTCTGATGAACACCTGAGTAAGCTCAACGCTGAGGCCCAGGAGTATGAAAACCGCATCCTGGATATCGGTAAGCGCCTGCGCTATGTCTATCAGAACGAGAAGCGCGGCTTTGGTCATGCCGTCTATCAGGCTGCTGAGTTTGTTGGCAACGAACCCGTGCTCCTGATGTTGGGCGATACGCTCTATCATTCTACCACCAATAAGCCCTGTGCGCTGCAACTCATCGAACAGTATGAGCGCTACAACCAGTTGCTCGTCAGCATTCACTCCATCCCGCTGGCTGATGTCAGTCATTATGGCATCCTCAGTGGTGTTTGGGAGGATAAGGAGCGTACTATCCTGAACGTCTCTGTCATGAATGAGAAACCCAAGGCCAGCTATGCTGAGGAGTTCCTGGGTGTGCGCAATGGTGAGGGACAAAAGGAGTATTACAGCGTCTTCGGACAGTACATCTTGACACCCGATGTCTTTGCACAGCTGGCTAGCGACATTGCTGAAGCTGACGCAAAGGGTGATACAACCCGTGAGATTGAACTTACCGCCGCTTTGGACAGCGTGCGCCAGAAGAGTGGTATGATGGGTGTGCGCCTCAATGGTGTCATGTACGACATGGGCAATCCCAAGGCCCTCCGCCGCTGTATCCAACAGTTCCCGGAATAAATGAAAAAAGGTTTTCTAAATTGTTTTTTTAGAAAACCTTTTTTTAATGAATGGCGTAAGAAAAAACAGACCGAAGACCAGTGACAGTAATAGCGGAATAGACTGATGTGTCTTGACAGCAGCAGTCCTTGACGCGTTGTTGAACTGTCGTTGGTATGCTAACAGACGGTCTATGTACTCGTCGACGACTTCCCAACGCTCGGCTTCTACCTCTTTCATCATACGTGGAAAGACCTCCTGGATGTAGCGCTGGTGCTCATGGTCGAGCGATGAGGGTAGCATGTCGGTAGCGGCATACCAGTGGTCGCCATGCGGAAAGATGCGCAGGTCGCGCCAGCCGTCGTGCTGGAAGACATACTCCGCAAAGAGCTGTACGTCGCCATTGGCAAAGGCATTGATAGATTTCAGCCTGCCGTCTGCGTCCTGTACCAGCAGCTGACAGAAATGGTTTGCCGTGGACTGCGGCATGGGGTTCGCCCATGCCTTGCTGCCCACAGCAATCCATAATAGTATAAAGAGAACTTGTCGCATCAGATAGATTCAATGAAGCGGACCACCGCACGGCGGTCGGCCTTCTTCAGGTTATAGAACTTCTCGGCAGCGCGGTAGCCCTGCGACTGCTTGGAATAGCCGTGCCACATGATGGCCTCGACAACGGTGCGTGCACGACAGTCGTGCAGACGGTCGTCGGCACCCGTCAGACGACGGCTCAGTCCACGACCCCAGAGTGGGGTAGTGCGGCACCAGCCAGTACGGATGTCGTTCTCCATGTAGAGGCGGTGCTGTACCATATCCGTATAGGGCCAGATGGTCTGGTTGGGATATTTGGGCAGCATGCTGGCGGCGTCTTTGCCGATGCTGGCGGCATAGGCCTTGATAGAGGCATCCACCCACATGTTGTCACTGCCAGTAGTCCACGACGGACGGTGGCACTGCGCACAGCCAATCTCAGAGAACAGCTCCTTGCCGCGCTGTACCTCGGCATCGTTCAGGTTGCGGGCGGCAGGAACAGCCAGACCACGGTGCCATACCATGAACTGGTAATACTGCTTGTCGCTCATCTCCTCCTTGCCGTCATAGGGCTTGCCGTTGAGCAGGTACTTCTCGAAGGTCTCCTTCTTGCTGATGTGCTGTGCGCTGAGCACCTCGTAGACGCGGTCGGTGATGCCAGCGTCTGTGCCGTCGGCATAGTAGGGGTGCAGCAGGCTGCTCTCGTCGGCGCCAAACTTCTTGATATAGCTGATGACCTCGGCATCCTCGCTCTGCGCCTTCGCCCATGCGGGGGTGGTGTAGAGGAAGTGGCGGTCAGAGCGCGTCACGTTGGTGATGTTCCAGATAGCGTTGGCACCAGCACCATCCTGCAGAGAGCCACGCGTCATCGCGTAGGTGAAGCGCTTCAATGGACCGTGACTGCCACGATGCGTGCCCAGGTCGTTGTAGGGTGCCGAATAGTAGGCGCCAGCCTTGAAGGTGCCAGCCGCCTTGTCCCACATGTTGGGGTTCAGGTCGACAAACTGCGACTCCTTCTTCCACTGGGCCTCGATGTCCTCGTCGTCCAGCGCATCGAGGAGTCCCGTGCCATAGATGCCGATGGTAGACTCCAGGCGTACCTCATAATTAGTAGGTAGCGGATCGGTGTTGAAGGCCGTCACGGGGATGGTGACCTCAGGATAGATGAGCGAGTAGCTCTCCTGCTCGCCAGCAGGGTCGTTGGGGAACGTCATGGACAGTCCGCTGGGCATCTTGGTAACCTGCTTCCACTCAATCTTGATCTGATTCTCGTCGATGGGAGCCTTGAAGGGCGCCATAGCCTGTGTCTGCGGCATTCCCGTCACCTCGCTGATGTAGCCCGACTGTTCGGTGGTGTAGCGCACACCGTCAGTGGTGTATGCCTCGTCAGGATGATAGACCACCAGCAGGTAGCCGTTGCCTATCTGGTTGGCACGATATTCCGTCTGGCGCTTGCCGTGGCCGTAGCTGGGGTGACAGGCGATGCACGAGTTGCGCACCCATGCAGGGCCCAGTCCCTTACGAGGATCCTGCTCGAAGGTGTAGAGATGCTCAAAGAAGTCCTCGCCGACGTTGAAGTCGCCCTCCATGCCTGCCTGTTCGGCAGCAGGAGCAATGGCCGAGTAGCTGGCATTCTCCGTAGTTCCTAACGCACCACCGGGAAACCACTCCTCGGCAGTGAAGTTACCTGTGGCCTTACCAAAGACCTCTTCATCTTCCTCCAGCTCACCCAGACCGTTGGCCAGGGGGCTGGTGCTGTCGTCAGAACAGGCTGTTAGCATAGAAAATGCTAACAGCCCATTGATGGTGACAGAAAATACTTTCTGTAATTTTATCATAAGCATAAAACAAATTATTCACTTTTCACTCCCCTCCTTTCTGGGAGGGGTAGGGGGTAGGCCTACTCTTCTTCTCCTGACGTGCTCTCCCAGTTGTCGGGGTCGTCGAACTCCTTACCAGACAGCACGCTGCAGTACTTCACGAAGGGTGCAGGCATGTTGCTGATGCCGCTGATGGCATCCACGTAGCCGTTCTCCAGTGCGTTGTTGGTAGCGTCTTTTTTCACGCTGGCAAAGAAGGTGTGGAACGAGTAGTCGTTGGCAGTCTTGTTGGTAGAACCCAGCCAGATGTTGCGGATGGAGCGGATGTTGTCGGCAAAGTCGGTGATGGAGTTGTAGCTATAGGGTGACTCCACATAGGCAATGTCGGCATTGGCAAAGGGGTTGGCAATCTTGGCGGTACCCACCTCGCTGCAGATGGCGAAGCAGCTGCCCTCGTCGGCAGACAACAGCTGAGCAATGGCATCGGTGAGGTCAGGGAAGGTGCTCTTGCTGTCCTTGCCGGCCAGCTTCAGGTTGTCGCCGAAGGAGAGACCCTTCTCGGTCTGATATTCCAGACCAGCAGCCTTGACAACGGCCAGACGGCTGGCATTCTTGGTGGTCTCACCCTCCCAGGCTACCTGCAGCTGGAAGGTGCGCTCCTTCAGCAGGGTGCAGATGCGCTGTGCGTAGGCCAGCTCAGAGGCTCCGCTGATGTTCTCGAAACCTTTGTAGGTGTCGTTGCCTTGGAACTCAGCAACCTTACGAGGCTGTCCGTTGCGGAACAGCAGGAACTCCAGGGCGTGGAATCCCAGAATGGTGGCGTCCTCAATCTCCTCGTCGCTGAAGTCAGTACGTCCTGAAGCCAGGTAAGTCAGCAACAGTGAACGGTTCAGTGGCCATGAGTCGATGGTGGGGTCAACGTCGAAGTCGGCAGCAGCACCACCGAGGAAGGCCTCGCTGCGCTCCCAGTACTTACGGGCTGCCTTGAAGTCATCGCAAGCCTTGTTAATCTGTGCCTGCGTGATGCTGGCTGTGGTCAGTCCGTGGAGTGTATTCTCCAGGTCTTCTGTGTTGTCGGCCAGCTGTGTGTAGGTGGGTACGATGACGTTGCTGACAACGTTCTCCAGCACCTTGTACAGGTAGTCGCGCTGTACGTCGCTCAGCTTGGCCTTGCCGATGATTTCGTTGGCTTTACCCAACTGATTGCCCAGCTCCTCACAGGCGTTCATGGCAGTATTGCCAAAGCTGTTTACCGTGTAGTTAGCCTCGGTGGTGTTGGCTGGGTAGGAGTCCTCGTCAACAACGGGGTTGGTCTTTACGATGTCAAAGGTGTTGGTAGTGTTGTCGTCGTCATCGTTGCTCTCGCTGCACGATGACAGACTCAGGGCGCCCAGAAGGACAGCCACAGGAAGAACAAAATACTTTTTCATTGTGTTATTGTTTTTATTTATGTGGTTATAATTTTTCATTTTTCATTTTTCATCTTTCATTTAAAGAATCCTTCGTATGCGACACCTATATTAATAGATGGCTCGTTGTTGTACTGGCTGTCCAGGAAGCGGTGACTGTATTCCGCCTTGACGACAATCTCCTTCATGGGCTTGTAGTTGATGCCTGCCGCCATACGCTGCACCTTAGTATAGCCGTAGTGCGTATTCTTGGTGTCCGAGGCATAGGGGTTGTAGGTCTCGTAGCGTCCGAAGACATAGAGTTTCTGGTGGTCGTCACGCAGCGAGGCTATCTGTGAGAAAATGTCGTAGCCCGCCTCGATGCCGATGGCATAGGCATTGCCGCTGACATAGGCCGAGTGCTTGAAGGGCGACTTCGAGTTCTTGCGGTTGTACATGTATTTCAGCTGGTCGGCACTGCCCAGATAACCGTAGTCAGCCTGTCCGCGGACAATCCAGTTGTGGGCGTTGTAGCTGAAGTCTATGCTGCCAATGGCCACGCGTCCCTTATACTTTGTGCTGACACCGTCCTTCTCGGCAGGGTAGGTGTTGCCAATGCTATGACCGTAGTAGCCGCTGATTCCGATGCGCAGGCCAGGCACGCTGTAGTTGTCGATGCGCAGGGCAACAGCATATTTGTTGGCCACGTCAAACTCCATGGGCGACTTATGACCCTTGTTGATCCAGCCAGTATTGGTGAAGTTGTCGCTGTTCAGACCTGCCAGCAGCTGTGCCTCGTAGCGGAACTGGCCGTAGCGCCCCCAGAAGGAGACACCCGTCTGGTGCCATGTAGAGGGCATGATGGTTGTCTCACCCTCAGGACGGTAGACGGTAAAGAAGTTGGTGGGCTCGTGGTGGGCGTTGGTCAGACCTACGGGTACCACAATATGTCCCACGCGCACATTAGCCCAGCGCGCAAAGGTCTTCTGCAGCCAGAACTGCTCCAGCTCTACCTCGCCGCCCTTCTCTGTCTCCTGTTCCCATTCGCCGCCTTCCTCGTCTTCTTTCTCGTAGGCGATGCCCGTGCCACCGTGCTCGAACTCTATCTCTGTGCCCAGCGACCAGCCCTTGCCGAAGTCATACCCAAGATAGATGACGGCATGGGGAATGTCGAAACGGCCGTGTGAAGGGTCGTCCTTGTGTTCTTCGGGTTGACTGTAGCGACTCACGTGGTCGCTATAGTAGTTGCGCGAGAGGGCTACCTCGCCGTAACCGCCCACGCTAAGACGGCTTTGTGCGCTGATAGTCAGCATGTAAGAAGCGCAGATTAGTGCTAATACGATTCTTTTCATTTCTTTTTACCTTTGTTGTTCTTTTCCGGCTGCAAAGGTAACAAGTATTAACAATTCCGACAATACCCAAAAATAATGAAAAGATGGCGCTGATTAGCATAAAAAGTGGGCTAACGTCATCGTTAATCGTTAGCCCACACTCTGTTTTTTTTAGTATTACTTACTCAACTTTCGCAAGCCCTGCTTGCTCAGTCTCGTAAGGGGCAAGGAGCAAGG
>CAMJZV010000033.1 GCA_946410305.1 uncultured Prevotellaceae bacterium | reverse complement strand
CCATGCCCCTTGCCCCAAGAAAAGTGGAGCATGTGAAACATGCGAAACTTGAATTGAATTAATAGTACTGCATGGTGCAGCAGTGCAGTGAACCGTGTTGTTTGATAACGGCACGACAGTCGATACCTACCATCTCCCTATCGGGGAATGCCTCGCCAACGATGCGCAGGGTTTCTGCGTCTAAGTCGGGCTGGTTGTAGGTGGGTACCAGCACAGCCCCATTGATGACCAGATAGTTGGCATACGTTGCTGGCAGACGGTCGCCCTCGTCATAGATAGGACGGGGCAGAGGGAGTTTCAGGAGACGATAGGGCTTTCCATCGAGAGTCCGCAGTTCCTGAAGCTCCTTCTCCATTTCTGCCAGATCGGGATGGTCCTTGTCTCCTCCTGTATATAATAAGGTGTCGTTAGGACAGATACGTACCAGTGTGTCGATGTGTCCGTCGGTATCGTCGCCAATCAATGAGCCGTGTTGCAGCCATACGATGCGCTCAGCACCCAGCCATTCCTTCAGTCGATTCTCAATCTCTTCTTTTGTCAGTGGCTGGTTACGATGAGGAGCCATCAGGCAACACTCGGTAGTAAATACGGTACCCTTGCCGTCGCTCTCTATCGAACCACCTTCCAGCACAAAGTCCAAGTGGTCTTCATAGGTGCCCTTTACAAATCCTTGGTCGTAAAGGTGCTTGTTTATCTGATTGTCCAGCGTCGCCTCGAACTTCTCGCCCCAGCCATTGAAGCAGAAGTCCAAAAGAACTAGTGCTTTTGACTTTTGGTCAAAAGATGTATCTTCTACCGTGATAAACCCGTGATCCCTGGCCCATGTGTCGTTATGGGGAATGCATGCCACACTTCGACCTTTAGGTTGAAGAATGTTGTCTACTATTAATAGTGGTTCGCGTTTGCGTATTTCGCGTGCCATCTCTTCATAGACTGCTGTGATTTCATCAAGGATAGGGGCCCAGTCGGTACCTTCGTGTGGCCACGTCAGTTGCACCATGCTCTGATGCTCCCATTCGGCCAACATGCGTCGTTTCGTTGTTTTCATGGTGCAAAAGTAGAAAATAATTATGAATTATGCATTATGAATTATGAATTATTTATTACCTTTGCACTTGATTATGATGTTAGAACTGCATAATGTAACCATTGGAGAACTCGTCAACGGTCTTTCTGTCACCCTTGACGAGGGTCAGATTGTGGGAATACAGGGTAGGGGAAAGACCACTCTGCTGAAGGCTGTCGTGGGACTGATTCCCATCGATGGAGGGCATATCTGTATCGATGGCGAGGTGCTGACACCTGATTCTGCGCCCTATTTCCGTCGTTATATCTCCTACGTGCCCCAGAGACTGTCTGTTCCTGAGGGTTACGATAAGGTGCCTACCGACTATGTCGAACTGGTACGTCGTGCTGTCGACTCTGGCAAACAGTTCCTGGTGATTGATGAGCCCGCAGAACCGCTAAGTGACGAGCGTCAGTTGGCAGTAGGACATCTGCTGGTAAATGCTGTCCAGCAGGGACGTACCGTGTTGACAGTCATGAACCCGTTGAATGATAATTATATCCGACTATGATACCTTCCTTCCTTATACTGGTGCTGGCTGTCGTCGTATGGAAAGGCTATTATGCTTTCCTGCGAGCCATGAATAGCTATCGGTTAGATCGCCAGCAGCACGACTCGCTGCGCGAATACCTGCTGGCTAACGGTGCCACGCCTTTTCAGTCGCTGTGGCCTTTCTATCGCCATGCCTTGCAGCGTGCCTTCGTGCCTATGGCTGCCCAGTGGCGCCTGTGGGGAGCACTGTTGCTGATAGGTGTTCTGGTTCTGCTGTTGAATAACTGTTAAGACTTGACGAGAGATAAAAATGAAGTTTTTTTCGAAAAAAAGTCGGTAACTCTTATGGCAGTTGCCGATTTTTTTGTAATTTTGCAGCCCATAAAGGTATTATTGACACACAAAAGGTAAAAACATTATGGGTGGCTTCTTTGGCACAATCTCTACAAAGGACTGCGTAAACGACTTGTTTTACGGCACTGACTACAACTCGCACTTAGGTACAAAACGCGCCGGTATGGTGACATTCGACGAAGAAAGCGGCTTCCACCGCAGCATTCACTCGTTGGAACGCCAGTACTTCCGTTCACGCTTTGAAGACGAGCTCGACTCGTTCAAGGGTCATCAAGGCATAGGTGTTATCAGCGACACCGATCCGCAGCCCATCATTGTCAACTCCCATTTGGGACGCTATGCGGTAGTAACTGTTGCTAAAATCAACAACCTTCGCGAAATCGCCGACGAACTACTCAAGCAGCGCATGCACTTTAGCGAGATGTCTGCCAATAATATCAACCAAACCGAACTTGTTGCCCTGCTCATCAATATGGGAAACTCCTTTGTGGAGGGTATTAATAAGGTATATCAGAAGATTGAGGGCTCTTGTTCGATATTGGTTCTTACCGAGGATGGCATTATTGCCGCTCGCGACTTCCTGGGACGCACGCCTATCGTTATTGGTAAGAAGGAGATTCACCGTTTGTCACCCATTGGTACTGACGAGTTCATCCAGTCGTATGCTGTCACCAGCGAGACTACCAGTTTTCCGAACCTCGACTACAAGGTGTTGCGCGATGTGGGGCCTGGCGAGATTGTCAAGCTGAAGGCCGACGGTATTGAGGTGTTGCAGAAGCCCTTGTCACGTTGTCAGATATGTTCTTTCCTCTGGGTCTACTACGGTTTCCCCACCAGCGACTATCAGGGTATTAATACGGAGTTCGTCCGTGAGAAGAATGGTCGACTCATGGGTGAGAAAGACCCTGTTGATGCTGACTTGGTATGTGGTATTCCCGACTCCGGCGTAGGTATGGCATTAGGTTATTCTGAGGGTAAGAAGGTACCCTACAAGCGTGCCGTGCTGAAGTATACACCTACCTGGCCTCGTTCTTTTACCCCGGGCAACCAGAACCGTCGCGACCTGGTGGCAAAGATGAAGCTTATTCCAAACCCTGCTATATTGAAAGACCAGCGCGTCGTCTTCTGCGATGACTCTATCGTGCGTGGTACACAGCTGCGTGATAATGTACGTACATTCTTCGATAATGGCGCCAAAGAGGTGCATGTCCGCATCTCCTGTCCGCCATTGGTCTATGGCTGTCCATTTATCGGCTTTACCTCATCGAAGAGCGACCTGGAGCTGATTACGCGTCGTATCATCCGCGACTTTGAGGGTGATGACAAGAAGAAGCTCACCGAGTATGCTACCACTGGTACTCCTGAGTATGAGCGCATGGTAAAGGAGATTGGTCGCAGACTGGGACTGACCTCGTTGAAGTTTGCTACCATCGAAGATCTTATCGAGTCTATCGGACTGCCTAAAGATCAGGTATGTACCCACTGCTTCGATGGCACCAGCTACTGCCACGAGAAGGACAACGAGAAGTGGTTTACATAAATGAAAGATGGAAGATGAAAAATTAAAAAAACATAAAAGTGATGGATTCTACATGTAATCCGTCACTTTTTTTGTACCTTTGCACTTTCAAAACATATATAGAAGCGTGAAAATACGACAAGTGCTTGACGCCCTTGAACAGTTCGCGCCTCTGCCCTTGCAGGAAAGTTGGGATAATGCTGGCTTGCAACTGGGACTGACAGAGGCGGATGTTTCAGGGGCATTATTGTGTCTGGACGTCAACGAACAGATTGTCGATGAGGCTCTCCGCAAAGGCTGTAACCTCATCGTCAGCCATCATCCGTTGTTGTTCCGTGGCTTGAAACAGATCAGTGGTGCTGACTATGTGCAGCGTTGCGTTATCAAGGCCTTGAAGAACGACATCGTCATCGTCTCCATGCATACCAATATGGACAATGCCAAGGATGGTGTCAACTGGAAGATTGCTGAGCGACTGGGACTGCAGCAGTGCCAGTTCTTTGCTCAGAAGCAGATAGGTGACATCGAGGCTGGCAGTGGTGTCGTTGGTCTCTTGCCTCAGCCCATGGCTGCTGACGACTTTATCCTCATGGTGAAAAGACAGTTCGGCGTGGAGTGCGCACTGTGCAATGAACTTCTGCGACGCCCTATCCAGAAGGTGGCGCTCTGTGGCGGCGCTGGTGACTTCCTGTTGCCTGACGCTGTCGGTCTTGGCGCCGACGCCTTTATCACGGGCGAGATGCACTACCACCAGTATTTTGGCTACGAACAGCGCATCCAGATCTGTGTCATTGGCCATTATCAGTCGGAGCAGTTTACTAGCGAGATTTTCCGCGACATCATTCACAAGGAGTGCCCTGATGTACGCACAGAGATAGCAGAAACCTGCACCAATCCTATTCTGTATATATAGTCGAAACATCGAGACATCGAGACATCGAGACATCGAAATATCGAAATATCGTAATAACGAAAAAAATAAGAAAATTATGGCAAAGAAAGATCCTACAGATTTGTCAGTGGAAGAGCGTCTGAAGACCCTCTATCAGCTGCAGACCACGCTCTCAGAGATTGACGAGAAGCGTGCCCTCAGAGGTGAGCTGCCTCTGGAAGTAGAAGACTTGGAAGACGAGATTGCTGGTCTTACCACCCGCATCGAGAAAATCCAGAACGACATCGACGAGTACCAGCGTGCCGTAGCGCAGAAGAAGGGTGAGATTGAGACGGCTAAGACTAGCGTAGAGCGCTACAAGTCTCAGCTCAACGACGTGAAGAACAACCGCGAGTACGACACACTGTCTAAGGAGATTGAGTTCCAGACACTGGAAATCGAGCTCTGCAACAAGAAGATCAAGGAGGCTAACTACAAGATTGAAGAGAAGAAGGCCGAGTTGGAGCAGAACCAGTCTATCATCGACGATCGTCGTCAGGCTCTTGATATGAAGAAGGCTGAGCTCGACGAGATTATGGAAGAGACCCGTGCTGAGGAGGAGAAGCTGAAGGCTAAGGTCAAAGAGCTGGAAGTGAAGATCGAGCCCCGTCTGCTCACCTCTTTCAAGCGCATCCGCAAGAATGCCCGCAACGGTCTGGGTATCGTTTACGTGCAGCGTGATGCCTGCGGTGGTTGCTTCAACAAGATTCCACCCCAGCGTCAGCTCGACATCAAGATGCATAAGAAGGTGATTGTTTGCGAATACTGCGGACGTATTCTGATTGATCCCGAACTCGCTGGTGTCAAGATTGCTACGCCAGGTGCTGAGGAGAAGAAGCCTCGTAAGCGCGCTATCCGCAAGACTGTCAAGAAGGACGATGATATCGTTCCCGAGGCAGAGGCATAATCTCATTATTATCAGAGGGTGTTGCTAAGCTTGTTTGGTGACACCCTCTTCCCACAGTTATGGAACAGAGACACACCCGTGAAGAGAAGATGGAGGCCTTCGGACGCATGCTCGACGTGCTGGATGCACTGCGCGAGAAATGTCCGTGGGATCGCAAGCAGACCAACGAGAGTTTGCGCCCTAACACGATAGAAGAAACCTACGAACTCTGCGACGCGCTGATGAAGGACGACGTAGAGGATATCTGTAAGGAGTTGGGCGACGTTTTGCTGCATATTGCATTCTATGCCAGGATAGGTGAGGAGAAGTCGCAATTTGATGTAGCGGACGTTTGTAATCATCTGGTTGACAAATTGATATTCCGTCATCCGCATGTGTATCATCCATCGCAGATTGGTGCCAAGAATCCTCGTCCGTTGCCCTATGGTGAGAACGAAGAAGAACGTGAGTTCTCCAAGGTAAAGAACGTGGAACAGGTGCTCGATAACTGGGAGCAAATCAAACAGAAAGAAAAGGGTGGCAACAAGACTGTTCTGGCTGGTGTGCCTGCTTCATTGCCCTCTCTCATCAAGGCCTACCGCATCCAGGACAAGGCACGCCATGTGGGCTTCGACTGGAAAGACCGCGAGGATGTCTGGACAAAGGTTCGTGAGGAATTGGCAGAGTTGGAGGCAGAGCTCCAGCGCGACAACCGTGAGCGCTCTGAAGAGGAGTTAGGTGACTTCCTCTTTTCTGTCATCAATGCCGCACGCCTGTATAAGTTGAACCCTGACAACGCCTTGGAAAAGACGAATCAGAAGTTCATCCGTCGCTTCAACTATATCGAACAGCATAGCATCAAGGCTGGACGTCCGTTGACGGAGATGACGCTGGAAGAGATGGATGCGCTGTGGAACGAGGCGAAAAGATGTGAGAAGGCGGATGAATGATGTAAGAAGTAAGATGTAAAAAATATGAAAAAGATTGGAATCATACTTTTGGTTGCTGCCGCTGTACTGACCATTGGCAGCTGTGGTAACAACACTCAGAAGGTGCCGTTTGATAATGGCGATTCTGCCAGTATGTCTATTGACTCTACGCTGTATGGCATCTGTGGTGAGGCTACCTCGATGAACATGTTGCAGCTGATTACCGACACGGGTGACACGCTGATGCTTGACATCTCGTATGCGAAAGATAAGGATCAGGTGTTTGGTGGTCTGCAGGTCGGTGACCGCATGGCTGTTATGCCCAATTATACAATGTCAGAGGCCAGTATCGTCATCAACCAGTCTGCACTGCTGGGTAACTGGGTGATGCCTAACCCCATTGACGGAAGTGATGAGGTTGGCATCAGCATCAAGGAAGGTGGTGTTGCTGAGAGCATTGATCAGGGTAGTATCATCTATCGCACATGGCGCCTGGTCAAGGGCCATCTGGAAATCGTGCTGGTGCGTGATGGTGCCAATGATGTGGAGGAGCTGAACATCTATGACCTCGTGAAACTGACAGCCGATTCACTGATATATAAGGATGCAGAGGAGACCTTCGAGTACAGTCGCCAGAAACCTAAAGAAACCTATGGTGAAGAGGTAACGCTGGAAGACGACTCGTTCGACGACTTTAAGATGTAATATCTTTGGAACCATTCAGAGTACACATACTGGGTTGTGGCAGTGCACTGCCTACGCTGAAGCATTTCCCTTCTGCGCAGGTGGTGGAGGTGCGTGGCAAGTTGTTTCTTGTGGACTGTGGTGAGGGCACGCAGATACAGCTGCGTCGTTCGCGACTACGCTTCACGAAAATCAGTGCCGTCTTCATCACCCATCTTCATGGCGATCACTGCTTTGGACTCATCGGCATGCTGAGTACTTTCGGACTGCTGGGGCGTACGGCCAAGTTGACGGTGTATGCCCCTGCAGAACTGGCTGACATCCTCCAGCGGCAGATAGATTTCTTCTGTCGCGACTTGGACTATGAGGTAGAGTTTGTAGCAGTAGACACTACGCAGCAGCAGGTTATCTATGACGACCGCTCGCTGACAGTAGAAACCCTGCCTTTGGAACACCGTGTACATTGTTGTGGCTATCTGTTCCGTGAGAAGCCCTCTTTGCCTCATATCCGTCGTGATGTGGCCGATTTCTATGGTATTCCTGTCAGTCAGTTTAATAACATTAAGGCAGGAGCTGGTTGGACTACTGACGAGGGCGAGATGGTGCCCCACGAGCGACTCGTGGAACCTGCTGAGCAGCCACGTAGCTATGCCTATGTGAGCGACACCCGCTATATGCCGTCGCTGGCCGATCGCTTGCAAGGCGTCAGTACCCTGTATCATGAGAGCACCTATGGCGAGGACAACCTGCAGATGGCACAGAAGTACAACCACTCAACAGCCCGTCAGGCGGCTTTGGTAGCCTGTCAGGCGGGGGTAGGACAGCTGTTGTTGGGACATTACTCGTCACGCTATGAACGGGAGGAAGTATTGCTTGACGAAGCCCGTGAAGTATTCGAAAACAGCCGTCTGACTAACGAAATGGATGTTTTTGACGTCTAACAGTGATTTTTTTGCCTAAAAATTTGGAATCTACGGAGTTTTTTTCTATCTTTGCACCAAATAATCTGTTGATGCTTATGAAGAAAACATTACTCATATTTTCCATGTTCCTCACGCTGATGTTTGCTGTGCCCTCCATGGTGGCAGCAGTTACCGTAGCGCCGGGCATAGAAGAATTTGTTGACGAGGACATCACCATCACGGTCAATGGTAATAGCATTACCGTTAATGGCGGTCAGGGCAAGACGCTGGAAGTTGTCTCATTGACAGGTCGTTGCGTCATGTCGGAGAAGATAGAGAGCCCCGCACAGAAGATTGAACTAAATGTACCAAAAGGTTGCTATATCTTAAAAATCGGAAAGGTAGTCAGAAAGGTTACTGTTCGCTGATAGGACTACTCTCCTTGGCAGCATTGCTCTTGACAGGCTGTAACAAGGATAACACTTTTAAGAACAAGGACATCACAATGGAGGCGTTTTCTGATATGAAGGCGCCTACGTTTGTTTTTGATTTCCACCAAATTATCCAATTGGTTAATCATACAGCCCAGAAAGAGGGTGCCGTGACAGAAGCAGACCGCCGTGTACGTGACTACTATGCACAGCCCGATGCCCAGCTGTTATGGATTGACAGAGCCGGTGTAGACCATCGTGCCGACTCGTTTCTGAGCTATTTGCATCGGGTGGGCGATATCGGCTTCTCTGAACAGGCTTTCTATGTTGATGCCATCGAACGTGACATGCAGCGCCTGCGCCAGTTGCAGTTTGGTGAGAATGGAGACGATATCAACCATGTGACGGCACGCCTGGAATACCATCTCACTAAGGCCTGTCTGCGCTATGCTTATGGCTACCGCTTTGGTTTCATCAATCCCTCGCGCATCTTCAATCGCCTCGACGAAGAGGAAAGGAAAGAAGGCCAGCCTTCCCATGTCGTCCGCTATCGTGGACTCTTCGACGTGGATATGGATGTGGCACCTGCTGACTATCATCTGACGGTGATTGACAAGATTGCTCACGACAGCATTGCTCAGTATCTGAGCGCCATCGAGCCACAGGATAAGTTCTACCGCCAGCTGAAGAGCATGCTGAAGAACGACACCACTGCTGAGCAGCGTCAGCGCATCTTGAGCAATATGGAGCGTACTCGCTGGCGTCTGCACCATCCCATACCTGATGCGGGCAAACGCATCATTGTCAACATCCCTGCCTATCACCTCTATGCCTATGGCGACGACACGCTGTTGCACATGCGCATAGTCTGTGGTGCCTGGAAGACGAAGACTCCTCTGCTTACCAGTGAGGTGGAGTGGATGGAAGTCAATCCGCAATGGATTATCCCGCAGAGCATTCTGGAGAAGGACGTCGTACGTCATGCTGGCGACAGTGCCTATTTCGCTCGCAACAAATACAACATCTATGAGCGTGCCACCAACAAGCAGATGGAGATTGGTGAGGTGACACAGGGCATGCTGCTTAGTGGCAAATACCGTGTAGCCCAGCAGAGCGGTGACGACAACTCGCTCGGGCGTCTTGTATTCCGCTTCAAGAACCAGTTCTCCGTATTCCTGCACTATACATCTACGCCGTGGGTGTTCCAGCGTGAAAAGCGCTCCATCTCTCATGGCTGTGTGCGCGTAGAACGACCTTTCGAACTGGCCCACTATGTGCTCGACCAGCCTGACGAGTGGCTGCTGGATCGCATCCGCATCTCAATGGGACTGCGCCCTGCTACCGATCGTGGTCGTAAGTATCTGCGTACCCACCAGGACGAGGAAGACCACAAACTGATAGGCTATGTGCCCGTCAAGCCTCACGTACCTCTTTATATTATATATTTCACACTCTGGCCCGACGAGACGGGAACGCTACAGACGTGGCCCGACATTTACGGCTATGACCGTGTGGTTATGGAACATCTGAAACCTTACCTGCCATGATGAAAGACGAAGAACAGTTGCTGATGCAACAACTGACTGACCCTAAGAGCCAGCGAACAGCCTTTGAACGGTTGGTGCGCGAGTATAGCGAACAGCTCTACTGGCAGGTGCGTCGTATGGTACTCAGTCATGAGGATGCCAACGATGTCTTGCAGAATGTTTTCCTGAAGGCGTGGTCACACCTGGATGACTTCCATCAGGATTCCAAAATCTCTACATGGATCTATCGTATTGCTGTTAATGAGAGCCTCGACTTCCTGCGCCGCAAGAAAAATCAGATAGTGATAAATGCTGACGATGGCGGGCAGAGCGTGTCACAGACGCTGATGGCCGACCGCTACTTTGATGGCGATGATACGGAAGCTCTGCTACAGGATGCTATTGCGCAACTGCCTGATGTACAGCGTACGGTATTCAACCTGCGCTACTTCGAAGAAATGAAATATAGCGATATCAGCAAGCTGCTTGACACCTCTGAAGGAGCGCTGAAAGCATCGTATCATATTGCCGTTAAGAAAATTTCAGAATTTTTTAAGGCTCGCGATTAAACTTTTTGCAACAACAAACGTCATAACAATAAAGAAATAAGGAGTATGTCAATGACTAATGAAGAATTATACCTCAAGGAAAGAGTAGGGCAGAAGAATCCCTTCCGTACACCAGAAGGGTATTTCGACCAGTTTACGGCAAACATCATGGCACAGTTGCCCGAGCGTCAGCCTATGGAGAGCAAGCCTGTGGCCAAGAAGGTGGCTATGCCTATCCGTCACTGGTTCTATGCTGCTGCCTGTGTTGCTGCACTGGTAGTGACGGCTTTCTCCTTCCACTTCCACGAAGTTTCCAACGTTCAGCAGCATGTAGCGGTTTCGGAGACCTATATCGACGAGGCTGCCGACTATGCTATGCTTGACAATATGGACATCTACCAGTTGCTGGCAGAGGAGTAATAGAACAAAAAGAAGACTAGACGAGATGAAAAAGATTGTAGCAATCAGCCTATTACTGATGATGACTATCATGGTGAGCGCGCAGGATAATAAGCGTTTCTCGCCAGAGAAATTTGAGGCTGACCTGAAAGCCTATATTACCAAGGAGGCTTCACTGACACCACAAGAAGCCGACAGGGTTTATCCTGTGTTCTGTGAGTTGCGTGAGAAGCAGCGCGTCATCTACGAAAAGATGCGCAAGCTGGGCATGAACAAACCCGTAGGCGACGAAGCCTGCAAACAGGCCATTGTCGAGTATGACAAGCTGAATCTGGAACTGCGTCAGCTGGATGTTGACTACCACAAACGGATGATCAAGAAGGTGTCAGCCTCAAAGGTCTATGAGATTATGCAGGCTGAGAACCGCTTCCATCGCCAGATGATGAAAGGTTGGCAGCATGGCTGGCAGCATGGGTGGCAGAAGGGCAAACGCCGTTAAGCCCACAGCGTTCACAATGAGGACGGCGTGCTGTACAGACATAGCGGCCGTGAAGCAACAACCAATGATGTGCCCGTGGAATATCTTCCACGGGTATATTTTTTACCAGTTCCTGTTCTACCTTCAAGGGATTGTCGGCCTTTGCAGAGACCAGTCCTAAGCGATGACTCACACGGAATACGTGGGTGTCGACAGCCATCGTTGACTTGCCGAAGGCTACCGACTGGATGACATTGGCCGTCTTGCGACCTACGCCTGGCAGGTCTAGCAGCTGGTTCATGTCAGCAGGAACCTCACCGTTGTGACGCTCCACCAGCATGCGTGCCATCTTTACCAGATGTTCCGCCTTGGCGTTGGGATACGACACGCTCTTGATGTACTCCAGCACCTCGTCGACCTCTGCTTTTGCCATCGCCTTGGCGTCAGGATACTGGCGGAACAGTTCCGGCGTCACCTGATTGATGCGCTTGTCCGTACACTGTGCGCTGAGCACCACAGCCACCAGCAGCTGGAAGATGCTGCCAAATTCCAGTTCAGTATCGGCCTCAGGCATCTCCTTTCGGAAGTAGCTGAGAATAGCTTCGTATCGTTGTTTCTTCGTCATCGTAATATTTTTTTTTAGTTTCTTGTTTATTATAAAAGAATTTACTATCTTTGCAACATCAGTTGTTAACTCATTCAATTTAAAGCTTATGAAAAATACTCCTACTCCCCACATTGGGGCTCAATACGGCGACATTGCCGAGACTGTTATCATGGCGGGCGATCCGCTGCGTGTGAAACTCATGGCCGAGAAGTATCTGGAGAATCCTGTATGTTTCAACCAGGTGCGTGGCATGCTGGGCTTTACGGGAACCTATAAGGGCAAGCGTGTCAGCGTGATGGGCCACGGCATGGGCATGGCTTCTATCGGCATCTATACCTATGAGCTCTACAACTTCTATGGCGTGAAGACCATCATCCGTGTGGGCTCTGCCGGCTCTATCAACAACGACCTGCACATTGGCGACCTGGCCATTGCCATGGGTTGCTGCACCAACAGCAATTTTGCTGCACAGTTCGAGTTGCCTGGCACCTTTGCACCTATCGCAGACTTCGAGCTGCTGCGTGCCGCTGTCGAGTCGTGCGAGAAATTTGGCTACCACTATAAGGTGGGCAACGTGGTGTCTTCCGACACGTTCTATGGTGAGAACCCTCACACCGACAAGTGGATCAACATGGGTGTGCTGGCTGTGGAGATGGAGATTGCCGCACTCTATATGAATGCTGCCCGTTCAGGCAATCGCGCCTTAGGTCTGCTGACCATTTCTGACCATATCCTGACAGGCGAGGCAACCACCGCCGAGGAGCGTCAGAACAGCTTCACCCACATGATGGATGTTGCCTTCTCGCTGGTATAAATAATAAAAATAATAAAGGTGGTCTGTCAGCCCTTTACAGGGGCAGATAGACCACATATTTTTCTTTGAACCACTCTTCCTTGAACCACTGTGTCAGCTCCATCGAGTCTGTGATGTGGCGGAAGGGTTGCAGTTCAGCCTGAAGGTCGCCACCTTTCAGGCATAGTATGCCATTGGGCAGTGCGTTATGCTGTTCTTTGGCTATATTTTTTCGTACAATTTTGGCCAAGTCGGGTAGAGGCATCACGGCACGGCTGACGACGAAGTCGTACTTGCCCTTCTCATCCTCGCCACGCAGGTGTTCCGGATGGCAGTTCGTCAGTCCGATGGCGTTGCACACCTCCTGGGCTACGCGAATCTTCTTGCCCGTTCCGTCGATGAGCTTGAAGTCACACTCAGGGAAGAGAATAGCCAAGGGAATGCCAGGGAAGCCGCCACCTGTGCCGAAGTCCAGAATCTTGGTGCCGTCCTTGAAAGGCAGCATCTTGGCAATGGCCAGCGAGTGCAGCACGTGGTGCTCGTAGAGGTTGTCGATGTCCTTGCGCGAGATGACGTTGATCTTCGCGTTCCAGTCACGATACAAAGCGTCGAGGGCAGCAAACTGCTGTTGCTGCCTCTCGCTAAGATGGGGGAAATATTTCAGGATGATTTCCATTGTCGTTATTTCGAGGTTTCGATGCTTCGATGTTCCGATGTTTCGAAATTTCGAAGATTATCCGTTCATGCTGAGCAGGAACTCCTCGTTGGAGTGCGTCTGAATCAGGCGGTCGTGAACCGTGTTCATGGCCTCGATAGGATTCATCTCGGCAATGTACTTACGCATGATCCACATGCGGTTCAGCGTGGTCTGATCCTGCAGCAGATCGTCACGACGAGTAGACGACTGTACGAGGTTGACAGCCGGGAAGATGCGCTTGTTGGCCAGCATGCGGTCGAGCTGCAACTCAGAGTTACCAGTACCCTTGAACTCCTCGAAGATTACCTCGTCCATCTTTGAGCCGGTATCTGTCAGAGCGGTAGCGATGATGGTCAGTGAACCACCACCCTCGATGTTACGGGCGGCACCGAAGAAGCGCTTGGGCTTCTGCAGGGCGTTGGCGTCGACACCACCCGTGAGCACCTTACCGGAGGCAGGGCTGACGGTGTTGTAGGCACGAGCCAGACGAGTGATAGAGTCGAGGAAGATGACGACGTCGTGTCCGCACTCTACCATGCGCTTAGCCTTCTCCAGCACGATGCCGGCAATCTTCACGTGGCGGTCGGCAGGCTCGTCGAACGTTGAGGCTATCACCTCTGCGTTGACGGTGCGGGCCATGTCTGTCACCTCCTCAGGACGCTCGTCGATGAGCAGCATCATGATATATGCCTCTGGGTGGTTGGCAGCGATGGCGTTGGCGATGTCCTTCATCAGGATGGTCTTACCAGTCTTTGGCTGGGCGACGATGAGGGCACGCTGACCTTTACCGATAGGTGCGAAGAGGTCGACAATGCGCACTGAGGGGTTCGTGGTGGCAGGGTCGCCGCAGAGGGTGAACTTCTCCTCAGGGAACAGCGGTGTCAGGTGCTCGAACGAGACGCGGTCGCGCACCTCGTGAGGCTGACGGCCATTGATAGTCTTCACCGTGCTCAGTGCAAAGTATTTCTCGTTGTCGTGTGGCGGACGAACGGTGCAGTCTACCACGTCGCCCGTCTTCAGACTCCAGCGCTTGATCTGCTGGGGCGATACATAGATATCGTCGGGTGACGACAGGTAGTTGTAGTCGCTGCTGCGCAGGAATCCATAGCCGTCCTGCAGGACTTCCAGCACACCATTGCCGTTGATGAGGTCTTCGAAGTCGAAGCGCTCATTGTTGCGAGCCATATTCTCGGGAGCAGGGATGCGGTTCTCAATGATGTTGTGAACGGGCTGCTGTGCCATCGGACGGTCAAAGATGTCGAGTGACGGAATGGCGGCCTGGTCCTCGATGGGCAGGTCAACAACGGGGATGAAGTCGGTGCCGTCGCCAGGATCGCCCTCCCAGATGCCGTCAGGACCGTTAGGCTCGTTGATGGGAGCCTCAGCAACGGTTTGTGCCATCTTCTCTTGCAACTGACTGATAAGGTTCTGCTCGATGGGCTCTGATGTCTCCTCAACGGCAGCCTCAGGAACGGCAGGAATCTGCTCTTCCGCTGGCTCTTCCTTCTGCTCGGCAGCAGTCTCTGCGGCGGCTTCCTGAGCAGCCTTGGCAGCCATCTCTTCGAGTTCCTTCTTCGACTTGCGGCCACGCTTCTTGGGGGCAGGTTTCTCGTCAGCAGGCTTCTCCTCGGCTACGGTCTCCTCGGCAGCCTTCTTCTCTTCGGCAGCAGCCTGCTCAGCAGCTTCCTGTTCAGCAAACAGACTGTCGATGGTGGGCTTCTTCTCAGCCTTTTTCTTCTTGGGCTTAGCGTCGAGGTTCTCACCGTCAGAACCGTTGACCGTATATACCTTGTCAGTATCCTTTTTGGTAATACGTGTGCGCTTGCGCTTAGGTGTGGTAATGCCTGCGGCAGAGTTCTCTGCAGCCTTGTCCAGAATGGCATAGATGACGCTTTCCAGCTCGTCATTCTGTGACACCTTGACACCTAACTCGCTGGCTATCTCCATGAGTTCGGGGATAGAAAGTTTTTCTAATTCTTCCTTCGTGTACATATAAGTATACAGTAAATCGTTATAAATGCAATTGATGTGGAATATGAAAACTTTTGGAAAGAATGCTTCACGGACGGAAGCATGTTTTCTTGAATTCGACTGCAAAGGTAAGCATTATTTCTGAAACCGCCAACTTTTTACCTTACTTTTTTAGTTTTTGTAGCATACTTATTCTTCTATTAGCCTAATACGCATCTGTATCAGCTGTATTTACATGAAATTCTCTAGAGAATTTTTCGCAAATACAGCTAAAAATCTACTTGATACAAAGGACAAAACATTCCGCAAATAACCAACATTATCTCGTCAAAATTTTTGGTCAATTCCAATTGTTTTTGTATCTTTGCAGATAGAATGAACGAGAACGAATTATATATCAATTTTGACGAGTATATCCGCCAAGGAGAACCCCAGAAACGCGAGCGTGCAGAAGCTTGGCGCGTGGCTATTGGTTTGCAGGCTGTGGATGGACTCAAAACCTCTGAATATCTGCAAGAGACAGCACGCAGGAATATTGAGGGCGAGAGCAACACCTTGAAGAACAGGTACATGATGATTGATGGACCAGAAGAATGGAAATTGCCTGAAAGCGAGCAAACACCTCGCGAGGACAGGACAAGTACAGGACAAGTACAGGACAAGCTGCACACTGATAAACCAGACATCGCAAAACTAGTACGAGTAATAGGCGAGCAGGAGTTGTCGGTAAAAGAAATGATGAACGGCGTAGGGCTCAAAGGTCGAGACAATTTCTTGAGCCTTTATCTCAATCCCGCCATAGCTGAAGGCTACGTCCGTCTTCTATATCCTGACAAGCCTCGCCATCCTCGCCAGAGATATTTGTTGACTGTAAAAGGATTGGCGCTTTATAAAATTGTCATCTCACAGTTACGATGATATTCTGAAAACAAGTGTCACACTTATTGCATAATCTATCAATGACTTACGCGTGAATGTGAAGGCATTTTTCAATATAAAATCTTTTTGGGGTCACTTCACACATACAAATTAAATGCTTGTTAATAGTTGAGCAAACATTTAACATGCCTCAAACCGCGATGCACAGAAGGTTTCAGGCATGTCATGTTAACAGGTTAATAGATTTGACGAAAAAAAGCCAGGCACGTCGTGGGGGAAAACCTTGCATTTCGCTCTAAAATTTTGTATCCTTGCAGATGAAAAAAGAGATGCCCAATGAGACAGGAACGAAACAATTGCCGTTTTAGGTGGAGAAGTGTGGTAAGAGAGTAAAAGTCTCCGCGTACCTGCGTGTGCACGTACGCATAGAAGTTTAGAAAACCACTCCACTTCTCCACTTTCTGAATCATCTATCACAACTGGGACTATCTTTCGACACTTTTTCTTCCTTTTTCTTTGTTTTGTGCAAAATAATCAGTATCTTTGCAAATGCATTCTGCCCAACGTGGCTGGGAAGCACAATGAGATGTACAGAGCTACTGGGTGGAGCACTACATATTAGAAGGCGTTCGTCTATAAGATGCAAGCACCACGTCTATTCTAATATGCAGAAACTATGAGAAAAACAACCTGTTCGTATAGGTGCCAACGGACAACTAAAACGAGAACACTAAATACAAACAAAATAAGGAAAGAATAAGCGACATAGACATCCTTGGTTGACTGATCAAGCAGAACTACCACATTACAGACACATCAGTCGGACAAGCAATTGGATGTTTGCGCTCATAAAGGGCGTGGACAGTATGATTGTTGTCTGATGTAGGCTGTGGTAGGCCTTGCTTGAACACTTCACAACTCCACGCCCCCTTTTCGAAAACGAAGAGAGGGCTTTTTCATGTCAAAGACAAAAGACATAAAACTATCAGAACTGCCTGAAGAGGTGACAGAAGAAGGACTTAAGATATACGGCCCTGCATCATATGAGACGCAGGTTGCTGTACTCAGTCATTATCTACACACTCTTGATGGCAAGCACGACATAGCATCTGGCGAAAAACGAGACGAGATTCTTGAAATGATTCGCGACTTCATCGAGTACAAGCGCCAACAAGATAAGAAGAATCCTATGTGGAAGGATGTCAGCGATGAGGATGTTTGGATGGCAGCAGAAAGCCCGTTAGAGAATGACCTCTTTGCTGACTTTTTTAAGGTTCCATTCCCAGCTCCTAAGAATCCCAAGTTTACCTTTATTGATTTGTTTGCTGGCATAGGCGGCTTCCGTATTGCTATGCAAGAACTTGGAGGGAAATGCGTTTATTCGTCTGAATTTGACGCACAGGCTCAACGTAGCTATTTCGCAAACTATGGTGAAATGCCCTTTGGTGATATTACTAAGGAAATAACAAAGTCATATATACCAGAGCACTTTGATATACTCTGTGGTGGTTTCCCTTGTCAGGCATTCTCATTGGCTGGACGTCGCCTTGGCTTCAAAGATGAGACTCGCGGTACATTGTTTTTTGAGATAGAAGCAATACTTCGCAAGCATCAACCCCGTGCGTTCTTCCTCGAAAACGTAAAAGGTCTAGCGATTCACGATAAAGGCCGTACCTTAAAAACTATTTTGGAACACCTCGACGATGCAGGCTATGATGTCGTACCACCTCAGATACTTAATGCAATGGATTATGGTGTTCCACAGCATCGAGAACGTATTTACATTATTGGTTTTCGTAAAGACCTTGGCATAGATGTCAAGAAATTCCATTACCCAGAACCTACGACTCCAGAAGGTAAACGCGTTCGATTCCGTGACGTTATGGAGAAGAAAGTACCGTCAGTCAAGTATTATCTTTCCAATGTGTATGTGGATACACTGAAACGTCATAGAGCACGGCACGAAGCTGCTGGGCATGGCTTTGGATATGAAATTATTGATGTTGACGGTGTTGCCAATGCTATTGTGGTTGGCGGTATGGGTAGAGAAAGGAATCTTGTCAGAGACAATCGTCTAACGGATTTTACTCCTGTGACAAATATTAAGGGCGAAGTTAATCGTGAAGGCATACGCCGTATGACTCCGCGTGAATGGGCCCGTCTGCAAGGATTCCCAGAAGAATACAAAATTGTCGTTGCTGATGCTTCTGCTTACAAACAATTTGGCAACTCTGTGGCAATACCTGCGATTAAGGCAACAGCAGAAAAAGAACTTGAACTATTAGGAGTGATATGATATGGCAATAACTGGAAACAAAGGAGAATGGAGTGAGATTTACGCTTTGTTCCGCCTGTTGGGAGAAGGAAAGGTTCATGCAGGTGACGCTGACCTAAATAAACTTGACTTGTATTATCCCATCCTCAACATTATCCGCGAGGAAAGCAAGAAATACGAGTACAAACCAAACATTGAACAGAACATCGTTGTTATTGATGAGGACGGCAACGAGTATGCGCGCATCTCGATGGATAAGTTCATGGAAGAATCCACCAAACTGCTTGAGTCAATTAAAGGGGCAAGTGAAAGAGCCTTTGAGGTCTCTGATGCTGAATGCTTTATGAGTCAGATAGGTTGCACTAAAATAAAAGCTCCCTCACAGGACAAAGCCGATATCCATATTGTCATTCACGATTTGCACACCAATATGACTCCGTTGCTTGGCTTTAGCATCAAGTCGCAGCTTGGTAGTGCTTCAACGCTACTCAATCCAGGTATACCAACGAACATCACTTACAAAGTCGTTGGTGGTGACATGACAGATCAGGAGTTAGAAGAAATCAATGCTATTGAAGACCATCTGCCACGAATGCAGGCATTGTTAGACAAAGGTTACAAACTTGAGTATTTCAAAATAGCTCATCAGACTTTCAAGAATAATCTTTTATTTCTTGATATGTGTATGCCTGAACTTGTTGCTCGATGCCTAGTCCTGGGTAGTATGCCAGGCTTAGGTACTTCTACAAAAGAAATTGTTGAAAAAGTTGCAGAAGAGAATCCTTTTGGCTATACTGGAAACAACGTAATTGGTTTTTATGAGCACAAGATAAAAGTCTTATTGTTGGATACCGCTCTTGGAATGACTTCTGCAAAAGAGTGGAATGGACATTACGATGCTAACGGAGGATACCTTGTGGTAAAGAGTGATGGCGATATTGTGTGCTACCATTTCTATAACAAGAACGACGTTGAGGATTATCTCTATAATAACACTCGTTTCGACAGAGCTAGCCGTACCCGTTATGACTTTGGAAATCTATATCGTGGCGAAGATGGCGAAGTCTATATGAAATTGAATTTGCAAATAAGGTTCAAAAAATAAAATCAGTATGGCAGACAAAACATTCCCTTCATCAACATTATTCCATTACCCAATTCTGATGATGCTGGCTGATGGAAATGTGCATAACAGAAATGAGTTAGTGGCGTTCGAGATAGAGAAGTTATCAATTTCTGAAGCCGACCAGAAGGTAAGTACCCCAGGTAAAAACGGCAAAAAAGGGGTTAACATGGTAGCTTCATGGACTAGTTATGCCATCGCAGACTTGAAGAAGGCAGAATATATTGCCCATTCTGGTGATGGCTACGTGATAACCAATGCTGGAAAGGAATTTCTTGAAAGTCATAAGAGTGGATTTGTTGCGAGTGAATTGAAAGCCAGCAAAGCGTATAGAGAATATAAACGGATGGGTGAGTTCAAGAACCCCAAGGATGATAAACCTGCACCATTTATGGCAGCAGAGCCAATATCAGAGTCTGATTCAGACGAACCAACTGAGGAAGTTCCTACTAAGTCGCCTATTGAGCTTCTTGAAGAATTGTCTACCCACATCAACGAGACACTTGAGAATACATTACTCGATGCGTTGAAGAAAATGTCGCCAGACTCCTTTGAACGTCTAATTAAGGAATTGCTGATAAAGATGGAGATTTGCAAGTCAGAAGAATGTATCGAACTCACTCCATATGTCAAGGATGATGGTGTAGATTTATACGTCTATGACAATATCCTAAAGATGAATGTGGTTTGTTGTATTCAGGTCAAGAAATACACAGAGAATGCCATAGGACTGAGTACAGTGAAGGAACTTGGTGGAACGCTACTTGACAAAAATTGCAAAAGCGGTATGGTAATTACTACAACACAGTTTACCAAGGGAGCTTCTGATTATAACCCCAGCGGTTACAACATCCAGAAGATAGATGGCAACCAACTCACCAAGTTGTTGGTATCTTATGGATTAGGAATAAAGACCAAAAAGATTGTCATAAATACTGTTGATACTGAGTATTTGAATAGCTTGTAACACTGCTCTTAAAGGCTTTGTAACATGGGAACAGGTATTTGCCTATGTTCGACAATATGAAGAATTATGCGAATCGCATATCTTCCCCAAAATTAAGATGTTAGTTGATGTAATTAAAATGTAAATATGTTAATTAATAGACTACCTGAAATAGACATCCCAGAGGATGACCCTTTCAAATTCGACCAGTTAGATAGAAAACCTTGTGCGAACACATTTTTATCATTAGTAAAATTGTATTCCACTACAGGTTGTGTAATAGCTCTTAACGGAGAATGGGGTACAGGTAAAACCACCTTTGTAAGGATGCTATTCCAATTACTTAAAAAAGAGCAAGGGCATCCTTTGTACTTCAATGCATGGGAGAACGATTATGTTTCAGACCCATTGATAGCTTTGCTGTCAGAGTTAAAAGAATTAGCTCCACAATCAAAGAAATGGGATAATGTCGTTGCAAATGGAGGAAAAATATTAACTGGTATTTTAACTTCGGCTGCAAAAAACTTTGCCAAGGATAAACTAGGAATTGATTCTGACGTGATATCCACTGGAATTGATGAAGTAGGCAAATTGCTAAAAGACGATATTGATGAGTTTTCAAAACAGAAGACCACTTTTGCAGAATTTCGAAAAGCACTTCAATGCTATATCGCTGAAAACACAACAAAAGATATTCCTGTCGTGTTCTTTGTAGATGAACTCGACCGATGCAACCCTCATTTTTCCGTTTTAGTTTTAGAAAGGATAAAGCATCTTTTTGATATTCCCAACATCATTTTCGTGTTATCAGTTAATAAAAAGCAGTTGGGATATGCCATACAAGGCTATTACGGAAGTGGTAATATCGATGCCGACAATTATTTGCGACGTTTCATTGACATTGAATATTCACTTCCACGTCCAGATAGCAACAAATTCTGCCAATACCTCTTTAACACTTACCAATTTGACAAAGTATTTAATCATAAAGACAGGAAACAATATAGTGAATTTAGTTCTGATGCAGATAATTTCAAGAAAATAGCAACTATTTTAATGTCTGCATCTAATCTGGATTTACGTACGAGAGACAAGATTTTTACTCACACTCGCCTTGCCTTAATGGAGTTTTCTGCCAACAACTATATTGTCCCAGATGTTTTCTTTCTCTTATGTTATTTAAGGTTTGCTAATCCAGACTTATATCACAACATCGTTGTCGAGAAGTATACTGCTCAGCAATTACTAGATGAAATAGAAGAATTCATTCCGCTCGAACTACTTGTTATGAATGAAAACGATTATTCATGGAGACAAATGACATATACAATTGCGTCGTTTACGCTGATGTACACTCTTAATGATAATGGAATAGAGCGAACGACAATTATTAACCGTGATGACAAGACAACCACTCTCAAAACAAAACATATGGACGAAAAGACGTTTAGTGAAGCACTCTTATGGTATCATGGTAAGATACACCGGGGAGAAATACCATTGAGGCTTCTGACTAAAAAAATAGAATTAGAACAAGCGATAATACTTAGTGCAGATTCTGACAATTAAGTATATAAAAAGAACTTTCCCTCTTGCGTTCTTTTCAACAATTATTTGTATCTTTGCCCTCATGAAACGAAAGATATACGTAGCAAGCAGCTGGCGCAACAGCTATTACCCTGAGGTGGTGGAGAAGTTGAGGGAAGCAGGACACGATGTGTATGACTTCCGCAATCCGCCATCGGGCGCCCCTGGATTTATGTGGAGCAGCGTGAGTGAGGACTATATGAAGTGGTCGCCTGCAAAATATCGCGACATGCTGCAGCATCCCAAAGCAGTGCGACAGTTCAATAACGACATCGAGGCTATGGAGGCTTGCGACACCTGTGTGCTGGTACTGCCCTGTGGCAGGAGTGCTCACACGGAAGCTGGATGGTTTGCAGGTCGTGGCAAGTTGACGATTGCCTATATCCCAGAAAGGCAGGAGCCAGAGCTGATGTACAAGCTGTTCAGCAAAGTGTGTTGCTCTATAGATGAATTGATAGATGCATTGAAGTGAGATGGATAAGCTCTCAGCACAACAACGGCACAATAATATGGCGGCAATTCGTGGCAAGGACACGAAGCCGGAGATGATTGTGCGCAAAGGGTTGTGGAGTAGGGGATTCCGATACAGGCTGAACCATAAGCGGCTGCCTGGGCATCCAGACCTAGTGCTGAGGAAATACAGGACGTGCATCTTTGTGAATGGCTGCTTCTGGCATGGACACAATGTGACGGAGTCACAGATGTCTGATGTGAGAGGTAAGAAGGATGATGTCATTGAGAGCTCGGAGTGTTGCAAGATTCCGAAGACGAACAGGGAGTTCTGGGTGGCGAAGATTCGCAGGAACAAGGAACGCGACAAAGAGGAACAGCGGAAGCTGGCGGCAATGGGGTGGCACTGCATAACTGTTTGGGAATGTGAGCTAAAGCCATCGAAGCGGGAAGAAACGCTTGAATCAATAGCGTTCACCCTGAACCATATATTTCTGCAAGACAGAAAATGTAAGATGGCTGATGTAGGAAGTAAGATGTATCCTCAGATGGAAGAGGAAACGCAGATGCCTTTGGTGGCGGAGGAAGAAATATGAAGCAAATAGAAGTATAATAATAGAAATATGAAAGACAGGTCTTTGAACTTTAGAGTGGTTAAGGCGATTTTGGCATTGCCCGTCACTGTATGTGTTTTGATCCCCGCAATCCTATTGTACCTTTCTGGTTGGCAGTGGGGCGATGGCTGCCTTTGGAGATTGATGGTAGGGGCGATCTGTCTTCTTGCCGGTTTGACGCTGGCAATATGGACTATCAGACTATTCCAGAATAAGGGTAAAGGAACGCTGGCTCCATGGGACGCCACAAAACATCTAATCACTTCCGGCCCCTATGCCTATGTCAGAAATCCTATGATTACTGGAATCTTCCTGATTTTAACTGGCGAAGCGTGCTTGCTGGGCTCTTATGCAATCGGCATCTGGACTGTCCTATTTCTTGTTATCAACTTGATTTATTTCCCTTTGTCGGAGGAGCCGGGGCTGCGTGCACGCTTCGGAAAGGAGTATGACACGTATTGCCAGAACGTGCCTCGATACATCCCACGCCTAACACCATGGAAACGGATAGAAGTGGTAGCAGCAATCATACACGATGACGAGGGGCGCATCTTCGCTACCCAGCGAGGATATGGCGACTATAAGGATGGCTGGGAGTTTCCTGGTGGAAAAATGGAAGCTGGGGAAACGCCAGAGGAGGCCTTAAAGCGTGAAATATGGGAAGAGCTGGAAACAAGAATCGTGGTTGAGCGACTGGTGCAGACTGTAGAATATGATTACCCGCAGTTTCATCTCACTATGCATTGTTTCTGGTGTCATGTAGAGAGTGGTTCACTGACATTGAAAGAACATGAAGCCGCCCGCTGGCTTAGCAGAGAACAACTCGATAGCGTTGACTGGCTACCAGCGGATTTGGAAGTGGTGGAAGAGGTTAGAAGTAAGATATGACACAAGCGATGGATAATGGACAGGGGAAGCGGAGGCCGGTAGACCCTATGAGGCATCACCGTGAAAACGGATGGGACTATAAGGGACGGGCTATCTATCATTTTACGCTACCTGTGGAGGAACGTTATCCATTGTTTGGGACTCTGGACGGAGAGAGTGCGGAGACGGCTTTCGTGAGGCTTAATCCCTTTGGGCGTCGCGTGTGTCAGATGTTGTGCGGGTTGGCGCAGTTTTATGCAGGAAAGGGATTCGCCCTGAAAGTGTTAGCACAAAAGGTAATGCCCGATCATGTGCATCTGGTGATTCTTCTGCAAGCTTCTTAATATCTTCAAGTGTCAATGAGGCAGGAAATGTTTTGGCCCATTTGGGAATTGTCGTTGTATCATTCTTTGTGGTTTGTGCATTAATGGCTATTGGCAAAGCCAGAAGTAATGCCACAGCAAATAGATTATAAATAATGTGTCTCATATTATTCTGTTCTAACAAAATTTATATGCAAAGATAAGGGAATTCAATGAAAAATTGCTATCTTTGTGGCTGAAGAGGAGGCCATGGAGCATGAGTGGCTGTACTACTTTGTCACAGGCAATGGTGGAACGATACCCGACTATGAGGTGGCAGGGGTGGAAGAGGCTCACCTACAAAGATTCCTGCGAGGGCAATGAGTGTCATAGCCGTCATCAGGATTACCCAACGTTTCTTTACTTTCATAACTGTTTTTTTATGATCTGAAATTTTCCGGCTGCAAAAGTAATATAAAAAAGCGACATACTGCCGACTGTGCTGTCGCTTTGAAATTAAAATTGTTGTACAACTTACATTTTATCGCAATGTCCGCCAACAAACGAATAAAATGTAATGCAAATTGTTGGTTTTTCTGCCATTTTTCTTTCAAATCGTCACTTTGACCATAGAGAAAAACACAAGGAATATTTGGTTTTTCGCTTAAATATTCGTAACTTCGCAGGCAAAATAGAAAAATAGAATGGAAATCAAGCAAGCAGAGTTCTCCCTGTCGGCTCCTATGGTGTCGATGTGTCCGAAGGATACAAAGCCTGAATATGCCTTTATTGGTCGTTCAAATGTAGGCAAGTCAAGCCTCATCAACATGCTGACGAACAACAAGAAACTGGCGAAGACATCGTCCACGCCAGGCAAGACGTTGCTTATCAACCACTTTATTATTAACAAGGAATGGTATCTCGTCGACCTGCCTGGCTATGGCTATGCCAAGCGCTCTAAGAAGGAGGTGGACAAGCTGGACCAGATGATACGTGGCTACATTCTGCAGCGCGAACAGTTGGTGAATGTCTTTGTGCTCGTCGACATCCGTCTGGAACCACAGAAGATTGACCTTGAGTTCATTGAGTGGTTGGGCGTGTCGAGCGTTCCCTTTGCCATCGTCTTCACCAAGGCCGACAAGCTGACGCCCAACAAGTGTCGTCAGGCGATGGATGCTTATAAGAAGAAGCTGATGGAAACCTGGGAGGAGCTGCCACCCATGTTCGTGACCTCTTCAGAGAAGAAGGATGGTCGTGACGATGTGTTGAACTATATCGAGCAGATAAACAACAATCTGAAGGCATGACTCCCTATCTTGACGTACAACACTTAACGAAGTCGTTCGGCGCACTGACACTCTTTCGTGATATCAGTTTCTCCATTGGCGAAGGCCAGAAAGTGGGACTGATAGCCAAGAACGGTACGGGCAAGTCGACACTGCTGTCAATACTCTCTGGCAAGGAGGGTTACGACAGTGGAAACATCGTGTTTCGCAACGATCTGAAGGTGGGTATGCTGGAGCAGTCACCTAAGTTCGACCCTGAGGAGTCGGTGCTGGATGCGTGTTTCAACCATGAGGGCGACCCCGAGAAGGTGTTGAAAGCCAAGCAGGTATTGACACAGCTGAAGATACGTGACCTGGAGCAACCCATGGGACAGCTTTCTGGTGGGCAGCAGAAGCGCGTGGCACTGGCCAACGTGTTGCTGACGGAGCCCGACCTGCTGATACTCGACGAGCCTACGAACCACTTGGACCTGGAGATGATAGAATGGTTGGAGGGATTCCTTGCGCGTAGCAATCGTACGCTGTTGATGGTGACGCACGACCGTTTCTTCCTGGACCGTGTATGTAGCGTCATTCTGGAGCTGGACGACCACACCATCTATACCTATCGTGGCAACTATGCCTACTATCTGGAGAAGCGCCAGGAGCGCATTGACAACCGTAGGGCAGAGGTGGCACGTGCCAACAATCTATATCGTACGGAGTTGGACTGGATGCGCCGTCAGCCTCAGGCTCGTGGACACAAGGCCCGCTATCGTGAGGAGACGTTCTACGAGTTGGAGAAGGTAGCCAAGCAGCGCATTGAGGAACGACAGCTGAGGCTGAAGGCTTCGAACGTATATATAGGTAGCAAGATTTTCGAGTGCCAATATATATCCAAGTCTTTTCGGGGGCAAGGAGCAGGGAGCAAGGAGCAAGAGGATAATTCCGTAGTTATTCTCAAGGACTTCTACTACAACTTCTCACGCTTTGAGAAGATGGGCATCGTGGGCTCGAACGGAACGGGTAAGTCGACGTTCATCAAAATGCTGCTAGGACTGGTGCCAGTAGACGAAGGGCGCATCGTGATAGGCGAGACGGTTAAGTTCGGCTACTTTTCGCAGGAGGGCCTGCAGTTTAATGAGCAGGACAAGGTCATCGATGTGATAACGGCCATCGCTGACTATGTAGACCTGGGTAGTGGTCGCAAGATGAGTGCCTCGCAGCTGTTGCAGTATTTCCTGTTTACGCCAGAGCAACAATATAATTATGTATATAAGCTCAGCGGTGGTGAGCGTCGGAAGCTGTATCTGTGTACGGTACTGATGCGGAACCCCAATTTCTTGGTACTCGACGAGCCTACCAACGACCTCGATATCGTGACGCTGCAGATTTTGGAGGAATACCTGCAGGACTTCCCTGGCTGTGTCATCGTGGTCTCGCACGACCGTTACTTCATGGACAAGGTCGTTGACCACCTGCTGGTGTTCAAAGGACAGGGCGAAATCAAGGACTTCCCAGGCAACTATACACAATATAGGGAGTGGGCTTCGTTGGAGGATAATAAAGATTCTAGAGAATCTAGATCATCTAAAGACTCTAGTAATACTAGTACCAAGTCCAGCTATCGCCACGACGACCGCAGACGCTTGTCGTACAAGGAGAAGCGCGAACTGGAACAGCTGGAGAAAGACATCGAGGCTCTGGAGGCTGAGAAGAAACAGATAGAAGAAGCACTCTGCGGAGGTACCACCTCGGTAGACGAGATAACGAAACTGAGCAAGCGACTGCCCGTCTTGAACGACGAACTGGATGAGAAGTCGATGCGATGGCTGGAGCTATCTGAGATGAAAGATTAAAGATGAAAAATGAATTATTAACGTGACGCAACAACAATATCCATCAGAACTGCTGGAAAAGGCGGTACAGGAATTCGCCAAACTGCCAGGCATCGGGCGCAAGACGGCTTTGCGACTGGTGCTGAATCTGCTGCGCCGTGAGGAAGACGACGTGCTGCAGTTTACGGAAGCCATTGCCCGCATGCGTCAGGAGGTGAAATACTGCCATACCTGCCATAACATCAGTGACAGCGAGGTATGTCCGATATGCAGTGACCCTCGACGTGATGCTTCGACCATCTGTGTGGTGGAGAACATCCAGGACGTGATGGCCGTAGAGAACACACAACAGTTCCAGGGTTTGTACCATGTGCTGGGGGGCGTCATCTCACCCATGGATGGCGTAGGACCTGCTGATTTGGAAATCGACTCGCTGGTGGAGCGTGTCCGTCAGGGTGGGGTGAAGGAAGTCATTTTGGCGCTGAGCTCTACGATGGAGGGCGACACCACCAACTTCTACATCTTCCGCAAGCTGGCACCCTTTACGGATGTGAAGCTGACCATCATTGCACGTGGCATCAGTGTGGGCGACGAGTTGGAATATACCGACGAGGTCACGCTGGGACGATCAATACTTAATAGAACGCCCTTTGAAGGGAAATGAAAGATGAAAAATTAAAAATGAAACACTACTGTCCGGTTAAATTTCACCAAAGCGAAAGTTGGCGGTCATCTTCCGGA
>CAMJZV010000032.1 GCA_946410305.1 uncultured Prevotellaceae bacterium | reverse complement strand
GTGCGCCTGACAGGACTCGAACCTGCACGTCGCGAGACACTAGATCCTAAGTCTAGCGCGTCTACCAATTCCGCCACAGGCGCATAAGCTAACAGCCAACTGCTAACAGCCATTAGCCTTATTGCGGCTGCAAAGGTAATGCTTTTTGGCGAATTCGCCAAATTATTTGACTAAAAGTTGACGAGCAGCCTCAATGATGTCGTCTTTGGGATCACTACCATACGTGAGGTCATTGTTCAGACTGACCTTCACATCAGGGTCTATGCCAAATTCTGTCTGCTGCTTGTTCTGGTCGTACATCGGACAGGCTGAGAAGCGGACACTCCAGCCGTTGGGCAGACTATTGCTCATAGGCAATCCGCTGCCACCACCCGTATGGTCGCCAACGAGGGTGACGTTGGGCAGGCAGTGCATCCATACTGCAAAGGAGTTGGCAGCACTATAAACGCTACGGTTCGTCAGCACACACACCTTCTTGTGCCAACGCACATTGCTTGATGGTTCCAGATAGATTTCCTTCATCTCTGAGAAGTCGTTATGGCCTGTTCCCGTCTTGTGCTGCATATAGCCCACCAGCGTCTTCTCCTGTACGAAGCGGCCTGCCAGACGTTCTGCTGTTGTCAGGTCACCGCCTCCGTTGCCACGAATGTCAATAATTAATCCCCTGCAGAGTAGCAGGTAGGAGAGTGCTTCGTCGAGATTACCCTCTCCAATGCCCGACTCGAAGGATGCACAACGGATGTAGCCGATGTTGTCGTCGAGCACCCTGTAGCGCAGTCCGCTGGCTATCTTGTAGTCTGTTCCCAGATATTGGCGTATCAGACTGTCGCTATAGTTGTATGGATAGTTCTCCTGCCACTTCCAGTAGCGACCATAGTCCATCGAACTAGACAGGTTGACATGTCCGTCGCGCAGTTCACCCAGCATGTCACACAGCACTTCGAAGAGTTGCGTAGTGCTCATATTGTCGTTGACGCGTACCTTATATTTTGTATAGACGTTGTTCCAGTCGAGTCCGTACTCCTTCTGCTTGTAGTCAAAGAAGCAGTAGTGTTCGTCGAGTATCGTCCACAACGCCTCGAAGTTGCCTGTGGCGGTGTCGTCGCGCTCCTCGATGTCTACGCAGGATAACAGGAGCCAAGAGCTAAGTGCTAAAAGCCAAAAGCTAATCTTCTTCATAGCGCGTGGGGAGTGATGCTGAATCGCTTGGTGATACCTATCAGGAAACGGTGAGTCCAGACATGCTGGCGGATGTTGTTCACCTTCGACTGCTGGATATTACCCAGATAGCCGATGCGGAGAGTAATCTTGCGGGTGATGGCAGCATCGAGCGTCAACAGGTTTCGCCATTCTGGTGCTGAAACGAACGTGGTGGGTACCACGTTATGGTCGTAGTCACCACGATTGAATATTTCGTAGTAGGACTGTCCGTAGTTGGGCGAGAACTGGATGCCCGCCAATGGCAGGTTCAGCTCGTAGCGTGCTACCATCTGCTTGTTGAACAGTTGGAAACGATAGCTGGCAACACCTGTCGGCATGATGTTCAGATGTGCGCGAGCCTGAGCAGGATTGTTGCCGTTGGAGGTGTTGTAGATGAATCCCAGCGAGGCATTCACCAGTCCACCGGCTTGTAGGCTGAGTGCTCCATCCATTAGTTGCCAGCGGTATAACTTGCCCCAATAGAAGTTGTAGGCACCCTCCAACTCCTGCTGGATATTCCGACTTTTACACAAGGACAGGTTGGCTTCGTGCTCCATCAGCGTCGACCAGCGACAATCCGTCTTCTGTCGCTCAATGGTCGATAGGAAACTGATGCCAGTACCTTTAAAATGTTCGTCAGAGAGATAGGTGTCAAGGATGTTGGTGCGACCAATGCCTACCGTTGTGCTACGGGTGACCACCTTTTGGCTATTAGCTATTAGCTCTTGGCTATTGGCTGGTGTGCCAATCGTCAAAAGCAAAAGGCCAAAAGCCAACTGCCAAAGGCTAACAGCTCTTTTACACATCATTGTCCTCATCAAACAGTCTCAGTTGTCCTGTCATCTCGTCCAGCACCTGTTGCTGGCTCTTGCCTGCATCAGGGTCTAGGTTTTCCTCATCTTCTTCCGAGGAACCAAATTCCTCGGCACTCGGGGGCTCAGGGAAGCGTAGAGGTTCCAGTTCTTCTACAGAAGCAATCTGCCAGGTGGTGAGACGCTTACCCTTGGCTTTGAAACCTTTGACGGCGATGAACTGCTCAACGTCAATCTCCTCGCTACCACGGAAGGCGTCGTTGCCACCATAGGTCACCTGCAGACGTGGGTAGACGGTATCCGTCAGCAGCAGCTGCTGTGAGTTGGCGTTCTCGCCAATATAGTTCTGCTTACGCTTGGTTGCCTCCATCTGGAAGCGCTTCAGATACGGATAGCCCTGGTTGTCGGCATCGTAGAGCACGCAGCTCCACACCTTCTCCGCATCATATTTCTCTATGCGCTGGATGTTGTCCTCGAAGTGTACGTTGGGATCGAAGCCCGACAGGTAGTAGTCGCCGTTCTGCAGGATGACAAGGATGCTGTCGTCATCGTAGAATTCGCCCAACAGACGTCCGTGCTCGTCGTAGTTCAGACGGTTGACGTCTGGGTCGTACCACACCTTGCGACCACCCAGCGTAGAGTGTCCGTGACTCTTCAGTCCGATGCGGTGTATCTGGTACTTCGTCAGCAGGTTACCCTTGGCGGCACGTCCCTTGATAAGCACTTCCGAGAAATCCTTGTCGAAGAATATCTTCTTCAGTTTGGGTGCTGGGTCGAGCGTTACCTTGATAATTTCCGCCTCACCATTGGGGTTGGCAGTGAAGTAAACCACGCGAGAGCCTTCTGTTCCTGCTGTCAGGTCGTACTCTCTGTCGCGAGTAATGGAGGCAACGTTGAAGCGCTTGATATAGTAGAAGCCCTTGCGACCATCGCGGTAGACGGCATTGTAGATGGTGCGCTGGTCGTTCTTCTTGAACACGTTAATCCAAATGATGTTCTTGCCAACAAACAACTTGTCGGCCACACGGACCACCTTGAACTTACCATCCTTGTAGAAGATGATGATATCGTCGATGTCTGAGCAGTTGCAGACGAACTCGTCCTTCTTCAGTCCAGTACCGATGAAGCCGTCCTGGCGGTTGATGTACAACTTCTGGTTGGCCTCGACAACCTTAGTGGCCTCGATGGTGTCGAAGTTGCGAATCTCTGTCAGTCGTGGGTGGTCTTTACCATACTTGTTTTTCAGGAACTCGAACCACTGGGCAGTCACCTCCACAAGGTTGGCCAGGTCGCGGTCAATCTCTTCTATCTCTGCCTTGATGCGTGCCATCAACTCGTCAGCCTTGTCCTTGTTGAACTTCAGGATGCGCTGCATCTTGATCTCCAACAGCTTCAGAATGTCGTCCTTGGTAACCTCACGCACCATCTGCGGATAGTAGGGCGTCAGTCGCTCGTCGATATGTTCGCAGACGCTGTCAATGTCTGGCGCCTGTTCGAACTTCTTATCCTTATAGATACGTTCCTCAATGAATATCTTCTCTAATGAACAGAAGTGCAACTGTTCCAGCAGCTCGCCCTTGCGAATCTCCAACTCCTGACGTATCAGATCCTTGGTGCGGTCTGTCGAGTGGCGTAGCACGTCGCTCACCGTCAGGAACTGTGGCTTGTTGTCCTCGATGACGCAGCAGTTGGGCGATATGTTGATTTCGCAGTCAGAGAAGGCATACAGCGCGTCGAGCGTCTTGTCGCTGCTGACGCCAGGTGCCAGTTGCACCTGTATCTCCACCTTAGCGGCTGTGAGGTCCTCCACATGGCGGGCCTTGATCTTGCCTTTTTCGATGGCTTTCAGAATGGAGTCGATGAGTGTTTCCGTGGTCTTGGAGAAAGGTATCTCGCGGATGACCAGCGTCTTGGGGTCCAGCTTCTCAATCTTGGCACGCACCTTCAGCACGCCACCACGCTGTCCGTCGTTGTATTTAGAGACGTCGATGCTGCCACCTGTGGGGAAGTCTGGATAGAGGTGGAACTCCTCGCCATGCAGATAGCTGATGGCTGCGTCGCAGATGTCCACGAAGTTGTGGGGCAGAATCTTCGACGACAATCCTACGGCAATACCCTCGGCACCTTGTGCCAACAGCAATGGGAACTTCACGGGCAGCGTGATAGGCTCCTTGTTGCGGCCGTCGTACGACATCTGCCACTCGGTGGTCTTGGGATTGAAGACGGTGTCTAAGGCGAACTTGCTGAGGCGTGCCTCGATATAACGGGGTGCTGCGGCGCGGTTGCCCGTCAGAATGTTACCCCAGTTACCCTGTGTGTCGATGAGCAGGTCCTTCTGTCCCATCTGCACCAGTGCGTCACCAATACTGGCGTCGCCATGAGGGTGGAACTGCATGGTGTGACCCACAATGTTTGCCACCTTGTTATATCTGCCATCGTCCATGCGCTTCATGGAGTGCAGAATGCGACGCTGTACGGGCTTCAGTCCGTCCTCGATATGTGGCACGGCACGCTCCAGAATAACATAGGAGGCGTAGTCCAGAAACCAGTTCTGATACATGCCGCTCAAATGATGCACGGCAGCAGCGTCGAAACGGTTTACGGGCTTATAGTCGGAGTGTCCTGCACCCTCTGCTTGCTCTTCCTGTTGTTCTGAAGCGTCCTGCTCCAAGATTTCGCTGTCTTCTCTTATTTCGTCATCCATATAAAAAAGCAGTAGATTTTGAATTTCCTGCAAAGATACGAAAAAACAGCGAGAAAGCCAAATTTTACACTAAAAAATCCGAATTCTTATGCGACGATAGAACAAACAGCCAATAGCAAGGAGAATAACCAGTGCGGTGACAACGAACGCCCAGACGTTGGTGACTCGCGAGGTGATAGTCACATCGTAAGGGTGGGGGATGAGTCGTTCGCCAGAGAACCTATAGTGAACCACGTTGCCTTCTACCACGCCTTTACCAGCGTCAATCACCTTGCCAGGCATCACATAGTCCAGCATGGGTTTCATCGTGACAAGATTTTCATAATTCTCGTACTTTATTTCAAGCAGGCGTTCCCATCTGGTGCTGTCGCTAAACAGCGGGGTATAGGCGTCAGACTGATAGAAGTCCTTGAAGATGTTGCTGACCTGGCTGATATTGCCGAACAGATTGAGGTTGCGCACGGCGGGCGACATGATGACGGAATCCTTTAAGGCCCAGAACTGTTCCTCGCTGACAGGGGGATTCTTCACCTCGTCATAGTTTTGCCAGACATGAGCATAAATATTGGACATGGTGCAGGCACAGAACCACTGACTGATTCTTGTTTCTATTTCGTCTAGCATCTCTTTCTGTTCTGCACCAGTAAGACCTGCTGCCAGATTAGGCTCACCCGTAAACCAATAGGATGCGGAGTCGGCACTGACAAAACGGTCTAAGGGAATAGGGAATATCTGGTTGAGATCCGTGCTAGCTAGTGTCTCCTTATAGGTGTAATCGGTATAGAACCATTTGAAGTGCTTGTCGAGCGATGCTGTCGCTTTGAACAGATGACGGACTGCTTGGGTGAGCGAGTCGCTCATCTCGTTGACATTCTGGTACTGGCGCTTGAGATGCATCAGGATCTTTTCGGGTACATTCTGGTCAGAAAAAACATTCTGCAGACTGTCCCACTGCTGCTGTGTCATAGGGCAAGCATGCTGAATAGAGTCACCCATGACCGACCAAGTGCGCTCCCAATCGGTGTTGTAGTACAAACCGTGGGTCTGAATGGTCTTATTGAGTGGAGCCATCACGTCTTCTTGGACTGGGTGGAACGACATCTCACGACTGCAACTTCCATCTTCGTTGATGATGGTGAGCATGCGCTCATCGTCGTTGCTACAGGAGGTCATCAGCAGCACGGCGGCTGCTACGAGGGTAAGGATTCTATTGGTTTTCATAAGTCATCTTTTTTATTTGTTGGTAAAAATGAGGTTGAGCCTTGCGCCGTTCCATATAGCACATCAGTATCTCCCGGGGTGTACCTTCTGTGCAATAGGATGTTTTCGCCGTTGGCTTACCAGTATTGTATGCTGTTTCTGTTTTCAGTTCAGGTGTCTGTTGCAACCAAAAGAACAAGCCTACCAAGTAGATGGCTGCTATTGACGAGATGGTGCGGATGGCAACGAGCAGGGCTGATGGCTTGCGCTCTTTCTCTTTGCGCTGCTCCATGATGGCGTCGTATTCAGCCTCGCCCATGGTCAACTCGCCCAGCATCATTCTGATGGTCTTCCACTCTTCGGGCATGTCGTCGCCCTGCAGCTCCAGGGCCAGCAGGCGTTCTTCCTCAGGAGAGGTCTCTCCCTCCAGATATTTGTTGATGAGTTGCTGTATCTCTTTGTTCGTCATAGCTTCATTCTCCTTGTTAGTTCTGTCAGTACTTTCTTTCTCGCTGTCGATAGCATTACCGCTACTGAGGCTTTCGGAATACCCGTCTGTTCAGCGATGTCTGCTGTCGAGAGTCCTTCCGTCTGTCGCATCTCGAAGAGCTGTCGTTCTCGTGGTTTCAACAGTGCCACGACCTCGTCCATCATGCGCTGGGTGTCTTGGGCTTCTAAGCGTTCTTGTGGAGAGTCTGTCGTGTCTTCCTGGCGCAGCATCCTTGGACTGATGTCCTCAAAGTGCTGCTGTTTGGCACTCTGCCGCTTCCTATAGAGGTTGACACAGCAGTTCTTTGCCACCCTGACGGCCAGACCAGACACGTTGCGCCCGCTGTCTATCCGCTCGCAGTAATGCCACAGCTGCACCATCGCGTCCTGTGCCACATCTTCGGCATCGTCCTGTGATCCGAAGAAGTCCAGCGCCACTTTCAGCATCTGTGACCTTAACTCTTGGGCAATATGTTCGAATTCTGACTGTGTCATACATATATAATACGCAGCAACGCCCAAATTATTAAGTCAGAATATCATTTTTTTTTGAAAAAGTTGTGCATATTCTGTTCCTGCATATTTATGACGTTTTTGTAAAACAAGGTCGTAAAAAATGAAAAGAAGACTGTCAGACTGACAAAACACCGATGTGCAGGGCATTTGCAGTCTTTTTGGAGACTGTCAAGACTGACAGGAGACTGACAGTCTTCTGCTACGTAATAGCTGTATAAATGACAAATTCTCTAGAGAATTTCTCCATTATCAGCTGTATATACGCAAAATTCTCTAGAGAATTTCTTGTGTAAGTAACTGATAATTAAAGAAAAGTAGCTATCTTGTCTTGTCATTAGCGCTAAATGGAGCTCAAAAACGCGTAATTTGCGGTATAAATATGTATTTCTGCGTTAAAATATTCGTCAATGCTGTTAATATTCTGTCAGTCTCCTGTCAGTCTTGACAGTCTCCAAAAAGACTGCAAATGCCCTGCACATCGATGTTTTGTCAGTCTGACAGTCTTGAACTCGTTTTTTTAGGAGTTAACACAAAAGAAACGTCCAAACAATAACAAGAAAAAAGCGCAACAATTGTTCATTGCTGCGCTTTATGAATAGAGTTGTTTAGGAATCAAAAACCTGTTACCTTGATTCTTTGCTGGGAGAATTTCTAGTGCTCTAAACGTCCTTTATCTCTAATTGGCTCTCTCATAAATCAGGATTTTGTCACGTTCGGCACTCTTAGTCGCAAAAGGAAGCAATGTTCCGTTTACAACCAAGTCGATGGGACGATTCAGTTTTTGCTCTAGGTCAACAATCATGCCTGCGTGTTTCATCAGACTGACGCGAGAATTTTGATCAAATTCAACTAAGATATCCACATCACTCTCGGGTGTCTCTTCGCCACGGGCAAAAGAGCCAAAGAGCCATGCTTTCAAGACAGGTTGCGTCTTGAAATACTCAGCAATCTTGCGTGTCATCGTCTCTCTATTCATAGTCAACATGAATTGTTCTGTCTGCAAATGTAGCAAGAAATCTCTAAAGTTCCAAACTTTTAGCGAATTATTTGTGGAATGGGCATTTGTGGGTATATGAAATAGGAGTAGATATCCGCTTTTGATGAAAATGATTCTACGATTGGGTATTTTTTTTGGTAAAAAGTAATGAATGATAAAAATAAATAGTAATTTTGCATATTGATTAAAATTTTTAGTAACCTAAAACGACAAAACAATGAAAAAAGTATTATTGGGCTTTATGACCATCCTTATGATGGTTGTGCTGTGTGTAAGTGTCTCTGCTTGTGGTAGTGATGGCGGTAGTAGTGACGGTGGTTCTGGTGATGGCAGTGGCGGTTCGCCTGCCAATGCTCTTGTTGGAACATGGAGCCGTGATTATTCAACCGCCGACGTCCCAAATGCCAAGGAAGTGTATACTTTCAACAACAATGGAACAGGATCATACAAGAATGCCTATCAAACGGGCACTTTTACCTATGTCGCTGCAAATGGATATATCGTAGCAAAAATCAAATACAGCGATTATTCAACCATCTTTGAGAATGAGTGGCCATACACAATCAATGGAAATACGCTGACGTTAAATGGCAATCAGTATAAGAAACAATAACTTAAAACGACAAAACAATGAAAAAGTATTTTTGGAGTATGATGACCATCCTGATGATGGGAGTCATGTGTGTAGGTCTAACGGCCTGTGGAAGTGATGATGACGACGATAATGGCGGCTCTCCGAGCGGCATGGTTGGCGTGTGGAAAAAAGTCTATAAGAAGACTACTTACTACGTGAAAGATAGTAATGGTGAGTGGGTACAAGATGGCAATCCGTCTGAGAAAACGTATGAAGGTTCTGCTAGTGGTTACCAGTTCATGTCAGGCAACAAAGCCCAAGAGGTTGAAATTGATGCCAACGGTAATGTTACTCCCGAAGGTGATGGCTTTGAGTACAAAATCGAGAATGGACACCTTTATATGTTGGAGTTAGACCATCCTGATGAATGGGAAGATTTTGGTGCCTTTAATCTCTCTGGCGATCAGTTTGAATTGTCAGAAGTAGGAGGAAAGAGTACTAGCACTCGCAAAGAGGTAAAGCTTACGAGATATAAGAAAATCAGCTAATTATTTTTATTCCGAAGAGCCAGAAAGCTGGAAAGTCGTATTGTTTGTTGCGACTTTTCAGCTTTCTTCTGTCTCTATAGTATTAAATAATGTGTAAAAATGGTGGATTATTCATTGAAAATGACTACCTTTGCACGAAATTAAAAATAAGGATAAAAGCAAAAAGTAAAAATATGGCACAAGAAGATGTATTTAAGAAAATCGTGAGTCACTGTAAGGAGTATGGTTTTGTGTTTCCCTCAAGTGAGATTTACGATGGTTTAGGAGCTGTTTATGACTACGGTCAGAACGGTGTTGAGTTGAAGAATAATATTAAGCAGTATTGGTGGAAGGCCATGACGATGCTTCACGAGAATATCGTGGGTATCGACAGCGCCATCTTTATGCACCCCACAATATGGAAGGCTTCTGGTCACGTGGATGCTTTCAACGATCCCTTGATTGACAATCGCGACTCTAAGAAGCGCTATCGTGCTGACGTGCTGATCGAGGACCAGATTGCCAAGTACGACGAGAAGATTCAGAAGGATGTGGAGAAGGCTCGCAAGCGTTTCGGCGACAGCTTCGATGAGGCTAAGTATATGGAGACTAGCGAGCGCGTGAAGGAAACTAAGGAGAAGCGCGACAACCTGCACGCACGCTATGCTGCTGCTATGCAGGGACCAGACCTGGAGGCTCTGAAGCAGATCATCCTCGACGAGGAAATTGTAGACCCTATCAGCGGTACTAAGAACTGGACCGATGTTCGTCAGTTCAACCTGATGTTTGCTACTGAGATGGGTGCCAGCGCTGATGCCTCTATGAAGGTGTACCTGCGTCCTGAGACTGCTCAGGGTATCTTCGTGAACTACCTGAACGTACAGAAGACCGGTCGCATGAAGATTCCTTTCGGTATCGCTCAGATTGGTAAGGCTTTCCGTAACGAGATTGTGGCTCGTCAGTTCATCTTCCGTATGCGTGAATTTGAGCAGATGGAGATGCAGTTCTTCGTACAGCCCGGCACTGAGCTCGAGTGGTTCCCCAAGTGGAAGGAGACCCGTATGAAGTGGCACCTGGCACTGGGCTTCGGTGCTGAGAACTATCGTTTCCACGACCACGACAAGTTGGCTCACTATGCTAACGCCGCTACCGATATCGAGTTTAAGATGCCGTTTGGCTTCAAGGAGGTAGAGGGTATCCACTCTCGTACCAACTTCGACCTCTCACAGCATGAGAAATACTCTGGCAAGAGCATTAAGTACTTCGATCCTCAGACCAACGAGAGCTACACTCCGTACGTCATTGAGACCTCTATCGGTGTGGATCGTATGTTCCTCTCTATCATGTGTCATGCTTACGAGGAGGAGAAGTTGGAGAACGGCGAGACTCGCGTAGTACTGAAGTTGCCCGCAGCACTGGCTCCTGTCAAGTGTGCTGTGATGCCGTTGGTGAAGAAGGATGGTCTGCCCGAGAAGGCTCGTGAAATCATTGACCAGCTGAAGTTCCACTTCAACTGCCAGTATGATGAGAAGGACTCTATCGGTAAGCGCTATCGTCGTCAGGACGCTATTGGTACTCCATACTGCGTCACCGTCGACCACGACTCACTGGTTGATGGCAAGGTAACGCTGCGCTTCCGCGACACCATGGAGCAGGAGCGTGTGAACATCAGCGACCTGAACAGCATTATCGAAGATAAGGTGAGCATCGCAAGCCTGTTGAAGAAATTACAGTAATAAACGATGAAGTTCAGAAATATCATCTGGTGCCTGCTGGCAGTATTGGCGCTTGCCTCTTGTAAGGAGGAAGACGATACTGTGGAGGAGTATGCCAACTGGCAGGCTACCAACGATAGCTATTTTAGCAGTCTTGTCTCTGAGACTCAGCAAAAGATTACTCAGGGAAGTACGACGTGGAGCCTGTTGCCTTGCTATACTTTGCCGGACAAAGGATATACGTTAGGTTATAGCGACTACGTTGTAGTAGAAAAACTGGTGCAGGGTAGTGGTACCACATCACCGCTGCAGACAGACTCTGTGAAGGTACACTATTCTGGTCATCTGTTGCCGTCTCTCAGCTATCCGAAAGGCTATCCGTTCGATCAGAGCTATCCAGGTACTTATGATCCAGAGACAGCCACTCCGTCAAAGTTGGCTATCAACGGTGTGGTGACAGGTTTTGGCACTGCTTTGATGCGCATGCACCGCGGTGACCGCTGGCGTGTCTATATCCCTTACCAGTTGGCCTATGGCTCTTCGGCACGAAGCTCTATACCTGCTTACAGTACGCTGATTTTTGACTTGCAGTTGGAAGACTTCTGGCGCAAGACGTTAGGCGACAGGGAATAATAGTTATTGACTATTGGTTATAGTTTATTGATTATCAGGCCTATGAAATACGCAGACTATATCCGCATCATCGAAATCGACTCCTTGTGGAGCGGTAAGAAACATATCGTGTGGAATCTTGACCCGCATGTGAATATCCTTAGTGGTATCAATGGTGTGGGAAAGTCGACCATCTTGAACAAGGTGTTCCGTAGTGTCAATACCAATGGTGACCTACAGAACCACCTGCTCAAGGGTGTTCATCTGACGGTAGAGCCAGAGGATGCTACCCATATCCGCTACGATATCATCCGTTCGATGGATTCACCCATGCTCGACACAGAGACGATGAATCTGGTGGATTCGCGTATTTCTTCTGCCCTTGACTTCCAACTCTATCACCTGCAGCGTAAGTATCTGGACTATCAGGTGAATATTGGCAACCGCATTATCGAACAGCTACAGGCAGGACATGCTGATGCTGCCCAGGAGTTGTCGAAACCTAAGACCCGTTTCCAGGACATTGTCGACGAACTCTTTGAGGAGACGGGTAAGAAGATTGTCCGTACAGAAAACGAGATACGCTTCTCGCAGATTGGCGAGACGCTGGTACCTTATCAGCTGTCGAGTGGTGAGAAGCAGATGCTGGCCATCTTGCTAACCGTATTGGTGGAAGACCAGCAGCCCTATGTGCTCTTTATGGATGAGCCAGAGGTCAGCCTGCACATCGAGTGGCAGAAGCGGCTTATCGACTTAGTGGTAGAGTTGAATCCTAACGTACAGATTATCCTTACCACCCATTCACCAGCTGTTATCATGAACGGATGGATGGATAAAGTGACGGAAGTTTCGGATATTACTATCTAATATCACTAGTATCTCTAGTTGTATGGCTAGTAAACTGAAAGACCAACTCAATAGCCGTTACTTCGAAGCTGCCAATCGGTTGAAATCCAAGAAAGCACGGCGTCGCATCGTAGCCTATGTAGAAAGCTATGATGACATCTATTTCTGGCGTACGGTGCTCTCACGTTTTGAAGACGATAAGCGCTATTTTGAAGTCATGCTGCCCTCGCACCAGAAGTTGGAGCGTGGCAAGAAGTCGGTGCTGATGAACTTTGTCGGCGAGAAGGTCGGACCCGACATGATAGCCTGTGTGGATGCAGACTACGACTATATGCTGCAAGGTGCTACGTCACAGTCGCAACGGGTATTGAATAGCGGATATGTTTTTCACACTTATGCCTATGCCATAGAGAATTTGCAGTGTTTTGCCAGTTCGCTGCATGAGGTATGTGTCAGTGTAACGCTCAACGACCATCGCATCTTTGACTTCGAAGACTATCTGACACAGTATAGCGAGGCCATCTTCCCATTGTTCGTGTGGAGCGTGTGGGCCTATCGCACTGGTAACTACAACCGTTTTACGATGACCGACTTTGCACGTATTATTGATCCAGGGAAATTCAACGTGTTAGACCCTCAGCCGTCGTTGGATCATCTGCGCTCCAAGGTGGGACGTAAAGTGAAACAGCTACAGTTGGAATTCCCTGGCACTAAGACAGAATATCTTGATACCAAGTATAGCATCAAGGCGCTGGGTGTGACACCACAGACCACCTATTTATATATACAGGGGCACCACCTGTTTGACAATGTTGTCGTCCCTATATTAAATAAGGTGTGCAATCGCTTGCGTATGGAACGTCAGGAGGAGATATACCATACTGCTGTGCATCATGAACAGCGACGTAACGAGATGTCATGTTACGAACACTCGTTACAGGATATCCGTCAGATGTTGAAAAAAAATACGGGCTACAGGCAGTCTGAACAGTATCAGCGCATCCAGCAGGATGTGGAGCTCTATCTTACATCAGTTGTCCTTCCAGAAGGCACGGGTAAATAGGATTAATACTGACATAATCTCCAAACGACCAACGAGCATCAGGAACGAACAGAGCCACTTGACATAGTCAGGCAGTTCACTCCACGACATCTCTGGGCCAATCTGTGTGCCCAGCGTAGGACCAACGTTGCTGACACAGCTCAGTGAGATAGTGACAGCATTGGTGTTGTCGATGCCTGCCGCTATCATCAGCGTGGCAGTCAGTATCACCATGATAGTGAAGATGGCAAAGAATGCCAGCAGAGTATTGATCTGTCCGTGGGGTACGGGTGTCCCATTGATCTTGACTGGCAGCACGGCATTGGGGTGTAGCAGCTTGTGGAACTCATTGCGCAATACCTTCATCACCATGACGGCACGAACACACTTGAAGCCACCTGTCGTAGAACCAGAGCAAGCTCCCACAAACATCAGACAGCCCAAGATGACCCATGTGATGTGTGGCCAACGGGCAGCATCGTCATTAAACAGTCCTGTTGTCGTGATGAATGATACTACTTGGAACAAGGCCGAGCGGAAGGCGCGTTCCAGACCATAGCCGTTGCGCGTCATCAGCAGATAGAGTATCCAGATGGTAGAAATGCTGATAATGGTGATATACAGTTTGAACTCCGAACTCTTGAACAATGCCAGGGGCTTCAGCTTGAAGATGCTGGCATAGAGCATCATAAAGTTAATTCCTGCCAGAAACTGGAAGAGAATGGAGATATACTCAATGGTTGGCGAGTTAAAGAATGCCGTAGAGTCGTTGTGTGTGGCAAAACCACCTGTCGCTGTGGTCGTCATCGCATAGTTGATGCTGTCAAACCAGTCCATGCCAGCAGCAGCAAAGGCCAGGATACAGGCAACGGTAAGGCCCAGATAGACTGTCCAAATCCATTTTGCCATTGTCGACAGGCGAGGATGCATCTTAGAACGTAGCGGACCAGTGGCTTCGGCGGCAAAGACCTTCACACTACCACTGCCCACCATAGAGGGTAGGATGGCGATGGTGAAGAAGACGATTCCCAAACCACCAATCCATTGGGTCTGAGTGCGCCAATAGAGGGTAGCGTGGGGTAGCCACTCTACATCGTCAAGGATAGTGGCTCCTGTCGTTGAGAAGCCCGACATGGTCTCAAAGAAGGCATCAGTGATATTGGTGATATAACCACTGATGAGGAAAGGCAACATGCCGAAGAGACTGAAGATGACCCAGGTAGCGGTAACCAACAGATAAGAGTCACGGCGGCTCAGGTTATTGTTGGCATCATTGCCGAAATATTTGAGGACAAGACCACCGCAGAAGGTAAAAATGGCTGAGATAAGGAAAGCGACCATGTCATCTTCCTTGTAGTAGAGGGATATACCCGTACAGATGAGCAGCAACGTGCCCAACAGGAAGAGCAGGGAACCGATAATCTTATATATCAGCCGTAGATTTACCATAGCACGTTGGCCTTAAAATACTTCTCAACTTTCTTGAGGTTTTGCTCGTGGCAGAATACCATGACGGAATCGCCAGCCTCAATCTGTGTGTTACCATTGACAAGGATGCCTTGCTCGTGGCGTACCAGACCACCGATGGTGACACCAAAGGGCAGTCCCAGGTCCTTCACAGGCTTCTTGGTGACACGCGAACCCTCGGCAGCTACAAACTCTGCCACGTCACTGTCGACCATCATCAGAGAACGGACGTTGGTAACGTCTGCGTCGAGCATCATCTGGTAGATGTGACCTGCCGCCAGCGTCTTCTTATTAATAATAGTACCGATATCTAGACTCTCAGCCATCTCTACGTAGTCAAGGTTTTCAACCATTGCTATCGTCTTGCGCACACCTAAGCGCTTGGCTGTCAGACAGGCCAGGATGTTGGTCTCTGCATTGTCGGTCAGTGCCACAAAGGCTTGTGTGTTTTGGATGCCCTCGTCTTGCAGAAGACCTATGTCACGTCCGTCTCCGTGGATAATCATCGTGTCGACTTCGTTGAGCAACTCGTTGAGGCGCTCACAACGCTGTTCGTCAATCTCGATGATTTTGACGTTCATATATTCTGGAGCGGATAATGCCACGCGAACAGCTGTCTTGCTACCACCCATAATGATGACGTTCTTCACGTCGGCATAGTGCTCCTTACCGGAAATCTTGCGGATATAAGGGATGTATTCGCGGGTTGTCATGAAGTAGGCGATGTCGTTGACGCGCAACTCGTCGTTACCACCAGGGATGAGCGTCTCGTTACCACGCTTGATGGCAACGATATGATAAGGGTCGTCAGGACCACAGAGTGTGCGTAACGGCTGGTTCAGAATCTCACAGGTCTCGCGCAACTTGATGCCCAGCATGATAAGGGCACCACCATGAACATCCCAGCGCTGACGCACCCACGACATCTTCAAACCATTGGTGATGTCATGGGCAGCAAGCACCTCTGGATAGATGAGTGAGTTGAGGCCCATCTGGTCGAAGAAGGTCTTCAGGTTGGGTGACAGGTACTCGTAGTTGTCGATGCGTGCCACAGTCTTCTTAGCACCTAGGGCATGAGCAATCATGCAGGCATTCATATTGACACTCTCGTCAGGGGTAACACCCACAAAGAGATCAGCATGCTCCACACCGGCATCTTTCAACGTCTGGATGCTGGTAGGTGAACCATGGAGCGTCATAAGGTCGTAACGGCTTTCCAGACCGGACAGACGGTCAATGTTGTCATCTATCAGGACACAATCCTGATGGTCCTTGGACAGTAGTTTCGACAGGTGTGTACCTACAGCGCCTGCCCCGCCGATGATAATTTTCATACGCTTTGCTTTTCGCTTTCCGCTATTAGCATTTGGTTAATGGCTTTTTGGATGCTTTCCTCGTCAATACCGACAATAGCCTGCAGTTCACGGACTGTGCCATGCTCCACAAACATGTCAGGAATGCCAAGGCGTTTGATATGTGGCTGATAACCGTGGTCGTTCATCCATTCCATAATGGCTGAGCCCATACCACCATTGCGCATACCGTTCTCTACGGTGATGATGCGCTTAAACTTACGGCCTACCTCGTCGAGAATAGACTCGTCGAGTGGTTTCAAGAATCGCATGTCGTAGTGGGCGACACTTACGCTGTCGCCAAGTTCTGCAATAGCCCTCGTTACGTTATTGCCTATCGGACCAATGCTCAGGACTGCCACATCGTCGCCGTCCTTCAACTTGCGACCAGTACCTACCTTTATTTCTTCGAATGGACAGCGCCAGTCTTGCAACTCACCACCACCGCGTGGATAGCGGATAACAAAGGGTCCCTTGTTGGGCAACTGTGCTGTATACATCAGTCGGCGCAATTCGTGCTCGTCCATGGGTGAGCAGATGGTCAGATTGGGAACAGGTCTCAGTGCGGCCATGTCGAAAGCACCATGGTGTGTAGGACCGTCTTCGCCCACCAGTCCTGAACGATCGAAGCAGAACACCACGTTCAGATTCAGCAGTGCTACGTCGTGGATGATGTTGTCGTAGGCTCTTTGGGCAAAAGCACTGTAAATGTTGCAGAAGGGGAGCAGCCCATCTTTAGCCATACCTCCAGAGAAGGTGACAGCGTGTCCCTCGGCAATTCCTACGTCAAATGTGCGTTCAGGCATCTCCTTCATCATAATGTTCATCGAGCAGCCGCTGGGCATGGCAGGTGTGACGCCCACAATCTTCGGATTCTGCTGTGCCAGCTCTAGTAGCGTGTGACCAAACACGTCCTGATACTTTTGTGGCTTTGTGGGGTCGTCATCAACGATGCGCTCGCCAGTATCAGGATTGAACTTACCAGGTGCATGCCATGTCGTTACGTCTTTTTCAGCAGGTGCATAGCCGTGTCCCTTCTGCGTGTGCAGATGCAACAGCTTGGGACCTTTCATGTCCTTGAGAGCTCTGAGTATGCGCACCAGTTCCTTCACATCGTGACCGTCGAACGGACCAAAGTAACGGATATTCATGCCGTCAAAGATGTTCTGCTGGTGGGCAATGGCACTCTTGATGGCGTTAGAAAGGCGTTGGATGCCCTTCTTTCTGTCGTCATTCATCAGTCCCTTGCTATACAACCATCGTGTGGTCTTGAACTTGATGGCATTATAGGTTCTGTGTGTGTTCAGACCTAGCAGATACTTCTGCATGCCACCCACACTACGGTCAATTGACATGTCGTTGTCGTTCAAGATGATCAGCAGGTCGTTGGGACTCGACGAAACATTGTTCAGTCCCTCAAAAGCCAGACCGCCACTCAGCGCGCCGTCGCCAATCACAGCCACCACATGACGTTGTTCTTGTTTCTCCAGTTCTGCAGCAACAGCCATACCCAGTGCTGCAGAGATGCTGTTCGATGCATGTCCGCAGGCAAAGGTGTCGTATTCGCTTTCATAGGGAGAGGGAAATGGACGGATACCGCCTAACTTGCGGTTGGTGCAGAACTGCTCGCGGCGTCCTGTCAGTATCTTGTGGCCATAGGCTTGGTGCCCCACATCCCAGACGATACGGTCTTCTGGTGTATCGTAGACATAGTGTAGGGCTACCGTAATCTCTGCCACACCTAAGCTGGATGCCAGATGTCCAGGATTGACAGAGAGCTCCTTCACGATGTCTTCGCGGAGTTCCTTGCACACCTCTGGCAACTGGTCAACACTTAACTTGCGCAGGTCAGCAGGGTATTGTATTTGGGCTAGAAGCCCATTATTCTGTGTTTCCAAAATAGTATATACTTCTTTTTCAGATGCAAAGATAGTGTAATTCGAGGAAATATCAAAATAAAATCAAAAATTCTTGCAAATTACATAAAAACTTCATATATTTGCACAAACATTCAGCTACTGACCTATAACGTTCTATGATTAATATCATTCTGCCTGAAACACCTACCGCAAGAAGACTGTCGTTCTATCTTGCCATGGAGGAATTTGTGGCTCGCCAGCAATTGGCTGACGATGCTTTCTTCCTGTGGCAGGTGGAACCCAGCGTGATCTATGGTCGTAACCAAGTGGTTGAGAATGAGGTTAATATCGAATACTGTCAAGCGCATGACATCCAGTTGTTCCAAAGAAAGAGTGGGGGAGGCTGTGTGTATGCTGACTGTGATAATCTGATGCTGTCGTTCATCACCCAGGAGGAGCAGGTTGGCTTTGCCTTCAACCGTTTTGTCAATATGGTGTTGCTGGTGTTGCGTAAAATGGGCGTTGAGGCTACTGGTACTCGTCATAATGACATTCTGATTGGCGACCGAAAGGTTTGTGGTACGGCCTGTAGGAAGCTGCCCTCTAGAAGCATTGTCCATAGCACGATGCTCTATGATACCAATATGGAACACATGCTTCATGCCATCACACCCACGCAGCAGAAATTGGCGAAGAACGGTGTGGAGAGCGTGCGCCAGCGCATCACCCTGTTGAAGGACTATACCTCGCTGACGCTTGACGAGATAAAGGCACTCATCATCCGTACCTTGTGTGATGGCGAGCGCATGTTGACTGCTGATGAGATTACTCAGATAGAAAAGATAGAAGAACAATATTACTAAAAACGATGATCAGATATGGATATCAATCAGGAAACAGAGCAAAAAGACAAACAGACCTGTCTTTATGACAAACATGTTGCGTTAGGAGCACTGATGTCGCCCTTTGGTGGTTTCATCATGCCCATCCAGTATGCAGGTATTGCGCCAGAACACATGGCAGTACGTGAGAAGGTGGGACTCTTTGATGTCAGCCACATGGGCGAAGTGACGGTTCGTGGAAAGGATGCGGAACGCTATGTGCAGCACATCTTTACCAACGATATTACCGATGCTCCTGTAGGAAAGATCTACTATGGCATGATGTGCTATGAGGATGGTGGCACTGTCGACGACCTGCTGGTCTATAAGATGGGCGACAATGACTTCTTCCTCGTCATCAATGCCTCCAATATTGATAAGGATTGGGCGTGGATGCAACAGCATGCTGCCGGTTTTGATATTGACCTGCAGAATCGCTCTGATTTCTACGGACAGATTGCTGTACAGGGACCAGAGTCAGAGCATATCGTGGAGACAGTGCTGGGACTGGCTTGTGCCGAACTGACTTTCTATACCTGTAAGCAGATAGGTGAGGTTATCATCTCCCGTACAGGCTATACTGGCGAGGACGGTTTTGAGATCTATGCTTCTCATGATTATATTCGTGAGTGCTGGGATAAACTGATTGCTGCTGGTGTACAGCCTTGTGGACTGGGTTGTCGCGACACGTTGCGCTTTGAGGTGGGCTTGCCACTCTATGGCGACGAGTTGTCGCAGGATATCACGCCTGTGATGGCTGGTCTCTCTCTCTTCGTCAAGTTCGACAAACCAGAGTTCATTGGCCGCGAAGCATTGCTAAAGCAGAAGACAGAAGGCCCTGCCAAGAAGTTGGTGGGCATCGAACTCTTCGACAAGGCTATTCCTCGTCATGGATATACTGTTTTGAATAAGGATGGAGCACCTATTGGTGAGGTAACTACGGGCTATCACACGCTGTCTACTGACAAGAGTGTGTGTATGGCTTTGGTAGATGCGCAGTATGCTAAGCTGGACACTGAGGTGGAGATACAAATCCGCAAGAAGGTGTTTGCAGGCAAAGTGGTGAAGAAACAATTCTATAACAAAAACTATAAAAAATAAATACTATGGCTAAAGTAATGGAAGGACTCTACTATAGTGAGTCACACGAGTATGTACGAGTAGAAGGTAACATGGGTTTCATCGGCATTTCTGACTATGCTCAGCACGCCTTGGGTAATGTGGTGTATGTCGATATGCCAGAGGTTGACGACGAGGTATCGGCAGGCGAGGAGTTTGGTGCCGTAGAGAGTGTCAAGGCCGCTAGCGACCTTATTGCTCCCGTCACGGGTGTTGTCGTTGAAGTCAACGAAGCATTGGAAGACCAGCCGGAGCTCATCAACAGTGACGCCTATGCTAACTGGATTATTAAGGTGGAACTGTCTGACAAGTCGGAGCTGGACAACCTGATGGATGCCAAGGCCTACGCAGCTTTCTGCGAGAAATAATATTCATTTTTCATTTTTCATTTTTAATCTTTCATCTTTCATTTTTAATGTACAAGTATTTCCCTCATACCGATGCCGACCTGCAAGCAATGCTTGATAAAGTCGGTGTCGATTCCGTCGATGCCCTTTATTCTCAGATTCCCGACAGCATCCGCTTCCGAGGTGATTATAAGTTGCCTTCGGAAATGAGCGAGATGGAGGTGCGTCAGCTCTTTGAGAAGCTCGGCTCCATGAACCAGCAGCTGACGTGCTTTGCGGGTATGGGCGTCTACGACCACTATACCCCCTCTGTCATTCCTCAATTGCTGCAGCGCTCTGAGTTCCTGACGTCTTACACCCCCTATCAGGCAGAAATCTCGCAGGGTACGCTTCACTATATCTTTGAGTACCAGAGTATGATGGCCGAGCTGACAGGGATGGACATCTCTAATGCCTCGATGTACGATGGTACTACCGCTACTGCTGAGGCTATGATGATGGCTGTGGCAGCAGGTAAGAAACAGAATAAGGTATTGGTGTCGGCTGGTCTGAATCCTAAGACCCGTGAGGTACTCGATGCCTATGCCCTGCATCAGGGTATTGAACTTGATACCATTCCCCTGAAGGATGGCGTGACTGATTTGGAAAGTCTGAAGAATACGCTTGCTGAAGGTGGCGTAGCTGGTGTGATCGTTCAACAGCCCAACGTGTATGGTGTCGTGGAAGACTTTACTGGCTTTGCTGACGCTTGCCATGAGCAGAAGGCACTGTTTGTCATGAATAGTGTGATAGCCGACTTAGCCGTGCTGAAGACACCAGGCGAGTGGGGCGCTGATATTGCTGTGGGTGATGGACAGTCGTTGGGTATCCCCATGCAGTTTGGTGGTCCGTATGTGGGCTATATGTGTTGCACAGAGAAGCTGATCCGTAAGATGCCAGGACGTATTGTGGGTATGACGAAGGACACTCGCGACCAGCGCGCCTTCGTATTGACGCTACAGGCTCGCGAACAGCACATCCGTCGTCAGAAGGCTACGTCAAACATCTGCTCGAATCAGTCGCTGATGGCGCTCTTCGTGACTATCTATCTTTCGTTGATGGGTAAGCAAGGACTCAAGGAGGTTGCCCAGCTCTCTTATGCTGGTGCCCATTATCTCTGGGATGAACTGAAGAAGACGGGACGTTTCCACTTGGTATTCGATCAGCCGTTCTTCAATGAGTTCTATGTGAAGTACGATGGCGATGTGGATACCCTCTATCAGCGCTTTGTGGAGGCAGGCTTCTTGGTCGCCAAACTGGAGGACGGCCTGGTATTTGCTGTTACAGAGAAGCGTACGAAAGAAGAAATTGATAACCTCGTAAAGATTGCTGCCTTATGACTAATAGATTATATGGAAACCTGATTTTCGAACTCTCCAAGGAGGGACGCAAAGGCTACAGTCTGCCTAAGAATAACTATGGCGATTACGAGATACCCGCATCCATGTGTCGTGCAGAGGATGCTCAGCTGCCTGAGTGTGACGAGTTGACAGTGGTGCGCCACTATACCAACCTGTCAAACAATAACTTCGGCGTAGATACGGGCTTCTATCCCCTCGGCTCTTGTACGATGAAGTACAATCCTAAGATCAATGAGGAGATGGCTGCTCTGCCACAGTTCCAGAACCTGCATCCGATGCAACCAGCAGGCACCGCAAAAGGTGCTTTAGCCCTAGTGACACTCTTGGAAAAGTCGCTCTGCGAACTGACGGGATTGGCTCATTTCACTTTCAAGCCCTATGCTGGTGCACATGGTGAGTTGACTGGTCTGATGACTATTGACAACTATCATCGTTCGCGTGGCGACCTCGATAGGAAAAAGGTCATCGTACCTGACAGCGCGCATGGTACGAATCCTGCCTCTGCTGCTGTCTGTGGCTTGGAGATTGTTGAGGTGAAGTCGACTCAAGATGGTCTAGTAGATCTAGAAGACCTAGAGCGTCTGATCAATCTAGAGGGCCCCAACATCGCCGCCATGATGATGACCAATCCGAATACCCTTGGCCTCTTTGAGACCCACATCCCAGAGATAGCCAAGATGGTGCATGATGCTGGTGGTCTGATGTATTATGATGGTGCTAATCTGAACCCCATGCTTGGCGCTTGTCGCCCTGGCGATATGGGATTTGACGTGATGCACATCAACCTGCACAAGACCTTCTCTACCCCTCATGGCGGTGGTGGCCCTGGTGCTGGTCCTGTGGGTGTCCGTGAGGGCTTGCAGCAGTTCTTCCCCTTCGTGTCTCCCTATTTCGGCAACTATGGCGTCATGATGCGTGCCTATGCTTACATCCTCTCGCTGGGTCGTGAGCATGTTAAGGAGGTTGGTCCGTTGGCCGTACTCAATGCCAACTATATCAAGGAGAGTCTGAAAGATGTCTACGAACTGCCTATCGATACCCTCTGCTGTCATGAGTTTGTGTTCGACGGCTTGAAGGATAAGTCTACAGGCGTCACCACGATGGATGTCGCCAAGCGTCTGCTGGACTACGGCTATCATGCACCTACCATCTATTTCCCGTTGCTTTTCCACGAGTCACTGATGATAGAGCCTACGGAGAACGAGTCGAAAGAGACGCTCGATGGCTTTATCCAGGTGATGCGCCAGATTGCCGAGGAGGCAAAGAACGATCCTGAATTGGTGAAGACGGCTCCCCACACCACGCCCATCGGACGTGTCGATGATGTCCTCGCTGCTAAGCATCCTGTCACCACGTATAAACAGATGAAAAATGAGCAATAACTGTGTGGTCAGCGGTTCTCCCGCTGACATCCTCATCATCGGTGCGGGCCCTGGTGGTTACCGCGCTGCTGAATATGCTGCCAAGCAAGGCTTGCAGGTGGTAATCGTTGAAGAGGGTGAGGTAGGGGGCACCTGCCTTAATGTCGGCTGCATACCCACGAAGACGTATGTCCACTCGGCAACATTTGCTGAGGCTCGTGAGCGTATGACTACTGTCATCCCACAGCTTCGTGCTGGTGTCGAAGGCATCCTCTCTCACCCCAATATCACCCTCTTGCGTGGCCGTGCCTCTTTTGTCAGCCCTTCTGAATGTTCTGTTTGCGGCGATATCATCTCCGCAAAGAACATCGTTATCGCTACAGGCTCTGAAACCAAGTGGCTACCCATCAAGGGACTTGATGATCCGCGCGTCGTCGACAGTACGGGACTGCTCCAACTCGAGACGCTCCCCAAGAAACTCTGCATCATAGGTGCTGGTGTTATCGGCATGGAGTTTGCCAGCGTCTTCAACCGTTTTGGTTCTGAGGTAACTGTCATCGAATTTCTGAAGGAGTGCTTGCCTGCTCTCGATAGTGACATTGCCAAACGTCTTCGCAAACTGTTGGAAAAGAAAGGTGTCACTTTCAAGATGAAGACGGCTGTGGAGAATGTCGCCGACCTCGATGCTGATGTCATCCTGATGGCTACAGGTCGTAAGCCACGTACCGAAGGTCTAAATCTAGAGGCACTTGGCATTACGTTAGAAAAGAACGGCGCCATTCCCGTCGATGACCACTTCCATGTGGTCAGCGGATCTTCCGCTGACATCTATGCCATCGGCGATGTGAATGGTCGTCAGATGCTGGCGCATGCCGCTGAGATGCAGGCCGTCCATGCCGTGAACCATATCATCGGTAAACAGGATGCCATCCGTTTTGACATCATGCCTGCTGCCATCTTTACAGACCCTGAGGCTGCCTGTGTGGGTCCTACAGAAGACCAGTTGAAAGCTACAGGTGTCTCCTACGAGTGCCGCAAGGCCTTCTGGCGTGCTAACGGCAAAGCAATGGCGATGGACGAGACAGAGGGTATGCTCAAACTATTCTCTGCTGTCGATGGCCGCATCCTTGGCTGCCATGCTTTTGGTGCTCATGCTGCCGACATTGTGCAAGAGGTTAGCGTCCTCATGTGTCGTGATACTACCATCGCTCAGTTGCGTGATATGGTACATATCCATCCCACATTAGGTGAAATCCTTTATACCGCTATAGCAGATTAGCGATTTTATTTGACAGGCTCCATGTGCAGAGTGACATGCGTTCTGGCACCAAAGCGCTCTTTCAGTTTATGCTCAATGGTGGTAGCACGCTCATGGACAGTAATTAATGGCAACTGTCCGTCCATCCGCACATGGGCCTCAATGGCTATGCGGTTACCAATGCGACGAGTTCGCAGGTTGTGAGGCTCCTGTACGTCAGGAAATGACTGGATAATCTGTTCTATCTCTTCTTCGGTTTCGGCAGGCAGTGAGCGTTCGGTCAACTCGCCAACGCTGGTCTTCAACAGTTCGTAGGCGACCTTAATCAACATCAGTCCCACGACGATAGACGCTACAGGGTCGAGCACTGTCCAGCGCTGTCCCAACCAGATGGCCAGGCCAATGCCTAAGGCGGCACCGATAGACGAGAGCGCATCGCTGCGATGGTGCCACGCATTGGTTACCATCACCTGCGAATCCAGTTGGCGACCACGGTGTACGGTATATTGATAGAGCAACTCCTTGATGAGTATTGACAAGAGTGCCGCCCATAGAGCTATCCACCCAGGTGCCTCTATTTGTTCGCCGTTCCACCACGTAATGAGTTTCATGATCCCCGATACAACGATGCCTATTGCTGCAACGACCAATGATAAACCTATCAGGAACGAGGCGATGGTCTCAAACTTTCCGTGTCCGTAGTCGTGAGACTGGTCTTGCGGTTTAGCACTGATACTTACAAAGACCAATACCAGCAGGTCTGTCAGAAAGTCTGACAGCGAATGGATGGCATCGGCCATCATGGCTGAGCTATGCCCCAGCATGCCGGCAATGAACTTAAAGGTAAGTAGTATGGCATTGCCCACACTACCTATCAGCGTTACCTTATATATCTCTTTCTCCCTTGTCATACAGCTGTCCATTGGTCCGTTTATGGGCTAATTCGATGCAAAGATACTATTTTTTTTGAAATATTGTGTAGTTTTTTGTACCTTTGTTGCGTCTAATGGGCAAAATATACCGTGTGCTACATGTTCTCGCAGGATGCCGACGAGGTGAACGACCTGACGGGCGAAGCCTGATGTGTCACTATTTCTTCGGTAGTTCTTTGTACTTTCAGAAATATTTTCTATCTTTGCAGCAGAATTGTAACATAATTAACTAAACATGAAAAAGATTTTATTCACGTTAGCCCTGCTGCTGTCACTGACAGTCCAGGCTCAAGACAAGACAACTATGGAACAGAACATGCAAGAAGTACAGAACTACCTGAAGGAATGTGGCGTCTTCTACATCGCCACCGTCGACCAAGACCAGCCCCGCGTTCGTCCCTTTGGCGTATCAGAGATTATCGATGGCCGCCTCTACATCATGACAGGCAAGGTGAAGGACGTCTTCAAGCAGATGGCCAAGAACGGCAAGTTTGAGATTTGTGCCCTGAAGAAGTCGGGCAGCGAGTGGTTACGCCTCAGCGGCACGTTGGTCAACGACGATACGCTGGCTGTCAAGGAAGAGTTCCTGAAGCGCAATCCTGGTCTGAAGTCTATGTACAAGGCTGATGATGGCAACATGGCTGTCCTCTACATCAAGGATGCCACCGCCCGCTTCTGCTCATTCGCTGGCGAGAAGAAGGTCAGCTTCTGATTTTAAATTAATACTTACTGGAATGGAAACGATATGACAATCATCTTATCGTTTCCATTCGTTTTTATGTTATTTGAAAATCTTCTGGGTGAACTCTGTCAGGTAGATGCGCCAGTTGCGCCAGATATGCCCGCCATCGGTTTCCAGATAGGTGTATTTGTACTTCTTCGAGTCGAGGTAAGCACGTAGGTCGTTGTTGTTCTTGATCAGGAAGTCGGTCTTGCCGATACCTATCCAGAATAGCTTGGGATTCTTCTTGAAGAGCTGGTCAATCTTGCCGTTGCGATTCTCGTAGATGTTGGGGAAACCGCCACCGTTACCCGTTTGCTGACGGTCGACAGCTGCTGAGAACAGTCCCACATAGTCAAACAGCTCTGGATTGTTGATGCTGATGTAGAGGCTGTGGAAGCCACCCATGGACAGACCCGCGATGGCACGATGTGCCTTGTCCTTCTTCACACGATAGGTCTTCTCGATGAACTTGATGACGTCAGGGAAGGCGGTCTCAAAGGAACCTTCCATCGTCTTAGGCAGTCTCATGGTAGGCACAAGGAAACCGTTTGACGTCTCACCAGGACAAGCCTCCTCAGAGATGTTGCCGTTGGTCATGACGAGAATCATCGGCTCTGCCTTACCCTGTGCAATCAGGTTGTCCATGATCTGTGCAGCACGCCCTAGCTCGCTCCACGCATTTTCGTCACCGCCAATGCCGTGCAGCAGGTAGAAAACGGGATACTCTTTACCGCTGGTCTCATAGCCTGCAGGGGTGTAGACCGTCAGACGACGTGTCAGTCCTGCGGTAGGACTCTCATACCACACCTTGCTCACTGTGCCATGTGCCACCTTATTCACTTTGTAGAGATCTATGCGCTGGTCACCACCAATCAGCAGCATGCTAAACAGGTTGTTGATGTCGCGGATGTTGTAGACGTTCAGCGGGTCAATAATCTTGACGCCGTCTACAATCATGTTATACGTGTATAGTTCGGGCTTCAGCTTGTCTGTCGTGAAGCTCCACACGCCTTGCTCATTCTTGATGAGGTCCGCAACGCCTTGCGTCTCGTAGGTATTGCCCTGATATTCCACCGTCTTCGGAGGCAGAAAGTCACCAGTAATCTGTACCTTCTGTGCCTCTGGAGCTATTAGGTTGAAAGTCACTGTGTTGTCAGCGTGGACATCGGGTGAGGTCACTTGTGAACCTTGCCCCCAGTTCAGGTTCTGCTGGGCTTGCACTGTCATCCCCATCAGGCAGAGGACAGCCATCATCATCTTTTTTCTCATTGTCAATAGCGCTATGTAGTTATTTGATGTTGCAAATTTAGGAAATAAAAGGCGAACCACCAACGATTCGCCCCATTTTCTTACCTGAAAAAAACACCTGGGACAGATATCTGTTTCACACAGCAATGGCAGACTCCTGATGTAGAAGTCTGCCATATATTTTCCTCGGTTATTATCTTATAAATAGAAGCTGCTCACTTTACTCGGACGCCAAAAGTCTGGAGGAGGAAGGATACGAAACTAGAATTGTCTTCCGTATTCTGCTGACTACCCTTTACGCGGATGCCTACATTATTCTTACCGTCGTTGGCAGTACCCTTTACTCGGATGCCAACATTGTTCTTACCGTCATTGGCAGTACCCTTTACACGGATTCCAACATTGTTCTTATCGTCATTGGCACTACCCTTTACTCGGACTTCGAGATTGGCCTTTTGACTATTCTCTGGGCTGTTTGCGTTTGCACTGGTGGTGAACACGAATGAGAAAACGACTGCTGCAACTGTGCTCATGAGCACCTTCTTTGCATTGAAATTCTTAGTTGTCATAGTTTTTAAATTTTTATTGTTTATACTTTTATTATTTTCTGTCGTTGTTGTCTTTTGACATTGCAAAGATACGGAGATTTTCTGCTGCTTTCCAAATTTTCGTGCATGATTCTTCTGAGTTTGTATGGACAGACTCCCCATTTTCGGACAAATCGCGGAAACAGCCTGAAAAGTTGTCCGAAGGCGTAACATTTTCTGTTTTTGCATACTATATTGGTAGAAAAGTTGTATATTTGCAGTCGATATAGAGATAAAGAATAATGAAAAAGGGATTTATAATTGTGACTTTCTTATTGGGCGTGACGCTGGTAGCGATGCTGCTGACCAAGCCAGAGCCTAAGAAACACTATGATGCCATGATTGGATTGGCACAGAATGTGGTAGACCAGGAGGTGACCAGCAACAATGTAAAGAAGAATATGGCTCAAATGGGCGCCAAAAAGCTGGCAGAACTGGGCATTGAAGGTGTCGATGAAGAAGCGCTGGAGCAGCTGGGCGCTGATGTGGATTTGACGGAGGTCACTGAGCTAGGTAAGGACTTGGCGATGAACACGGCAGGCTTCTATCTGCAGAGCCACATGAAGGTGAATGATTATCATGTGGTGACAATTGGCTTGCTGAACTACGAAGGCACTAATCTGCCTGTGACGATAGGCATCATGGGAAAAGTGTTCGTGCTGGTTGATGAGGAGCATGTGAAACGAATGTTGAGGCAGTAGCCAGGGACGAAGACAGTAGGGACTGGTTCTCTCTTTGAGAGTGTGGCGATGCAATCCTGTTTCATATAGCAACGGCAGACTCACATCAGGAGCCTGCCGTTGCTTTTCTTTAATATCTTCTTATGACTCACAAAAAAGACATTGCCTTTCAGCGATGTCTTCCTTTGGGCCCTTTCGGTCTTCTCACAAAAAAAGACATTGCCTTTCGGCGATGTCTTCCTTTGGGTGCCCGGACGGACTCGAACCGTCGACATTCAGAACCACAAGCAAGTTGTCAAATTTGTCGGAATCCCTGTATATATCGGCATTTCAGCGTTTCTGCATTTTGCTTTTGCGCCAATTTTGCGGCTATTTACGCAAGGACCGATTCTGTTTCAATAATTCTCGAAATCTGCTAATGCAGAATAGAAGATTCACGCTTGAACCCATAATAGTCATCATAAAGACGAACTATTATTTAATCTGATTGCAAAGATACGAAAATTGTTGTAAATGCGTATAACTTTCCAAAACTTTTTGTATCTTTGCAGCTGATTTATACAGAGATTAAGCCTAATAAGATGGCAGAAGAAAGTAATAACGAGTTTCACAATGTGGTGCCGCTGCAGATACGTTTCAACGACGTTGACAAGTTCGGACACGTGAACAATACCATATATTTTCAGTTCTACGACTCTGGTAAGACTGACTATGTCTCCACCGTATGCAAAGGTTTTGACTGGGATCGCTATGCTATCTTCGTGGTGAAGATAGAAGTGGAGTTCTTTGCCCAGATAAAAGGCACTGACCGTATTGCCGTCCGCACCCGTACTGCCAAACTCGGCAACAAGAGTTTCCATCTGGAACAGGAAATCTTTGACACTGACACGCAGGAGGTGAAGAGCCGCTGCCTGTCGATATTGGTGCTGTATGACTTGGAACAGAAGCTGTCCATGCCGTTTCCCGACGAATGGCGCAAGGCCATCAGCGACTATGACGGAGTGATTAACATCGAAGCGAAATAGGCAAAGAATTAGCTTATGAAGGTCATCCATGTGGACATGGATCAGTTTTTCGCAGCTGTAGAGCAGCGTGACCAGCCGGAGCTTCGTGGCAAACCTATAGCGGTAGGACACGATGCGGAGCGGGGTGTGGTGTCAACGGCCAGTTACGAGGCACGGCGGTTTGGCGTGCATTCTGCACAGTCCATTCAGGTTGCCAAGCGGCTGTGTCCGCAACTCATCATCGTGGAGCCGCATTTCCAAAAGTATAAGGAGGTGTCGGCACGGTTGCACAAGATATTCCACGACTATACCGACCTGATAGAGCCTATATCCCTCGACGAAGCCTTTCTTGATGTGACGGAGAATAAGAAGGGAATTGAGTTGGGCGTGGATATTGCGCGAGAAATCAAGCAGCGCATCCGTGAGACGACGGGACTGACGGCATCGGCAGGCGTGAGCTACTGCAAGTTCCTGGCAAAGATTGC
>CAMJZV010000031.1 GCA_946410305.1 uncultured Prevotellaceae bacterium | reverse complement strand
TCATCTTCTCTACCAGGAATGGGATGAGTGTACCCTCGTTCTGGATAGTAGCCTTTGTCATTGGGTAGAAGTAGGTCTTGTTAGCAGAGCCACCACCCTTGGCTACCATCACGAACTTATACTCAGCACCCTCTGTTGCCTCGATGTCGATCTGTGCAGGCAGGTTGCAACGGGTATTCACCTCGTCATACATGTTCAAAGGAGCGTTCTGAGAGTAGCGCAAGTTGTCCTGAGTAAAGGTGTTGAACACACCACGGCTCAGTGCCTCCTCATCCTCGAAGCCAGTCCATATCTGCTGTCCCTTCTCACCGTGGATGATGGCAGTACCAGTGTCCTGACAGAAAGGCAGGATACCCTTGCAAGCCACCTCAGCATTGCGCAGGAACTGCAGGGCTACATACTTATCATTCTCACTGGCCTCGGGATCAGTGAGGATCTTAGCCACCTGTTCATTGTGCTCGCGGCGCAACATGAACTCCACATCGTGGAAGGCCTGCTGGGCCAACAGTGTCAGTGCCTCTTTCGACACCTTTACGATTGTCTTTCCCTCGAACTCTGACGTTGTCACGCCTTCCTTACTCAACAAGCGGTACTCCGTCTTGTCCTCGCCCACCTGAAACATCGGGGCGTACTTAAATTCAACTGCTTTTGCCATAAATAAAAATAGGTATTTGTTAGTTTATCACTGTTCACTATTCACTTGCGAAGCGCCTAATAGCCGAACACTTCTTCTGTCGAGAGGTGGCGAACAGGGCCGATCTTCTCCAGCGACTCCATGTCGAGCTGCTTCTCATCGCCGAGGATGACATAGCGATACGGCTTGTTTGCCATGTTCGTCTTCTCAAAGTTCACCATGTCTTGCAGGGTAACCTTCTCCAGGTCGTTGTAAATCTTCTCATTCAAGTCGAAGTCAAGTCCTAGGTCCTGCATGCTGTTCCAACGATTGATAATGCCCATCTTGGTCACGCGGAGCGAAGCCAACTGCTTGGTCAGCGCATCTTTGGCAATCTTGAAGGCATTCTCGCTGGCGGGCATCTCATTGAGGATGGTGTGGAACTGGTTGATGCAGTCCATCATCTTATCGTTCTGGGTGATGATATGCGTAAAGTAGTTCTCGTACTGCCCCTTCTTGCTTGGACGAGAGTACCATGCAGCAGCATTGTAAGCCAGACCGCGAGCCTCGCGCAACTCCTGGAACACCACACCATTCATGCCGCCACCGAAGTACTCGTTGAAGACAGACTGAACGGCAGACTCGTCGATATTCCAGCTACGATGCTCATCGTGAATCATGCGCATATAGATATTCTTGGCATCGTAGGGGGCTATCCATACTTCGTTATTGACAGCCAACTGACGATCGTACTCCTTGTTCTGGGGAACAGCCTTCAGTTTCTTGGGCAGCTTATGGGCCTTGGAAACAATGGCAGAGACCTCATCGATGCTCATGGGACCATAGTACTCCACGCTATGCTGGTAGCTGGTCAGGTTCTTCAGCAGGTCGACAAACACCTGCGGATCGGTATTCTTCAGCTGTTGCTCGCTGAGGACATCGCTACCGTAGTTACGGGGTCCATAGATACCATAGTTGCACAACTGGCTGAAATAGTTACGCTGATTCTTCTTGGCATCGTCGCGACGCTTCAGCACTTGTGACACCAACTGGTTATAAGCCTCTTTGTCAACCTTGAGGTTGTGCATGACTTCTTCAGCAAAAGCAAGAGCAGCAGGCATATTCTCGCTAAGTCCCATCAGACGGATATAGATGTTGTCACTACCCTCGCCTACATAGAAGTCGCAACCTAACTCATAGAACTTCTGACTAATCTGGGCAGCAGTATACTTATCTGTTCCTATATAGTCAAGATAGTCAGTGGCAACGCTATAACGGTTATCTGCCTTACGGCCGAACTCAAAACGGTAGTTCAGTTGGAACAGGCCGTTCTCATTGTTCTTCACATAGCGCAGCGGCAGCCTGGTCTTCGTCTTGGCGAAGGTCATATCGTTCTTGAAGTCCACAAAACGGGGCTGGATGGGTTCCACCTGTGAATGCTGGATGTCCTTCACAAACTGGCTCATCATCTCTCGGTTGGTGGGGATTGGTGTAATGGCAGGCTTGTCAATCTTCTTCTGTAAGCTGTCAACACCTTGTGTCTTGAAGACGGTAACATAACCCTCGGTAAAGAACTTATTGGCAAAAGCTACCAACTCTTGCTTGGTAATCTTAGAGATGCGGTCAATACGTCCTACCTCCTGTTGCCAGTCGACCTCATTGATAAAGGCATCGACAAACATATCTGCCCTACCCTCGTTGCTCTCCAGACGCTGATAGTAGCTACGCTTCTTATTGTTGATAATGCTGGGCAGCAAGTTCTCGGGGAAATCGCCCTTCTTCAGCTTGTCGATTTCAGCCAGCATCAGACTGCGGACCTCTTCCAGGCTCTGTCCTTGGTTGGGAGTACCCAACAACAGGAAACCGCCATGGTCTCTCAACAGCTCTGTACCGCCAGCAGCACTCTGCACCTTCATGGTCTGGTTCAGATCCAGGTCGAAAAGGCCGGCACGACCATTGCTCAGCACATCCTCCATCAGCTGGAGGGTATCAGCCTGCAGCGAGTTAGCCTGTTCAGCACGCCATGCTACCCACACACGCTCTGCCTCGGGACCGACAATGGTGGTATCCTTGGGCTGCGTCAGCACAGGTAGTGGAGCAAAGGTGGGCTGCCGGACGTCAGCACCTGGTTGCCAACTGCCGAAATACTTGTCAATGATGGCAACGGTCTTGTCTGGATCAAAGTCACCAGCCATACAGATAGCCACATTGTTGGGACGATACCACTTGTTGAAGTAGTTCTTTATATTCGTGATGGAAGGATTCTTCAGATGTTCCTGCGTTCCGATAGTGGTCTGCAGACCATAAGGATGGTTTGGCCACAGCATCTTGCACAAGGTGGCAAACAGTTTACGACTGTCGGAGGTCAGTCCGATGTTGTACTCCTCATAAACGGCCTCCAACTCGGTATGGAAACCACGAATGACCATATTCTGGAAGCGGTCGGCCTGAATCTTAGCCCAGTTGTCTATCTCATTGGAGGGGATATCCTCCGTATAGCAGGTCACATCGTTCGAGGTATAGGCATTAGTACCCTCAGCACCAATGGCTGCCATCAGCTTGTCATACTCGTTGGGGATGAAGTACTGAGCAGCCACCTGACTGACAGAGTCAATCTCGTGGTAAGCCTGCTTACGGGCCTCGGGATCGGTGAGCTTACGATATGCCTCATAGCGCTGCTCTATCTCGTCCAGCAGAGGAGCCTCAGCAGCAGGGTTGGTGGTACCGAACTGCTTGGTACCCTTGAACATCAGGTGCTCCAAGTAGTGAGCAAGTCCTGTTGTCTCGGCAGGGTCGTTCTTCGAACCTGTACGCACGGCGATATAGGTCTGAATGCGGGGTTTCTCCTTATTGACAGAGAGAAACACCTTCAGTCCGTTGTCCAGCGTGTAGATGCGGGTCTGCATCATGTCACCCGGGACTGTAGAATACTTGTAATCCTTGGCTTGCGAGCCCATAGCGAGGGCCATCAAACAGGCTGACAGTAGAATCTTAGTCTTCATAGTCTATTTCGTGATCTAATTTTGAGATAAAGTCATCGAATACGTCCTGCTCGACATCACCCATGGCGAATTCCTTCTCGGCATCTTTGCGAATTTCGGCAATCCACGCACGACGCGCCTTGACATAGTCCTCACGAATGCGCTGGATAGCGGCATCGTTGAGTTCGTCAAGACCATAGTAGTCGAGAATCGTCTGGTACGTCCATGTCCACTGGTATTCACGGTAGTGGTCATTGATATCATTGAAACGTTCTATCACCTCACGGATACTCTCGATAGTACCATTCTTGATATCATCCAGCAAGCGCTGTTCCTCACTGGCAGGAAGCAACAGACCAGAGAGGTCGTTCCACTGACCCAAACCGATATCACTGGTAGGCTTGCCCAGCCACTGTTCCTTAATGGCACGTTTCAGCACTGCTCCCATATAGATGCGCAGGGCGATGTCATAGTATTTGATACCTTTCTTCAGCGAAGAGGCATTGATGATATATTCCTGGAAATTGTATGATGACACGTTATTACCACCAGCCTGACGCAGGTTCTCCAGAATCTTCTTACCTTCTACGATCTCGCCAACCGTGAAGGGCGACAGCCAGTCGAAGTTGATAATACTCTTACGGCTCGAAGCAGCACGCTTGTCACGCTTCGGCCACTTCTTGATGTCACGGTAGAGGCCCACCGTTGTGATGTTACGACCAGGCACAATATACATCGTCTCTCCGTATGCCAACAGGTAGGCAAAGGGCAGACAGCGCATGTCGGGATGGTTCATCAGCTTACCGAAGCAGACAGAGAAAGCACCAATCTTAGCAGGCATCAGCACATAGGCACCGGATGCCGTCTTAGAGCCACGTTCCAGCACGCCATAGTGCATGGGACCCATCTTATAGGCATGGTTCGAGAAGTTGGTGTTCGATCCGGCATTATAGAAAGAGAACTCACCACCAATCAGCAATGAACTCTTATGGTGGGATGCAGAGAACGGTCCGCAGAAGGCTGCACAGGCCTCACCATTAGCCATATAGCTATTGGCAAAGAATACGCTGGCCTCAGCGGTAAAACCGTTTGTAATCTGACAAGCCTCACCAACGAAGCAGTCCTGCATCTTCACCGAGTTGGTGATAGAACAGCCGTTCGAGATGATAGAGTTCTCGCAGATCACACCCGTACCGATATATACCGAGTCGTCTTTTGACGAGAGGATAGTACAGTCGCTCAGACGAGCAGCACCATTAATCTCACAGTCTTCCTTAATGACGGTATTGGTAATCTCTTTCGAATTGATGATCTTTACGCCATTGCCAATGGTGCCACGCTCCGGCTGGGTAAAACGAATCTCCTCATTGATCAGGCGTGTCAGACAGTCTTTCAGCTGCTTGTCCTTAAAATACTTTACCATGAAGGCAGCCAACTGGGAGTTCAAATCATGGAACAGCACCACGTTGCCGTCACCCATCTCGTTGAGCACACTGATAAGATGGCCCTCACCAAAGGAAGCCCCCTCAGTAGTCTCCATCGTAGAGATGTTCGAGATATAGCAGTCATCACCAATCGTATAGTTATTGATGAAATTACCGACTTTCTCTATCAAGCAGTTGTCGCCTACCGTGACATTACGCAGGGTAGCATCGTTGATACCTGAATGTTTCTCGAAGCCTTTGGCAACCTCGACCATCTTTTCAAACTTACCTAAGCGGATATCGCCATAAAGCACTACACGATGGAAATTATAGGGGCGGAAGTCCTCATCCACCTTTACTCGGTTCCAATCCTCTGCCCAACAGCTATTGCTCTCAAGCACGTTAATCTCCTCTTGTGTCAGTTGTCTGTACTCTCTCATAATATTTTTGTTTGGTTCAAATTCTTCTATCTCCCTTTATCTTCATCTACCTTCCTCTATCTCCTCAATGTTATACAGGAAGTCGTTATACGGATACTTCTGAACATGCAGCTCGCGAACACGCTTATAGAGAATGTCACGCAGCATATCGATATTCTCTTTCTGTTTGGCAGAGATAAACAGGCACTCCAAATAGTGCTGGTTCTCGCCAGTACGTGCCATCCAGGTCTTCTTCAAATCTTCAAGTGTCAGATTCTCCTTCGTCAAAGGAGTCAGGTCGTCGACTTCCTTCTCTACCCATGAATAAGCATCAATCTTGTTAAACACCAACATGGCAGGTTTCTCTGCACACCCCAAATCCTTCAGCGTTTCCTCTACCACACGAATCTGTTCCTCGAAGTCTGGATGCGAGATATCCACCACATGCACCAGCAAATCAGCCTCACGAACCTCGTCAAGTGTGCTCTTGAACGACTCCACCAAGTCTGAGGGCAACTTACGAATGAAACCTACGGTATCTGCCAACAGGAAAGGCAGATTGTCGATAGTCATCTTACGAACGGTGGTATCCAGTGTAGCAAACAACTTGTTCTCTGCAAACACCTCGCTCTTAGCCAACAGGTTCATCATCGTCGACTTGCCGACATTGGTATAGCCTACCAAAGCCACTCGAATCAGACGGCCACGGTTCTTACGCTGGGTAGTCTTCTGCTTGTCAATCTCTACCAAGCGTTCCTTCAACAGCGAGATGCGCTGACGGATAATACGCTGGTCCATCTCCAACTGTGTCTCACCAGGACCGCGCAGACCTACACTACCCTTTCCGCCACCACTACCAGAGCCACCGCCTTGGCGCTCCAAGTGAGTCCACAGGCGTTGCAGGCGAGGGAGCATATAACGGTACTGTGCCAGTTCCACCTGCGTCTTGGCCTCAGAAGTCTGGGCACGCATCGCAAAGATATCAAGAATCAACGAGGTACGGTCCAAGATTTTCACTTTCAACTCGCCCTCAATATTACGGATTTGCTTGGCACTGAGCTCATCGTCGAAAATGACCATACCTACAGGCTGTGGAGCCTGTCCGCCATCTTCAGGTTCTGGCGAGCCGGCATCCAACCAGTCGTAATAGATATCCTCTTGCTGCTTGATATATTGCTTGATCTCTTCAAGTTTACCCTTACCGACATACGTCACCTGACTGGGGCCTTGTACCTTCTGCGTAAAGCGTTTCACGGTAACGGCGCCAGCAGTATCTGCCAGGAATTCCAACTCGTCGAGGTATTCCTTAGTCTTTGCCTCATCCTGCTGCTGGGTAATCAATCCCACAAGGACAGCAGTCTCAGCCTTTGCTTCAGATATAACAAATTCCTTCATAATCGGTGCAAAGATACAAAAAAATATCTGTCTTTTATTCATATTTTCCGAAAAATTATTACCTTTGCACCCAACAATATATTTTTAACATATAAAAAATCTTATGAGACTAATTATTGAACCCGACTATCAGAAGATGTCGCAATGGGCTGCTGAGCACGTCATTGAGCGCATCAACGCCTTCCAGCCTACTAAAGAGAAACCGTTTGTACTTGGTCTTCCTACAGGTTCATCACCCGAAGGAATGTATGCTTGTCTGGTGAAGGCTAACCAAGAAGGTCGCGTGTCATTCAAGAACGTGCTGACGTTCAACATGGACGAGTATGTGGGTCTCCCTGAGGAACACCCCGAGAGCTACCACTCATTCATGGCCCGCAACCTGTTCAACCACATTGACTGCCCCAAGGAGAACATCCATATCCTCAACGGCAATGCCAAGGACTTGGCTGCTGAGTGTGCACACTACGAAGAGATGATCAAGGAAGCTGGTGGTATCGACCTGTTCATTGGCGGCATCGGTCCTGACGGACACATTGCCTTCAACGAGCCCTACAGCTCACTGACCAGCCGTACCCGTGTGAAGACGCTGACTACTGACACCATCATTGCCAACAGCCGTTTCTTCGACAACGACGTCAACAAGGTTCCCAAGCTGGCACTGACCGTTGGTGTTGGTACCGTCATGGACGCTAAGGAGGTCATGATCCTCGTTAACGGCCACCACAAGGCCCGCGCTTTGAAGGCTGCCATCGAGGGTGCTGTTACACATGAGTGGACTATTTCAGCCTTGCAGATGCACCAGCACGGCATCATCGTTGCTGACGAGCCTGCTACTGACGAACTGAAGGTTGCCACCTATAAGTACTTCAAGGATATCGAGAAGAACAATCTTTAAAAGAAGCGTCGAAGCATCGAAATATCGAAACTTCGAAGCATCGAAATATCGAAACATAAAAACTTCCAGCCAAATGGTTGGAAGTTTTTTATTTCTTCAGTTTAAATGAGTTCTCAATGCTGGTGAGTTCTGCGGAGAACGACTTGTCAACTTTCAGGCGCTGCTCTACCGTAGAACAACTATGGATAACAGTAGAGTGGTCACGACCACCAATCAGCTGTCCGATACGTGACGCCGGCATCTTGGTATACTTCTGAGCCAAGTACATCGATATCTGACGTACCATGACATAGTCACGCTTACGGCTCTTACTGAACACATTCTGCTGCGACACGTTATAGTGGTTGCAGACTTTCTCCAAGATATCGTCGACGGTCAACGGCTTATTGTCAATCTTGACAGCACGCTTCACCACACGCTCAGCCAATCGCATATCCACATTGGTATTGTAGACAATAGAATAGGTCAGCAGTGAGTTGATGACGCCTTCTAGGTCACGCACGCTACCATTTGCTGTCTCTGCAACAAACTGAATCACATCAGCAGGTATCGTCAGACCGTCACGACGGCATTTTGCATTCAGAATATCAATGCACAGCTGTGGATTGGGTTTCTCCAACTCAGCAATCAGTCCACAAGAGAAACGGGTCAGCATGCGTTCATGCAACCATCCCAGGTCTACTGGCGGGCGGTCACTGGCCAGGATAATCTGCTTACCCAGACGGAACAGGTGGTCAAAGATATAGAAGAAGGTTGCCACCGTCTTCTCAGCAGTAGCCCACTCCTGTACGTCGTCGACAATCAGCACATCGATGCTCTGATAGAAGTTGATGAAGTCGTTAACGGTATTCTTCCTACTGGCATCCGTAAACTGCACCTGGAAGAGGCGTGCGGAAACATACAGCACACGCTTCTGGGGATACATCTCCTTGCAATGAACACCAATGGCATTAATCAGGTGAGTCTTACCACAACCCGATGGGCCATAGACGAAGAACGGATCGAAAGTCGACTTACCCGGATGCTCCGCAATAGACAAGCCCACCGTACGTGGCAGTTTATTGCTGTCACCTTCTATATAATTATGGAAGGTTTTGTGGATATCCAGTTGGGGATTCAGCTGACTGACAGCATCCAGTACCGTGGGAGACTTATTGCCACGGGTCGTGGGAGGTGCCGGTTCTATCGTTGACGGCTCTTCGCTGGCAATCTGCTGGCTGAGTCCATGCTGCTTATCAGTAACGACACGATAGGTCAGCTGGACATTCTGTCCGAAACAGCGTATCAGCACCTTACTCAGCAAGTTCACATAGTATTGCTCCAAGTATTCGTACACGTACATACTAGGTACCTGTACGAGCAAAGTCCGACTCTCCGCATCGTATTTCTCGAATACGATGGGCGCGAACCATGTTTTATATTGCTGCTCTGTGACATTATCCTTTATCAGGCTAAGGCAGTTGTCCCAAAGCGCCTTTGGATTATTTACCATGCGGCGTTACTGATTATTTTTTATTCTCTATATAAAGGAAGATTTGTGTCTTCGGTTATGTTTTCGAATGCAAAGGTCGCATTTTTTTTTCAAACAAACAAATCCATATTTTTAGCACAATCCAAGGACAAGACACGTAAATCTCTCATATTACGAATGTTAAGCGTCATTTAAGACTATTTAAGTATTTTGGCGACTTGCAAAATTACAACCTACTGTAACCCAGCTACTTAAAAACAGTACGCACACTGTTTTACGAGTGTGCATACGTTCTATACGGAAGACGCTAAAAGCAAGTAATATCAAGCACTTCTAACATTTAAGTCAGAAAAACTTCCACAGCGCCATTATTTAGACAAATTTAAAATTGTCTATTTTTTACTTGTCCTTCTTACCAAAAATGGAGAAGTGCACATAACGCTTGGGGTGTGCCTTCAAATCTGTCAACAGGGAGTCTGCACTGGCAGCTGTTGCCGTCAGGTTGTTGTAGAGTGACTGGTCACGCATCAACAGGCCCAACGTACCCTCATTGCTATTCAGGCGTTGCGTCATCTGCTCCACATTGGCCAATGTCTGGTTCACCTTAGCATTCATGGCTGCCACATCGATTTGCGAGAGGTTATGTGTCAGCTGCTGCGTGTTATCCAGCACGCCATTGGCTTTGGTCATCATGGTGGGGACTTCACGGTTCAGCGAAGCCGACAGTGTCTTCAGCTCCTTGCTGGTGGCATTCAGATTGTCCGTCATGCCCTCCACATTGTGCAGTGTATTACGCAAAGCAGGATCGGCCAACAGGATATTCAGACTAGTCATGATACTGTCGAGTTTGGGAGCAATATCCAAGATGACAGGCATGATCTCGCCCACCTTACTCATAATACCGACCTCCATACCTCCATCAATAGTGTCACCGGCAGCTATCATGTGCAACGGATCGTCAGACAGCACCAGATTAATCTTAATATTACCCAGCAGGTCACTGGCCAGTTCGGCACGAGAGCCGACAGGCACACGCATCTGCTTGTTCAGGCCAACCTCGGCAACGATTCTTCCATGAGGATCGTAGTCATAGTCGAGGGCTTTTACCACACCCACACGATAACCGTTAGCATATACGGGCGACGACACCGACAATCCTGTAGCATCCGTAAAGGCCACATACATGGTATTGTCGCTTGAGAAGACACTCAGTCCCTTCAGGAACTGCAATCCAAAGAACAGCACAACGATACCGAGTATCGACACCAGTGCAATTTTGATTTCCTTTGTAAATTTCATCTCTATCGTTATTTACTTTTTCGTCTTTTTGCTTTTAAACGCTGCTATCGCCTGACGGACATCGGTCTTCTGACCATCCTTGAAGGCGATGATGAAGGCTTCAGGGAATTTCTCCAGCAGCGACTTGCGCAACTGGTAGATTTCGTTATAGTCCGTTGACGCACCAACAGTGAACTTAAACAAGCCACCTTCTTCATAGCTATCGATGCCTTCCTGACCCTTGAACTGGGGTGACGAAAGAGGCAGCTTAGAACTACTTGCCAGAATCTGCACCTTGAACACAGGAGCAGAAGAGGCTGGCACCGTTGACTTGGCAGGTGCCGCAGGTTTCTCTACAGGCGCCACTGCTTTCTCCACAGGTTTCTCTGCAGGAACAGCTTTTGGTTGTTCCACGACAGCAGGCTTCTCAGCAGGCTTCTCAACGGGCTTTTCTACAGGTTTCTCTACAGGTTTCTCTGCAGGTTTCTCTGCAGGTTTTTCTGCAGGAACAGCTTTTGGCTGTTCCACGACAGCAGGTTTTTCCGCTGTCATCGTGTCCACCTTTTCCTCAGCTTCCTTCTTCTTGCGCTTTTTCTCCTTCTTACTTTCCTTCTTTGTTTCCTGCTTTACCTTCTGTTTCACCTCTTGTTTCACTTCCTGTTTGGGTGCGTCAGGTGTCACAGTAGGCACAGCAGGCGTCTTCACCTCTTCCTGCTTCTGTGGCTGTGGATCTTCCTTATACGAAACGCTGACATTTGTATCGTATTTACGCTTATAATCCAAGAAAGCCTGATAGATGCCACGTCCTAACTGACTGACACCATCAGAAGAGTTCAAGAAACGCTCTTCGTCTGGAGTGGAGATAAAGCCAAGTTCTATCAAACAGCTAGGCATCGATGTTTCTCTCAATACCAGGAAGCCTGCCTGCTTGACGCCCTTGTTCTGACGACCGGCAGACGCACAAGTGCGACGCTGTACGAATTTGGCGAGTTCCACACTCTGCGCCATATTATGGTCCTGCATGAACTCAAACATGATATAGCTCTCTGACGAGTTGGGGTCAAAGCCCTGATAGCGCTGCTTATAGTCTTTCTCATAGAGGATTACCTCATTCTCTCGCTTAGCGACGGCAAGGTTATCGGCAGCACGGTGCATACCCAACGTATAGGTCTCCAAGCCTCGCGAGATACGTCCCTTGGGCAGTGCATTGGTATGGATGGAGATAAACAGATCGGCCTTGTTCCTGTTAGCGATGTCTGCACGGGTATGCAAAGGGATGAAGACATCGGTCTTACGGGTATATACCACCTTCACGTCAGGACAGTTCTGCTCCACCAGCTTACCGAAAGCCAGTGCCACATTGAGGTTGATGATTTTCTCCTTGGTAATCTTTCCTACAGCTCCCGCATCATTGCCACCATGACCGGCGTCAATGACCAGGGTAAACCGTTTGTTGGCAGCAACAACGCTCACTGCCACACACATCATTAATATATATACGTATAATCTTTTCACTCTTCTCTATTCACTATTCTCTATTCACTATTCTCTATTCACTAGCGCAGCGCGCATATTTCCACGCTCGCTCCCTGACAGTCAGCACCCATCGGCGGGTTACATTTCGTGATACGGATGGTGAGGGATTCCGCCTGAGGAAAGTCTTCCAGCACATGCTGTCCTATCCTACCCGCTACGTGCTCCAGCAATTGCGAGGGTTGTGCCATCTCTTGGGCCACCACTTCATAGAGTGCTGCGTAGTTGATGGTATCAGCGACCGAATCACTAACCACTGCGCGGCTGAGGTCTGCCTCCACACGGAGTGATACGAGGTATTCTCCCCCTACGCGTTGTTCCTGCTCCAGCACACCATGATAGGCGTAAAAGCGCAAGTCATGCAGCTGGATACTACTCTGCGTTATCGTCATTGTCGGTAGTCTCCACACCGTCACCCAGATACTTCTTCAAGGCACGCTCCACGCCAACCTTCCAGGTATTGATGCTCTCCGACTGCAGCTGCAGCGAAGACACGAGCTTAATGACATGCTCAATAGGCATGCGGTAGCGCAGCACACCACTGATAAGCTTGGCATAGTTCCAGTATTCCGGGTTGAACTTCTCGCTCAGTCCCTCTACGGTAATCTTGTAGCCACGGGTATTCTCAAACTGGAAGTCATAACGTTTGCTACCGTCAGCATTGACCTGTTTGATAATCTTTCCTTTGGTAACCGACTTCGGCAGGAGGATTCCTTCCTCATCGTCTTGCAAACCGGTAAAGATCTCGTAGGGATAGCCATTGAGCAGTCCGACCAGGGCCACCCATTTGTCCTTATTATTCTGGAAGCGCACCACGTCGCACTCCAACTCCTTGGGACGAACTTCCGTCACCTCGGGGCGCTGGTTCTGCTGCACTTCCTTAAAGGTAGCATCAGCCACTGTAGTCACCAACTGCTGTTCGTCAGCAGACAGTGCTCCCAGCATCTTTTCCAATAACTGCTGAGCCTGCTGTTCTGTCAGCGGGCTCTCTGTGTGCTGGCTGGCGGCTGTCATACGACGAGCCAAACGCTCCACCAGCGTCACTTTCATTTCTGTCATAATAATAAACGTTTATCGCTGCAAAGGTACAAAGAAGTTTCCACTTTCAGACAACATTCACTATTAAATTTACCAAAAAGTTTCCCATTTCAGTATTTTTTCGTACTTTTGCACCATGAAAAATCTGTTGACACGGCGTAGCATACGCCAATATAGCAAGCTTGAAGTGAACGAAGCGCTCCTTAATCGTCTCTTGACAGAGGCCAGTCGCACACAGACCATGGGCAACCTACAGCTCTACAGCGTCGTCGTCACCCGTGACGACGAGATGAAGAGCCGTCTGGCTCCAGCCCACTTTAATCAACCCATGGTGACACAGGCCCCTGTGCTGCTGACCATCTGTGCAGACTTCCATCGCACCACCCGTTGGTGCGAGGAGCGCAAGGCCCAGCCTGGCTACGACAACTTCCTGTCCTTCCAGAATGCCGCCATCGATGCCCTACTCTATACGCAGACACTCTGCAACCTCATGGATGAAGAAGGGCTCGGCTACTGCTACCTGGGCACCACCGTCTACCAGCCCCAACAGATCATCGACATCCTCAAGCTGCCCCGTCTCGTCATGCCCGTAGCCACGCTGACCGTTGGCTGGCCTGCCGAAGAAGGCGCCCTCTCCGACCGTCTGCCCCTGGAGAGCTTTGTCCACAGTGAGACCTACAAGGACTACACCCCTTCCGACATCGACACCTATTATAATAATAAGGAGAACCTGGAGGAGAACCGCCACTTCTGTGAGATTAACCACAAGGAGACCCTCGCCCAGATCTTCACCGACATCCGCTATACCAAGCGTGACAACGAAGCCATGTCAGCAGGTCTCCTAGAGGCCCTGCGCCACCAAGGCTTCCTCGACTGATTTCCTCTTGGTAGCACCTTCTATGCCACAAAGGTGGTAAAAAACGTGTTCAAGACTGACAAGACTGACAGTCCTCTCTGTAAAATTCTCTAGAGAATTTCGCAATTATCAGCTGTATACGCCCAAAATTCTCTAGAGAATTTTCCGTTTTTATAGCTAATACGCGCAAAAGTATGGCTAATACGCACCAAAACACAGCTATTAATTGAACATAAATGCTGTCAGTCTCCTGTCAGTCTTGACAGTCTCCAAAAAGACTGCAAACGCCCTGTGCATCGGCATTTTGTCAGTCTGTCAGTCTCTATCACAAAATTTAGGGGACATCGAACGAAAAAAGGCAAGATTTTTGGTCTTGCCTTTAAATATGAAATAGATAACAATTTGTTTGGGAATTACTCTTCAGCAACGACGGGCTTGTACTTCGGTACAAGGGCCTTCATGATGCACCAGCCGATGAGGTAGGCGACAGCACAGAAGGAGAAGACCACCATGTAGGCGGCAGGTTTGCCATCAAAGCCCATGACGTGGAAGTTAGCACCCTGATCAGCAGCCCAAGTGAAGAACACACCTGAACCCATGTTGATGGCCATAGAGCCCAGACCGCCAACAGCTGTTCCCAGACCTACCAAGGTACCGATGGTAGACTTGGGGAACATGTCACCAACGGTAGAGAAGAGGTTGGCAGACCATGCCTGATGACCTGCACCCAGCAAACCGATGAGAATAGCTGGCCACCAGGCGCTGATGGCACCGAGGGGCTGTGCAAAGAGACCCAGCACAGGGAAGCAGGCGAAGATAAGCATGGCACGCATGCGTCCCAGATAGGGATTCATGCCGAGCTTCTCAACGAAGATCTTAGGCAGATAGCCGCCACCAATAGAGAGAATGGTGACAATGGCATAGAGGGTGAAGATGAGGGCAATACCCATCGATGAGTCAGAGGTATAGCCATACTGATCAGAGAAGTAGGCTGGTGCCCAGAACAGGAAGAACCACCAAACGCCGTCGGTCATGAACTTACCAACGATGAACGACCATGTCTGCTTGTAGGTGAGACACTTGAAGAAAGGAATAGCAGCCACTTCCTTGGCGTCTTTACGATCCTGCACATCAGCAAGGTCATTATCCTGCTCAATATAGTTCAGCTCAGCCTGGTTGACGTGTTTGTTCTGGCGAGGTTTCTCGTAAGCCCATATCCACAGACCCATCCATACATAGCCCAGCACACCAATGATGACGAACGCCATCTCCCAGCCCATGGCACGAGCCAGCAGGGGAATAGTAGCAGGAGCAGCGAGGGCACCGACAGAAGCACCACTATTGAAGATAGAGGTGGCAAAGGCACGGTCCTTAGCAGGGAAATATTCGGCAGTAGCCTTGATGGCAGCAGGGAAGTTACCTGCCTCACCGACGGCGAGGATCAGACGACAAGAGAGGAACAACCATACAGAGATGGTGGCAATAGCTACAGCGGCATCGCTACCTGCCTGAACGGCACGAAGAGCGGCAATGTCGGCATAGCCCTCAATACTCATCGTTGCCCAGCCACAGCCAGCATGGAGCACGGCACCTGTAGACCATACAAAGATAGCGATGAGGTAGCCTTTCTTGGTACCCATCCAGTCAATGAACTTGCCAGAGAAGATGTTGGCAATGGCATAGAATGCCGAGAAGAGACCAGTGATAAGACCATAGTCAGCATCGGTCCAGTGGAAGTCTGCAGCAATGAAGTCTTTCCAGGTGAGAGACAAGACCTGACGGTCCATGTAGTTGACAGTAGTTGCCAGAAACAGTAAGGCACAGATGACCCAACGGAAGTTGGACATTTTGGTAGTTGAAATCGGTGTCATATTATTATTTGGGTTTCGTTATTACTTGATATCGATGACGGGAATGTTGTCTTTATCGTTATAGTAGAGATTCTCGCCTGCCATACCCCAGATGAAAGTGTAGTAGTAGGTACCGGCAGCAGCGTGCATAGACCACTCGGGAGACATGATGGCCTGCTCGTTGTGGAGCCACACTACCCTACTCTCCTGCGGTTCACCCATGATGTGGGCAATGGTCTGCTCCTGGGGCAGGTTAAAGTAGTAGTAGGCCTCGATGCGGCGACCATGGGTGTGAGGGGGCATGGTATTCCAGGCAGCACCAGGATTCAGCTGGGTAAGACCAAGCTGCAGCTGACAGGGACCTTCCTCAAGGACATCGTTGACGATGAGCTTATAGACAGTGCGGTTGTTACACTCCTCCAAGGAGCCAACAGGTCCCCAAACGGCAGCCTTCAACGAGCCCTTACGACCGTCGAGGGTGACCCACTGGGTCTTATAGTGTTGGTGGGCAGTAGCACTGTTGAGATAGAACTTGGCAGGCTTGGCTGCATTCTTCGAACGGAACAGCACCTCCTTGTTGACATCCTTATCCTTGGCAATATGGCCACGACCAACATACAGTGCCTCCTTGGGAGAGAGGGCATACTCCTTGCCATCGACGATAACAACGCCGTCGCCCTCACCACAGTTGACGATACCAATCTCTCGGTTGTAGAGAAAATACTTGTCCTTGATGCCTGGATCTACGTCGAGGCCCAGCTCGGAGAAGTTCTCCAATTTCAGGGTCTTGTTGACAGGCATGGCACCACCGAAGATAAAACGGTCGTAGTGAGAGTACGTCAAGTTAATCTTATCGGCCTCCATGACCTTCTCCATGACAAAACGCTCACGAAGGGTCTTCGTGTCATAGTGTTTCACGTCCTCTGGATGACAGGCCGTCTGGAAACTAATGTGCTGGTCACCAACAGTACGGTCTGCCTCCTGGGCAGAAACGGAAAGTAAATTGCTCATAAGCAGTAGTAAAAGAAATGTCTTTTTCATTATATGATTTGTTTTTATATTTAGAAACGAATGATTATTCTTTTTTAAGAAACGAATTGCCATAATATTATTTATAGAAACGAATTACCATAATGAACCATAATTAATCCATAATAATTATTCTGTTATATAATCACGATAGTTGTCTTGATTCAATAATGTAAAGTCATCGTCTTGTGGCAAATATACATAACGCTCAGTATGAAGATCAGTCTCTCCAAAATTGATTATGAGTTATTATGGGTATTTGTTTCCAAAAAATTATATTGAGTTATTACGAAAATTCGTTTCTTATATAGCCATGATTTGCAGTATTACTGGGCATTCTTTTCAGAGGCGACAATACGCATGCGGTTCCACACCACCAGAGCAATAGTGATGAGTGTGAGGATTGCGGCACCAACCCATTTCAGATAAGCCACGCACTTATAGATGACCCAGCCGAAGAGTGACGAGGCAAAGTCGAGGGCACCACCTTCGAAGCCTGCGGGGATGTCAGCAGCCTTGTCTCCCGTCTGTTCAAAGACGGTATGAGCAGCCTGTGTGAAAGCGGGAGCCATATCAGTAACGAAGTAGAGACCAATGGCCAGCGCTACCAGTCCGATGATGAAGGTCTTGACGACATTACCCTTCGTAAAAGGAAGTACCATAGGAAAGAGGTAGAACATACCTGCCAACGAGGCCAACGGAAGGAACTGGTTGCCAGGAAGCACCACGGCAAGACCAAGGGTTACGGGGATGAGTAGCAGGGAAACGACCAACGTGGTGGGGTGTCCGATAACCACAGCGGGCGACATACCGATATACACCTTCTTACCATTGAACTTACGCTTCACCACCTCTTGCGTCTTCTCGGCGATGGGCTTGAGACCTTCAATAAACAATGATGTAATACGAGGGATCAGTTCCATCACGGCACCCATGGTGACACCCAGGAACAGAATCTTCTTGATGTCGAGCTGTGCCAATGCACCGATGAGCGCCCCCACAATAACACCCAGCACCAGGGGTTCTCCCATGACACCAAACTTCTTCTTCATACCCTCCGCATCAATGTTCAGGCGGTCAAAACCAGGTATCATGTCAAGGGCCTTGCCAATAAGCAGGGCGAAAGGAACAAAACTCTGGCAGAACGGCTGGGGAATGGAGATGCCCTGCCATTCGGGATAGTATTCCTGGAACTTGTCTGCGGTGAGGTCGGCCATAACCAGCGTGACGACATAGCACACGATGGCAGCGAAATAGCCCCATGCCAGTGACTGGTCCATCACGAAGTAAGCCACGGCACCGATAAAGGCGAAGTGCCAATAGTTCCATAGGTCGATATTGACCGTTCGTGTACACTTGGTGATGACTAACAGGAAGTTAACACCCAGGCAAATCGGGATAATCAATGCTCCCACTGCCGTGTTATAGGCAACGGCAGCGGCTGCAGGCCATCCCATATCAAAGACCTTGAGTTGCAAATGATACAGTTCACTGATGGCGCTCAACGGTCCACCGAAGTTGGTGGTGAGCAACGCAGTAACAATACCCAAGCCCACAAAACCCACACCGACATACAGTCCAGACTTAAGGGAGCGACCAAAGGTCAGGCCGATGCAGAGGCCGATAATCGTAAAGAGTATCGGCATCATCACACTGGCACCTAAGCTAATGATATAGCTGAATACTTGTTCCATGAAGATTTGTTCTATTTGTTTCTAAGCGTAGTTGATTGCAAAGGTACGAATAAAAAGTGACAATTTAAAAATGAACACTAAAAAAAATTATGCAAACGTTTACTAGTCCTGGAAATAGACCTTCTTGACACGGTTGCTGACACCCGTAAGCACCTCATAGGGGATGGTGTCGAGGATATCGCTGAGCACAGTAGCTGGCAGGTGTTCACCGAAGATCTCTACGCTGTCGCCCTCTTGGCAGGGGATGTCGGTAACGTCGATCATCGCCACATCCATGCAGATGTTACCTACATAGGGTGCCTTCTGGCCATTGACCAGACAGTAGCCGGCACCACGTCCGAGATGGCGATTCAGACCGTCGGCATAACCGATAGGTATGGCAGCGATGACACTATCGCGTGACAAGACGCCACGGCGACTGTAGCCCACCGTCTCGTCCTTGGGAACGTGACGCAACTGGAGAATAGTGGTCTTAAGGGTAGAGACAGGATGGAGGCGAGCAACACCAGCATCCCTCGGATCATAGCCATAGAGGCCAAGGCCAAGACGGCACATATCCATCTGGCGCTCAGGGAAGTGCTCGATAGCAGCACTATTGTCCATGTGACGGATAATCTTATGAGAGAAAGCTGCCTGCAGGCGACGGCTTGCCTTATCAAACTTCTCAAACTGCATGGTGGAGAAATTGTCGAAGTCATCACTGTCAGAGCCTACGAAGTGGCTGAACACTGAGCGTGGAATGATGGCATTCTGGTTTTTCAGACGACTAATGACTTCGTCGATGTCTTTCTCTGGGTCAAAGCCCAAGCGGTGCATACCCGTATCGAGTTTGATATGTACAGGCCATCCTGTAATACCCTGCTGTTCGGCAGCATGGATGAGGGCATCCATCAGACGGAATGAGTAGACCTCTGGTTCGAGGTCGTAGTCGAACATCGTCTTGAAGGCCGTCATCTCGGGGTTCATAATCATGATATTCTGGGTGATGCCATTACGGCGTAACGTAACGCCCTCGTCGGCTACAGCTACGGCGAGGTAGTCGACACGATGGTCTTGCAGTGTCTTGGCCACCTCTACAGCACCAGCGCCATAGGCATCCGCCTTGACCATACACACCAGTTTGGTCTCAGGCTTCAGGAAGGAACGGTAGTATTTGAGATTGTCGACCACAGCGTTCAGATTAACTTCCAGAATCGTCTCATGGACTTTCTGTTCCAACTGCTCCGTGATGCGGTCAAAGCCGAAAGCACGGGCACCCTTGATAAGGATGACCTCATCGTGTAGCTGGCGGAACGTATCACTGGCGAGGAAGTCGTCGGTAGTGGAGAAGAAGAACATCCCAGCGGCATAAGCGCCGGACACACTACCCCCTGAGAGAGCAGCAGTGATGCGGGGACCGATGGCGATGAGCTTGGTGACACCGCGCTTCACACAAAGGGCATTGACTTCAGCATAGAGGTCGGCATCCGACATGTTGCTTTGGAAGATGTCGCTGAGAATCAGCGTGCGCTGCGTTCCTTCGCGACGTGCCATGAAATCAAGGGCAATATCGAGAGAGTTGATATCGCTATTGTACGAGTCGTTAATGAGTAGGCAGCCACGCTGGCCTTCCTTCACCTCCAAGCGCATAGCGACAGGTTCCAGACGAGCCATACGCTCTGCCAACTGATCGGGTGTCACACCGAGGTACAGAGCTACAGCGGCACAAGCAAAAGAGCACTGCAGTGAGGCTTCGTCGAAGAAAGGCAGTGGATAGCTTGCGCGCGTACCTTTATATATATAAGAGATGGTGGTGAGTGGTGAGGGGGTAGAAGTGAGGGACACCTTCTCAATGAAAAGCGGCGCAGAAGGGTTCTCACGGCTCCAACCGATTTTCTCGCCTTTGAAGCCCGAACGGCGGATGCAACGGCTGATGACATCGTCGTCGCTATTATAGGCGAGAACTTTTGCATGCTCGAACAACTGCATCTTCTCCATGCATTTCTCCTCCATAGAACGGAAGTTCTCCTGATGGGCAGTACCCAGATACGTCAATACACCGATGGTAGGCTGGATGATGTCACAGAGCGATGCCATCTCATCAGGCTGACTGATACCCGCCTCAAAGAGTCCCACCTGTGTCTGTTCGTTGAGCAGCCATACTGACAGGGGTACACCAATCTGTGAATTGTAACTCTTGGGGGAGCGCGTCACCGTCATCGATGGAGACAACAGCTGATAGAGCCACTCCTTGACCATCGTCTTACCATTAGAACCCGTTATGCCCACGATGGGAATGTCGAATTCATCGCGGTGGCGCTCAGCGAGACGCTGAAGAGCCTCCAGAGGTGAGGGTACTATCAGGAAGTTAGCGTCCTCGTAAGAGCCCGCCGGAGATGCGGCAGGAGCAGTGGCGACCACGAAGTTGCGGACGCCACGACGGTAGAGGTCGGCGATATAGCGGTGACCGTCATTGCTGGCTGTTTTCAAAGCAAAGAACAACGTCTCTTCAGGAAAACAAAGGGAACGGCTATCGGTGAGCAGCCATCCTATCTGTGCATCGGCAGTACCGATGCGACGCGCTCCAATGAGCGTAGTAATTTTCTCTATTGTGTAATTCATAATGCTAAATGAGGATATTTCTTTCTAAACTCAGTGAGTTTTGATATTGTCTGTTCATGGAATGTACGGTATTCTGTGGAGTCAGCATTGAAGGGCTTATGCGCCAGGGCCTGTTTGAGGGGGCGCCATTCGGCAAGATAGTCCTTGGCAGCTGACGAGAAATAGCTATCGACCAAGCGTTCCCAGATATATTCCACCGCCTGTACAGAGGGATGCAGCATGTCAGCGGCATAGAAGCGATAGTCACGAAGTTCATCCAGCACAATTTCGTAAGCGGGAAAATAGTGAAGGATGATGTTAGAGGGCTGATGGATGAGTTGATTGATGGCAAGTAACAACGTTGCCTTCGACAGCTGACTCTCATGATAACCGTATTTACGGTAACGGATGGGGCTGACGGTCAGGACGATACGAATATCGGGATTCACCTGGCTTAGGAGGTCGACAGCCTGCTGGAGATAGTCGGCACACTGGTCGACAGAGAGCTGTTCCTCCTGAAAGAGAGCAGCTGGACGCTTCTCACAGTTATCAACGATGTCGCCTGTTTCCTTGAGGCGGTAGACATGGTTGGTACCGAGCGTCAAGAAGACAGTACGGGGAGACATCTCGTTCCAGTCAATACGCTGAAGGGTATGGAGGATGCTGACGGGGTTGTACATGACACCGTAGGGATTGACGGTGACAGGGAATGCCTCATCACGGAAACGCTGACCGATGGAATCGGCAAAACAAGAGCCCACGAAGAGAATCTCTTCGCAGGGCTCTATATGGAATGGGGGCTCGTTGATGGCTACCTGTGTGCGGAACTCCATCACTTCACCTGGTAAATGCGGCGGTTGAGACCTACGAGCATGGTACTCTTTCCGCCCGTCTTGATGTTATCCATCACGATGCTAAAATCTACTGGTTCACGTACCGCCATCAGCAACAGCGTCTCTTCCGACGGCTCGTCACCAAAGATGAACGGTTCCTTCTTGAAGGATACCGTACTCATAGCCGGTACCAGCAGATGTGCACATGTTGCTGCGGCATCCATCGGTAGTACAAGGTACTTATTGCCTTGTCGGTCAATGTCCAGCAGATTCATATAAAGCAGCTCGGATGTCTGATTGGAGACACGCAGATAACAGCTGGTATTCGGTTCAATCTGACCCTCAAGAGGCTTTCCTGTAATGCAGTCGATGAGTTCGAACTCTATATCATAGTCACTATCCACTTCTGTAGCAGGATCGACGAGCACATCCTCCACGCTCTTCGAGACGGAAGAGGCGCTGGATGCAAGCAGATTTCCCATCTGGTTAAGAAGCAGCGAGTCGTTAGACGACGAACGATAGGCTGTAGCCGTAGCCTGCATATAAGTATTAGGATGCGACATCTTCTCGCTATCGTCAGAGAACAACTGCTTGATGACGTAGCTCAGATACTGCTTAGAGAGATTCTTCGAGTTACCCTTGAGACCTTTGATAAGGTCAGCGACAGTATTGGTACCAACAGAGGTAAAAGAATACATCTTGGCATTCTTCTCGTCAATGACCGTTACAGCACTCTCCTCACCCAGCTGCAGTTTGGTCTGTGCCGACAATACCTTGCGGGCTTTCAGCGGCACCATCGTCTTACCATTATGCCAGCGAGCAGTGCCCACCACCGAGTATACCGTATAGGACTGAGCAGCCAATGACAACGGCATCAGCGCCAGTAGAAGAAGGAACAACTTACTTTTCATAGGTAAAGATATTAAAATGTTCAACACCGCTAGGATTCATAAATACCGGAGTCTGCTTGAAATCGGTAGTACGACGAACAGCATCATAGAGGTAGGCATCGAGTGTACGTGTAGACAGACCCTCGTCACCTTCCTTGCGGGCAGCGCCATTAAAGGCCTCTACCAATGCCTTGGTGAAAGCGCCATTACCCCAGGTGGGATCTTCCTTCGACTTCGTATCACCTGCACTGGAAGCATAGAATAGCATACCGTTCTTTGAGCGGCGCAGCTGTTCAACGAAGTGTTCAGCAGCAGCAGAACGGTTACCTTCCAACAGACCTGCAGAATAGCAAGCGTCAGCAAAAACTACGAACTTGGAATTAATCTTCTCGGCAGCCTCCTTGAAGTCTGTGGCGCTGAAGCACTCGTAGGTGCGCTTCGTATTACCACCGTAGGGCATGAAGAAGAAGCGGTCGCGCTCGTCACGATAGCCATGACCTGCAAAGAAGAACATGCACAGGTCATTAGGACGTGCCTCCTGTCCCATCCATTCCATGGCTTCAAAGATGTCACCACGTGTAGCCTCCTGATCGCAGAGCAACTTCACCTCCACATCGGTGAAGGGATGGCCCTTCTTGGAGCGAAGCACATTGGCAAAGTCGTTGGCATCCTTGACGGTCATCTTCAGAGGAAGCAGTTTCTCATCCTTATAATCTCCAACACCTACGACAACTGCGAAGAGGCGTGGAAGGTCAACTTCTGTGATATTCTCGCGAATGAGGCGGATGGCAGCAGGAATACTGTTACCCTTCTCATTCTGTGCATAGATCATAACGGTACAGTCACGGTTGGGGACATCGACCTCAATCATATCTGCCTGCTTCACGGCACGTGAATCGGGCTGACGGACACCGTCAACCATGACAGAAATCTTGGTAGAGCTCTCCAAGCCCTGTGCCAGCAATTGGTATTTCACCTTGATGACATCGGTATGGAACAGTGACTGATCCTCAGGATAAAGAATACGTATCACGGGGGCGCCATTGGTCATATTCATCTCCTCCTCTATCTGGTCTTGCGTATTACCCGCAGAAGAACTAGAGGGAGTGGTGGCGTCTGCCAATTCACCACCAGCTGGAGTAGCGGGAGTAGCGACAGGAGCATTAGCAGGAGGTGTTGGCACCTCGGTACCATCTTGTTTGAGCGTCAGAGCTTCCAAGGGTACATCCCAGTGAGTAGAGACGGTAGGTGGCAAGTTACGCTGGATTTCAGACTCCTTAGGAAGCACTACCAGCGACTTCTTGCGCTGAGCCTGTTGGGCAACCTGCAATTTCAGCTGACGAAGCTTCTCCAGTCGTACTACTTCCAGACTATCGGCAACCATCATGGAGTCGATGGTTGCAATCATTTGATCATTGAGAATGCCTGAAGTCTTGAGGCTATCCATCAGTGCCTGATTGAGGGAGTCAAGCTGCTCGGTACGCGAGAGTTTAACAAGATCCATGAGTTTCACCAGGCTATCAGGGCGCTCAGATGGAGGAAGAATGGTAGCAGAGTAGCCGATAGGCGCGTCCGCCACAACAACTTCTACGGAGGCTACTGGAGTAGTGGCAGCCTTAGGAGCGGTAGGAGCAGAAGCCTTAGGAGCGCTGGCCACTGGAGCAGCAGGGGCTGCCGCAGGAGTAGCGGGAGTGGCGGGAGCATCCGCAGCAGCAGGAACCTTAGCGATGATTTTGGTGGGGCGTTCTATTTCAGGCACGAGAGCCACATCCTTGCCTGCGGACATATCATGCCAACGTTTCGCCTCTACGCTGTCGGCCTCCACGAGGACACCTTTCGAGTAAAGCTCTGCCAGCTTGCGCTGAGCAGGTACATAGCCACGAAGGGCTGACGCTCTCATATACATCAGTGCCTGATCGTAGTTGACGGGCAGACCATCACCATTCATATAACAGGTGGCCAATCCGTACTCCGCCTTGGCATGGCGCTGACGGGCAGCACGCTTGAACCACATGGATGCTGAGCTATAGTCTTTCGCCCCACTCTCACCCAGATAGTACATCTTACCCACCTGGAACTGTGCCTCGGCAAGGCCTTTATTAGCTGCCTGGGTATAGAGCTCAAGAGCTGCCTCCATCTGACCTGCCTCATATTTGCTGTTTGCCTCGTTGAGCAAATCCTGAGCGGTCTGTGCCATTGCCATGGTCGTCATCAGGACCATCAACAGCATTACGTATACTCTCTTTCTCATAGTCATCATCTCCTTTATTTTTAGTCTTCCTCTTCTAAGTATATTGAATGTTTGAATATTCTCAAATGCAACTTGTTACATAAAATACGGACGCTATCCTCGTAGAGTGGTCGCGCCGGCTCAATGAGCGCAATACCTGCCAGGGGATATAGCAGGTTGATATTGTATTGCAGATACATGAAACTCAAGAATGCCGCCCATACCAGCAGGGCTGCCATCAGGAAGTAGTAGCAACTGATGATGTAGCTGTCCACTTTCGGCCATAGGCGTGGTATCCAGTAGTTGATCCATGACGAGAAATAGCACACGATGAAGGCCAGCAGGATGCTAAACCATATCGGCAGGTCCTTGATATTCCGGTTCTGGATATACGACAGCATGGAATATGCCTGTAACTTCATTCCTGGCATCTTGCCCAACGGCGTAAAATGTACATCCTCCTCATTAGAGAAGGTTCCCAACAAGACAATCTTGTCTTTCAGCAAATCTGTATATTCGTTAACTTCCTTGTAACTGATGACAGGGAAGTCCGTATCGCCAAAGACAATGAGGCGATCGTTAATCTCCTGTTCGTGGGGTTGCTCACCGGTATAGACGCATGCCGACTGATAGGCCAGCGAATAGACGGTCTTGTCTTGACACTTCTGCGACAAGGTATATTCACGGATGATGCCACCCTCATAGTCTTGCTTGACATTACCATAGGCGAATTGATAGTCGCCTATAGGTGCAAAGAACGAAGTAATCAGCGTGCCAAAGCTATCCTTCTCCTTATCATAGTCCACGAGTTTGCTGGAGAAGACGATAGGAGCCTCAGCCTCATCGATAGAAGATACCAGCATGGCATTGCCAAGAGCGTCGTCACCCTCCCTATAGAAGAGCAGGTCGACAGCCATAACGCGCGGCTTGCAAGCACTAATCTGCTGGATAACCTGTCCTATCTCCCCACGGTCGCGTAGCTCAACCATATCGACCATGACGATGTCGTTGTTCAGTTCAATATCCTCGCTACGGCTCATTTCGTAATAGACATCCGTCATATGGAAATTCTCGAAAGCCTGCTCTACTGGATTGAACATAGAGAGATTGACAGACACCAACCCGATGATGGCTGCCAGTAGCGCTGTCATCAGACAGACTCCCACATGATCCCAATGCCAGAATTTCCAGTCTTTTTTCATTCTATAGGCTATCTATTACGCTGCAAAGATATATAATTTATATCAAATATGCAAGAAAATTGGCCTAATTTTGAGAAACCTGCTGACGGCGTCGACGCTGATAAGCGGTCCATGCCAGTACCAGCAGTATAAGCGCCAGCAGGAAGTAAGCCATATAGGCGATAGTCTCCGTACGATCGATACTCTTGGGGAAGAAGCTGAGCACCACCTCGTGTTTTCCGGGCTTCACCTGCAGAGCACGCAGCACGTAGTCGACACGCCCCAGCGGCATTTCCTCGCCATCGACTGTTGCCGTCCATCCTGGATAGTAGATTTCCGAGAACACCACTACTCCACCCTTTCCAGAGTTGACCTCATAGGTCAGCTTGTTGGGTTCGTAGGCCGTAATAGTCACACGACTCAGCGTATCCTGTTCGACAGCCTTGCCCAGCTGCTCCTCGAATTTCTTGTCAGCAACAGCCTCGTGGCGTAGCGGCAAGCGTCCCACCATATCGAGTTCCTCGTTGGCATTGTCCACATAGTGCACACGGTCTACGAACCACGCATTGCCATAGGTATAGGGGTTGCTCAGCGGCACTGTCTGTCCACCCTGCAGCGGCAGGATGAAGTATTTCGTATTGAGCATGTTGAGCACAGGATAGATACTGTCACCATTGACCTGTGTCATATCACCGCCAGCCTCACTGACTGCCTTGAAGACGCGATTCATCTCTGGTGAGATATGGGCATCTATCAGTTCCTGATAGCGACGGAGCTTAGCAGCATGATAACCACCAATGCTCTTCAAGTAATAACTCGTCTCGTTCTCGTTGAATGTCGATGTAGCCAAATTGAGCACTCGGTAGTCGAGCGACCTATCCTGTAGAATATGATCAATAGCCGTAGATTTCGGCATGGGTTCCTCACGAACGGTCTTCGACACAAACATCTCATCGTTGAGATAGCGCTTGTTAATTTGCCACATATCGATAAGACAAAGCACGGTAAGCGCAACTATCATCCACTGAGCCTTCATCTTACGGTAGCGATAGAGCAACAGACAGGCTGTACCGATAACGATAATCCAGAACGAGCGCCAGCAGTCTTCAGTGAAAACCGCCACACGCATCTCCGTGAGATTATTGAGCAATGGCGTCAGCTGGTCAGCAGGAAGTTGGCGCATTGCCTGCATCTCATTATAGCTGATGAAGTCGGAGAAGAATGTCTGTGGCATCAGGGCGAAGAGTAGACAGATGCCACCCGTCAAAGCGAAAGAAATCCACAGAGCACGAGTGGGGAAACCACTCGCCACAGGCGAAGCAGAACAGCTATCAATCAGCTTCTTCAGAGCCAACATCGCCAGCAAAGGAATGGTGAATTCCGCAATGACGAGGATAGATGCTACCGTTCGGAACTTCGCATACATCGGTATGTAGTCCAAGAAGAAGTCTGTAAACGGCATGAAGTTACGACCCCACGAGAGGAGTATCGACAGGATGGTCACTGCCAGCAGCGCCCACTTCAACGGTCCTTTGACGATAAACAGTCCCAGCACAAATAGCATGAGGACGAAGGCACCGACATACACCGGTCCTGCTGTCATTGGCTGGTTGCCCCAATACTGACCTAGCTGCTGATAGATACCCATATAGTATTCGTCGGCATGCTTCATGGCCGTCTTGCTCTGTGCCAGTGGCACACTAGCGCCACCCTTGGCATTCGGCACCAGCAACGTCCATGTCTCGTCGATGCCATAGCTCCACTGGGTGATATAGTCGCGGTCCAGACCACTGCTGGTCTGATTGGCACTGTTTGCCTTTACCAGCTCACTCTTGCCACGCATGGACTCCTGACCATACTCCCACGTATGGTAGAGATTCGATATGTTGATACAGACACCGATGGCACCACCCGCCAGACACGCAGCCGTAGCCTTTACGAGATGCAGGTATTGTTTCTTGAGCAGTCCTTCTATACAGAAAGCGATGACCATCGCCAACACAATGAACAGGTAGTAGTAGGTCATCTGTACGTGGTTGGCCAGCACCTCCAAGGCGGCGAAGAACGCCGTGATCAGCATACCCCACAGGTATTTGCCTCGGTACGCCAGTACCACACCGGCAATCATCGGCGGCAGGTAGGCCAGCGCCATTACCTTCCAGATATGACCAGCGGCAATAATGATGAAAAAGTAGCTACTGAATGCCCATATCACAGCACCCAAAGCTGCCAGATAGGCACGGAAGTCAAAGGCACGCAGCAGGATATAGAAGCCCAGCAGGTACACGAAGACATACCACACATTCTCGGGCAATCCTAGGTGATAGACGGTCTCCACCTTCGACAGCAGTGTCGTGCTTGGGTACGATGGCGACATCTGGTAGGTTGGCATACCTCCAAACAAGGCGTTCGTCCAGCGGGTACGCTCTCCTGTGCGCTGCTGGTATTCCACAGCCTCCTGTCCCGCACCACGTCCAGCCGACGAGTCATGGCGATAGAGCACACGTCCCTCGATGTCTGCAGGGAAGAAGTAGGCAAAAGATATCACTACGAACAACAAGACAACCACCACGTCGGGCAGCCACAGTTTCCAATTTTTCATAATTTCTCTTATTTTGCTTGCAAAGTTACGAAAAACTTTCGTAACTTTGCAAACAAAACAAACAAAACATATGAAAATAGGTATTATCGTAGCAATGGACAAGGAGCTACATCAGTTGCGACAGTTATTCAACGACGGAAACGTACGAGTAGAGAAATGTGGCATCGGCAAGGTCAACGCGGCCTTAGGTGCCCAGCGCATGATTAACGAGTTTCACCCCGACTGCATCATCAGCAGCGGTTGTGCGGGTGGCAACGGAAACGACATCTCTATACAAGACGTGGTGGTGAGTGCCGAGCTCAGCTATCACGATGTCTACTGTGGCAGAGCCATTGATGACACGACTATCTACGGACAGGTGCAGGGACTTCCCGCCCGCTACCAGGCCGACCCTCATCTTCTGGCAAAAGCAAACGCTTTGGACTGCGGTGTAAAGATACACCCAGGACTCATCGTCACTGGCGACTGGTTTGTAGACTCTAAAGACAAGATGCGTGAGATTATCGGTCACTTCCCCGAAGCCAAGGCCGTTGACATGGAGTCGTGTGCCATCGCACAGACCTGCTATATCAATAAGGTACCGTTCATCTCTTTCCGTGTCATCAGCGATATGCCGCTACACGACACCGACGCCTCGCAGTATCATAACTTCTGGGACACCATTGCTGCCCACTCGTTCCAGGTCACCAAGACTTTCGTAGAGTCACTATAGTTTGTGTTTTGAAGACCTGCAAATTTTGTGATAGAGACTGACAGACTGACAAAACACCGATAAATAAAGGAATTGCAGTCTGTTTGGGAGACTGACAGAGACTGACAAGACTGACAGCCCACCGAGCTTTAATGCCAACGGAATAAATTATCTAGGTAATCCTCTGAATTCTCTAGAGAATTTTCTGTGTATCAGTTGTATACGACTGAAATTCTCTAGAGAATTTATCGTTTCTACAGCTACTATCCGCCAAAACACAGCTGATTTCTGGAGTAAATGTTGTCAGTCTGTTGTCAGTCTCAAAAGACTGTCAACAGACTGCAAACGCCCTGTACATCGGGCCTTTGTCAGTCTGACAGTCTTGTTCACCCGTTTTCCATGACATCGCTAGATCAGGGGACGGTTCTCTGATCTACTACAACTCTTTGGATGATTCCATAGCT
>CAMJZV010000030.1 GCA_946410305.1 uncultured Prevotellaceae bacterium | reverse complement strand
AAGAATGATTTGTAGTGGCCCTTGGGGATATTGCCATTTCTGTTCTCACGACGGATGACCTTGCAGTCTGTGAATCCATATTTATCGCAGTTCTGCAGATACTGCTCTATGTCCGTACCAGGAGGGCAGAGTATATCAATATCTATGGAGAGTCTTCGAGCCTCACTGCCGAGAATCAGCAGGAGGCTAGTTCCACCCTTGAATGTTAGAGGGCAGCCCTCCTTGACAAGCATTTCCAAAAGTGAGAAAGCACGTATGACTTTCTCTACCAATTCGGGGTGTTTAAACTTATGTGACGAACAGACCTTGTCGATCCACTCTTTTTCAAAGCATTCTTTCAGTATCATTATTTTTAATGGTTTCTAAATCTTTCTGTATCGAGTCTTTTGCGTTTCTACGGTCGGCATACCTGAGCAGGCGTGTCTGGTTGACATCGTAATGGCTAATGGCAGTCCTCAGCATCTCCAGATTCTCATAGCCGTGCAAATAATAGAAGTCAGCATCTACTCTTGTATCAACAAGCAATTTCTCGAGCGTAGGTACAGGCACCTTGCCGTCGAGTGCCAACGGAGCCTCTGTCACCAATGGTTTTACGATGATGTTTTCTTTGCTATAATCTATGTATGTTGTCGCTATCTCCTTCGTTGGGGCCAGGAATATACGTCCTTTGTACTTGGGAAGTAGCATGTCAAATATGCTCTGTATCGTATCTCGGTTTGTCTCGACATAAATCGTATTATTTGGCATCATGTCGTGCAACAAAGGGGTAATGATATTGGCACTATACACACAAAAATCTGCAAAAGGATACAGTCCGGATAAGGAGCGGTATAAAGAGCGAACCTTCGCATTTGCCTTAACAATGAAAGTATTGGCGGCCTGCAATGAGTAAATGCCACGACCGACTCTACGCAACTTGCCATTCCGACATAATTTACCCAGATACCAACTGAGTTTTTCTCTCTTGACACCAGAAAACACATCAGTCGGCATGTCGTCAACTGAGAACTGTTGTAAACCAGCTGCAAATTTCAAAATTTTATCGCTAAGTCCTATCATTACTATAATTTTCTGACGGTGCAAAGATAGTCACAAATTGGCAAATTTCAAATTTTTTGCCGTTTTATGACAGCTCTTTTAATTTTTATTAGCAGATAAGTCTTATTCGTGGACTCATTGAGTGGAAGAAGCGCGACTTTCTTGAAAAGGGCGGTATCAAGGAGGAAATGTATCAGGCGCGAAAGGACTGGCAGAAGAAGAATGGTGCCTATGGGAATAGAGACAACTAACAGGCAAGGCAATAAACACGATGATAACAAAAAAACAGTTACAGCTGTCTCTGAGCTGTAACTGTCTTTATTCTTAATCAGTAAGGAATCTTACTTGATGTTCAGCACGACAATGGACTTGGCGGGAACGGCAACGGTGAGGGTGCCATTCTTCAGCTTGGCATCCTTGAAGGCCTTGGGGCTCACGATGTCAGGATGCTGGAAGTCGTTGAAGTCGGCCACGTTCTTCGAGGTAAGGATGCGTCCACTGACCTGCTTGGCGGTGTAGCCTGCAATATTGAAATCGATGGTCTGGTCTTTGTCGAGGCTGACATTGGTGATGGCGAGGACGATGGAGCCGTCCTTTGTCTTAGCGGCAGAGGCTGAGAGCAGCGGACAGGGGCGATAGCCGGCATCCTTGGCGCCCTCCTTCTCCTTGAAGTAGGCCTTGCTGACAGCTACGACATCGCTCTTCAGGTCGACAGGCAGATAGGTAGCCTCCTGGAACGGGGTGTACATCTGGAAAACGTGGTAGGTCGGTGTAAGCACCATGTGACCGGTGCCTTCCTGGTCGGTGAGAATCATGGACTGCAGCACGTTGACAATCTGTGCGATATTGGCCATCTTGACACGGTCGGTGTACTTATGGAACACGTTGAGCGAGAGCGAGGCTACGAAGGCATCGCGCAGGGCGTTCTGCTGATAGAGGTGGCCACTGATGGTGCCAGGCTCTTCGTCCCACCATGTGCCCCACTCGTCTACGAGCAGACCAATCTTGCCCTCAGGGTCTTTCTCGTCCATGATGGCCTTGTGCTTCTTGATAACTTCCTCTATCTCAAGGCATTTGCCCAGCGCCCAGTAGTACTGGTCGTTGTCGAACTTGGTGGCAGAGCCCTTAGGGCCATCCCACCCTGAACAGGTATAGTAGTGCAGCGAGATGCCCTGCATCTGTGTGCCGATATTCTTCATCAGCACCTCTGTCCACTCGTAGTCGTAGTCAGAGGCACCAGAGGCAATGCGATAGAGCTTGTTGCCCGTATAGTCGCGCAGGTAGGTATTGAACTTGCGATACTCGTTAGAGTAGTAGTCGGGGCGCATGTTGCCACCACAGCCCCATGCCTCGTTGCCAATGCCGAAATATTTGACCTTCCATGCCTTGTCGCGACCGTTCTGGCGGCGCAGGCGAGCCATAGGTGTATCGCCATCGCTGGTCATATACTCTACCCACTGGGCCATCTCCTTGACAGTGCCAGAACCTACGTTACCGCTGATGTAGGGCTCGCAGTCGAGCATCTCACAGAGGTTCAGGAATTCGTGGGTACCAAAGGAGTTGTCCTCAATGGTGCCACCCCAGTTGTTGTTGCGCAGCGAGGGACGATCCTTCTTAGGACCGATGCCGTCCATCCAGTGATAGTCGTCGGCAAAGCAGCCACCAGGCCAGCGCAGCACGGGCACCTTCAGCGCCTTCAGGGCCTCGAAGACGTCCTTACGGTAGCCGTTGATGTTGGGAATAGGTGAGTTTTCACCCACCCACAGGCCGCCATAGATGCACGAGCCGAGGTGCTCAGAGAACTGGCCGTAGATTTCCTTGTTGATTTTGGCACCTGCCTGGTCGGCATGAATAGTAGCCTTCACGGCGTCGGCAGCCATCGCTTCAGCAGCAAATGTCAGGGCGACAGCAGTGGTTAAGAATAGTTTTTTCATCATTTTATTATAGGTAGTTTTAAATGGTTATCTAACAGTCATGTGGAAGCAACCCTGCTTGACTTCGTACTTGATAAAGGCACGCTTGTCACGACGGATGTCACGCAACACCTCGGAGAGCACCCACTTCAGCGTGTCGTTGCGCACCTCCTGCTCTACGGGGTGATAGCGGTTGTAGCAGATGTCGAAGGTGGTGCCATAGAGGTGGCACGAGTTGTCGGTGGCATTGCCATTATGACGCTGCAGTCGGGCCACATCGTCCTTGGTGCGCAGAATGCTGGTAACGATGAGCTGATTGAGGGGCACACCCTTCATGTATAGGCTGTCGTAGAAGGCCTGACCGATGTCCTGCAGGAGCATGGCGGCACGGGGCACGAGGTAAGGAATGGAGCTGTGGAGCTTGTCGACATGATAGTAAGGACTCTCGCCGACATACACCAAATCGTTCTTGCGCTTCTCAGCCTCCTCACGGTTCTGCACGGGGCGCACACCATTCTTGTTGGCAGCCACAATCTGCGTCTCCTGCAAGTCGGGGAAGGCGTCTTTATAACTCGGCACGCTATTGATGCGGTGCTTCTTCTCAACGTTGAACGTTGAATGTTGAACGTTGAACGTTTCTTCCTCTACGGCATCACTACCCTCGCCTTTCACAAAGGGACGGACAAGTGCCAATAAGGCAACAACAACGGCAAAGCCCAGCAAGTACTGACGCTTGGTGGGCACCTTTAGATTCTTGATTCGGTTAACAATGTCTTCTTTCTTCACACTCTTTTAACGTAGAACGTTAACGGTTTATTGTTTAATGTTTAATTTTTAATCTTTAATGTTTAATTTTCCCATACCACTCTGCCAGCATACCGCGGGCAATGCCGCGCTTGACAGCAGCGTCGAGCACACGAAGTGCCTCCTTATTACGTCCCAGCACCAAGAGCAGGTCGACATGCGACACGACATAGGTCACATCGCGTGGCGACAGCTGTTCAGCACGCTGCCAGTCGTAGAGTGCCACCTCGTCCTGCTTCATGTCGCGCTCCAGATTGGCACGGGCGGCATAGGCCACCGCCGAGTCTGCATGCAGCTGTATGGTCTGATTCAGCATGTCCAGCGCTTCCTGCTTGCGTCCCAACTGTTGCAGGACGACGGATAGCGACAGACGGGCCTCGAAATGGGTGGGCACAATGGCCAAGAGGTCGTTGAGGTCGTTGCGAGACAGGTCGAAACGGCGCAAGTGTGTGTTGGCATAGGCACGATAGAACAAGGCGGCAGGGTTTCTGGGCTCTCGCTGCAGGATGAGAGCATACTCATCGACCGCATACTGCCATTGCTTCAGTTCCATATTGACGGCAGCCTTGCGCAGGTGCAGGTCAGTAGACCAAGCGGACTGGGCTATCTGCTTGTTGATAGCGGTCAGCGAGTCGCGCCAATTTACCTGGGCCTTTACTGTAAGTTGCGACTGAATCGCAACCAACAGTAAAACTAAGCCTTTTCGATATACTCTACAATCCATTGGCCTACTTCTTTTGTTCCATACTTTGCGCCACCCTCGACTTGGATTTCGGGTGTGCGGACGTTAGCATCCAACGAGGCATTGACAGCCTCACGAACCAAGGCGCCTTCTCTGTTCAGTCCGAAGTGCTCGAGGAGCATGGCGGCAGAGAGAATCTGAGCCAACGGGTTGGCAATGTTCTGACCAGCAGCCTGTGGCCATGAGCCGTGGACGGGTTCGAAGAGCGGTGTGTGTTCGCCAAGACTCGACGAGGGCTGCAGACCCATAGAACCCGTGATACACGAGGTCTCGTCGGTGAGGATGTCGCCAAAGGTGTTCTCCGTAACGATGACGTCGAAGAAGCGGGGCTCTGTCAACACACGCATCGACGCATTGTCAATGAACATATAGTCTGTGGTAACCTCAGGATACTGGGGTTCCATCTCCTTGGCAACCTGGCGCCACAGGCGACTGCTGGCCAACACGTTGGCCTTGTCGACAACGGTCAGGTGCTGATGGCGCTGCATGGCCATCTCGAAGGCCACCTTCAGGATGCGCTCAATCTCAGGACGCGTATAGACATTGGTGTCGAAGGCCTTGTCATTGTCCTGATATTTCTCACCAAAATACATACCTCCCGTGAGCTCACGAATGACGACGAAATCAGCACCACGCAACAGCTCTTCCTTCAGCGGCGACTTGTGCAACAGACAGTCGAAGGTGGCCACAGGACGGATGTTGGCAAAGAGTCCCAACTTCTTGCGCATAGCCAGCAAGCCCGTTTCAGGACGCATCTTCAGCGTGGGGTCGTTGTCGTACTTTAAGTCGCCTACAGCAGCGAAGAGCACAGCATCTGCACGCATACATGCATCGTGCGTAGCAGCAGGATAGGCATCGCCACAAGCCTCGATGGCACAGGCACCCACCAGTGCCTCCTCGTACTCAAACTCGTGACCACACTTCTTGGCGATGGCATCCATCACAGCCACACCTTGTTTCATGATCTCCGGACCTATACCGTCGCCCGGCAATACGGCAATTCTCAATTTCATATTGTTCGTTTTTTTTATTGTTTCTTTTGTTCGTTCTCAATGATATTCAGCATCTTGAAAGTAGCCTTGATGGCTGCCTCCGTCTGGTCGGCATCCAGTCCGCGGGTGCGTAGCAGTCCACCCTCGTGGTGCCACGAGATAACTGTCTGCACCAAGGCATCGGTGCGTCCGCCAGGAGGAATAGAGACCTGGTAGTTGGCCAGGATGGGGAACGTGCGGTCAAGATACTTCTTGTAGATGTAGCGCAGGGCCTTGACGAAGGCATCATACTGACCATCGCCCACGGCACTACCATCGTACTGCTTGCCATTGATCTCCACCTTGATATTGGCACCGGGCTTCAGGCCGTAGGCCGTAGAGACGACATAGCTAATAAGCTTGACCTTATCCTCAGAGCCGTCGTGCTTGAGGACGTCACTGACAATGTAGGGCAGGTCTTCCTGGGTGACAATCTCCTTCTTGTCGCCCAGCTCTGTGATGCGCTGCGTCACACGGCGCGTCTGCTCAGGGGTCAGCTCCAAGCCCAGCTCTTCCAGATTCTTGGCAATGTTGGCACGACCACTCTGCTTGCCCAGCGCATATTCGCGCTTGCGACCGAAGCGCTCAGGCATCAGCTCGTTGTAGTAGAGCTGGTCCTTCGAGTCGCCGTCGGCATGGACACCGGCCACCTGGGTGAAGACGTTCTCGCCAACGATGGGCTGGTTGGGGGCTACGGCAATGCCGCTGAAACTCTCGACCATGCGCGAGATGTCGTTGAGCTGGTCTTCGTTGATGTGGGTCTTGGCATGGAACTGGTCTTTCAGGATAACCTGCACAGAGGCTAATGGCGCATTGCCGCAACGCTCGCCCAGACCGTTCACCGTGACGTGCAGCCCCTTGGCACCGCTGAGCACGGCGGCCAGCGAGTTAGACACCGCCAAGTCGTAGTCGTTGTGGGCGTGGAAGTCGAAATGAACCTGCGGATAGCGCTTCATCATCTTACGGAAATACTCCACCACCTGCAGGGGATTCATCACGCCCAGGGTGTCGGGCAACATAAAGCGCTTTATAGGGGCATTATCTTGCTCCTTGCTCCTTGCTCCTTGCCCCTTAACTAATGCATCCATCAGCTGATAGACGTATTCCGGCGAGTCTTTCATGCCGTTCGACCAGTCTTCCAGGTAGAGGTTGACGGAGAGACCCTGACGATGGGCATAGTCCACCTCTTTAATAATATCGGCAATATGCTCTTCGGGCGTCTTGTGCAACTGGTTAATGCAGTGCTTCAAGGAGCCTTTAGCCAGGAGGTTGATGGTCTTGCCGCCACAGGAGACAATCCAGTCGACAGACTTGCCACCATCGACGAAGCCCAGCACCTCTACCCTGTCCAGCTTACCTATCTGTGCAGCATAGCGGCAAATCATGGACACCGCCTCACGCTCGCCGTCAGAGACGCGCGCCGAGGCGACCTCGATGCGGTCGACATTGACCTCGTGCAACAGCTTGCGGGCCATGACGAGTTTCTCGTGGGGCAAGAAACTGACGCCATTGGTCTGCTCGCCGTCGCGCAGCGTGGAGTCCATAATCTCCACCAGCGGGGCCATGCGCTTGTAGCTGTTTACTTGTTGAGCTGTTCCCATGATTCTATCTTGGATTTGTTCTCCACCAGAAAATCGATGTCGTCGAGCCCATTCATCAGACAATGCTTCTTGTAACCGTTGATGTCGAACTGTTCAGAGCGACCTGTGGCCTTGTTGGTTACACGTTGGTTGGGCAGGTCGACCTCTACTTCCGTCTTGGGGTCGTTTTGAATTGTCTGAAACAATTCTTGCAAGAAATCTTCTGAAACCACGACAGGCAACACGAAGTTGTTGAGCTCGTTGTTCTTGTGGATATCGGCAAAGAACGAACTGATAACCACACGGAAGCCATAGCCCGCAATAGCCCAAGCAGCATGTTCACGACTGGAACCGGAGCCGAAGTTCTTGCCGGCAACGAGGATGCAACCGCCGTAGGTGGGGTCGTTGAGGACAAAATCCTTGTTCACGGTACCATCGGCATTGTAGCGCCAGTCGCGAAACAGGTTGTCGCCAAAGAACTTCTCCTCACGGGTGGTAGCCTTGAGAAAACGAGCAGGGATAATCTGGTCGGTATCGACGTTCTCCAAAGGAAGGGGAACGCAGGTGGATGTTATAACGTTGAATTTCTGTTTCATAATAGTGTGCGTGGATCGGTGATAACTCCTGTTACGGCGGCAGCAGCGGCTGTCAGCGGCGAGCAGAGGATGGTACGACTGCCAGGACCCTGACGGCCCTCGAAGTTGCGGTTAGAGGTGCTGACGGCATACTTGCCGGCGGGCACCTTGTCGTCGTTCATGGCCAAGCAGGCTGAACAGCCAGGCTGACGAATCTCAAAGCCGGCAGCTTCGAGCACTTTGTCGAGCCCTTCTTCACGAATCTGGCTGTCGACAGCCCATGAGCCTGGCACCAGCCAAGCGATGACGTCGGCAGACTTCTGACGACCTTTGACGATGGAGGCAAAGGCGCGGAAGTCCTCGATACGACCGTTGGTGCAAGCGCCGAGGAACACATAGTCTATCTTCTTGCCCAGCAACTTCTCGCCAGCCTTGAAGCCCATATACTGCAGGGCTTTAGCCTCTCCCCCCGCCCTCTCCAAAGAGAGAGGGAGCTCTGACGCATGATTAGCCCCTTCCTTTTGGAGGGGGTTGGGGGAGGCTGGAATAGCCTCCGTAATACCTATTCCCATACCAGGATTAGTGCCGTACGTAATGCGTGGCTCGATATCCTTAGCATCGAACGACAATTCTTTGTCGAACACAGCATCGTCGCCACTCTTCAGCGTTTGCCAATAGGCAACGGCTCTCTCCCACTCTTCGCCTTTGGGCGCATACTCTCTACCTTTTATATAATTAAAAGTCACTTCATCAGGAGCGATGAAGCCACCACGGGCACCCATCTCTATCGACAGGTTACACAGCGTCAGACGACCCTCCATAGACAGGTTCTTCACCACGTCGCCAGCATATTCGACGAAATAGCCCGTAGCACCACTAGTGGTGAGCTGTGCCATCAGGTAGAGAGCCACATCCTTGGCGGTAACACCCTTCTGCAGCTGACCATTAATGCTGATGCGCATCGACTTGGGCTTCTGCTGCAGAATACATTGCGAGGCCATCACCATCTCAACCTCAGAGGTGCCGATGCCAAAGGCTACAGCACCCATCGCACCATGCGTAGAGGTGTGAGAGTCGCCACAGACGATGGTCATACCTGGCAGGCTCAGACCCTTTTCAGGACCTACAACATGGATGATGCCATTGTCTTTCGACATCATACCAAAGTGGGTCAGTCCGAACTCCTTGGCATTCTGTGCCAGCGTGCTGACTTGCTTGGCAGAAACAGGATCCTCGATGGGTTTATCCTGGTCGTGGGTAGGCGTATTGTGGTCGGGCATGCAATAGATGTGGTCTGGACGGAAACACTTCAGCCCACGGGCACGCATGCCGTCAAAGGCCTGGGGCGACGTCACCTCGTGACAATAGAGGCGGTCGATATACAACTGCGTGGGACCATCGTCAACGACCTGCACGACGTGCTTGTCCCAAATCTTATCAAAGAGTGTATTCATAGACTAATCATTCTTAAACTTGTTGATACAATCGATGTAGGCTTCGACAGAGGCGGTGACGATATCGGTATTGGCACCAAAACCGTAGTACAGCGAACCATTGTACTCTACCTGCATGTGAACCTTACCCACATCGTCGGAACCCTTGGAGATGGCCTGGATGGTAAATTCCTTCAGCGTCATCTGCTTCATGATAATCTTCTTCAAAGCCTTGATGGCGGCATCGACAGGACCATTGCCAGAGGCGGCAGCTTCAAACTTCTGACCACTGATATCCAGTCCGATAGAGGCCACACTCTTTACGCCCTTACCTGTTGTAACTTGCAGGAAGTCAAGGCGAACGGCATGGGTATCGGCCGTATCTGCGCCAGCCAACATGAGTACATCGGCATCAGAGACCTCCTTCTTCTGGTCAGCAAGCACAAGGAACTTCTCGTAGATCTTGTCGAGCTTCTCCTCTGTCAGGTCAACACCGTTGACGTGCAGACGGTGCTTGAGGGCAGCGCGACCAGAACGGGCTGTCAAAACGATGCTGTTGTCGTCGATACCCACATCTTTCGGATCCATAATCTCGTAGGTGTGGACATTCTTCAAGACGCCATCCTGATGGATGCCGCTGGAGTGTGCGAAGGCGTTGCGCCCCACGATGGCCTTGTTGGGTTGCACGGGCATATTCATCAGACTCGACACCATGCGACTAGTGGGATAAATCTTGGTGGTATTGATGTTGGTATCAATGCCCAGCGACTTGTGGCACTTCAGAATCATGGCAATCTCTTCGAGCGACGTATTGCCGGCGCGCTCACCAATACCGTTGATGGTAACCTCCACCTGTCGGGCTCCCGCCATCACACCGTTGAAGGTGTTGGCAGTGGCCATGCCCAAGTCGTTGTGGCAGTGGGTAGAGATGATGGCCTGATCGATATTGTCGACATGTTCCTTCAGATACTTGATTTTCTCGAAATACTCCTGTGGCAGGCAATAGCCTGTGGTATCAGGGATATTTACTACGGTAGCGCCAGCCTTGATGACGGCCTCGACGACACGAGCCAGATACTCATTGTCCGTACGACCGGCATCCTCGCAATAGAACTCTACATCGTCGACAAAGCGCTTGGCATACTTCGTAGCGGCTACGGCACGTTCCAGAATCTCCTCGCGTGTGGAATTGAACTTATAGCGGATATGCTCGTCGCTGGTGCCGATACCCGTATGGATACGCTTGTGCTTGGCATACTTCAGCGCATCGAAGGCCACATCGATGTCACGCTCCACAGCACGTGTCAGCGCACAGATAGTGGGCCACGTAACAGCCTTCGAAATCTCAATAACGGAGTTAAAATCACCAGGACTGCTAATAGGAAATCCTGCCTCAATCACATCGACGCCCAACTGCTCGAGCGCCTTGGCTACCTGAATCTTCTCAACAGTGTTCAACTGACAGCCGGGCACCTGCTCGCCATCACGAAGTGTTGTGTCGAAAATGTACAATCTGTCACTCATCTCTTTAAATTTTTCATTGTTCACTATTCATTGTTCTCTGTTCACTATTCACTGTTCACTACGAAAAAAGCCTTTCTACACTCGGAAGTGAGAAAGGCTCTGTATACTATTGATTATTAATCGTTCATCTACATATCAGCATACCCTATCACTTCCGGCCACTTTACGCAGTCGAATAATAATAATGTTGCTAATCAGATTTAGACTTTTCATCGTTCTTTTTTCTTAATCGGCTGCAAAGTTATATATTTTTCGCTAACTACACAAACAATTCACAACTTTTTTGCATCAATTTATAACAATTTGCTACTTTTTGACGGTTTACAACCCTCTAGCACGAAGAATGGCAGAAGCATCAGGCTGCTGCATTCCCGTAAAGTCTGCGAACATCTGCATCAGGTCGCCCGTATTGCCACGACTCAGTATCTTGTCGCGCATAGCCTGACCTGTTTCACGCTTCAGGGCACCCAGCTTGGCAAACGTGTCAGCCACATTGACTGCCAGCACCTCCGTCCACAGATAGCTGTAGTAGCCTGCAGCATAGCCTCCACCCCACACGTGGTTGAAGTAGCTGGTCTTGTAGCGAGGCGGAATCTGTGCATCAAGGATACCATATTGCTGCAAAGCCTTGGTCTCAAAAGCAGCGCACTGGTCAGCAGCGGGCACATCCTTCGAAGCCAGCATATGCCAAGCCATATCGAGCGAAGAGGCTGCGAGGTTCTCACCCAGCGCATAGGCAGACTGGAAGTTGATGCTCTTCAGCATGCGCTCTTTCAACTCAGCAGGCATGGGCTCGTTGGTTTCGTAGTGACGTGCATAGTTGTCGAAGACCTCAGGAATAGAGGCAAACGACTCGTTGAACTGCGAAGGCATCTCCACGAAGTCGCGAGCCACGTTGGTACCTGCCAGCGTCTTGTATTCACAGTTAGAGAGCATGCCATGCAAGGCGTGACCAAACTCATGGAACATCGTTGTCACCTCGTCCCATGTAATCAGAGAGGGCTTACCCTCAGGAGCCTTGGCATTATTACATACATTAAATATAATAGGCTTCTGATTCCAATGACGGTTCTGCTCAGCAAAGGCATCCATCCACGCGCCACCACGTTTTGACGCACGACGATAGTAGTCGCCATAGAACAGCGCCATAGACTGGCCATCCTTGTCGAAGACCTCGAAGACGCGCATGTCAGGATGATAGGTAGGGATATCGGTGCGCTCCTTGAACGTCAGACCATAGACGCGATTGGCGGCATAGAAGACACCATTGAGCAACACGCTATCGACATTGAAATAGGGCTTCACCTCGTCGTCAGAGATGTCGAGCATGGCCTTCTTCATCTTCGCAGAATAATAGAAGCGGTCGTAGGGCTCCAAACGGAAGTCGGCACCTTCGGTCTTCTGAGCAAATGCTTCGATAGCCTTTGTCTCTGCATCGGCTTTAGGCTTATAGGCAGCCACCAGATTCTTCAGGAAGTTGTTGACATTATCCGTCGTCTTGGCCATGGTGTTGTCCAGCGAATAGGCTGCATAGCAGGGATAGCCCATTAACTCAGCCTGTTCTGCACGCAGCTTGGCCATCTCACTGACGATGGGGAACGTGTTGTACTTCGGATTGGTACCATCGGCACGATGGATACTGGCCTCATAGACCTTCTTGCGCAACTCACGATTGTCGAGGCTGGCAAGGGGAGCCTGCTGCGTGGTATTCATGATGACAATGGCGTAAGGTGCCTTGCCACCACGACTCTCTGCATCCTTCTGGCACTGGGCAACATCGGCCTCGCTGAGTCCTGCGAGGTCTTCTTTCTTATCTACCCACACGATGGCATCGTTGGTGGCAGCCTGCAAGAGGTCGCCCCACTGCTGTTGCAGGTCACTGATGCGCAGGTTAATCTCCTTCATGCGCGCCATCTTCTCGTCAGACAAAAGGGCTCCCTTGCGCACGAATTCCTTATAGATTTCCTCCAACAGCTTCTGGTCCTCGCCCGTCAGCGTGTCGTGCTGCTTGTCGTACACCTGCTTGATGCGCTCGAACAACGGTTTGTTGAACGAGATTTCATTCTGCAGGTCAGTCAACATGGGCTGCACCTTCTTCTCAATCTCGCTGAGTTCATCAGACTTGTCAGCCTCTGTCAGGGCGAAGAATACGGTCGAGACACGTGTCAACAAGCGACTGCTATCCTCGAAAGGTAGGATGGTGTTCTCGAAAGTTGCCGAGTCCTGACAGTCGACGATAGCCTGGATATTGTCTCGCGTCTGCTGGATAGCAGCCTCGAAGGCAGGCAGATAGTCAGACGTCTGAATCTTGCTGAAATCAGGCGCACTGAAAGGTAAAGAACTATCTGCCAGCAGAGGATTCTCGCGGGAACTCTGCTGGCAGGCATTAAATGTTAGCATCATAACGGAAGTCATTCCGATAGTCAGAATAGTTTTTGCATTCATCACTTTTCACTTTTCACTGTTCACTATTCACTAGCGATTGCAACGCCACACTTCGTACCTTTAGGTCGAAGAAGCGCCTACTGGTGTTGATCGCGTAAGAGGTCATTGACAGTCTTTACAGGATTGAACGTAGCCAGAGGAACCTCCACAAAGACGGTAGACCAGTTGCTCATAGCACCATTCCACAAGCCTGGCAACTCCAGCGCCTGCAACTCCTTGCCACTCTTTGACTTCTGAGAGATGAAGCCTGTGGTCGGGTCAACATACTTAGGCAGGTCGAAAGCATTGCCCTTGTAGTCCTTGACAGCGCAGACAAGGTCAACGGGATTGAAGTGTGTACCCTTGGTGAACATCTCCATATACTCCTTGTTCGACTTATCAATCTGCGAGCTCTCCAAAATCTGCAAGCTGACAGTACCATCCTGGTTATAGGTCAGGAACGGGCCACCACCAGGCTCACCGACATTCTTCACGACACCACAGACGCGCATAGGACGGTTCAGCTTGCCACGCAGGTAGTCAGCATCCTCTTTCTGTCCCTTAGGATCGGTGCAGAGGTTCTCGCGGACGAAGTTGGCCATCTCTGCCAGTTGTTCATCGGTGGCTCCGGCATCCAGGATACGCAGATACTCGAAGGCTTTCTCCTGCAGGGTGACCAGCACGCCAGCAATAATCTGCTTCCAGATGACGGTTTCACTCTTCAAGCGATCAGGAACGACGTTATCGATATTCTTTACGAAGATAACATCAGCCTCTATCTCGTTGAGGTTCTCGATAAGGGCACCATGACCACCTGGACGGAACAGTAGAGAACCATCGCTATTGCGGAACGGGGTACCATCAGGATTAGCAGCAACCGTATCAGTAGAAGGCTTCTGCTCAGAGAAGGTGATATCGTACTCAATGCCATACTTCTGGGCATAGAAATCTGCCTTCTGTGCAACCTTCTGCTTGAACAGTTCCATATGCTCGTGAGAGACGGTAAAGTGTACGTGAGCCTCACCGTTAGAGGCAGCATACAGCGCACCCTCTACCAAGTGTTCCTCCATAGGAGTACGAGGACCTTCAGCATAGTTGTGGAACAGGAGCAGACCCTTAGGCAGCTGACCATAGTTCAGTCCTTCAGCCTTCAGCATATTGGCAGCAACAGCCTTGTAGTTGCCCTCAGCCTTCAGCGCCTGGATGCCCTTACCATTATTCTTCTGGCAGACAGCATCAAGCTCATCATAGAAGGCGAACTTTGCAATATTGTCGAAATATTTCTTTTCGAAATCAGTAGTAGGCTTGTCGTAGTCAGCATCAACGAAGGCAAACATATCCTTGAACATGCGGCTGGCAGCACCTGAAGCAGGTACAAACTTCACCACCTTCTTGCCTTGAGCCTTGTACTGCTGCCAAGCCTCCACAAAGTGTTTGCGTTCAGCGTCGTTGGGAGCAACGATACCCTTGCCAATAGCAGCGGCAGCCTCTAACTTCAGAAATGGGAAACCAGTCTTAAACTGTCCCAGTTGGGTCTCAATCTGCTGCTCAGAGATTCCTTTCTGAGCAAGTTGTTTCAGGTCTTGTTGTGATAGCATATTGTTCGTAGTGTTTTAAGTTATTGTTTGTGTATTATTATTGTTACTTGTCTAATTCCTCATAAACGGAGTTGTTCGACTTATACTCAGGTACTATCTCCTTCATCTTCTTGACAGTAGCCATATTGTCGTAGCCCTTCGAGATCTCAATGAGTTCATCGATGTTCTTAGAGACCTCTGCAAACTCATAGCTGCGCACCTCTGCGATACGAATCTTCTCATGGAACGTTGGCTTAGTACCCTCCTTGTCGTTAAGCACCTCCTCATAGAGTTTCTCACCTGGACGCAGACCAGTATACTTAATCTCTACGTTCTTGGCACCACTCAGCTTAATCATACGCTTAGCAAGGTCGGCAATGCGCACGGGTTTACCCATGTCAAAGACGAAGATTTCGCCACCATTACCCTTTGTACCAGCCTCCAATACCAGCTTACAAGCCTCTGGAATCAGCATGAAGTAACGAACGATGCGCTCATCAGTAACGGTTACAGGACCACCATTCTGAATCTGCTCCTTAAAGAGCGGAATAACAGAACCGTTAGAACCCAGCACATTACCGAAACGGGTGGTCACAAACTGAGTCTGGCAAGTCTTACCCAAAGCCTGAACATAGATTTCGCAGATACGCTTCGAACAACCCATGACATTCGTCGGATTCACGGCCTTATCGGTTGATACCATCACAAACTTCTTGACGCCATATTTCACGCTGAGGTCTGCAATGACTTTCGTACCATAGACGTTGTTCTGCACAGCCTCTGAGGGGTTACCCTCCATCATGGGCACATGCTTATAAGCTGCAGCGTGGAATACATAGTCAGGACGGAACTCCTTGAAGATAGCCTCCATACGGTCCAGCTTGCAGATTGACGTGACAATGACCTCGGCCTTTACCTTCGGATAGCGTTTTGCCATCATCAGCATCAAATCGTGGTCAGGAGTCTCTGCCTGGTCAATCAGCACCATAGCCTCTGGCTTGTAAGCAGCAATCTGGCGCACCATCTCGGAACCGATACTACCAGCAGCACCCGTAATCATCACACGACGGCCAGTCAACAGTTCGCCTACCGACTTCATATCGACACGGATTTCATCACGAGGCAGCAGGTCTTCGACGCTCACCTCCTTCAACTGCAGATTATCATCCTTTTCTTCCTCGAGCTCACCATCCTTTACATCGACTTCCTTGGCAATATTTGTCATGAAAATCTTTACGCCAGCGCCCAAGATCTGATCCTGTAATTTCTGGTCGTTACGGAATTCCTCCATACGTTGTGCAGCAATTAACACCGCACCAATACGTAGACGTTTGACAATCTGTGAGATATCGTCTGTTGAATTATACACGTGCAGGCCCATTACTCGGTTATGACTGTTATAGTTGCCCTCAGGAGCAATGAAACCTTTCACATTGAAGCGTGCAGGACTCTGCGAGCGGATATTCTTGGCCAATCCTACACCACCCTCCATTTCACCATAGATAAGCACGCGGATAGCTCTTGCATCCAGTGTAGTTACCTCGTACAGCGTCTTTACAAGTACTCTCAATCCCCACATCAACAAAGTGGAAATGGCATACATCATGACGATATGACGGAAGCCAAGACAATAGAATACTTCATAATATGTGAGCACCAAGAAGTGCATCAGATAGGCAATCGCCAACGAAATACAGTTAGCATAGAACACTCGTGCCAAGTCAACAAACGAGGAGTAGCGTATGATTCCCGAATAGGTATGGAACATGCGTGCGCCAACAAATCCTGGCAACGCATACATCACCAACGTTCTCAACAGTATCAGCACATCAACTTCATCCGTTTTACGGAAGACGAACAACCAACATGTCAGAAGACCTGCCACCATTAAAATAGCAAAGTCAAGTATAATGATTCCCCAGTAAGGCAATGCATTTCTACTGAAGTACCAACTTAATACTCTTTCAACAGGTTTTATCATAGTAATATATTTTCTCTATATTTTCTTTGTATTTGGCTGCAAATTTACAAGAAAAACTCCAATTTTCAAAATATTTTTCCATTTATTTTACGAAATGGGGCCAATTATTGACCATGCATCAAGAACACACTTCGTCTACACACATATCATGTTCCTCTGTAGGCACCTCTGCAACACGCTGAAAAGGGAAACAGATTCCAATTTTATACAGGTGAGGATGGGCAGCAAGGAAACGGTCATAGTAACCTTTACCACGTCCTAAGCGATGACCTGCAGCATCGAAGGCCATACCAGGAACAAGTACGACATCTATATCATCATAGTCCGTGAAAGCATCACCAACAGGCTCCATGATATGGAACGCTCCTTCAGCCAAGTCTTCCTGTGAGCTATAGCGTCGCAGCTCCATGGTCTCATCACCAGTTACTTTTGGCAACACAACGGTCTTCCCCTGCCCTACCAGCCAATGGATGAGCGGACGGATGTCCACCTCGTCTGGCAAAGGCCAATAGGCCATGATGGTAGCGTGGTGAGTGGTGAATGATGAGAGGTGAGAGGTGAGAATCTGCTGAAGTTTTTCAACCACCTCTTCTGACATTTGGGCCAGCTTCTCTTGATGCTGTTTCTTTGCCTCACGCATCTGCTGGCGCAACAATGGTTTCGTCAGTGCCCCATTGCGTGCAGAGAATTCGCAACCGCAATACTGCTGATTATAGAATCCATATTCTTTCAGCAACTGGTTCCTACGCTCCTGTAAACCTCCCTTCCGCCAGTTTTGTGCCCAGAAGGTAACGTCACCAACAGCCTGCTCAGCAGCAAGTCCTGCACGCTCTATCTGCTCCAGACTCTTCCAACGACTAGACGCCAGCGTGGTGGCGAAATATTTGATACCAAGCTCACGAGCCTTGCGGGCAGTAGCCATCAGTCGAAGAGTGAAACATTGCTCACAGCGACGTCCTCGTTCTGGTTCGTTTTCCAGTCCGCAGACGCCTTGTTTCCACACCTCATGGTTGTAGTCATCGTCTATCCACTCAATGCCAAGCGATGCTGCATGGCGCTTGCTCTCCTCCTTGCGAATCTCATACTCTTCGCGCGGCCAGATATTGGGATTATAGTAGTATATGGTGGGGCGCACGCCATTCGCTATCAACCATTCTACAATGGCCGACGAACAAGGTGCACAGCACGCATGCAACAACACCTCGTCAATACCTTCCGGAACTATAATCGCCGCTTTCTTCATCACCTATCAGCGTGCCCTAGTGGTTAGTCATGGCCTCGCTCACATAATCAGTTATCTTTTGGGTGAACTGGGGGATGTCCTCCACATACTGCTTGTTCACCAGGATATAAAGCGACAACTCATTGTTACGATGATGCTCAAACACTGTCTCACCGACAACCGACGATACAAAACGGTGATATACACGGAATCTGCGTGTGGTTCGTCCTGGCTCATCTTTCTCGTCCTCAGCACCGATAAAAAAGAACGATGCATTAGGGTCTTTCTTCAACACATCGAGCATAATATTGAAGAGAGTATAAAAGATGGTACGTGGCTCAAACGTACTGGTACGTAGGCTGAACTTGTTTTCGCTCAGCATATTGGCCTTATCGAAGAACTTGATGCAATAGGAGTGACCTATGTAGCGTTCAACCCTGACAATATAAGTGTGGTGTGAGCGCTCGGATGTAAAACGGTACTGAAGTGTGTATTCTAACAACTCATCATGTCCAGCCTTGTCGTTCATCTGGAAGATGAAACGATAGCCATCCTTCATTGCCATAGCCTACAGAGTATTACTTATATGAGTCGTTCGTAAACGGGAATACGCATTCTCTCCAACTCCTGGGTGGTAACCTTTACCGTGCCAGGAGTGGCATCATAATAGTCGACAGGATGGCGAAGACTGCCATTAGGCATCCTCACGGTACGCTCTCTGCGAATGAGCTTCAGTCCCTCATTCGTAGTAATCAGCGTCTCTTTTGTTCCCAATACGTTACCCATATAATTACAATTGACGAATAATTCCGCTGCAAAGTTAAGAATTTATTTTCAATCCATTGCAATCTTTATGCCATTTTTTAGTCATTTCTGCACTTTTTCTTATTTTTGTGCAGCCTGCGATACTATACAAAAAGAGCCGAGGATGTACATTTGCATTCTCGGCTCTCGATTCTTCATTCTTCACTCTTCATTCTTCATTTAATAATCAGAGATTTTGTATCACTCCCCGTCCTATTCCCGTCAGTTTCTCCATCTGCCGGATCGAGGCACCATTCTGTAACAGCTGCTTAATGGTTTTCAGGCGCTCATCTTTCGGGAACGCATTAAACTCATTCCAGTTCGTGGCACTCGTCATCAACCGCACCATACTCAGCACCTGCGTCTCTGTAGGCTTCGGAGCACGGTACTCCTTCGGCTCCAGACACTTTGTACCCTCTGGCAACGGCTTGCTCAACAACGCCCGCCACTGTTCTGCCGTCAAATCATGACAGGCGTCAGGCTTCTCACAAACTATCGGCAGGTCACTCTCCTGCCCCACATACTCATGCCAACTGCTCCATGCCCACTCATCCATATCATGAACCGTGAACCCTGAACTCTGAACCCTCAATGGTTCCTGATGCACATACCGCATCACCACCTCCAGCCGCTCTGGATCGTTGATCGGCTCACTATAGTACCGTCTGCGGTACAAGGGTCCGTAGCTGTTGTACTTACCCGAGTAATACCGCGAGTACAACTGCGAGATGCTCTGCATGATGGCACTCACCTGGTATTTCTCCTCCTTCACGATGAGTCTGAACTGCTTCGGCGTCAGACAGTAGGCATACGTATGGAAATACGGTCTGTCCGGCTCGTCATCCTCTGCCCACGCCTCTTTCATCAGCTTTGCCAAGTACTCCACGAATACCTGATAATCCTCATCGTCGTGGAACAACTCATTGTTACCAGCCCCCTGCGCCAGCACATGATACATCCCTATTCTCGATTTCTCACGCTTTATGATTGACATATTACCTTATTTATTTTATACAGTTTCCATTACGGCAACAGTCCTTGTTGTCGCAATTCCTTAATTCCACTCTCAATATCCTCCATCGAAACGTGGCCACCCCACATCCTGTAGACATACAGCGGCGTTATGCAGCCAGGATCCATGGAACCCGACCGCGCTTCCATCTCTATAAACTCCTTTAGCCTGTCCACCAGGCTTCTTTCCTTTATTTCATTCATTTGCTTTCAGCGAAGTTCCTCACGACTCGGCCAAACAAGCAAGCTTGATGGCTCTCGCTGCTCGAAACATTCTGCGGGACTTTAAAACCATTAATCATGAACCTTGAAGGCTGCGAGTAAGCGAGCGTAATGACAAGCTCGCATGATCATTGCCGAGCAGTAGCAGGCTCGACATGAAGTGTCAACCATTAACCAAGGATGTCTACATCCGACAGCGGTTCGAACTTTCCATCTTTCACCTCCAGTATCACGCTCCCCGATTGCAGCGAGCGGAGCGTATGCCACTGCCCAGCGGGAATGTTCAGCGCCACTACTGGCCCGTTGGGTGTCAGCTCTATGGCCTCAGTACATATCCGCTCCAGCTCATCATAGTACTCCTCTACCACGCGCCCTCTCAGACACACCACCGTCTCCGAACTCTTCTGGTGGCGGTGTATGGGTACCACCGATTCCGGCTCAATTGCATTGAGCATGCGCTGCGACTGGTCTTCTGCACTATTTCTCAGGTCAAGATTCATCCTTAACCTTGGCGACTCCTTGGCCTTAGCCGTCAAGTCATCTAATATCGCTTTAGTAATCCTCATGATGTCTCCTTTGTGGTACGAATAAGTAACTACAAAATTGCCAGATAGCTTTTAGTAAAGCCTTCATTTCATATTCTTTTTAATAATTTCTCAACACCACCTCGAAAGCCTCAGCATAGTTCACTCCCCACTGGCTACCACGCACAGCAGCAAGACCTGAGATGTACTCTGCAGAACGCGGATGGGGATAGGGACGCATCACACCACGATACATCGACAGCGCCTTGATTTTCGCATCCACGCCGTCTTTACCCACCTCCACGTAGCAGTTGGGCACGAAGTCCTGCATGGCATTATTGATTTTCCACTCCGTACACGAAGGCACCTCCATATACCAGAACTCCTTTACACGTTTCACCTCTGGCCTACGCTGGAACAGTCGAATAGCCTCCTGGCAGGCCATCGAGGTCTGCAGATGGTCATTGTTCGTGTCCGCAGGATGATGCGTGATGATAATATCCGGCTCGCTCTCCTTGATGGCAGCCTCAATATGCTGCACCAGCTTCAAGTGCGATACCGTGTTCATCTCGATATTCGGGAACGTACCTTCATACTCCTTGCCCACGCCAATGTATGCCAGAGCAGCATGTGTATCATCTTCCAGTTCATTATCTTCAGGACGAAAAGCCCTTGCCTTCGCCTCGGCACTCATGATACACACATCCACCTGGTCACCTTGTCGTGTCCACTTGTAAATTGATGCGCCACATCCCAAGACCTCGTCATCAGGATGCGCTACTACTATTAAGTACTTCATATTGTATTATTGATTTATTTTCGTTATCGTTTTAACTCCATCTCAGCACCGCCATAGCCTCCAGCCACAACAGCTTTTCCAGCCAGCTTCCTTATCAACCATTGCGAAACTGTCATTTTGACATAAATTAATACTTTCAATTCTCTCCCACCACCTATTTTACTTTTTCTCACATTATTTGTGTCAGTTTAAGCATTTGGCACACCCTTTGCTGTTCCAAGTAATGGAGGAAAATGAAAAACACTCCCGTTCTCAGCACAACGACAACAACGCTAGCAAGTACCTATATCTCTGCGCGATGAATTAGGCCACGCTCTCTGGTTGAAGCCAATTTATTAACTAAAAATCGAAGCAATGGTAAAAGTCAAAAACTTAAACGGCACTTCAGACAAGCAACCTAAGGGTTATGACACTTGGCTGGAGTTTTGGGAAGGCAAGACTGGCAAGACAGCCAATCATTGTGGAGCTACTGACTGTAACGTCACTGGTAGAAGTAACCTTGTAGGCGCTCATGTCAAGAAAGTAGGTGCTGGTGATGACAGTCACTACATCACTCCACTATGCAAGGGTTGCAACAATCGCACCGACGAGTTCTACGTTGACACCGAGTTGGTTCACGCTGAGTCTCGCTAATCCCACCACCTCGCCGCTATGGTGCAAGCATAGCGACGAGGATTTGGCATCTTGGCGTTCATCTGCCAACCTTTTCGGGAAATAAGATGTCAGAGTACCTCTCTGGTTAATAAAGGACGTCAACATTGTAAAACTCTTATTTTTGAAAAGCATATGAAAATCAAAAATATCACAGGTTCTTCGAAAGTATCTGCCAAGCCCAAGCACTTCCCCTCGTGGCTCCAGTTTTGGGAACATTTTGCAGGCCAGACTCTAACACGTAACAAGTATTGGATATGTCCAGCATGTGGCGAGTCTGTTCTTGGTAGTAATTTCGATGGTTGTCATGTGCAGAAGGTGGATTCCACTGACCAAAAGTGGTATATCGCCCCACTCTGCGATGCATGTAATCATAGAACAGACGAACCCGACGTAAATGTGAAATTAATATCAGTTGCCGACAATAACAAGTAATATCGTCTAGTCTCTTCTCTTTTCACTTAGCCATCAGTTAGCAGATGCCCTAACTGGTGGCTTTGTTTTCTCTTCTTCAATTTAGTCAATTAAACGATTGTCTTTTCTTTCATCAACTTACCCAACTGTCTCCCGTTGAGTTTCATCCGTGAATCCTCCCCACATCTCCTCCCCATTGAATCGGGCTGTGTATTCCGCATACAAATCTTTATACGATGAGCAAAAGTGCAGTTCATCGGCTTGGCTTTTGATTATCCTTTCACACTAGATAGTCTTTAAATCTGGTATAGGAGCACTCGGACGATTTAAAATCAGAAACTCATACTTTGTCTCAGATGAATTTCCCATATTCCCAATGAAAATCTTTATGCGTTAATACTCCAGAAAGACCATCATTGTTAGTCATCCCCACTTCCTAAATACATACAATGGAGTAACACATCCTTAGTATTGGCTTTACAACTCCATCTTATAGCATTCCGTAGCGAACTTATTCACTACCATTCTCCATCAACTCTTGATCCTCCGGCGAGTAGGGGCCTTCCTTGCACTCAAAGAAAACGCTATTTTCCTCAAAAACCTCCAAATTATGCCAGACACCTTTCGGTATATTAATGCCATATCTACCATCATCTGGACTTAGCTCAAGGCTATCGACAACATCCCCCTTATCATTGAATGTATTAACCCTTACCCTACCTCGTAACAGTACAAATGTCTCATCCTTGGCAGGATGTCTGTGAATATCAACCACTGTTCCAGGCTCTACTGCATTCAGAAACCTGTGACACTTTTCATCTATCGAATGATGAAAATTAAAGTTTTTACGTAACCGTGGTGATTGTTTCGCCTGATTTGTCACCTCGTCAAGTAACAATTTGTCAATAACGATAGGTGTTAAATTCATATTCAATTAATTATGTTATTTTCAAATAACCTTTATATAATCTCCACGTCCAATGCCATACTTTGAAAAAAGGAATGCTTATGACATCCAAAGGATAATAGCGAAGGAATGTCAACTGCCGACGCAGAGCTACAAGATTAAATGCAATGAGATTATTATCATCTCTTTCATTTAATTTTGTATTATACTTGCCAAAGTTACCATTCTTTATTATCTCATCAAGCAATATCTTACCTTTTTTTTCATCCAAGTCAGCTACATAATACTCCTCGCTCAATCCGCAGACTGTCTTTAGTACATACATCACAGCACCTGCTATCTTACTTAAGCCTGCTTCGCGGACATCCCCAATAGCCTGCTTACGTTCTTCCGAACTCAAATGATGCAAGACATAATAGTAGTCCACAAATTGTCGCAATCCAATGCCCTCATACAAGAAATGCATGTAAATGTGCGACAAAAGATAAACAGCATTAAACCTTAATGTCGGATATGCGAAGCCTAACTTATCGTCAAAATTCGAGAACTGCTCTTCGGCATTCTTAGCAAAGAACCTCTGCAGTTTTGCATGAAGAAAAGGATTACACGAATAACATGGTATAAAATGTATTTCGGATACTACCCCATCTATTATCTGCGATTCTACATGATGAATTACTACATGGTCTCTGCCAAAGTAGCTATCTTCCATAAACTTCAAGACCTTTTCTCTGCCACCTTCTACCCACAAGTCTACATCACCTGGTTGACGTCTTTCGGGCTTGGGGTATAACTGAGCTATACCTTGCCCTTTTAGGACGCAACTTCGCATTCCACCGCCTTTGAATATTCTTGTTAATTGTGCAGCTGCATAGTCAACCTCCTTGTTTCTATTTTCGATTTGCAAAGCATCGCCAATCCACTGATAGAACAAATGCATTGGCGGCATTGAGGCTTTATCTAATTCATTCAGTTTTTCAACAGCAGTCAATAAAAAGCCTACCAACGCTTGTTTTTCAGCTTCTTGATAAATTTCCTGCCATTCCTCCTCCGCGGGGATTCTACTAAGGTTTCGTCTGTTACCTATGGCTAACTGAATTAATTCAAAAAAGAGCATTGTATCTAAGACTTCTTAATCAGGTCAGAGTTTATTTCTGCGATTCGGCAGCATCGTTTTTTAACTCATTCAATATCCATGTACATTCTTTACCAGCGAGAGCGTACAAGATGCATATCACAGTATAGATAATCATCTTCAGGTCATAGAATACACCGGCTTTCTGTACGTATGTATATTCCAGTTCTCTACGTGTAGGATAAACCTTCTCCATATACTCCTTTTCATCCGTGAACTGGTCTCCATAAATATAGTCATACAATGCAGCTGGGCCACTTAGGCCTACAGGCACTTTAGCAGCCTCATTCCACTTCCCATAGCGGAACATATCAAACTGGTCTTCAGCTACAGGACGCGGGCCAATAATTGACATACTGCCATTCAAAATGTTTATCAACTGAGGCAACTCATCAATCTTGGCTTTACGGATGAAATGCCCAAACGGGAATATTCTATCCTCATCTGGTCTCAGGCTTGCCTCTGCACCCTTCTTAGGTGCCTTCAGCACTTTCATCGACCTGAACTTATACATCTTAAATGGTTTGTTTCCCTTACCTATGCGGTTAGCCTTATAAAAAATCGGCCCCCAATCTGAAACTAATATTCCTATAATCGTAAACAGGAAAACTGGTGACAGAACCACAAGTGCTATAAATGCACATATAAAATCAAAAACTCTTTTTACAAAACTATACATATCTATCAATTGTTTACACTAAATCCCGCTACCACAGGATTATGGTCGCTAAGATTCGTATCTATAACTTTTATACTCTGTAATTTCAATTTATCCGAATGAAGAATATGGTCTATTCTCAGTCGCAACCAGCCATCATGATAGGTTGTTCCAAAGCCATTACCTCCTTCCCACCAAGAATCTACTAGCCCACATGAACAAAGGATATCTAAGGGTTTTGATTGATTGAAATCATTCATATCACCCATAACAATAACCGGATGATTTGACTTCATCACCTCTACCTTTGTCCAATCCGCTTGAAAGCATCGAGTAATCTGTGATTCCCTGTATTGTTCATATGAAGTAATAACATTGCTTCTATGTTTCTTTTTATCAGTAATGCCGTTGTAATTTTGATTACTCCGCATATGAGTACCAAAAAGCTGAACGGAATCATTCTCTACAGCAATCGTAGCCTTTATTGTCTGTATAGATTTTCCCACGATTGGGATATATACATGTCCGGAATTGGACATAACTCGTTTACTATAAAAAATATCTCCTGGCCATCTGCGACTTTGATACTCTTCTGTAAATGGATATTTTACCCTTAGGAGAGAATCCATCACTTTGCAGCTATCCTGATTAAATTCATTCAGTTGCACGAAATCTGCATCTACCTTTAAAATCAGATTAGCAATTTCCTTCTGTCGCTTTTTATCGGCTCCTTCAAAACAATGTATGTTCCATGTCATCACTTTTAGCTCGCACTGCTCGTTGCCATAGCATGGGTTAATTGCAACGACCTCAAACTTCCAGTTACAATAAAGTACAGCAATCAATAGTACCAGACATAGAGCAATAATAATCTTGGATTTCAATCTACCCCTCAATTTTCTATTTCATTGTTTTACGTATCTCCAATCCCTTGATGCTATCTTCAAAGCTCACCAATTGATAGTCAAAATCATATTTACTCATTTCCTGTACATAATAGGAATCTGAGAACATCTTTGGTATTGCAGGCAAGAAGAATGATCCTAACCAAACAAATGGGTTGAATATTTTGCTTATCCAGATCTTATGGTGATGCTCCTTGGCGAACTGGCGCACAATTTCCACTGTATCTGAGTATTCTGCATTTTGTGGGAAGAAAGTACCATGCATCTGCCGTACTATACATTGCTTCACAAACTCTGCTAGATTCTCCACATACAACATAGAGCGTTTGTTATGCCATGCAGGGAAGATAGGGGTCTTTGTTGCCAGCCAGCCCAATCGGGGTAAATTACCCTTATTACCTGGACCATAGATCATTGGAGGCCTAAGAATACAAACCTTAAATAAAGGAGATTCCAACTTATGCAGCCCGATTTCCGCCTGTAATTTCGAATCGCCATAAAAATCATTGGGCCTAGGTACTGTATCTAAAGTCTTGACATCTCCCTTAAGGGATTTACTAGCATGATAAACAATTCCGCTACTCATAAAGATGAATTGCTTCACCCCATTCTCTTTAGCATGTTTAGCAATCTCTATGGTGAGATTCCTATTTACCTTATAATATAAAGGAGCCATTTCTGGCTTAGGATCCACATGAGCTATACCAGCCACATGAAACACTGTATCATACTTCGTGAAATCTGCTTGCTTCCAAACATCATTCATCGTATCGACTGTATCTACCTGAAATTCATCAGGTGTCTTCATCAGCCACTTCTCTATATTAATACCGACAAAACTATTCGCTCCGGTAATTAGTACTTTTTTCATAATTATCTCTATACACCTTTTTTTGCTTCTCTGAACTCGGGGTTCATCATTTTCTTTATATTACCCCATGTGCCTCTGAAGAAAGGCATTGGGTCTGTCCAATCACTCATGTCCTGATAATAAATCGAGCGGCCTATCAACTTAAACCAATTCGGTTTGGTTTTCCATTTGTTCTCACTATGCATAAACCAAAGCGACTCAAAACCTAAGTGACGGAGGTACACTTCTTTATTAGGAGTGTATCTCTTATGCTCCTTTTTTAGATATTCATTGACTATTACATCAGCCCAATCAATACCCGCAGCAAATGGGGTCTTCACGCAAGCAGGAACTCTAGGGTTAATCTCCATGATTAGCAACTCTCCTGTCCTTGGATCTTCGATGGTGTCAAAGTCAGCAAAACCCACCCATCCTATATCAAGCAGTAATTTATAAAGGATATCAACCATCTTCTCATGCTGCCAAGACACATTGCAGCAGCTACTACCGCCCTTTTCTGGGTACCATCTGAATTTTTTAATTACAGAGCTCTGAACCAGTTCTCTTTTTTCATTGACATACAACTGGAATTCCACTTGATGCCCACCTTCTGGTATAAAGGTTTGAAGATGACATGAACCGTATTCTTGATATACCTTTGGATATTTCTCTAACAATTTCTCCTTGCTGTTACACAGGGTCATTCCCCTCGCCCCAAATGTATGGTTGGGTTTAATCAATAATGGATACCTTAAGCTATCCAGATCCAAGCCCTCCAGTTGCTTGTCATCCAATATATAGGTTTCTGGATGTGGATAACCTTGCCTTTGGCATACTTCCATCAATCTGTGTTTGTCAAATCCGCGTTCAAACGTCTCATAATCCGGCATCACAAACTGTGTATATTTCAAAAGTTCACTCCTGTATTTGCACATCACTTCTGCAGTGCTATCACGCATTGGTATTATGGTATCATACTTTTCATTTTTCAATACTTCTACAAGGTAAGTAAAGTATTCATCCACATCCTCAGCGTTCTCATGCAGGTACTTTTTCCTAATGTATCGGGAACCATAGCCATAGCTCCATTTAGAAGCACATATAGCATCTACGGTATGTCCAGCTTTAAACATACTTTTGGCTATTGGAAGAGCTTGATTGGCATCTCCGTATAATATTAATATCTTCATCGTATCGAGTTTATTACAGACACAACTTTTTCCATTTCCTTAATGGATATTTCAGAATAGAAAGGAACATTTAATATCTCCTTCGCAATATGATGTTCTTTTGAATAGGCTGGAGGGCATCCTAACGAACAGTGACTAAAATCCAAGTCAACACCTTGTTTGACACATTGATGATAGAAATCAGTTCGATGTTCTACTTGAATGGCATACCGACAACATACCGCATTGTCATCATGAATTGGCTTCTTTATTAATGGATTATTAATGTTCTTCTCATAATAGGCAAACAACTCTTTCCGCTTGTCCATTATAGCATTAAGCTTTTTTAGTTGCTTTAGCAGTATAGAAGCCTGCCATTCTGCAAATCTATACTTATATAAATCCGTCTTTTCTTCAACAGGCTTTTCGTGTTCTGTTAATTGTAACTTCCCTTTTGAATCTATTGCAATATAGTGAAAGATTTTATATATGAACGTATTCTTTGTAAGAACAAACACAAGCCCCCTGATTAAAGATTTACACTTGAACTTAAAATCACTATTTATCCAGCCAGCTTCTTGTTTTATTCTATCTATTAATTCCTTATTCTTGCCAATTAATACACCTCCAACAGGCGGGACGTTCAACATCTTTGAAGCGTTAAAACTCACGATGGCAAAATCACCAAACGTGCCACTTTTCTTACCATCAACCGTAGTTCCCATTGAGGTTGCACAGTCTTCAATCAATATTGCCCCTTGTTCTTTACACTTTTCTACAATCTCTTGTATGTTGCAAGGTAATCCATATTGATGTGTAGCCAGAACTATACAGTCTGGCACTATACTTTCAATATATTCTGAGTTATAGGTTGTATTATCAGACTCACAATAAATGATTTCTTTCCCAGCCAACATTACAGCTTCAACAACAGCCATACATGTGTATGCAGGTATAACCACTTTTTTCTGAGGCAGTCTAATTAATACCTCATATATAGCATCGCGACCTGAGGGTGTCAAACAAACATATTCGCCATCATAATAACGAGAAAATATGGACTCGCACTGAGCACGGGATGTAGCTTTTCTTTCAGAGACTAAAATTGCACGCAATACATCTCCGAAAGTATAATTAACGCGTACCCTTGGTATCAACGACAATGACCCCATTATAATTATTCTAATATACTACGATCTGACAGAGCCTCTTTGTTCCATTTCCTTCGCTCTGAATCAAAGAGCCATCCAAATTTATTAAAATACTTTATTGCACTTTTTATGCTAATCATAAGTAGCTTCTTGTTTGTCTTATGTTCTGCAGCATGAGCATGGATAATAGTATCGTGCGGATAGAACACAGTCTTACTTACTTTATGAATTCGACGCACCAGGTCAAAATCTTCAAAATACATGAAGTAGCGATCGTCAAAAAGACCAATTTTTTCAAACACAGAGGTTCTAATAAAGAGGAAGCTACCGCTAAATATGGGCACATTACGGATAACTGTCAAATCTTGGTTTCTAAGTTCGAATCTATCATTAATTTTCTCAACCCATGTTTTGGGTAATAAACGTCTTCCAAAGGTGTCCAATGGTGTGGGCAGCAGCATGGCAGTACCTTCAAAAGATTCATCAAGATGAGTGAGCTGAGGTTTTATAAGACCTGCATCTTGATGGGCATCCATATATGAAACAAGGTGTTCTATTACTTCTGCCTTAAAGATTATGTCTGGATTCAATATTGCATGATATTTCGAACCAGCCTCCATTGCTTTTCGTATACCAATATTATTTCCTTCGCCATACCCCACATTTCCCTGACCATACAAATAAACCGCCTTTGTCGAATTCTTATTAACTACATCCTTCAAGGCATCTGTTGGTGAATTATCGACAACGTAAACGGTTGAAATAGTACTTTTCTCTACACACTCAAGAACGCGCACTACCTCATGTACTTTGCTCTTATACAATACTAATGAAGCTGTTATCATTATTGTTCGTTTTATGATTATGATTCATGAGGGTTATCACTACCATTATAGACTGCCTCATACTGATTGCCAAATATTTGTGGTGAATAGCAGGTAATGTATTTATCGTATGCCTCCTCCCCCTTTGGATGATTTGTTGCTTCAATAATGGCTTTAGCCATATCTTGAGCATTATCAAGTTGGAAATAGGTCATTTCCTTTTCCGTAAAGAACTCTTTAAATATTTCTATATCAGAAATTACAGCATTACAGTGCAATGCCATCGCCTCAAGTAGCGCCATTGGGAATCCTTCGCTGCGCGAGGGCATCAGATAGATGTCATAATATGAAATATACCGGAAGGCATCAACCCTATATCCGGCAAAAAGAACTCTATCCTCTACTCCCAGATCCATAGCTTGTTTCTTTAAACTATCGAGTTCCGGGCCGTTACCGGCTACAAAAAGTTTATATTCTTTCCCAATTTTTGCCTCCTGATCTAAAAGTTCTTTTAGGCTTTCTATTGCCACATCTACTGCCTTCCTCGTTGTCAACAAGGCATTGATTCCCAACAGAACACTATCTCCTTTAAATTTCAGAAGTTCCTGTTTCTCATCATCCAAGAGCTTAATTTTAGAATCAATTGAACGTGAGTTATAGATATAAGTCATTGGGCGATTTCCAAAGAAGACTTTAAACCCTACCAGGGCTTGTTTAGACAATACTACACGTAAGTCTACTTTTTTTAAGAGATAATGATGAAGGCTTGTAAAGAAGCGTGAATACACTACCCCATGTTTGCTACGAAGCCATTGATAAATATTTAATTCATGAATGGTAGAGATAGTTCTTATGCGATGACTATGGATTGCACTTAAATGAAGACAAACATAAAAATCTGCTCTCCAGCAATGAGAATGAATGACATCTATTTTATCCCAAGGTAGAGGCTCTGTCATTTTGATACACTTCGTAGGGCATGGAAAATGTTGTACATTGTCCTTATATCCTTCTATATCATCGAAATAGTACACCGTGCACTGATGCCCACGGCTAAGCATTTCCATTACTATCTCATAGATAACTATGACTGGACCCTGTTTGATTATCTTAGGAACTACAAAAGCTATATTCATAACAGTATATATATTATTAAAGTCTTTATTTCAGTGTATTCCTTAGATACTCCCATGATTTAGCTCTATATGCTTCCAGCCTGGCATCGACATCATCCCAATCAATAGCTTTATTCCAGATATTGCTTTCTTTGAAATCATCAACATTAAAGAATAGTCTGCCTTCAAGCCCTACCGTCTTCAAGAGGTCTGATATTCTACTGCTACGACCATCATCTATATAAACTACAGCAAAAGGCCGGTGGTATAGCATAGAGACTACTGTACCATGAAAAGAGTCCGTCACGTTGAAAATTGAATTTGTCATATAGCCCAACCAAGATGGAACATCCTTTTTTGATGTATGGATAAAACCCTTTATTGGTTTCATGCTGGTTATCATTCTTATTGGCCATCCCTTATCTGCTGCTATATTAAGTAAGGAGTCAAGCAAATCTTGTGGGCGGCGGAAAAGATAACATGACATCTCTCCACTATTTATATTATTGGGAATAAGCTCCTTATACTCCTTATGAAGCAGTACTGGATCACATACTATCTGAGCATCAATATTAAACTTCTCTTTAATTATATTAGAAGCCGTAACTTCTCTAACAGCCAATCCTATATAGTTCCTAAATAATTCATTTATTTTAGCATTTTCTGCCTCATCCTTAATAGGCCATTCACTCAACCCTATACTGGAAGCATAAGAGAAACGCTTTACCCTTTCTCCTCCAAAATCCAAAAAATAAGCCATGTGGCTATGTCCAGCAATATCAACATTCCAGACCTGATCGCTACCTATACAGTAAGCATCCATCTGCGGCGGGTTAGCACGTAACTCTTCAATGTTATTATAATGCCGAGTAAATGGAGGAAAAGATTTCTTGATAAATCGCATCTGCCTCCTCATGTTACCACTATTTACTATTCTAGATATGATATTAGACAAACTATATGGGTTTCCATTATAATGTTCCAAATCAATGACATACACTTCATGCCCCAATTCTTTCAATGCCCTGCATGTAGCATAGCATTGAAGTGTGGCTCCGGGATTTAAGTCAATGTGGTATGTTAAAACTCCTATTTTCATCTAAACTATTTTAAAATTTTTTCATTTATAAAATGTATTGCTTTCTTGCGATTTAGAGATGCAATAACTATATGAATAGCTTTCATCAGGAAATACACAGGGTTCTTAGGTGTTGCTGCTCCTGCGTAAATAAAACACAACTTTCTATAACTTAAGTTCTTAAAAGCTTGTGCTAATGTCCTCCTCACTATCGTTTTTCCCAAAAACGATTTACCATAAGCGTACCGATAATTACCGGGAAGTATTTTATCCCAAGTAGTAGGCTCACGTTTTAATGACAGGATCTCATTCAGAAGTTGAATCCCCTTTGCAGAATGTGCGGAAAGAGAAGAAAGCCCCTTATAGTGCTGATCCTTAAAGTCCTTATCTCCCCAGAAATCTGCTACAGTAAAATCACTTTTTCTATTAACTAAAGCGAACCGACAATTATAACAACTATACCGGTAGGAAAGTCCCATTCCAAAGCCACCTAACAAAAGGTTATGAAGGCCATAACTTTTTAAAGATTTTTGTTTTGTCAGGGCTTTCAGCTCATACTTATATCCAAATGCCTTCCATCCGTTATCTTTATTTCTGAACGAATGTATCTCTTTTATTTCATCTTCATACTCCTTTATGAAACGGTCACGCAAATAAAGGGAAGGAACACCGCCACAAGCGAAGTCGAGTGTATAGAGCGAATTCCTCAAAGATTCATCTTTAACATAGTTAATTGCTGCCGCCACTTGACAGGGAGTACCAGTAAAAAGGACTGTTTTCCCCTCTTTCAGTCTTTTAAGCATAAGGCGGTATATACCCGTTGTGTCACTCTGCATATACTTGGAGCCTTGAAGCTTGTATAGATTATTAAAATCATTTACTGAACTTTCGCAAGTGAATATTCATTCATCAAGCGACTAATTTATACATTT
>CAMJZV010000029.1 GCA_946410305.1 uncultured Prevotellaceae bacterium | reverse complement strand
AATGCCTGCCTGTCACGCAGGAGGTCACGAGTTCGAGTCTCGTACGCACCGCCAAGAGTGAGTCGAAAATTGCAAATTTAAAATTATTGGTGCGTTAGTTCAGTAGGTTAGAATGCCTGCCTGTCACGCAGGAGGTCACGAGTTCGAGTCTCGTACGCACCGCCTAACATTAGAAAGCTCATTGGATAACTCCAGTGGGCTTTTATTACAAAATATCATTACAACTATGAAACAAACTATTCTTGTTACTGGTGGTACCGGTTTCATTGGAAGCCACACCACAGTAGAACTGCAGGAAGCAGGCTACAAAGTCGTTATCGTTGACAATCTCTCTAACTCCAACGCTAACGTGGTTGACGGAATCGAGAAAATTACTGGTGTGCGCCCAGCTTTTGAACAGGCAGACTGCTGCGATTATACCGCTATGGAGCGTATCTTCCAGAAGTATCCCGACATCTCTGGTATCATCCACTTTGCTGCCAACAAGGCTGTGGGCGAGAGCGTGGAGAAGCCGCTGATGTACTATCGCAATAACCTCGTGTCGCTGATAAACCTGTTGGAACTCATGCCGAAGTACGACGTGAAGGGCATCATCTTCTCTTCTTCATGTACGGTCTATGGTCAGCCCTCAAAAGAGAACCTGCCTGTCACGGAGAATGCACCTATCCAGAAGGCCATGTCGCCCTATGGCAATACGAAACAGATTAACGAGGAGATTATCCAGGACTATATCCATAGTGGTGCTCCCATCAAGTCTATCATCCTGCGCTACTTCAACCCCATCGGTGCGCATCCCTCAGCACTCATCGGTGAGTTGCCCAATGGTGTGCCCATGAATCTGATTCCCTTCGTCACACAGACCGCTATGGGTATCCGTCAGCAGCTGAAGATTTTTGGTAACGACTATAACACCCCTGACAAGACCTGTATCCGCGACTATATCTATGTCGTTGATTTGGCCAAGGCTCATGTAAAGGCTATGGAGCGTGTGCTCGACAATCCTGAGACTGACGCTGTGGAGATTTTCAACATCGGTACTGGTAAGGGACTCTCTACCTTGGAGGTTGTTCAGGGCTTCGAGAAGGCCACTGGCGTCAAGGTTAACTGGACCTATGCTCCCCGTCGTGAGGGCGATATCGAGCAGGTTTGGGGTAATGTCGACAAAGCCAACAAGGTGCTGGGCTGGAAGGCAGAGACTCCTACTGAAGAGGTGCTGAAGTCTGCCTGGAAGTGGCAGCAGAAACTGCGCGAAGACGGCATTCAGTAAGATGAAAAATGAAAGATGAAATATTAAAAATTAAAAATGAAATATTAAAATTGAAAGATTAAATAAAAAGACCTGCTTCGTTGAAGCAGGCCTTTTTATTAGTAATCGCTAACTGTTAACCGCTAACCGCTAACCGCTAACCGCTAACCGCTAACCATTAACCATTAACCAATTAATAGCTGCGGGCAATGATGACGCGAGCCTTGGCAGGTTTGCCAGTCACCATATCCACACCAGGAGTCTGCTCTACGCCGAAAGGCACGCAGCGGATGGTAGCCTGTGTCTCTTCCTTGATCTTCGCCTCGGTCTCGGCAGTGCCGTCCCAGTGGCAGAGGAAGAAACCACCGTCCTTCACCTTCTCCTTGAATTCCTCGTAGTTCTCGCACTCGAAGATGTGAGCATCGCGATAGTCCTTGGCCTTCTTGAAGATGTTGGCCTGGATGTCGTCGAGCAGCTGCTCTACGTATTCAGCGATGCCATCAATGCTGCGGGTCTCCTTCTCGAGTGTGTCACGGCGCATCACCTCGATAGTGCCGTTCTCCAAATCGCGGGCACCCAGTACCAAGCGTACAGGAACACCCTTCAGCTCGTAGTCAGCAAACTTGAAGCCAGGACGCTTGTTGTCAGCATCGTCGAACTTAACGGTGATGCCCTTGGCACGCAGTTTCTCGATAATCGGAGTAACCTCCTTGTTCACCTGCTCCATCTGCTCGGGCTTGGTGGCGATAGGAATAATCACTACCTGGATAGGAGCCAACTTCGGAGGCAGCACCAGTCCGTTGTCGTCAGAGTGAGTCATGATGAGTGCACCAATCAAGCGGGTAGAAACACCCCAAGAGGTAGCCCATACATACTCAGGCTTGTTCTCCTTATTAAGATAGGTAACCTCGAAAGCCTTCGCAAAGTTCTGACCCAGGAAGTGTGAGGTACCGCTCTGCAGTGCCTTACCATCCTGCATCATAGCCTCGATGGTGTAAGTATCCAGAGCACCGGCAAAGCGCTCGGTCTCACTTTTCACACCCTGTACAACAGGTACAGCCATCCACTCCTCAGCGAACTTGGCATATACCTTCAGCATCTTCTGTGCTTCCTCTTCGGCCTCCTCGCGGGTAGCATGAGCCGTGTGACCCTCCTGCCACAGGAACTCTGAGGTACGCAGGAAAGGACGGGTGCGCATCTCCCAGCGCATCACGTTACACCACTGGTTGCACATCAGGGGCAGGTCGCGCCAAGAGTGAATCCAGTTCTTATAGGTGTTCCAGATAATGGTCTCAGAAGTAGGACGGACAATGAGTTCCTCCTCGAGTTTAGCGGATGGGTCAACCTCTACACCGCTTTTATCTTCCTTGGCACGCAGACGATAGTGCGTCACCACAGCACACTCCTTGGCGAAACCCTCTACATGCTCGGCCTCGCGGCTCAGGAATGACTTCGGAATCAACAGGGGGAAATAGGCGTTCTGTGCGCCAGTCTCCTTGAACATCTTGTCAAGCTGCTGCTGCATCTTCTCCCAGATGGCGTAGCCGTAAGGCTTGATAACCATACAGCCGCGCACAGCGCTCTGCTCAGCCAGGTCTGCTTTAACGACCAGATCGTTAAACCACTGGCTATAATTATCAGCTCTTTTTGTTAATTCTTTTAATTCTTTTGCCATGTTTTATACAATAAATTCAAAATTTTGGTGCAAAGGTACAAAATAATTCATAATTCATAATGCATAATTCATAATAATTTCATAATTTTGCAAGCATAATAACATGTTTCACTTAAAAAACAAAAACATTATGAAGACAAAAATTCTTTCATTATTGCTCTGTGTGGGCTTGGTTGTTGCTTGTAACAACACTGGTAAGGGTGCAGCTATTGGTGCTGGTGGTGGTGCATTGTTGGGTGCTATCATTGGTCATGTAGCTGGTAACACAGCCGTAGGTGCTGCTATCGGTGGTGCTGTAGGTGCTGGTGCCGGTGCTATCATTGGCAACCGTATGGATAAGGCTAAGAAGGCTGCTGAGCAGGTACAGAACGCTCAGGTACAGACCGTTCAGGACGCTAATGGTCTGGAGGCTGTAAAGGTTACCTTCGATTCTGGTATCCTGTTTGCTACTGGTAAGGCAAACCTCTCACAGAGCGCTAAGAACTCTCTTTCTCAGTTTGCTAAGGTGCTGAACGAGAACAAGGACTGCGACGTGGCTATCATCGGTCATACCGACAGCACTGGTTCTGACGCTGTCAACCAGCCTCTGTCTGTAAACCGTGCCAACAGCGTAGACAGCTACCTGAAGTCTTGTGGCGTTAGCGCTTCTCAGATCAAGAGCGTTGAGGGTCAGGGCTCTTCTAACCCCGTTGCTGACAACTCTACTGAGGCTGGTCGTAAGCAGAACCGTCGCGTAGAGGTTTACATGTATGCTTCTAAGAAGATGATTGAGGAGGCTCAGGCTCAGGCTAATTGATGTCTGATGTAAGAGTCTGTGTAAGACGTCTGATGTAAGATGTAAAAAGTGACGAAAATTCTCGATTTCATCAAGAAAATAATTAAATGGATAGTGGTGGCGTTCTTCGCCTCCACTATTCTTTCTGTTGTCATCCTGCGGTGGGTGCCTGTCTATTTCACGCCCTTGATGTTTATTCGTCTGGCCCAGCAGAAGGCTGCCAACCAGGAACTGACACTCCACCATCATTGGGTGCCACTCGACGAGATAGCCCCCTCACTACCGTTGGCGGTGATGGCTTCTGAAGATGCACACTTCCTGGAACATCATGGTTTTGATTTCAAAGCCATTGAAAAGGCTGCCATGCGCAATATCAAACACCCCGACAAGCGTAAGCACGGCGCATCGACTATCTCCCAGCAGACGGCTAAGAACGTCTTTCTGTGGCCTGGCCGTTCGTGGGTGCGTAAGGGTTTCGAGGTTTATTTCACTGGACTCATCGAACTGGTATGGAGCAAGGAGCGCATTATGGAGGTCTATCTGAACAGCATTGAGATGGGCGATGGCATCTATGGCGCAGACGCCGTAGCACAATGGCATTTCGGTACTACGGCCAAGGAACTCACCAAGCGCCAGTGTGCGCTGATTGCCGTCTCGCTGCCTAATCCGCGTCGTTTCAATTCGGCCAATCCCAGCGGTTATATGCTGAAACGCCAGCGGCGCATCCTTCACGAGATGAACTTCGTCACACCGCTAACCACTAACCGCTAACCGTTAACCGCTAACCGTTAATATCATTATTTTTAGGTATTTCTGCTGAAACATTCGTTCATGTGGAAAAACTTTGCTACCTTTGCAGTCAAATAGCAAAAGGTATGTATCTTTCAGATCTTAAGACAGGCGAGAAAGCCTATATCGTCAAGGTAAAAGGACACGGTGGCTTCCGTAAGCGCATCATTGAGATGGGGTTCATCAAGGGCCAGCAGATTGAGGCATTGCTTAGTGCCCCGCTGCAAGACCCCGTGAAATACAAGGTGATGGGCTACGAGGTCAGTCTGCGCCGTCAGGAGGCTGAACAGATAGAGGTGAGCTACGAACGTCAGCGCTCCGCTGACGAGAGCCCGATGACATCTACCTCTACACCTCGCGACCAGCAGCATGCTTCTTCTGGTGTCAAAGAGATTACCATTGCTTTGGTGGGTAATCCCAACTGTGGTAAGACGTCGCTATTTAATTTTGCTTCTGGTGCCCACGAGCATGTAGGCAACTACAGTGGTGTCACCGTAGATGCCAAAGAGGGATATACCCACTTTGGGGGATACCGCATCCGTCTGGTAGACCTGCCAGGAACCTATTCCTTGTCAGCCTATTCTCCTGAAGAGCTCTATGTTCGTAAGCAGCTCCTCGATGATACGCCCGATGTGGTACTGAATGTCATCGATGCGTCGAACATTGAGCGCAACCTGTACCTCACCACCCAGCTGATGGATATGCACCTCCGTGTGGTTTGTGCACTGAACATGTACGACGAACTGGAGCTGCGTGGCGACAAACTGGATGTTGACAAACTCAGCTCGCTGTTAGGTATGCCAATGGTGCCCACATCGTTCAAGACGGGTAGGGGACTGGAGCAGTTGCTCAGTGAGGTGATCCACATTTTTGAGAGTCGCGAGGGTCACGATCAGTACTATCGTCACTTCCATATCAAGCACGACCATGAGATAGAAGATGGTATAGTAAATATTCAGAAATATCTGAAGGATAATTACTTATTGCGCATGCGTTACTCTACGCGCTGGCTGGCCATCAAACTGATGGAGATGGATAAGGAGGTCGATGCCATCGTGCGCGAGCTGCCCGAATACGATAAGATTATTGCCGCTCGTGACGTAGCTGCTCGTCGTATCAAGGAAGAGACGGGCGACGACTCTGAGACCGCCATTATGGATGCCAAGTACGGCTTTATCCGTGGTGCTTTGCATGAGGCTGGCTATGTGGTTGGCGTGAAGGAAGACACCTATAAGACCACCCATAAGCTGGATGCCCTCATCACCAACCGCTGGGTGGGTTTCCCCATCTTCTTCTTCATCCTTTATCTCATGTTTGAGGTGACGTTCATCCTGGGACAATACCCGATGGATTGGATAGATTTGGGTGTCAACGAACTAGGAACCATCATTGGTGATACGATGGCTGAAGGCCCGTTGAAAGCGATGCTTATCGATGGTGTCCTCGGTGGCGTAGGCTCTGTCATCATATTCCTGCCACAGATTCTGATACTCTACACCTTTATCTCCTTCATGGAGGATTCGGGCTATATGGCTCGTGCCGCCTTTATCATGGACAAGCTCATGCACGGTATGGGCCTGCACGGCAAGTCGTTTATCCCGTTGATTATGGGCTTTGGCTGCAATGTCCCTGCAGTGATGGCTACCCGCACCATTGAGAGTCGTCGCTCGCGCCTCATCACCATGCTGGTGCTGCCCATGATGTCGTGCTCCGCGCGCCTACCTATTTATATTATGATTACGGGCGCTTTCTTCACGGCGCGCTATCAGAGCTTGGTCATGATCTCGCTCTATGTCGTTGGAATCGCCCTTTCTGTGATCATTGCCCGCGTGTTGAGCATCTGGGTCATCAAGGGTGAAGACACACCTTTTGTGATGGAACTGCCCCCTTATCGCTTCCCCACAGCAAAGGCCATCTTCCGTCATACGTGGGAGAAAGGCAAGCAGTATCTGAAGAAGATGGGTGGCGTCATCCTTGTCGCCAGCATCATTGTGTGGGCGTTGGGCTATTTCGGCACCATGGGTGTTGCTCCTTCGTTGGAGGAGAGCTTCATCGGACTGTTAGGAAAGGCCATAGAACCCATCTTTGCCGTCCAGGGCTTCGACTGGCGACTGGATGTCAGCCTCATAGCAGGAGTCGGTGCCAAGGAGATTGTCGCCAGCACCATTGGCGTGCTCTATGGCGACAGCGCCTACAATTTCTCCCAGCTCACTGCCTACTGCTTCCTGCTCTATGTGCTCATCTATTTCCCCTGTATTGCGACGATTGCCGCCATCAAGCAGGAGAGCGGCTCGTGGCGTTGGGCAATCTTTGCCGCTATCTACACCACCGTCCTGGCATGGGTGGTGAGTGCGCTGGTATATCAGATTGGTAGCCTTTTTATTTAACCTCTTACCTCTAGCTTCTCATCTCTATTCGTGGTGGTAGGGCTCCCCTTTAATAATAGTACACGCGCGATAGATTTGCTCGGTAAAGGTGAGGCGTATCATCTGGTGGGAGAAGGTCATCTTAGAAAGGCTGAGCTGTTCGTTGGCACGTTGGTAGACGGCTGGTGAGAAGCCATAGGGGCCTCCGATGACGAAGATGAGACGGCGGGCGGTCTGCTGTTTCTGTTCCAGCCAACGGGCAAACTCGATGCTACGAAACTCCTTGCCGTGTTCATCGAGCAAGACGACGGTGTCCGAGGGCTGCAGCTGTTTGAGGATGAGTTCACCCTCTGCCTGTTTCTGTTGTTCCTCTGTTATGTTTTTCGTATTTTTCAGTTCGGGAATGGTGACGACCTCAAAGGGCATATAGTGCCCGATGCGCTCCACATAGTCGTTGATGCCTATCTGGAAGTGCTTGTTGACGGTTTTACCAACCTGAATGAGTATCGTCTTCATAATGATGAATGATGCATTATCTTGAAGCGTGGAAACCTTCGAGGTTCTCATAGCGACGCAGCATCATGCGACGGTAGATGCTGCGCAGCCAGTAGGGCTCGGTGAGTGTGATGGCCAAACCGCTGAGGAAGAGAATCCAGTAGGCGACATTTGCCGAGAAGACGAGTTGCAGCAGGCTGATGATGATGACCGGCGCAAACATCGTCGTCATGGAGACGATGATCTGCCACTTGTTCTCCATCTGGTTCTTGCCCGTCAGCTTCTCGTTGAGTGGCAGCGTCTGCTTGTTGTAGATGGCCATCTGGAAGAGTAGGAAGTAGATGGGGCCTGTCACCGTAAAGAGATAGGCCAGTACCATAATCAATGAGAACTTACCCATGAAGACGGGGACGAGGGTGATGAGGAAGGGTAACAGCAGTACGCCACAATAGTAGTAGTACTTGGCACGTAGCAGTGTCAGGATGTTCTCCTCATGAACCATCAGCAGGTCAATATAGTTGCCTTCGGGACACATCACCTTGGTGAGGTTGACAGAGCCGAAGAAGACGAAGCAGTAGAGGCAGAAGAAGTTGCGCTCGAAGCTGGTGCGATAGATGTCGAGGAAGGCGATGGCCATCGAGAAGAAGGTGATGAAGCAGACACCCTGGATGAAACGGGCACGGATGGCCTTGTTGCGCATGGTGCTCTTAATCTCCAGCTTGAGGTATTCGCCAATCTGTCCGAAGCGGTTCAGGGCCTTGAATTCTGACACATGCTTCAGCTTGGTCTTCTCTTTTTTGCTGATTTCATCGTAGATGAGTCCCATCTGCATGCGACGGTTGATGGCAAATAAGATGGTGAAGAGGATGGCGAAGATACCGAAAGTCCACCACGAGAAGACGTGGCCAGCAATGGCGTCGCCCAGGAAATCGAAAACAGCATTAATCTGGCTGCTTGACAGCACAAAGAACGGTACTATCATCGAGCCATAGAAGGTGGCAGGCAACAGCCACCAGAGCATGTGCTGGTTGACGAGGGTGCGTATCAGCAGGTACCACTGGCTGTTGACCAGTACCATGAGGTGCAGCAGGCAGAGCATGCCGATGGCTGCCCATCCCGTCATACCGCCACACCAGACGATGAAGGTGTAGGGTAGGAACAGCGTCATCCAGATGAAATTGCCACTATCCAACAGCTGCTGGATGAGGAAACACTCGATGGCGCTATATTTGCTGATAGGTGTCAATAGGTACGGTTTCACCAGCATCATGGGAGTCTGCTGGGTGGCAAAACGGGCACCGAAGTCCAGAATCAGCAGGAAGGGCATGAAGTAGAGCACCATCTCTGGCGTCTGCTCCTTAGCGGCGAGCCATCCGAAGAAGGTTCCCAGTGCAATAAACTCTACGGCAAAGATGGATAACATGATATACCCAAACAGTTTGCCATACTGGTTGGCTTCGAACATGACGTTGCGCTTGTTGCTCAACTTCACATTCTTGCGTAAGAGAAAGAATAGTCTGATTTTGTTCATCTAAGGTCGATTACTTCAGCGTTGGGGAAGTCTTTTGAGTTGAAACGGAACATTCCATCGGAGAGCTTGGCTTGCTTGAAGTTGCTGATGTCGATGGTTGTCCAGCCTTTCTGCTGCTTCATGCGTATCTGTGATGGAATGTAGGTTTTCTGGTTGACGGTGATATACATCTCCTGAATGCCACGCTTGTCGGTAGCCGTCAGGTGTACGATGAAACTGCCGTTTTTCTTCTCCATCGTATATTTGTAGCCCTTCTGGTACATATAGATGAAGTTGTAGGGGTTGATGGCTGCCAGTTCTGACTCTGTTGGATTGGCCACATTGACCTCCTCGTTCTTCTTCAGGTAGGTCCATTGCGTCTTTCCGTCAAACCAGATGGTAGCCTGAGGAATCGTTGCCTGGAACTTCTTACCCTTGATGGCGATGGTGCCGCTGGCATTCATCTGGTCGCCCTTGATGGAGAACGACGCCTTGGCACCCGACTTGGCAGCGACAATACCTGCCGTTTTGTCGAGCACCTGCTTGGCGGTCTGGGCACTGATGGGCAAAGCCATCACAAGTGCGAGCAGGGAGATTATTCCCCGATGGGTAAACCATCGGGCACTAACGTTTATCCTTTCCATTGTGCTAACAGGTTTTCGAGGGACGTTTCGTCCATAATCAATACTTCGCGAGGCTTGCTGCCGTGGGCGGCACCAACGATGCCAGCCTTCTCCAGCTGGTCCATCAGGCGACCGGCACGGTTGTAGCCGATAGCAAACTTACGCTGAATGAGACTCGTAGAACCGCTCTGCTCGCGGACGATGAGACGGGCGGCATCCTCGAACATCGGGTCGAGATGCTGCATGTCTACATCACGGCTCTCGCCACCATCGCCGTCGTCGGTGTCTGGCTCTGGCAGCTCGAAGGCAGAGGTATATCCCTGCTGGTCGGAGATGAACTTGTTAATCTTCTCTACCTCTGGCGTGTCGACAAAGGCACACTGTACACGGACAGGTTCGCCACCATTGAGATAGAGCATATCACCACGACCTACCAACTGCTGGGCACCTGGGCGGTCGAGGATGGTACGTGAGTCAATCATGGCACCGACACGGAAGGCGATACGACTTGGGAAGTTGGCCTTGATGGTACCCGTGATGATATTCGTGGTAGGACGTTGGGTAGCGATAATCATGTGGATACCTACGGCACGAGCCAGCTGGGCAATACGTGCGATAGGCAGCTCCACCTCCTTACCAGCGGTCATAATCAGGTCACCGAACTCATCGATAACCACCACGATGTATGGCATGAAGCGGTGGCCGTGCTCAGGATTGAGCTGGCGGTCAATGAACTTCTTGTTATATTCCTTGATATTACGAGCCTGTGCAATCTTCAGCAGGTCGTAGCGGGTGTCCATCTCCTTACACAGCGAATTGAGGGTGCGTACCACCTTGGTGACGTCCGTGATGATGGGATCAGCCTCGTCATCGGGAATCTTAGCCAGGAAGTGGTTCTCAATGCTGGCATAGACGCTGAACTCTACCTTCTTCGGGTCTACCAGCACAATCTTCAGTTCTGCGGGGTGCTTCTTGTAAAGCAGTGAGGTGATAATGGCGTTCAGACCGACAGACTTACCCTGACCGGTTGCACCAGCCACCAACAGGTGGGGAGCCTTGGCGAGGTCGAACATGAAGACCTCGTTGGTGATGGTTTTACCGATGGCGCAAGGCAGTTCCATCGTAGACTCCTGGAACTTCTTCGAGTCAAGGATAGAACGCATAGATACCGTTGCGGGCTTGGCATTGGGAACCTCGATACCGATGGTGCCCTTGCCAGGGATAGGAGCGATGATACGGATGCCGAGGGCAGAAAGTGACAGGGCGATGTCGTCCTCCAGGTTACGGATGCGCGAGATGCGCACGCCAGGAGCAGGTGTAATCTCGTAGAGCGTGATGGTAGGACCTACGGTAGCCTTGATGCTGCTGATTTCCACACCGAAGTTACGCAGCACGTCAACAATACGGTTCTTGTTGGTGTTCTGCTCGTTCATATCGATGAACGGCTTGCCGTCGCTCTCGTACTGCTGCAGCAGATCGAGGGTGGGGTATTTGTAGTTTTCCAAGTCGCGCTTGGGGTCGTAGGGCGTAGAGATGTCGCCATAGTTGCCTGCTACGCTCTTGCCGTCTGCCGTCTCCTCCTCTTCGGTCTCCTCAATGACAAACTCGGTATCGTCGGACGTTCCTTCTTCTTTTTCGTCCTCATCCTCTTCGTCAGGCTCCTGCGTCTTGACAGGTTCCGTAGGCTCTTGTTTGATGACGGCAGAATCGTCATCCATCGAGAAGGTGATTTCTTCGGTCTCAGGGTTGTCGTAGACGCGGTCGGCGTCTGGATTCTCATTGGTAGACTCTTCGTCGCCGCCTCCCACATTGATGGTCATAGGAATCTTCTTCAGGTAGTGCAGAGGATTGAAGAACTTGCGGATGATGATGACGGTCTCCATGCTGAGGTAAACCAGGAAGGCTACTGCCGACAAGCCCAGAATAGCTGTCAGACCAGGCACACCCAGCAGACCCTCAATCTGCTGACAGAGCGCCAGTCCGTGGTCGCCGCCAGGGTTGAAACAGGCATCTTCAAAGAACGGCGCCAGGAACTTCGCAAACGTCACCGATGACCATATCATAATGATGGCCAGCGACATGAACCACTTCAGCAGGCGTACCTTGTAGGCTCGCATCATGGTGACAGCCACCATCATCATGAAGATGGGTACGAAGAACGCAGACAGGCCAAAGCAGCGCTTGATGAAGAAGTGCGATGCATAGGCGCCCAGCGAACCGCAGGAGTTCTGGAATTCGTGTGCCTCATTCAAGATTTCACCGTCGCGTGGCGATTCTATCAGACTCTGGTCGGCGGATCCCGTAGCGAAGTACGAGATAAAGGCCCATATCAGATAGCCTGCAATAATGAGCAGACAGAAGCCTATCACGAAGTTGATGCGCTCGTTGAAGAATATCTTGTCAATACCTAAGGCTTCTTTCAGCGATGATGCTGTTTTTTCGGAAGCCTTGCTTGTTTTCTTTTTTGCCATACATTATTTATTATTACGAATTGCAAAATTACAACTATTTTCTTATAATCCATCATAATGTAGAGGAATTTTTAAAATAATTATGAATTATGAATTATGAATTATGAATTATAATTAGTAACTTTGCACCCCAAATGAAGAAAACAATATATAGCAAATACGACAAATCAAAGATTGGCGCCTTGCCGAGAGTGCTTTTCGAAGGGCGTATCGTGGTAGTCTTGACAGAGCGCGAGGCTGAGAAAGCAGTGCGCTATCTGTTGTCACAACCCATTCTGGGTTTGGACACCGAAACCCGTCCGTCGTTCAAGAAGGGACAGGTGCATCAGGTGGCGCTTCTGCAGGTGTCGAGCTATGATGTCTGTTTTCTGTTCCGTCTGAACCAGTTGGGCATGTCGCCCTCCGTCAAACGGCTGTTGGAGGATACTAAGGTGCCTAAAATCGGCTTGTCGTTGCGCGACGACCTGAACTCATTGCATCGTATTGGCGATTTTGAGAACGGTAACTTCGTAGACCTGCAAAACCGTGTCAGCGAGGTAGGCGTGGAGGATATGAGTCTGCAGAAGTTGTATGCCAACTTCTTTGGACAGCGCATCTCCAAGCGTGAACAGCTAACCAATTGGGAGGCAGACATCTTGAGTGATAAGCAGAAAGGGTATGCCGCCACCGATGCGTGGTCGTGTATCATGCTCTATGAAGAGCTGTTGCGACTGGAGCAGACGGGCGATTATGAACTGATAAAGGTTGATGACAATGAAACAAGTACGGCTGCGTAAAGGGAAGGAGGAGAGTCTTAGAAGATTCCACCCGTGGGTGTTCTCTGGTGCTATTGCCAGTATTGATGAGGGCATCCAGGAGGGTGATGTGGTTCGTGTGGTAACAAATACGGGCGATTTTATCGCTGTTGGTCACTATCAGGAGGGCTCTATCGCCGTGCGTGTGCTGACGTTCTCTGACGTTCAGATTGACGATGAATTCTGGCATTCGCGCCTCTCGTCGGCGCTGCAGATGCGTCAGGCCATCGGTATTGCCGATAACCCCAACAACAACACCTATCGTCTGGTTCATGGCGAGGGTGATAACCTGCCAGGCCTGATTGTCGACGTCTATGACGAGACGGCTGTCATGCAAGCCCATTCCATTGGTATGCATCTGTGTCGCAAGGAGATAGCCCGTGCACTGAACGAGGTGATGGATGGTCGCGTGAAGCACATCTATTATAAGAGTGAGACGACGCTGCCGTTTATGACGGCTGATGACATGAACGGTTTCTTGGTGGGTGGCTCTGACAATAACATCGCTACTGAGAACGGTCTGAAGTTCCGTGTGGACTGGTTGAAAGGCCAGAAGACAGGCTTCTTCGTTGACCAGCGCGAGAATCGTTCGTTGCTGGAGAAGTTCTCGAAGGGCAAACGTGTGCTGAACATGTTCTGCTATACGGGTGGCTTCTCGTTCTATGCCATGCGTGGTGGTGCTGAACTGGTACATAGCGTGGACTCGTCAGCCAAAGCCATCGAGCTGACCAAGCAGAATGTGGAGTTGAACTTCCCTGGTGATGCCCGCCATGAGGCCTATTGCGAGGACGCCTTTAAATATTTGGAGCGTGCAGGTTCTAACTATAACCTCATTATTCTCGACCCGCCCGCCTTCGCCAAGCATCGCGGTGCCCTGCACAATGCGCTGAAGGGCTATACACGACTCAACCAGAAGGCTTTCGAGAAAATCGAACATGGTGGCATCCTCTTTACGTTCTCTTGTTCGCAGGTGGTTACGAAAGACCATTTCCGTAATGCGGTATTCACGGCAGCAGCACTGGCTAAGCGTAAGGTGCGCATCCTGCACCAGTTGCATCAGCCTGCTGATCACCCCATCAATATCTATCATCCTGAGGGTGAGTACCTGAAAGGATTAGTGCTCTATGTGGAGTAAGATAGAGCGATATATTGAAAAACATAAACTGCTTAAACATAGCGAATTGTATATTGTTGCTTTAAGCGGTGGTGCAGATAGTGTGGCACTGTTGTTGCTACTAAAAAATGGCGGTTTCAACATACATGCCGCCCATTGTAATTTTCATCTACGTGGCGAAGAGTCGGATAGGGATGAAGCGTTCTGCGAGCAGCTGTGTGCAGATGAAAACATCCCGTTTCATCGTGCTCATTTTGATACCCGTGAATATGCTGACCTGCATAAGGTGAGCATCGAGATGGCAGCTCGTGAGCTGCGCTATCGTTGGTTTGAACAGCTGCGTCAGGATATTGGTGCTGCGGGCATCTGTGTGGCTCACCATCGCGACGACTCTGTAGAAACGGTGCTGTTGAATCTTGTGCGTGGCACGGGGTTGCGTGGTTTGGCGGGTATTCAGCCGCGAAACGGCCATATTTTGCGTCCGCTTTTGTGTGTTTCGAGGGCGGAAATCGAGGCTTTTTTGGCCGAAAAAGGGCAGAAATACGTTACGGACAGTACGAATCTGGAGGCCGACGTGCAGCGGAATGTGGTGCGCTTGGAAGTGCTTCCATTGCTCAGGAAGCTCAATCCTGCCGTTGTTGAAAACATCCAGCGGACGGCTGAGAATTTAGCAGAATCCCAACAGGTGCTAAATACGATAGTTGCAAATATTGATAATGTCAAAACGCTAGAACTTAGCGAGTTAGATAAATACGGTTCAAGCGAATATTTAGTATTTGAGTGGCTCAAAAAATACGGTTTCAACGGTGATCAAGTCCGCCAGATTCTGGATGCAGAAACTGGGCGGATTGTGAGTTCTGCGATGGGCTATGACGTTTTGAAGGATCGTGGACGCTTGATTGTTGAACCTGCATTGGAACCTTTCAGACCTATGCGTATCCCTGAGGAAGGAATGTATGTTTTAGACGGGAAAACACGTTTTTCGGTGCGTAAAAAAACTGTTTACGTGTCTAAAGAGCCCCATGTTGCAACGCTTGATGCTGCGAAGGTTAGCTTTCCGCTGACTGTCCGTAGGGTGGAAGAGGGAGACTGTATGCAGCCTTATGGCATGAAAGGTAAGAAGTTGTTGAGCGACCTGATGACTGACCTGAAGATGACGGTTTTCGAGAAGCGTCGCCAGTTAGTTGTTGTTGATAGTCAGGGAGTTGTATTATGGGCTGTAGGCCTCAGGGTAGCTGGATTTGCAGCTGTTTCAACGACAACAAGCGAAGTACTGGAATTTTCATTAATATTTGATTAACACTTTCCGTCAAATTATATTTGGTGGTTTGCGAAAAAATGCTTACCTTTGCATCTCAATAAAAGAGAAAAGTAAAAATTATCGATAATTTATGAGTAAGAAATTTGCCGAACACAACGGCTTGAATTTGACGCAGACGAACAATGACGTGCTGCAGATGTGGAAGGAGAAAAACGTCTTCTGGCGCTCCGTGACGGAGCGGGAGGGTTGTCCGCAGTTTGTATTCTTCGAGGGTCCCCCCTCAGCCAACGGTCACCCTGGTATCCATCACGTGCTAGCGCGTAGTATCAAAGATACTTTCAACCGCTACAAGACCATGAAGGGCTTCCAGGTGAAGCGTAAGGCTGGTTGGGATACTCACGGACTGCCCGTAGAACTGGGCGTCGAGAAGGAACTTGGCATTACCAAGGCCGATATTGATAACAAGGAGAGCGACAAATATATCTCTACAGAAGATTACAACAAGAAGTGTCGTGAGAACGTGATGATGTACACTGCCGAGTGGCGTGAACTGACGGAGAAGATGGGTTATTTCGTTGACCTTGACAATCCATACATCACCTACGATAACAAGTATATCGAGACGCTGTGGTGGTTGCTGAAGCAGTTCTATCAGAAAGGACTGCTGTATAAGGGCTACACCATCCAGCCATATTCTCCCGCAGCAGGTACTGGCCTTTCCAGTCATGAGTTGAACCAGCCTGGTTGCTATCGCGATGTGAAGGATACTACTTGTACCGCCCAGTTCAAGATGAAGAATCCAAAGCCCGAGATGGCAGAGTGGGGTACACCGTACTTCCTCGCATGGACGACGACGCCTTGGACACTGGCCGCTAACTCAGCGCTCTGCGTTGGTCCGAAAATTGACTACGTGGCTGTGCAGACCTATAATCCTTATACTGCAGAGCCTATCACCATTGTGATGGCCGAAGCACGTCTGAACGCTTATCTGCCCGCTGAGGGTGCTATCACCGATGGTGGCGAACTGCCTGCCTACGAGAAGGGCGCTAAGCTGATTCCTTATCGTATTGTAGCCCGCTACAAGGGTACCGACCTCGTAGGTATGGAGTACGAGCAGCTGATGCCTGCCATCAAACCTATGGGCGAAGCTTTCAAAGTGATTCCTGGTGACTATGTAACTACCGACGATGGTGCCGGTATCGTACATATCGCTCCTAACTTCGGTGCTGACGATGCCTTCGTAGCCAAGAAGGCAGGTATCTGTCCTATCGTACTGATTGACAAGAAAGGTGCTGAGCGCCCTGTAGTAGACCTGCAGGGTAAATATTTCGTCGTTGAGGATCTCGACGAGGAATTCGTCAAGAACTATGTGAACGTTGAGGAGTGGAACAAGTTTGCTGGCCGTTACGTAAAGAACGCCTACGACGATACACTGACCGACAAGGACGAGACGCTGGATATCTCTATCTGCATGGATCTGAAGGCTCAGAACAAGGTGTTTAAGATTGAGAAGCACGTCCACAACTATCCTCACTGCTGGCGTACCGATAAGCCCGTGCTCTATTATCCGTTGGATTCGTGGTTTATCAAGTCGTCAGCCTGCAAGGAGCGCATGTCAGAACTCAACAAGACCATCAACTGGCAGCCTGAGTCAACAGGTACAGGTCGCTTCGGCAACTGGCTGGAAAACCTGAACGACTGGAACCTCTCGCGTTCGCGCTTCTGGGGCACTCCACTTCCTATCTGGCGTTCAGAGGACGGTGAGGAAATCTGTATTGGCAGCGTTGAAGAGTTGTACAACGAGATGGAGAAGGCCGTCAAGGCAGGCTTCATGAAGAGCAATCTGCTGAAGGATCAGGGCTTCGTACCTGGCGATATGAGCAAGGAGAACTACGACAAGATTGACCTGCACCGCCCATACGTTGACTATATCGTGCTGGTCAGCGAAAGTGGCAAGCCCATGAAGCGTGAGACTGACCTGATTGACGTGTGGTTCGACTCAGGTTCGATGCCTTATGCGCAGGTACACTATCCGTTCGAAAATGCTGATCTCATCGATAAAGGCATTGCCTTCCCCTGCGATTTCATCAACGAGGGTGTTGACCAGACCCGTGGCTGGTTCTTTACCTTGCACGCCATTGCTACGATGATTTTTGACAGCGTGGCCTTCAAGAACGTTATCTCTTCAGGTCTTGTGCTCGATGCCAAGGGCAACAAGATGTCAAAGCACGTGGGTAACGTGGTAAATCCGTTTGAGATGATTGACAAGTACGGCTCTGATGCTGTACGCCTGTATATGATGACCAACAGCGAGCCTTGGGACAACCTGAAGTTCGACCCAGAGGGTGTTGCTGAAATCAGTCGTAAGTTCTTTGGTACCTTATATAATACATACTCGCTCTTTGCGATGTATGCCAACGTGGATGGCTTCGACCCGCAGACACCACAGATTCCTGTCAGCGAGCGTCCTGAGTTTGACCGTTGGATTCTCTCTTGTCTGAACTCACTGGTTCAGGGTGTTCAGCAGGAGATGGACGGCTATGACCCCACACGTGCAGGCCGACTCATCGATGCTTTTGTCGATGAAGACCTGTCTAACTGGTACGTTCGTCTGAACAAGAAACGCTTCTGGGGCAAGGAGATAGACAACGACAAGTTGGCTGCCTATCAGACGCTTTACGAGTGCTTGATGACCGTTGCCAAGCTGTTGGCACCATTCGCTCCGTTCTTTGCCGACCAGCTGTATAAGGACCTTGGTGGCGCTCTGGATAGCGTGCATCTGGATAAATTCCCCGAATTCAACGCCGCTCTTGTCAATAAAGACCTTGAAGAGCGTATGAGCATTGCTCAGCGTATTACCACCATCGTGCTGTCACTGCGTAAGAAGGAAGGCATTGCCGTGAAGCAGCCTCTGCAGACACTGATGATTCCTCCCGTTGACCAGGCTCAGCGTGAGGCCATCGAGACTGTGAAGGATATCTTCCTGCAGGAGGTGAACGTCAAGGAGGTGAAGTTCGTAGAGGGTGCCGGTATTCTGGTGAAGAAGGTGAAGTGTAACTTCCGCACCATGGGTAAGAAGTTTGGCAAGGACATGAAGGCCGTAGCTGCTGCTGTTGCTGAGATGACACAGGAGCAGATTGCTGAACTGGAGACCAACGGTAAGCTGCAGCTGGGTAGCTATGAGATTCTGGCTGAGGACGTTGAAATCATTAGCGAGGACATCCCAGGCTGGCTGGTTGGTAACGACGGCAACCTGACTGTCGCCCTCGATATTACGCTGACCGATGAGTTGCGTGCTGAGGGTATGGCTCGTACGCTGGTGAACCGCATCCAGAACATGCGTAAGAAGAGCGGACTGGAAATCACAGACCACATCCGCGTGAGCATTGAACCCAACGAGGCATCAACGAAGGCTGTCGAGGCCTTTGGTGACTACATTGCCCGTCAGGTGCTGGCCGACGACCTGAAGTTGGAGGCTAACGATGGTCAGGCAGTGGAATTTGACGACTTTAAACTGAATATCAAAATAACAAAAATCTAATAATTATGTCAGACAAAACACGTTACTCGGACGAGGAACTCGAGGAGTTCCGCGAGATTATCAATGAAAAGCTGGCGTTGGCCAAGCGTGACTACGACCAAATGATGCGCGTCCTGATGAATCAGGATTCCAACGATGTGGACGATACATCTCCTACATATAAGGCTTTGGAAGAGGGTAGTGCCACACAGTCTAAGGAAGAACTGATTTCGCTGGCTGCCCGTCAGCAGAAGTTCATTCAGGGCTTGAAGGCTGCGCTGACGCGTATCGAGAACAAGACCTACGGTATTGACCGCATTACGGGTAAGCTTATCCCCAAGGAGCGTCTGCGTGCCGTACCTCACGCTACACTCAGCGTAGAGTCAAAACTGGCTGGTAAGAAGTAGTCGATGGACAAACAGCAGATGGCAAAACGTGGCATGTTGGTCACCCTTATCGTGGTGGGTGTTCTCTTGGTAGACCAACTCATCAAGATATGGGTGAAGACCAATATGACGCTTCACGAACAGATTGAGATATTGTCGTGGTTCAAGATCGTGTTTATCGAGAACAACGGCATGGCATACGGTATGGAGATTGGCTCGAAGCTGGTGCTGAGCCTGTTCCGTGTGGTAGCAATCAGTGTGCTGGGCTATTATATGGTAGGCCAGGTGAAGCGTCAGGCGCGATGGGGTTATCTGGTATGTCTGTCGATGATCTTTGCTGGAGCGGTAGGCAATCTGCTTGACTCGATGTTCTACGGATTGGTGTTCAATGCTTCCTCCGAGTTCTATACCTCTTATTTCGTACCCTTTGGAACGGGTTATGCACCCTTTCTGATGGGTAAGGTGGTAGACATGTTCTATTTCCCGCTGATAGTAACTACATGGCCTGACTGGGTACCCGTAGTGGGTGGCAATCCCTACGTGTTCTTCAGTCCCATCTTCAACTTCGCTGATGCGTCTATCTCGGTAGGTGTCGTCGTACTGTTGCTGTTCTATCGTAAGGAAATCAGTGAGTTATCGCTTAAGAAAACTGTCAAGGCCGATGAAGCATAGCATCCCGTTGTTCCTGTTGTCCGTCACGATGATGGTGGGGTGTAAACCTCAGGTGCCATCAGAATATATCCAGCCTGACGACTTGGAGGATATTCTCTATGAGTATCATGTGGCAGAGGCAATGGCACGTAACGGGAGCAGTATGGATGCTGACTACAATCAGACGAAGTATTTCCAGGCGGTACTGGAGAAACACCATGTCACGGAGGCTGTCTTCGACTCGTCACTGGTTTATTACTACTCGCATGCAGAACACTTAAAAGAAATCTATTCCGACGTCTACGAACGCTTGGTGAACGATGCCAAGAAATTGGGCGCTTCAGTGGGTGATATCAATCGTTACTCGCAGTATAGCGAGACGGGCGATACTGCTAACATCTGGCGTGACGAGACTGCTATGCTGCTGATTCCGAGACCTACGAAGAACCGCTTCGATTTTGTTATTGATGCGGACTCTACGTTTATGGTGGGCGACTCGTTTATGTTCCAGTTTGTTGCTGAGCACATCTGGCAAAGTGGGTCAAAGGATGCTGTCGTATGTATCAAGACGACATACGAAAAAGACAGCGTGCTACAGTCAGTTAATCACGTATCGATTTCTGGTATTACGCAGTTGCGCGTTCCTTATAATAAGACTCACAAAATCAAAGAGCTGCGCGGCTTTATCTATCTGCCTCAGGGAGAGGAAGATGTGGAGACGCGTCGTTTGATGTTTATCAGTCAGATTCAGCTCATCCGATTCCATAACAAGGATATTCAAGAACAATATGAAAACGATTCTACCGAAGTTGTCAAGACGGATGATAGCCTGCAACGAATTGATATTACCGGAGGGCCAGCGAAAGACACTCTGCGTAATAACATTGGAACAGGGCTACGTAGTAAGAATGCACCCTTTAGAAGGGGAGGAGCCTCAAACGGAGTGGCTGCAGGGCCGGATCGAATTAAAAAAGCAGAATGATGGCCTTCAGGCATATTATAAAGGAAAACTATTAACTTAAAAAATAAAGACTATGAATACGAAAGTACGTTTAGCAATCATGAACTTCTTGGAGTTCGCCGTCTGGGGTGCATATCTCACGTGTATGGGAAACTATCTGGGCATAGCAGGCTTGGGTGACAAGATTTCCTGGTTCTATGCTATTCAGGGTATTGTCAGCATCTTCATGCCTACGCTGATGGGTATCGTTGCTGATAAATATATCCAGCCACAGCGTTTGCTGGGCTTATGCCATTTGGTGGCTGGCGCTTTCATGATTAGTTGTTGGTGGATGGGCGAACAGGCAGGATTCGGTAATGAGTTGGCAGACAAGTCGTTGTTTATTGCGCTCTATACCTTGAGTGTAGCCTTCTATATGCCGACTATCGCACTGACCAACACCGCGGCATTCGCTATATTGAAGAAGGACGGCCTGGATACCGTCAAGGATTTTCCACCCATCCGTGTGCTGGGAACAGTCGGTTTCATCGCTACCATGTGGTTTGTCAACTGTGCCTTCATTGATGACAGCGGTTTCGGATTCACACTGGCTGAGAACGCTCATAAGTTCCAGTATACCTATATGCAGTTCTTTGTATCTGGTATTCTGAGTCTCGTACTTTTTGCCTACTGCTTCACATTGCCTGAGTGCAAGCTGGAGAATAAGGAGGGTAAGGTTTCGCTGGTAGAGAGCCTGGGTCTTAACGCCTTCAAGCTCTTCAAGCGCAAGCAGATGGCTCTGTTCTTTATCTTCTCAGCACTGCTGGGTATGTGTCTGCAGGTGACCAATGGTTTTGCAGGTCCTTTCCTGACCAGTTTCAAGGGAACCCCTGAATTTGCAGACACCTTCGCAGCCAACAATGCTACCATGCTGACCTCTATCTCTCAGATCAGTGAGGCCTGCTGTATCCTGATGATTCCATTCTTCCTGAAGCGTTTTGGTATCAAGGTAGTAATGCTCATGTCACTGTTTGCATGGGTGTTCCGTTTCGGATTCTTTGGCATTGGCGATCCTGCTATGCCTGGCGTCATCTTCTTCATCCTGTCGTGTGTCGTATATGGTGTCGCTTTCGACTTCTTTAATGTGTCGGGTGGTATCTTCGTAGACCAGGAGTGTGCTCCTAATATTAAAGCTTCCGCTCAGGGCTTGTTTATGATGATGACCAATGGTCTTGGTGCTACTATTGGTACGTTGGCAGCTGGTGAGATTGTGAACAGCTTCTGCGGTTGGGAAGGTGGCTATCTTGTTGGCGACTGGCAGACATGCTGGTTTACCTTTGCTGCCTTCGCCTTGGTGGTAGGTATTGCCTTCGCCATCGTCTTCAAGCCAGAGAAGAAACCCATTACTGAAATCAAACATTAAAAGATTGTGTGAGCTGGTTTCCCCAGCTGAACCAAAACAATATGAAAGAAGTCAGATTCTTCTACGTCCCTGAAGCAGCCACTCAGACAGAGCTGCCTGCTGATGAAGCCACGCACGCACTGCGTGTGCTTCGTCTGCATGAGGGTGACGAGATGATGCTGATGGATGGTGTTGGTAATTACTATCGTGCAGAGGTGACGCTGGCTCATGGCCATCACTGTCAGTATGCTATCAAGGAGACGCTACCCCAAGAGCGTCAATGGCAGGGACGGGTGCATCTGGCTATTGCTCCCACGAAGATGATGGATCGCATGGAGTGGATGCTGGAGAAGGCTGTAGAGGTGGGTGTCGACGAGATATCTTTCCTCGACTGTCAGTTCTCTGAACGTACTGTCGTTAAGCTGCCTCGTGCTGAGAAAATCGTCATTGCTGCTACCAAGCAGAGTCATAAAGCGTGGCTGACGACACTCAACGAGATGACGTCGTTTGATGATTTCATCCGACAGCCACGAACGGGGCGTAAGTATATTGCCCACTGTTATGAGGAGGTTCCTCGCAGCTACCTGTTTGACGAACTCCGTCAGCAGCCGGATGCTGAGGATGCCTTGGTGCTTGTAGGTCCTGAAGGCGACTTCTCTATCGATGAGGTGCGCAGAGCAGTAGCCAACGGCTATCAGTCGGTGCATCTGGGAAAGAGCCGTCTACGTACTGAAACGGCAGGTCTTTCCGCTGTGATGATGATGCAACTGTCTAAAGAACAATGATATATAGAACCAATAAACAATAATAATACTATATGACTGACGAAAAAATCATGGCTACCGTCAAACCCGATGGGGAGTGCTGGCAGCCGGAACTGGAGAAAATGCCTCGTAAACAGCTCGAAGAGCTGCAAGTAAAGAAACTCAAGGACACCATTAATGTCTGTTTGCAATCGCCATTCTACAAGAAGCGCTTGGGCGAGTTAGGCATTACGGCAGATTCTATTAATAGTCTTGAGGATCTGCGTAAGATTCCGTTTACTACGAAGCAGGACCTGCGCGACAACTATCCCTATGGATTGGTTGGTGGCAGTCTGGATGATGCCGTACGTATTCACTCTACCAGTGGTACTACGGGTAACCCTTGTGTCGTTGTCTATTCTGAGCACGATATCTGCTCGTGGGCTAACATGATTGCCCGTAACCTTTATATGGTGGGCTGTCGCAAGAGTGATGTTTTCCAGAACTCCAGTGGTTACGGTATGTTTACGGGTGGTCTTGGCTTCCAGTATGGTGCTGAGTGGCTAGGCGCTATGACGGTACCTGCTGCTGCTGGTAACTCGAAGCGTCAGATTAAGTTCATCAAGGACTTTGGTACTACCGCCCTCCACGCCATTCCTTCTTACGCCATCCGTCTGGCTGAGGTGTTCCAGGAAGAAGGCATCGATCCTCGTAGCACGAATCTTCGCACTTTGTGTATTGGTGCCGAGCCTCATACTGAGGAACAGCGTCAGCGTATTGAGCGTATGTTGGGCGTTAAGGCCTACAACTCGTTTGGTATGACAGAGATGAATGGTCCTGGTGTGGCTTTCGAGTGTAAGTATCAGGATGGTATGCACCTGTGGGAGGACAACTATATTGTTGAGATTGTTGATCCTGACACTTTCGAACCAGTGCCCGACGGAGAAATCGGTGAGATGGTGCTGACCACCCTCGATCGTACCATGATGCCTATCCTGCGTTATCGTACGCGCGACCTCACCCGCATTATTCCTGGCGAGTGTAAGTGTGGACGTACTCATCGTCGTATTGACCGCATCAAGGGTCGTACCGACGATATGTTCATCATCAAGGGTGTCAATGTATTCCCCATGCAGGTGGAGAAGATTCTTGTGCAGTATCCTGGTTTGGGTAGCAATTACCTCATCACGCTTGATACGGAGGATGACAACGACATCATGACTGTTGAGGTTGAACTCGATGGTCTGAACACTGATGTCTTCCCCGAACTGCAGAAGATGACGAAGGATATCCAGCGCGCCTTGAAGGACGAGATCCTGCTTACTCCACGTGTGAAGCTCGTGAAGAAAGGTACTCTGCCTGTTAGTGAAGGTAAAGCCGTTCGTGTTCACGATTTGCGACCGGGTAGGGGATAATTACAGTGTAGAGTTGAGCGTATATAGTTTAGAGATGAAAAAGCTTTTCATAGCCCTGTCATTGATGCTTGCTAACGGTGCCTTCGCTCAGACAACGATGAGCGAAGCACTGAAAAGCATGCCCGACTCATTGATGCCTTATCTGACCCATAACAATCGGCTGGACTGCATCGATTTCTGCGAAGCCAATATGAAAGCAGAGGTGCGTAACGTGTTTGAAGGTAAGAGTGAGTTGCTTCAACTGACCTCCAACTATGCCTTGTTCCGCCTGAACGATGCGTCGTCAGTGGAGTTGGTTTTGTTGAACACAGATGCTCAGCAGTTCATCTGTATGATTCAGACGTATGGTACAGATTTGCGTGAAAGCGTCATCTCCTTCTATACCACTTCCTGGCAACAGTTGCCCACGGAGCAGTTCCTTTCCACATCCGCTGAACAGTATGCTGCCCAGTTTGATGCTGAGCAGATGATGCTGATATTGGAGAGCAACAACTACTTGAATCGTCCTGCCATGGAAGAGCAGAAAGAAATAGAAAAACTGCAAATAAAACTTAAATGGGCGTCTGGAAGGTTTAAGAAAAGTTAAAGTTTTATAGTAAAATGCCACAAAAACTTGCAGATTGTAAGAAATAATAGTATTTTTGCAGTGTGTTTTTCATGGTATTAGATTATTAAGGTTAATTTAAAAGTTGATTGTCGTGAGACAATCAATTTTTATTTGTGCCTATCTGAACCTACTTTTTGTGGTATAAAAAGGACGGTTAAAAGCATAGAGAAAGGGAACCCGAATGGGCTCCCTTTTCTTTTGTTTGTTTGGAATAAATTATTTGTTTTTGTTCTCTTAGGCCTGAGCTTCAGGAATTACAGAAACATAGCTCTTGTCGCGCTTGCCCTTGTGGAACTCTACAGTTCCGTCAACAAGTGCATAAAGAGTGTCGTCCTTACCCATAGCAACATTGTTACCTGCGTTGTGCTTAGAACCACGCTGACGAACGATGATGTTGCCTGCCAGTACCTTCTGACCGCCAAAAATCTTGATGCCCAGTCGCTGAGCTGCACTCTCGCGGCCGTTCTTAGAACTACCTACACCTTTCTTATGTGCCATAATGTTGTTCCTCCTACGTTTTAAGCGATTACTGATTTAACTTCTACCTGGGTGTACTGCTGACGGTGACCGTTCTTCTTGCGAGAGTCCTTACGACGCTTCATCTTGAACACGATAACCTTCTCACCCTTTACGAGTGGATTAACCACTTCGCATACTACTTTTGCACCGTCTACGGTGGGTGCGCCTACCTGTACTGAACCTTCCTTGTCGACAAGCAGTACCTTGTCGAATTCAACAGTCTTACCGGCTTCCACATCTTTCATGTGGTTTACGAAGAGCTTCTTGCCTTCTTCAACCTTGAACTGTTGACCGTTGATCTCTACAATTGCGTACATTGTTTTTAATTGTTTAACGGGTTTTTCTGCGTGGCGTGTCACCTCGTGCGACAGCTTCTTTGAGCCACTACAGACCAAATCGGCTGCAAAGGTACGAAAAAGTGAGTAAAAAACCAAAGAAAAAATCAATTTTCTTTGTTTTTTCGAACGTAAGTACCTTCGAGGCTCATCTCAAAGGTACGTAAAAGTGAGCAAAATACCCTATAAAAAACATAAAGCGGTGACCCTCACAGGCAACCGCTCTATAATCTTCAATAGGTATTAGTCCTTTTTAAGGTAAAAAGATTGTTTTCAGGATAACGGTGCAAAGATACGACTATTTTTCTTATTCTCCAAAACTTTTTGCGATTATTTTTTCTATTTTTAACTGTGTGCCCACACATTTATATAATTTTTGTGAAAGAGGGGTTGTTTCGGTGCTATTTTTGGTGTTTTGTCTAAGAAAAGGTGTTGTTTGTCTTGAACTGGATGAAAGAAAAGTGCCGCCAATCTTATCCTGATTGACGGCACATGACAGTTTGATGCTGTTTTCTCACTTAATCGCAATCTTGACATTTTTGTCGAGTTTGCTCACGTTCGGCAATTAAAGCAAGCTTTATTGCTCTCACTTAATCGCAATCTTATCCACACGCTTCTGGTGGCGTCCGCCCTCGAAGGGTGCAGTAAAGAACTCGTCCATAATTTTGCGTGCCATGTTGTTGTCGATGAAACGACCGGGCATGACCAGCACGTTGGCATCGTTGTGCTGACGGATGAGGTGAGCTATCTCGGGAATCCAGCACAAACCGGCACGAACCTGCTGGTGCTTGTTCAGCGTGATGCTGATACCCTCGCCGCTACCGCAGATGGCAATGCCAGGATAAACCTCACCGCTCTCGATGCCCTTGGCCAGTGCGTGGCCGAAGTCGGGATAATCGACACTTGCGTCGCTCCATGTACCATAGTCCTTGTAAGGATAACCCTTCTCTTCGAGGTACTCGAGCACGAACTTCTTGAGTGCAAAGCCTGCGTGGTCGCAAGCCACTCCAACTGTCTTTACTTCCATAGTCGTAAAAATTTTAAAAGGCACGGACCGTAATCCGTGCCTTGTTAATTATGCTAACAGGGCTTTAACCTGCTTGTAAACATTCTCGCCTGTGAAGCCGAGCTTCTCGTCGAGCACCTTGTAAGGAGCAGAGAAACCGAAGCTCTCGAGACCCCATACAGTACCGTCGGCACCTACCAGACCTTCGAGGTTGACGGGCAGACCAGCGGTCAGACCGAACTTCTTCTTGCCTGCAGGCAGCACGCTCTGCTGGTACTCCTTGCTCTGGCTGCGGAACAGGCCCTCAGAAGGAACGCTGACGATGCGGCACTTCACGCCGTCCTCGCGGAGCAGCTTGGCACCAGCCTCCAGCGTAGAAACCTCAGAACCTGAAGCCAGCAGGATGACATCGTAGTTCTCGTCAGAACCCTTAACGATGTAAGCACCCTTTGTTGCCTGGTTGTAGTCGTTGCCCTCGGGCAGCATCTCGATGTTCTGACGAGAGAAGATGAGAGCGGTAGGCGTCTCGGTGTTCTCCATAGCCATGCGCCAGCAGACGGTGGTCTCCTCGGCGTCGGCAGGACGAACGACGAGCACGGAGTTCTTGCCGTGGTGGTTCTTCAGCTTCTCCATCAGGCGGATCTGTGCCTCCTGCTCTACGGGCTCGTGGGTAGGACCGTCCTCACCAACGCGGAAGGCATCGTGGGTCCAGATGAACTTCACTGGCAGCTCCATCAGGGCAGCCATACGTACGGCAGGCTTCATATAGTCAGAGAATACGAAGAAGGTACCGCATGCGGGGATGACGCCACCGTGCAGAGCCATACCGATACAGCAGCAAGCCATGGTGAGCTCGGCAACACCAGCCTCGAAGAATGCACCGCTGAAGTCACCGCGAACCATGTCCTTGGTCTTCTTCAGGAAGCCGTTGGTGTTATCAGAGTTAGACAGGTCAGCAGAAGCACAAATCATGTTGGGCACCTGCTCAGCCAACTGACCGAGAACGGTAGCTGATGCGTTACGTGTAGCGCAGCCGGGCTTCTGTTCAACCTTGCTCCAGTCAATCTTCGGAGCCTTGCCGCTGAACCACTCCTTCAGCTGTTCAGCCTTCTCGGGGTTAGCCTTGGCCCACTCAGCCTTGGCAGCATAGCGCTCGGCAACAATCTTCTTCAGTTCCTCAGCACGCTTAGCATACATCTCCTTCACCTCGGGGAAGATCTGGAATGGATTCTCAGGATCGGCACCCAGGTTCTTCATGGTGTTGATGTAAGCGTCGCCGCCGAGAGGAGCACCGTGGGTAGCGCAGTTGCTCTCGTAGCTGCTGTTGTCAGCCTTGCGGGCACCCTTACCCATCACGCAGTGGCCGATAATCAGACTTGGACGCTCTTTCTCAGCCTGAGCTTTCTTGATGGCCTCGCGGATTTGGTCAACGTCGTTACCGTTGATCTTCTGTACATACCAGCCCCAAGCCTCATACTTCTTGGCGGTATCCTCACTGGTTACCACCTCTGTCTTGGTAGACAGCTGGATGTCGTTAGCGTCGTAGAACATGATGAGGTTGTCCAGACCCAGGTTACCAGCAATACGGCCAGCACCCTGAGAGATTTCCTCCTGCACACCACCGTCAGAAATGTAAGCGTAGATGGTCTGATTCATCACGTCGCCCAGACGAGCCTTCAGGAACTTAGCGGCGATAGCAGCACCTACTGCAAAGCAGTGACCCTGACCAAGAGGACCAGAGGTGTTCTCGATGCCACGCTCAATCTCGCGCTCGGGGTGACCGGGAGTTACTGAACCCCACTGACGCAGGTTCTTCAGATCCTCCAGTGTGAACTTGCCGATAAGAGCCAGCTGGCTGTACAGCATAGGAGCCATGTGACCAGGGTCGAGGAAGAAGCGGTCGCGACCCTCCCAAGCGGGATTCTCGGGGTCGTATACCAGGAATTCTGAATACAGGGTGTTGATGAAATCTGCACCACCCATTGCACCACCGGGGTGACCTGACTTGGCTTTCTCAACCATTGATGCAGCAAGGATACGGATGTTGTCCGCTGCTCTGTTCATAACTTTGTTGTCGTTCATAATAAGTAGTACGTTTTTATAAAGAATTAGTGTATTTACATAATGCAACTGCAAAAATACTGAAAATTTTTCAATTGCCGCTCTTTTTTTTCGAAAAAAATAAGATTATTGTCGAAATAATGTCGGAAGAGGGGTGGACTGTCAACAAAAAAAATAAAGTCGGAACCATTTCTGATTCCGACTCTGAGGTGCCTGGCGGATTCGAACCGCCGTAGACGGTTTTGCAGACCGTTGACTAAGCCACTCATCCAAGGCACCATAACTTAGTCTTCTCTTCTAAGCGGATGCAAAGGTACTACTTTTCTTTGGACTGACCAAATTTTTGGCAGCTTTTTTTCAGTTCGCAGCCCGAACAAGGGTCAGCGTCGCCCCGAAACGCCCTGAAAAGGCGCCATGCAGCATAGATAAATGCCAGAAGTAGGACGATTGCGGTGACGATTGTTTGCGACATTGTTACTTGTTTTTAGCCTCTTAGTTTCCTCAGCAATACCTTGTTGATGGCTTGAATACGGCGACCGCCTTTCTCGATGCCGCTGCCAATGTCCTCGCGTACATTATTTATATTATTAAAGAAGTCGCTGAAAGCATTCAACACGGGGTTGGGTGGAGCGGTGTCTTCCGTAGCCTGCGGATTGGTCAGTATGCGGATGCCCAGGTGCTCAATGTGTACCTCGACATCGGTCCCCGTCATCACAGGGTCCCCGTCATAGTGGATGGCTCCAGGCTTCTTGCGGTGGATACGGATGCTCTTTGCACGGAAGGTCTTGATCTTCGAATTGTTCTGCAGCGTCTTCATGAACAGGTCGGCGGCTATCTGTGGTGCGTCCAGTGCGGTGAATGGTTCCATGACGATGATGTCCATCAGACCGTCGCGCATGGTAGCACCAGGAGCAATGTAGGCGTTGTTGCCGTATTGCGAGGCGTTGGCACAAGCTATGAGGAAAGCCTTGTGGTACACCGTGCCGTTCTCGTCGACAATCTCGTACGTCTCCGGTTGGTATTTCAAGCCCTCCTTCAGCACGTTCTCCACATAGGTAATAGGACCACGCTTGCCCGCTTCGGCAAATTTCAGCGAGATGAATGCGTCGAAGCCCATGCCGCAGGTGCAGAAGAAGGGTAGGCCGTTGATGACACCATAGTCGAAGGCCTCTATCTGGCACGCATTAATCAGCTCAATAGCCTTTACCGCATCAATAGGTATGCACAGATGGCGAGCCAATCCGTTGCCAGATCCAAAGGGGATAATGCCCAGTGCCGTCTGAGTGTGTACCAGCGATCGCGCCACCTCGTTGATGGTGCCGTCGCCTCCCACAGCCACCACGATGTCTGCGCCCTTGGCTGCCGACTGGCGGGCTATCTCAGCTGCATGTCCGGAGTATTCCGTGAAGCACACCTTGTAGTCAAAGCGCTCCTGGTCGAGGTGCTTGCTGATGAGCTGGGGCACTTCGTCCTTGGTGCTGGTTCCCGATATGGGGTTGATGATGAATATGATGCGTCGCTTGTTTTTCATTTCTTTTGCAAAATTACGAATTCTGCCTGAATATTTATCGTTAATTACTATAAAAATCGTAAAAATTAAGAAATATCTCCTTTTTTGTGCACGAATTGAATAAAAATGTGTAACTTTGCAGGCTGAAAACAACAAGAGTAGCTTTCGGAGCTACCAGACCTATTTAAAATATGGGACAATTACAAGAAAGATACAAGCATTATCGTGAGCCGCAGAAGTATATGGAGGCTGACGTTTATCCCTACTTCCGTGAGATTGAGGGCAAGCAGGGAACAGAAGTTGAAATGGGCGGACACAAAGTGTTGATGTTCGGATCTAATGCCTACACAGGACTGACGGGTGACCAGCGCATCATCGATGCTGCTAAAGCTGCCCTTGACAAGTATGGCTCGGGCTGTGCCGGTAGCCGTTTCCTCAATGGTACACTTGACATCCACGTCCAGTTAGAGAAAGAGATTTCAGAGTTCATACATAAGGAAGACTGTCTGTGCTTCTCTACAGGTTTCTCTGTAAACCAGGGTGTTCTGGCTATGGTGGTTGGTAAGGATGACTACATCATCTGTGACGATCGCGACCACGCCTCTATCGTTGATGGACGTCGTCTGTCGTTCGCTCGCCAGTTGCACTACAAGCACAACGATATGGCCGACCTGGAGCGCGTGCTGCAGAAGCTGCCTTACGAGGCTGTCAAGCTCATCGTTGTCGATGGTGTGTTCTCTATGGAGGGTGACCTCTGTAAGCTTCCTGAGATTGTTGAACTGAAGCACAAGTACAACTGCTCTATCATGGTTGACGAGGCCCACGGTATTGGCGTCTTCGGTGACCACGGTCGTGGCGTTTGTGACCATTTCGGTCTGACTGACGAGGTAGACCTCATCATGGGTACCTTCTCTAAGTCATTGGCATCTATCGGTGGTTTCATTGCTTCTGATGCTGACACCATCAACTTCCTGCGTCACACCTGCCGTACCTACATCTTCTCTGCTTCTAACACTCCTGCCGCTACAGCTGCTGCTATGGAGGCTCTGCACATCCTGCAGAAGGAGCCCGAGCGCATCGAGGCTTTGTGGAAGGTTACCAAGTATGCCCTGAAGCGTTTTGCTGAAGAAGGTTTCGAGATTGGCGAGACTGAGAGCCCCATCATTCCGCTCTACGTTCGCGACGTTGAGAAGACCTTCCTCGTTACCGCTCTCGCCTTTAAGGCTGGCGTATTCATCAATCCTGTGATTCCTCCTGCTTGTGCACCTCAGGACACGCTCGTTCGCTATGCCCTGATGGCTACCCATACCGAGGAGCAGGTGGAGCGTTCTGTCAAGGCGCTGAAGAAAATCTTCGTCGAACAAGGAATTATTAAGTAAAATTATTGCCAAAAAATTTGCGGGTGTCAAAGATATTTAGTACCTTTGCACCCGCTTTTAAGGCAACGAGGTGTAGCGCAGTTGGTAGCGTTCCTGGTTTGGGACCAGGCTGTCGCAGGTTCGAGTCCTGTCACCTCGACAAAAAAATAAACCGCTGATTCATTATGAGTCAGCGGTTTTTTATATTCTGCTCAAAACGAGCTCTGAGCGTATCTTGCTGCTGACATCATGGCCAACAATGTGAGGTCGTCGTTCTGCTCGGCACCATCACGGAACTTGTCAGTGTCAGCCTTCAGAGCCTCTACGATGTCGCGGCAACTGCTGGCAGACAGTGAGGTGAGCAGCTTGATAATGCGGTCTTCTCCATACTGTTCCTGCTGGCGGTTTTCGGCTTCGATGAGTCCGTCGGTATAGAGTAGCAGTCGCTGATTGCTCTGAAGTTCCATTTCTTCGCCTTCATACTCCAGTCCGGGCCATAATCCTATGGGCGCGTTGGGCAGCACGTCGAGGAACGAGAACTGGCCATCGGCATTACTGATGATGGGCGGATTGTGGCCAGCGTTGCAGTATTCAAGTTGCAGAGTTTTCAGGTCTAGACGGCAGATGAACATGGTGACAAACATGCCTTCATCGTTGTTCTCAGTCAGTTCGTTGTTCAGTCGGGTGGCTATCTCAGCGGGCGACTTCCCCGTCAACGCCAGTGTGCGGAATCCACGTGTGACAATGGCCATGAAGAGCGAGGCGGGCACGCCTTTTCCGCTGACATCGCCGATGCAGAAATAGAGTTTATCGTCAAGTTGCAGATAGTTGTACAGATCGCCGCCCACCTCCTTGGCAGGTGTCATCGAGGCATACATGTCGAGCCCGTAGATCTCAGGGAATACGCTGGGCAACATCGACATCTGGATATTGCGGGCAATGCGCAGCTCGCTCTCCATGCGCTCTTTGGCGGTGGTGGTCTCTTCCAGTTGGTCGTAGGCATCCTTCAGCTGGTTATGAGCTTTTTCCAGACGGGCTTGAGACCGATGGTGCACCACGATGTAGATCAGCAGAAAAACAATCAGAATGGCTATCAGCACCAGGCGTGCCGTCTGGCGGTCTCGCATATTCTGCTCGCGCTCTGCAGCAATCTTTCTGGAACAACTGATAGGCTTGGGCAGCCTCGTCCTTACGTCCTAATCCTTCGAGTGCTATGGCACTATTGATATAGTAGCGTGCCCACTGCTTTTCAGAATAGCCGGGACGCCCATCCGGAACTTTCTCATATCCACGTATCAGTTCTGCCAAGCGTTCAGTCCATATGCAGGCCTTATCATACTTTTGGATATCCAAAAAGGTGTTGCAGATGATGCCCAAACCTATGATAGCATCGCGATAGTACACGTAATTAGAATAGCGCTGAATCAGGTCGAGGTGCAGACGCAACAAATGCCCCCACCAGAGTAAAACGGCCTAGTATGTTTTTGCTCATATATCCTATTTCTTATCTGTGTGCAAAGATACGATTAAGTGAGTAAACCACAAAATAAATTATAATATATTTTTAGTTTATGAACAGTAGGGACAGGTGAGTATCTCGACTAACGTAAGACGGATGAAAAGGTAAAAAAAGAGGTGGAGCCCTAGCGGTTCCACCTCTTTGATGTTGTATGGAAGGTAGTCAGGAGCAAAACTCCTGACCACACTTTTTCTTAATCCTCCCAGTTCTCCTGAGACTTGCGGATGTAAGTCTTGTAGCGCAGCTGAGCCATCTTCTGTGCCTCAGCGAACAGCTCCTCGGCCTCGTTAGGATAAGCCTTCTTAACAGACAGGTAACGAACCTCACCGAGCAGGAAGTCGTGGAAGTTCTCCCAGTTAGGCTCCTTAGAGTCGAGAGAGAATGGGTTCTTGCCTTCCTCAGCCAGAGCTGGGTTGTAGCGCCACAGGTGCCAGTAACCGCACTCAACAGCCTTCTTCTCCTCAGCCTGGCTCTTACCCATACCGCCCTTGGCCTTCAGACCGTGGTTGATACAGGGAGCGTAAGCGATGACGATAGAAGGTCCGTGCCAAGCCTCGGCCTCGCGGATAGCCTTCAGGGTCTGAGCGTGGTCAGCACCCATAGCAATCTGAGCGACATATACATAGCCGTAGGTGGTAGCAATCATACCCAGATCCTTCTTGCGGATGCGCTTACCCTGAGCAGCGAACTGAGCGATAGCGCCGAGAGGAGTAGCCTTAGAGGCCTGACCACCGGTGTTAGAGTAAACCTCAGTATCGAGCACGAGGATGTTAACGTCCTCACCAGAAGCGATGACGTGGTCGAGACCACCGTAACCGATATCGTAAGAAGCACCGTCGCCACCGATAATCCACTGGCTGCGCTTGACGAGGTAGTGGTCGAGGGTCTTCAGTTCCTTGCAGATTTCGCAACCCTTGGCAGCGCAAGCAGCGATTTCAGCACGCAACTTTGGAGCAATCTCCTTGGTCTTGTCAGCATCGTCCTTGTTGGCAATCCACTCCTCGGCGAGAGCCTTGTATTCAGGAGTAACATCGCACTTCTCGCAAGCCTCAGCGAGCAGCTTAGCTACGCGCTCCTTCATCTTCTTGTTACCCAGAGCCATACCGAGACCGAACTCGCAGAAGTCCTCGAACAGAGAGTTGTTGAAGACAGGACCCTGACCCTTCTCATTCTTAGTATAAGGTGTAGAAGGAATAGAAGCAGAGTAGATAGAAGAGCAACCGGTAGCGTTGGCAATCATCTGGCGATCACCGAACAGCTGGCTGATCAGCTTAACGTATGGAGTCTCACCGCAACCAGAGCAAGCGCCTGAGAACTCGAACAGAGGCTGAGCGAACTGTGAGTTCTTAACATTGCTCTTGATGTCAACGAGGTTCTGCTTAGACTTAACTTCCTTCACCAGGTACTCCCAGTTCTTAGCCTCCTGAACCATATCGGCTGCATCAGGATTGAATGGAGCCATGGTGAGAGCCTTGCCAGTCTTAGGATTGCCTGGGCAGATGTCAGCACAGTTACCGCAACCCAGACAGTCGAGTACTGAAGTCTCGATGCGGAAGTGCATGCCCTTCATAGCGGCAGGAGCCTTCATCTCGATAGTATCCTCGGCAGCTGCGAAGCCCTTCAGCTCGTTCTCGTCGAGGACGAACGGACGGATAGCAGCGTGAGGACAGATGTAAGCACACTGGTTACACTGGATACAGTTGTCCTTGTTCCAAACAGGAACGAAGGCCTCAACACCACGCTTCTCGTAAGCGGCTGTACCAACCTGCCAAGAACCGTCAACAGTGCCGTGCTTAACGAAGTCGCTGACCTTCAGCAGGTCACCGGCCTGAGCGTTGATAGGACGAACGAGCTCCTTCACGAATGCGGGAGCGTCATCCTGCTTCTCAGCATCGTCGGCCAGGTTAGCCCACTCGGGCTTCACCTCAAACTTCTTGTACTCGCCACCGCGGTCGATAGCAGCGTAGTTCTTGTCAACCACGTCCTGACCCTTGGCACCGTAAGACTTCAGGGCTGCAGCCTTCATCTTCTCGACAGCCAGCTCTACGGGAATCACCTCGGTGATGCGGAAGAATGCTGACTGCAGGATGGTGTTGGTGCGGTTGCCCAGACCGATCTCCTGTGCAATCTTGGTAGCGTTGATGGTATATACGGTGATGTTGTTCTGAGCGAAGTAGCGCTTCACCTTGTTAGGCATGAACTTCTCCAGCTCGGCATCGTCGAAGATGGTGTTCAGCAGGAATGTACCGTTCTTCTGCAGACCACGGGTCACATCGTACATGTGCAGGTAAGCCTGAACGTGGCAAGCCACGAAGTTAGGTGTGGTTACCAGATAGGTAGAGCGGATAGGTGTATCACCGAAACGCAGGTGAGAGCAGGTGAAACCTCCTGACTTCTTAGAGTCGTAAGAGAAGTAAGCCTGGCAGTACTTGTCGGTATTGTCACCAATAATCTTTACTGAGTTCTTGTTAGCACCTACGGTACCATCAGCACCCAGACCGTAGAACTTAGCCTGGAACATGCCAGCACCACCCAGAGCGATCTCCTCAACCTCAGGCAGAGAGGTGAAGGTCACGTCGTCCACGATACCGATGGTGAAGTGGTTCTTGGGCTCGGGCATAGCGAGGTTGTTGAACACGCTGA
>CAMJZV010000028.1 GCA_946410305.1 uncultured Prevotellaceae bacterium | reverse complement strand
TCGTGAGCAGTTCCAGCTGTCAGACTACAAGCGTCTGATCGACATCTACAGCTCAACAGCTAAGACCGTTGACGCTCTGATGAAGCTCGAGCTCCCCAGCGGTGTTGAGGTTGAGATCAAGGTCTAATACCACTCAATCCTTATACACGAGAACACAAACCTGCAGAGGAATCTGCAGGTTTTTTTATTTACAAAAACCAAGAAAAACTTCTACTGAAAGTGTGGCGTTGCAATCTTTCCCAATAATAAAGAGCAACAAAAAATCGACAGGATATTGTATATAATACAATAATTCTTTGTAACTTTGCACGCTGAAAATTAAATAATCAAAAATAAACAATAACAATGAGTATTAAGAAAGACTTTTTCGCGCCGTTGGCCTCGGGGCTGGGCGCAACGCGACGGGCAGCGATGCTGCTGCTTGTGATGATGCTCACGACGGCCACGGCGTGGGCAGACGGCATCAGCTACTTGGATGCCACTGGCACACAACAGTCATGCACGACCTATACGACTGTAGAGAGCAGCTCAACCTCTTGGAACAGCGGCTGGTGTGTGGTCAATAGCAATACAACCATCTCTGACCGCATCACCGTGAGCGGCACGGTTAACTTGATTCTCTGCGACGGCGCGACGCTGACCGCCAGCAAGGGCATCACCGTTGGCAGCAGTGCTACGCTGAACATCTATGCGCAGACGGACGACGAGGCGACGATGGGCGCACTCGTGGCAGATGGAACCAACGATAAGCCCAATTGGTATGCCGGCATTGGCGGAGTGGAAAACGCAGATGCTGGAATGATTACCATCAACGGCGGACAAATCAACGCCACTGGCTGGTGTGCGGCCGGTATCGGCTCGGGCGGTGGAACATCAACCGTCGGCACCATCACCATTAACGGCGGCATCGTGACGGCACAGGATAACGCACATTACGGAGCCGGAATTGGCGGCGGATTTAGCGGCGGCAAAGCCGGCACCATCAACCTGAACGGCGGCGTCATCCATGCGGCGGGCATCGGTTCCGGCCATGTGGGCGGCGATTGCAGCATTACCGTCAATATCTCCGACGGCGTCAAGAAGATTGTGGCTACTCCCGTTCAGGGCGGCGCCTGCATCGGCAGCGGCAAGAGTGCAAGCGGCTCCGTCACCGTGAATTTCATAAGCGGCGGCAACATTGTGACGGGCGACGCCAAGGATGCCGTGTTCTACGATACGGGCGAAGGTGCGCAACGTCAGGTTCGCGCCAAGGCAATGAACCACGCCGTCACGATGAGCGACGACCTCAAGGCCAACATCACGGCCACTTCCGAATATGCCTTTACGGGCGAGACCGTCACCCTGACGCTCGGCACGGCGGTTGACGCCACGACGCTCAGCGTGAACGACGGCGCAGTGGCAACCACCGACGCCGGCAACCGCCAGTACACCTTCACCATGCCCAACGAGGACGTGACCGTGACGGTAACGCTGCTACAGACCTACGCCGTCAGCCTGCCCGCCAATATGGAGGTGGTCAGCGCAACGAATGCCGCCGACGCCGACGGCAAATACATCACGGGAACCACCGTCACCTTCATGGCCAGCTTCCCCTACGCTGCATCCAACGTTTCCGACGGCACCAGCACGCTTGAACCCGACGCCAACGGCATTTACACCGTGACCGTCGCCGACGCCGACGTCACCATCACCGCCACCGTCGAGCGCAGCGCCACGATTGACCTGACGGATGCTCCCGGCGATTTCAACGCTATCGAGGGCGACGTGCTGACAGGCACGACCAGCCACACCGTCACCATTGCCGCCGACGCCGGCATCACGCTCAGCGGTGCCACCATCAGCGGCGGTATCGTCTGTGAAGGTACGGCGACAATTACCCTTGTCGGCACGAACAGCGTAAATGTGAACAATGTTTCCGCTTCCTCAATGCATAAAACGGCCGGCATTCAGATTGGCGGCAGCGGCACTACGCTCACCATCCGTGGCGACGGCTCGCTGACGGCAACGGGCGGCAGTCAAGCGGCTGGTATCGGTCTTGGCAGGACGTGGGACGCAAGCGTCACCGCCGGTGTCATCGTCATTGAGGGTGGCACCGTCAACGCAAGCGGCGATATTGGCATTGGTATAGGAACCGTTGGCAACAGCCAGACCGCAACCATCGACGGCATCAGCATCAAGGGCGGCACGGTCAGCGCAAGCCTCGGCAAAGGCTATATCTATAACGGCTGCACAGCGACCGTCGGCTACATCAAGATATATGACACCATCGACATGGTGGACGCATCGAAAATCACCGAGAGCGTAACCTATATGCACGATGATACCGATGTGACGGCCAGCGCCAGCGACTACTTCACAATCATTGAGAACGGCAACCGCCGCATCATCGTGCCGAAGGACGACAACGACTACACCATCACCATTGCCGACGGCATCGAGCACGGCACACTGACCGTAGCAGAGACGGCGAAGTATATGGAAACGGTGACCGTCACCGCCACCCCCGCCTTCGGCTACCGCTTCGTCCGCCTGATTGTGAAGGACGCGCAGAACAACGACGTGGCATCAACCGGCAACACCTTCCAGATGCCCAAGGGCGGCGCAACCGTGAGCGCAGTGTTTGAGCAAGGCACTCACGGCACGACGGAGTTTGTGTGGGGTTATCCCGGACCGGACAGTTTTGTTAACGAAGCAACCATCTACGACGGCGTGACCACCGTGAACATCCAAAATACAGAAGTGTCGTATAACATTCTGAAAAACGAGGAATATACCTACTCCAAATTCCTGCTGGATAACAACACTTACGATGCCAACATCCCCTATGCCGGTGGCACGGGCGAGTTCTATGGGGCAGGCAACGGCACAAACTTCAACGTTCCCTACAACGGCCAGACAGGCTACTACGACATCACGCTGACCGACGTGGGCAACGGCAAGTGGGGTGTATCCATCTTGCCCACCCCCGCGCAGATGGACGTGGTTCCCGACCAGACCTACACGGGCAGCGCCATCACCCCCGAGCCGCTGGTCATCGCCGGCTCGCTCAGCCTCACCAAAGGCACCGACTACGTTTATTCCTATACGAACAACACCAACGTCGGCACGGCCACCGTCAGAGCCACCTTCCAAGGCGACTACGAATCGCTGGGCTCTGTGGAGAAGGAGTTCACCATCCTGCCATCGACCGTCATAGTCAATGTGACGGGTAACGGCACGGTGACATACAACGACAAGAGCGCGGCAAGCGGAGAGACGTTTGGCGTTGCGGCTGATAAGGGTACAGATGTTACGCTGACCCTTACGCCTGAGAATGGCTATGCCGTAAGAAGTGTCGAATACGGATATACTAATAGTAATGGGATGACTACGATTGGAGCAAAATTGCCCATCAACGGTACTACCGCCACACTCACCGTGCCCAACGACCTGAAGGACGGCACGTACGTCACCATGACCGTTTCCTTCGTTTCTGCCCTTGCTGGCGGTGCTGACGAGGCTTCGGCTGTAGCACTGACAGATAATACAGTGACCAACCTCGCCGGAGGCTGGTATAAGGTGAATAGCAACATCACCTTCGGCCACACGCTCAACCTCCTTGGCGATACTCATCTCATCATTGACGACGGCAAGACGATGACCGTCAACACCGCAACGAGCGAAGGAATTTTAAGCGATTACACACTCTTCGTCAGCGGCGAGGGAACGCTTAGCGTCACGACTACTGGCAATTATGGTATAGCCGTCTGTGTCGGCAACTATGTGCAGACTGGCGCCACGGTCACGGCAAGCGGATCATATGGAATTCGTTGTACGGATGATTTCATTGCCTTCAACTTCACCAATGATTTCACCTTCAGTGGCGGCCAACTTACTGCGACAGGAAACAGTGGGGGCATTTGGGCGGATAATGACATCACCCTCAGTTGCACCAATGCCACCGACTTCATACAGGCCAGCAGTTACAGCTCAGGATATGGCGCCGTGAAGATAGCCGACGGCAAGGCCCTCACCGACGGCACTGTGGCCAGCAATGGTATGAACGGTTACAGCGGCACGCTGACGTACGAACAAAGAACCGCAATCGGCGGCAAAACGCTGCGTCGTGCTGTCATCACCTCGTATGTCGATGCCAGTGGCACACTGCACGAGAATGTCATTGCCATCCCGCTGGACAACACCATGACAACACTCACTGCGGGCTGGTATGTGGTGAACGAAAACGTCGACTACACGGGCAAGATTACCCTCGCCGGCGACGTCACCCTCATCCTCGCCGACGGCGCGACGATGACCGTGACGAACATGGGGACGGGCAATGAAGACTTTGCCATTTACGGCGATTCGGGGGCGCTGCACATCTACGGACAGAGCCAGGGCACGGGCGCGCTGACGGCTACCGCCAACTCCAGCATTGGTATCAAGGTCGATGACTACATCACCATCAACGGCGGCACAGTCACCGCCACCAGCACCGGCGATGTTGGCATCTATGGTATTGACGGTGTCACCATCAATGGCGGCACAGTCAACGCCAACGGCATTTACGCCGATGGCGACATCACCATCAACGGTGGCAAGGTCACCAATAACAGCGACCCTGGCATCCGTTCCAACAGCGGCACCATCATCCTCGGCCTGCGCAATGCCACCGACTACATCACCGCTGAGAGCTACAACGGTGCCGTCAAGGTAGCCGACGGCCAGACACTGGTCGATGATGGCGGGAACATCTGGAGCGGAACGCTCGATAATGATCAAATAGAAAACGGCATCAACGGCAGAACACTGCGGCCCGTCATGGGTGTCGTGCTGACAAAGGACGGCTCCGGCAACATCTCAGCCGAGTTCGACGGCACATTGCTCGAGACGGTGAGCATCCCCGTTAATATCACGGTGAACAGCGTGACGTTGAACCGCACGTTCACCTATGATAAGTGTGCTACGCTGATGCTGCCGTTCTCGCTTGGTGATGGGCAGTCGCTGAATGGCGGCACGCTCTACAAATTCGATGGAGTGAATAACGGAGAAGGGGATTGGGTTGCAACACTTTCGGAATCTACGTCGCCGCTGAAAGCCAACACGCCATACCTGATTAAGCCCAACGGACACATGACGGACGATAAAATCACCTTCGATCTGAATGGTGGCACAGTGACGCTGAACACCACCACGGCGGGCGAAGACTCTAACGAAAAAGACGATTTGTGGGACTTCATAGGAACATACTCGTATATCAAGTGGACTTCCGACACTGGCGACCAGGACTACAGTGCAGAGCGTGAAGCCGAGATAGGCAAGGTCTATGGCTTCGCAGCTGTTGAGAAGACAGGCATCCACGTGGGTGACTTTGTCCGTGTGGCCTCTGGAGCGAAAATCCGCCCGATGTGCGCCTACCTGAAGTGGAAAGGTTCGATACCCAACAATGCCCGTGCCCTGACTCGTGCAGCAACGAATGACGACACGGAACTGCCGCAGCGCATCACCGTGAAACTCGTCTCGGCCAGCGGCGAGACTACCGCCATCGGCACCCTCGACACCACGACGGGCGAGGTGTCGTTCGACAGCGAGGCATGGTACACCCTCGACGGCGTCCGCCTGAGCGGCAAGCCCAGCAGCAAGGGTATCTATATCAATAATGGTAAAAAGATTGTAATCAAATAACGAAAGGAGGACACAGCAATGAAAAAGAAAGCATACGAGAAACCTACATGTAGGGTTTACGATTTAAAACACCGTACGATGATACTCTGCGCCAGTCCTACATCCACGCCACCCAACGATGTTCCTGACTATGACGACTGGCTGGGGTAATGAGTTCGGATAAGTCGTTCGATCCAAACCCGCCATCTTCCCCCAAAATGAATTGCACCGTGAAGTAACATATCATACTTCGCAGTGCAATTCTTTCCTATATCGACTTGGGGAAAATAAGGGCATCACAGACCTAATTCAATACACCACTCATAGACTGGTTGAATTTTCATTTGATGGCCGTCTTGTTCAATGTCTTCACTTACATGGTCGGTGAGTAGCAACAGGTTCTCGCATTTTGTTTGTCTGGCAGCAAGCAGCAGACCGTTTATTTCTCGCTTGCGTGTCTTCTCGGCAGAAATGTCGTATGACACTTGTATGGCCTGAAGCACCTTATTACCCTTGCATACCACAAAATCACATTCACCGGAACGGTCGTTCAGATAGTAAACATCCAGTCCATCTGCCTTGCATTTCCTAATAAGATGTATAGCCACGATAGTTTCAAGGCGATGCCCCAAGTTCTCTCCAGCAAAAGCATTCTCACGCTGATCCATCATGGCCACATCAACGGCATAGACTTTCTCCTGCACAGTTCTCTGTTTGCTCTTTTGTGAGTACTTCGGTATGCCTATCAGCATATAAGCCTCCTTAAGGTACTTCACATAGTTCTTTGCTGTGTGTTCTGACTTGAAATGAAACAGATTGGCTAGGTCGGTAGTGACAACAATGGCAGGAGATACGTTGAGCAGGTGGTGGGCAAGTTGCTCGAAAGCCGCCTTATAGGTAATCTTGTATCTTTGTTCAATGTCACGTTTCAGGATATTCTCGACAAGCGTGCTGACATAGCCTTTGCTATCGCCAATGGCCAGCAGTTCAGGAAATCCACCCTGCTTCAGATATTCGTCGAAAGCAGCCCTTCGGAAGGCTTCTGCCTTTGTAGTACGCCTATCTGTATCCACCTCTTTCATCTGGCAGAACTCCTTGAAGGAGAAAGGATAAAGCGGTATCTCCTTGTTACGACCGGAAAGATGCGTGGCCAACTCGCCGCTGAGCAACTTGGCATTGGAACCCGTGATGATGACGTGCATCTTCTTTCTGAGCATACGATTTACGAACAGGTGCCAGCCCTCCACGTTCTGTATCTCGTCAAGAAACAGATACTGGAAGTCGCCATAAATCTTATACAGAATCTCCAAGACATCGTTCAGTTGGTTTGCCTGAAGGTCTATTAGCCGTTCATCGTCGAAGTCTGCGTATGCGAATTTCACCCCTTTGCTTTGCAATGCCTGATAGCAAAGGGTGGACTTACCACTTCTTCTGACACCAATGACTACTTGGGCTTGGGTGCTTTTGGTATCCACAAACTGCTCTTCCTGTCTGTGACACAACACTTCGTCTGCTCTCGTCTCCAATTCCTCTTGTTGGTCTGTGAGGATAAATTCCAATGTTCTTTTGTCAATCATATGTGTTCGCTTTTGCGTGCAAAAATACAAAGAAAAATCGTAAAACGCGATATTTTACATAAAAATATTGCTGTAGAATACGATATTTTACATAGAAGCATTAGTACCGAACGCGATATTCTACATAAATAGGTGATCTACCCGCCGACGCTCCCTGGTGGGACTGGATAGGCACTCCCGGGTGCGTGACAGCCATAGCCATGTGTGGGATAGCCATTCCCGTGAAAAAGTGGTAGGACTTTCCAGAAAGTCGTACGGCTTTTCCAAAAGTGGTACGACTTTTTGGTGAGAGTGCCTATCTCGCAGCTGTATGAGCCACTCCCGTATGTGGGACAGGCACTCTTCGGTGCATGAATAATGGTCGCGCATGGGGGTGACGTGCGCGCGGGAGTGCGTTTCAAAAAATCGCTTTCACTTTCACAATCCCCTATTTACAGGGCTTCCCAGCCCCTTTTCCCGCTTTTGACGTTTCACAAACGTTTCACACCTGGTTTGTGAAAGCGATGTGAAACGTCTGCGCCCCTTCGCGCCCGCAGGAAACGCCCGCGAACCTTTATTTACAGGGGCTTTTAGCATGAGCTGTGAAGGTGAAAGGTAATTTTTAAAAAGCTATTTTTGATAGATTTGAATTGATTTGAAAGATTTCTCTGCCCAAGCTCAGATTTAGTTAAAAACACATAAAACAGTTAAATTGTTTTAATTTTCTAAGCGATACTATTGTGTATTTCATTAATAATGTGTACCTTTGCACCCGCTTAAGTGAGTATTGCGCTGGCCAATAGGCTAACAATACGCTGACAAAGAGCGACTTAACCTTCAAATGTGAAGAAGTGAGTGCGGTTCTTTTTAGGTGTGTTTTGCAAGCGCGGTAGTTACGGCGGCACTTAAAAAGAGAATATATTCAAACATTACATTATTATTTTTAAATTATTAAACTGAAATGCCAGGATTAATTGGAAGAAAAATCGGAATGACTTCCGTTTTCAGTGCCGACGGTAAGAATGTGCCGTGCACTGTTATCGAATGTGGTCCTTGTGTTGTTACTCAGGTGAAGACCGTCGAGAAGGACGGTTATGCTGCTCTTCAGCTCGCTTATGGCGATAAGAAAGAGAAGAACACCACCAAAGCAATGATGGGTATCTTCAAGAAGGCAGGTACAACACCAAAGGCCCACTTGGCCGAGTTCAAGTTTGACGAGGAGCACAACCTCGGAGACGTGATTACTGTTGACCTCTTTGCTGATGCAGAGTTCGTTGACATCGTAGGTACCTCAAAGGGTAAGGGTTTCCAGGGTGTTGTTAAGCGCCACGGTTTCGGTGGTGTTGGTCAGAGCACTCACGGTCAGGACGACCGTCTGCGCAAGCCGGGTTCTATCGGTGCTTGTTCTTATCCCGCCAAGGTGTTCAAGGGTATGCGCATGGGTGGCCAGATGGGTGGCGACCGCGTGACAACGCAGAACCTGAAAGTGTTAAAGGTAATTCCGGAGCACAACCTCCTGCTCGTGAAGGGCAGCTGCGCCGGATGCAATGGTTCAACTGTTTTAATTGAGAAGTAAGCTATGGAAATTAACGTATTGAATATCAACGGTCAGGAGACCGGACGTAAGGTTACGTTGAACGAGTCTATCTTCGGCATTGAACCCAACGATCACGTCATCTATCTCGATGTTAAGCAGTATCTCGCTAATCAGCGTCAGGGTACCGCAAAGGCTAAGGAGCGTTCAGAGCACGCTGGTTCTACCCGCAAGCTCGGTCGTCAGAAGGGCGGCGGTGGCGCTCGTCATGGTGATATCAACTCACCTCTGCTGCGTGGTGGTGGTCGCGTATTCGGTCCTACACCCCGTGACTATGGCTTCAAGCTGAACAAGAAGGTAAAGGCTCTGGCCCGCAAGTCAGCTCTGTCTTACAAGGCTCAGGAGAATGCAATCATCGTTGTCGAGGACTTCAATATGGATGCTCCTAAGACAAAGGAATTCATCAACATTGCAAAGAATCTGAAGGTTGACGGCAAGAAGATGCTTATGGTTCTGCCCGAGTCTAACAAGAATGTTTATCTGTCAGCTCGCAACCTGCAGAAGGCTGAGTGCATCATCGCTTCTAACGTGAACACCTACAAGGTGCTGAACGCTGACGTGATGGTCATCACCGAGAACTCTCTGAAAGCTATCGACGGTGTACTTGGATAATTAGTAGTAGTAACATAGTAAAATCGTAAATAGATATGGCATTTATTATAAAGCCTCTGATTTCAGAGAAAATGAACAACATCACGGAGAAGTCTTCAGTAGACAAGACCTACAAGCCCAAGACTGGTGCTCATCGTGGTGAGGAAGTAACGAAGAAGGCTCAGCCTAAGTACGGTTTCATTGTTAAGCCCGAGGCTAACAAGGTGGAGATCGCCAAGGAGATTGAGGCTCTGTACAACGTTACAGTAGAGAATGTTAATACGCTTCGCTATGCTGGTAAGCGCTCAAGCCGCTATACCAAGGCTGGTCTCGTGAGAGGTCAGAAGAATGCGTTCAAGAAGGCCATCGTTACTCTTAAGGAGGGCGACAGCATTGATTTTTATAGCAATATTCAATAATAGAAAATGGCAGTACGTAAATTAAAGCCCGTTACACCGGGTCAAAGACACAAAGTTATTGGCACGTTCGAGGATATTACTGCATCCGTGCCAGAGAAGTCTCTCGTTTACGGTAAGCGTTCTACCGGCGGTCGAAACAACACCGGTAAGATGACTGTCCGCTACATGGGCGGCGGCCACAAGAAGAAGTATCGTCTGATCGACTTCAAGCGAGAGAAGGATGGTGTTCCAGCTGTAGTAAAGACAATCGAGTATGATCCTAACCGTTCAGCTCGCATCGCTCTGCTCTACTACGCTGATGGTGAAAAACGTTATATCATTGCTCCTAACGGACTGGAAGTTGGTGCAACTCTGATGTCTGGCGCAGACGCAGTGCCTGAGGTAGGTAATGCGCTTCCCCTGGCCAACATCCCCGTGGGTACCGTAATTCACAACATTGAGTTGCGTCCCGGACAGGGTGCCCTGCTGGTTCGTTCGGCTGGTAATTTCGCTCAGTTGACCTCTCGTGAGGGAAACTACTGTGTGATTAAGCTTCCTTCAGGTGAGACCCGTCAGGTACTCTCAGCTTGTAAGGCTACTATCGGTAGTGTTGGTAATTCTGACCACGCTCTGGAGCAGTCGGGTAAGGCCGGTCGCTCACGCTGGTTGGGTCAGCGTCCTCACAACCGTGGTGTTGTTATGAACCCGCACGATCACCCAATGGGTGGTGGTGAAGGCCGTCAGTCTGGTGGACATCCTCGTTCACGCAAGGGCTTGTACGCTAAGGGTCTCAAGACTCGCGCTCCTAAGAAGCAGTCGAACAAGTACATCATCGAAAGAGCTAACAAGAAGTAATCACTTAGTTAAGTAAAGAGTAAATTATGAGTCGTTCATTAAAAAAGGGTCCATACATCAACGTCGCTCTTGAGAAGAAGATTCTCGCCATGAATGAGAGCGGTAAGAAGACTGTCGTAAAGACATGGGCCAGAGCTTCAATGATTTCCCCCGATTTCGTGGGACATACTGTTGCAGTTCATAACGGAAACAAATTTATCCCTGTCTACGTTACCGAGAACATGGTAGGACACAAGCTGGGTGAGTTCTCTCCCACGCGTCGTTTCGGTGGCCATGCCGGCAACAAGAAATAAGCTCCAGGGGTATTAAACATTAAAAAATGAAACATTAAATATGGGAGCAAGAAAAAGATTAGCGGCTGAGAAAAGAAAAGCAGCCAATAAGACACAGTACTTTGCAAAGCTGAATGGCTGTCCCTCTTCACCTCGCAAGATGCGTTATGTCGTTGACATGATCCGCGGTATGGAGGTTAATCGCGCACTCGGTGTGCTGCGTTTCTCGAAGAAGGCTGCTTCAGAGAATGTAGAGAAGCTTCTCCGCTCGGCTATCGCCAACTGGGAGGCCAAGAATGACCGCAAGGCAGAAGACGGCGAACTGTATGTAAGCCGCGTCTTCGTCGACGAGGGTGTGACAATGAAACGTATGAGACCGGCACCTCAGGGCCGTGGTTATCGTATCCGCAAGCGTTCGAACCACGTTACTCTGTTTGTTGACGCTAAAACTAATGATTAAGAAAAGGTATGGGACAGAAAGTAAATCCTATTAGCAACCGTCTTGGTATCATCAAGGGTTGGGATTCGAATTGGTTCGGAGGCAAGAACTTCGGTGACAACCTGGTAGAGGACCAGAAAATCCGTAAGTATCTGAACGAGCGTCTGGCAAAGGCCAGCATCTCGAAGATTGTCATCGAGCGCACACTGAAGCTGGTTACCATCACCATCTGCACAGCCCGTCCGGGTCTGGTCATTGGTAAGGGTGGTCAGGATGTCGACAAGCTCAAGGAAGAGCTGAAGAAACTCTACGACAAGGAGATTCAGATTAATATTTTCGAAGTTAAGAAGCCTGAGCTCGATGCAAACATCGTAGCCAACAACATCGCTCGCCAGATAGAGGGTAAGATCGCTTACCGCCGTGCTATCAAGATGGCTGTGGCTAACACCATGCGCGCTGGAGCAGAGGGTATCAAGGTGCAGATCTCAGGTCGTCTGAACGGCGCTGAAATCGCACGTAGCGAGATGATCAAGGAAGGTCGTACTCCACTGCACACCTTCCGTGCTGACATTGATTACTGCCAGGCAGAGGCCCTCACGAAGGTTGGCCTGCTGGGTCTGAAGGTTTGGATCTGCCGTGGTGAGGTTTATGGAAAGGTTGACTTGGCTCCAAACTTCACTCAGGAGAAGGGCGCTGCCCGCTCTAATGGTGGTCGTGACAATGGTGGCAGAAGATTCCGCAACAAGAAAAAGTAATTAACTGTTAAAGTAAGAAGCTATCATGTTACAACCCAAAAGAGTAAGATATAGAAGACCGCAGGACGGACGTGGCAACAAAGGCAACGCCCACCGCGGAACGACGCTGTCGTTCGGTTCATTCGGTATCAAGACATTGGATGCCAAGTGGATTGACAGCCGCCAGATTGAGGCAGCCCGTGTTGCCATCAACCGTTATATGAACCGTGAAGGTCAGGTATGGATTCGCATCTTCCCGGACAAACCCATCACTCGCAAGCCTGCTGATGTACGTATGGGTAAAGGTAAGGGTGACCCCGCAGGATGGGTAGCACCTGTAACTCCGGGTCGTATTCTCTTCGAAGTCGAGGGTGTTCCCTTCGAGGTTGCCAAGGAGGCTCTGCGCCTCGGTGCCCAGAAGCTGCCCGTGAAGACTAAGTTTGTTGTTAGACGCGATTACGATAAAAACGCTTAAGCTATGAAGATGAATGAAATTAAAGGTCTCGAGACCAAGGAATTGGCTGAGAAGCTGGAGACTGCTGTTGCCAACTACGATCAGTTGAAGTTGAACCACGCAGTAACTCCCCTGGAGAATCCATCACAGATTAAGGCTGCTCGTCGTGACATCGCTCGTATGAAGACAGAACTCCGTCAGAGAGAACTTAACAAATAATAATGGTCCAGATGGAAACAAGAAATTTAAGAAAGACAAGACAGGGTGTCGTTATCAGCAACAAGATGGATAAAACCATTGTTATTGCCGCTAAGTTCAAGGAGAAGCACCCTATTTATGGTAAGTTTGTCCAGAAGACAAAGAAGTACCATGCTCATGATGAGAAGAACGAGTGCCAGGTAGGCGATACCGTTCTGATTATGGAGACCCGCCCCCTCTCAAAGACTAAGAGATGGCGTTTAGTACAAATCGTAGAAAAGGCTAAGTAATTATGATACAGACAGAAACAAGACTTACCGTAGCTGACAACAGCGGTGCACGCGAGGCTCTCTGCATCCGTGTGCTGGGTGGTACCCGCCGCCGTTATGCAAGCGTAGGTGACGTGATTGTCGTTGCTATCAAGAACGCAATCCCCACAAGTGACGTTAAAAAGGGTGCAGTGTCTAAGGCTCTGGTTGTTCGTACAAAGAAGGAAATCCGTCGTGCCGATGGTTCTTACATCCGCTTCGACGACAACGCCTGTGTACTGCTGAACAACGCTGGTGAGCTCCGTGGCAGCCGTATCTTCGGCCCCGTAGCCCGTGAGCTTCGTGCCGTTAACATGAAGGTCGTTTCACTGGCACCTGAGGTTCTTTAAATCATAAAAAGTTTAGAAGTAATGGCTAAGTTACATATTAGAAAAAACGATACAGTCGTAGTTCTGGCCGGTGAGGACAAGGGCAAGACTGGTAAGGTGCTCAAGGTTCTCGTTGAGAAGGAGCGTGCCATCGTAGAGGGCGTGAACATGGTCTCTAAGAGCACGAAGCCGAGCGCCAAGAACCCACAGGGTGGTATCGTGAAGCAGGAGGCTCCTATTCACGTATCTAATTTAAGTCTCATCGATCCGAAGAGCGGCAAGCCTACTCGCGTTAGCATCAAGCACGAGGGTAAGAACGTCGTTCGTATCGCTAAAAAGTCAGGGGAGGAGATTAAGTAATGGCAAATACAGCACAATTGAAGAAGACCTATGTCGAGCAGATTGCTCCGGCATTGGAGAAGCAGTTCAACTATAGCTCAAAGATGCAGGTTCCCGTCCTGAAGAAGATCGTCATCAACCAGGGTCTGGGTGATGCCACACAGGACAAGAAGATCATCGACGTAGCTATCAACGAGATTACCACTATCTGCGGTCAGAAGGCTGTCGCTACCTACTCAAAGAAGGATATCGCCAACTTCAAGCTCCGTAAGAAGATGCCTATCGGTGTCATGGTAACCCTGCGTCGTGAGCGCATGTATGAATTCCTGGAGAAGCTGGTTCGCGTGGCTCTGCCCCGTATCCGCGACTTCAAGGGTATTGAGAGCAAGTTCGATGGCCGTGGTAACTACACACTGGGTGTCCAGGAGCAGATTATCTTCCCTGAGATCAATATCGATACCGTAGACCGCATTCAGGGTATGAACATCACCTTCGTAACGTCTGCACAGACCGACGAGGAGGGTTACGCACTGCTGAAGGCCTTTGGTCTGCCGTTTAAGAACGCTAAAAACGATTAAGAGATATGGCAAAAGAATCAATGAAGGCTCGTGAGGTGAAGCGCGCTAAGCTCGTAGCCCGTTACGCTGAAAAGCGTGCAGCCCTGAAGAAGATTATCGCAACATCTGAGGACCCCGCTGCTGCTTACGAGGCTGCTCGTGCACTGCAGGCTATCCCCAAGAATGCTAACCCCATCCGTCTGCACAACCGCTGCAAGATCACTGGCCGTCCCAAGGGTTATATGCGCCAGTTCGGTCTCAGCCGTATTCAGTTCCGTGAGATGGCATCAAACGGTCTGATTCCCGGTGTGAAGAAGGCTAGCTGGTAATCTGGCAGTTGGCAATTGGCAGTTAGCTGTTAGCAGTTAGCCAAAAGCCAAGAGCCAAGAGCCAAAAGCAAAAAGCAAAAGAGATTTAGTATTTAATATTGTCGGGGCAGTCCCGATTAATTAAACAATTTATTTTATGACAGATCCAATAGCAGATTATCTGACCAGACTCAGAAACGCCATCATGGCTAATCACCGTGTTGTTGAGGTTCCTGCGTCTAACTTGAAGAAAGAGATCACCAAGATCCTCTTCGAGAAGGGTTACATCCTGAACTACAAGTTCGTCGAGGATGGACCTCAGGGTACTATCAAGGTCGCCTTGAAGTATGACCCTGCCACAAAGGCAAATGCCATCAAGTGCCTGAAGCGCGTGTCTACACCAGGTCTTCGTAAGTACACTGGTTACAAGAACATGCCGAGAGTAATTAACGGACTGGGTATCGCAATCTTATCCACGTCTCAGGGTGTAATGACAGACAAAGAGGCCGCACAGCTGAAGATTGGTGGTGAGGTGCTTTGCTACGTTTATTAATTGGAGGATTCGAATATGTCAAGAATAGGAAAATTGCCAATTAGCATCCCTGCAGGTGTTACCGTTACTCAGGGTCAGGACAGTGTTGTTACAGTAAAGGGTCCTAAGGGCGAACTCTCACAGAAGGTTGATCCTTCTATCAAGGTGTCTATCGCCGATGGCCATGTAACATTTGAGATTGATGAGAACAGCCCCGTAAATGTAAAGCAGAAGCAGGCTTTCCACGGTCTGTATCGTGCTCTTATCAACAACATGGTTGTTGGTGTCAGCGAGGGTTATAAGAAGGAGATGGAGCTGATAGGTGTTGGTTACCGTGTTTCTAACCAGGGTAACATCATCGAGTTCTCTCTCGGTTATACTCACCCCATCTTCATCCAGCTTCCTAAGGAGGTTAAGGTTGAGACTAAGATGGAGCGTAACCAGAATCCTCAGATCATTCTGGAGTCATGCGACAAGCAGCTGCTGGGCATGATTTGCGCTAAGATTCGTTCTTTCCGTATGCCGGAGCCTTATAAGGGTAAGGGTATCTTGTTCAAGGGTGAGGTTATCCGTCGTAAGTCGGGTAAGTCAGCCGCAGCTAAGTAATAATCATTTAAAGAATTGAAGATTATGGCAACAAAGAAAATAGAAAGACGAATTAAGATCAAATATAGAATTCGTAAGAACGTGTTCGGTACAGCCGAGCGTCCACGCTTGAGTGTTTTCCGCAGCAACAAGCAGATTTATGCTCAGGTGATCAACGATTTGGAAGGTAAAACTCTCGCATCTGCATCTTCTATTGGTCTTGAGGCAATGCCTAAGATCCAGCAGGCCGAGAAGGTTGGTGAGTTGGTAGCCGAAAAGGCTCAGGCAGCAGGTGTCAACACCGTTGTCTTCGACCGTAACGGTTATCTCTATCATGGTCGTGTGAAGTCTTTGGCTGACGCAGCACGTAAAGGTGGACTTAAATTCTAAACGATTATGGCAATGAAAAACGTAAAAGTAAATAGTGACGTAGAGTTGAAAGACAGACTGGTTGCCATCAACCGTGTTACAAAGGTAACAAAGGGAGGTCGCACCTTCACATTCGCAGCTATCGTCGTTGTCGGTGACGGCAATGGTATTATCGGCTGGGGACTTGGTAAGGCTGGTGAAGTTACCGCCGCTATCGCCAAGGGTGTCGAGGCAGCTAAGAAGAACCTGGTTAAGGTTCCCGTGCTGAAGGGTACTATCCCCCACGAGATGGAAGCTCACTTCGGTGGTGCTCAGGTATTCCTTCGTCCGGCAGCAGCCGGTACCGGACTGGTTGCCGGTGGTGCTATGCGTGCCGTACTGGAGAGTGTTGGTGTGAAGGATGTCCTCGCTAAGTCTAAGGGCTCTTCTAACCCCCACAACCTGGTGAAGGCTACTATCGCCGCTCTGAGCCAGATGCGTGACGCCTACACTATCGCAGGTACACGTGGTATCAGTATGGATAAAGTATTTAACGGATAATTCAAGGAGACGTAAACTATGGCAACAATTAAGATTAAGCAGATTAAGAGCAAGATCGGTTATCCCGTAGATCAGAAGCGTACCCTCGAAGCCCTGGGTCTTCACAAGATCTCTCAGGTTGTAGAGAAGGAGGATACTCCTGTTATCCGCGGCATGATCCGCAAGGTTCATCACCTGGTGGAAGTGATCGATTAATTTAAGGACAATTTAAAACAGATACGATTATGAAACTACATACTTTAAAGCCAGCTGAGGGCTCTACACATTCACGTCGTAGAATCGGCCGTGGACCTGGTTCAGGTCTGGGTGGTACCTCTACCCGTGGTCACAAGGGTGCCAAGGCTCGTTCAGGTTACAAGAAGAAGATTGGTTTCGAGGGTGGTCAGATGCCACTGCAGCGTCGTCTGCCGAAGTCTGGTTTCAAGAACATCAACCACAAGGAGTACTTCGCAGTAAACCTTTCTACTCTGCAGAAGCTGGCAGAGGAGAAGAACCTCACCAAGATTGGCGTTGCAGAGCTGGTTGCTGCCGGCCTGACCAATGGCAAGGAACTGGTAAAGGTTCTTGGTAACGGTGAACTGAAGGCTAAGATTGACGTCGAGGCCAATGCATTCTCAAAGACTGCCGAGGAAGCTATCAAGGCAGTTGGTGGTAACGCAACTATAATCTAAACAAGACAATGAAGAAGTTAATAGAGACACTGAAGAACATTTGGAAGATTGAGGACCTGCGCCAGCGCATCCTTATCACGATGCTGTTCGTAGCCATTTACCGCTTCGGCTCATTCGTAGTACTTCCTGGTATCAATCCTGCGCTGTTGGACAAACTGCAGTCACAGACTGCCGGTGGTCTGATGTCACTGTTGGATATGTTCTCCGGTGGTGCATTCTCCAACGCATCAATCTTTGCGTTAGGAATCATGCCCTACATCTCTGCTTCTATCGTCATGCAGCTCCTCGCTGTCGCTGTACCTTATTTCCAGAAGATGCAGCGTGAGGGTGAGAGCGGCCGCAAGAAGATTATGACTTATACTCGGTACCTGACAGTAGCTATCCTGCTGTTCCAGGCACCGAGCTACCTCATCAATCTGAAGATGCAGGCCGGTGCTGCCTTGGCTCCTGGTATCAGCTGGTCAGTATTCGTATTCCCAGCAACAATTATCCTGGCTGCCGGCAGTATGTTCATCCTTTGGCTGGGTGAGCGCATTACAGATAAGGGAATAGGAAATGGTATCTCACTGATCATTATGATCGGTATCATTGCTCGCCTGCCACAGGCGTTCATCCAGGAGGTTACCTCTCGCTTCACCGCTATCACTGGTGGTGGTCTGGTGATGTTCCTCGTTGAGATTATCATTCTCTATTTGGTAGTATGCGCAGCCATCGTACTGGTACAGGGTGTCCGCAAGGTTCCCGTACAGTATGCTAAGCGTGTTGTTGGCAACCAGCAGGTAGGTGGTGCCCGTCAGTATATCCCCCTGAAGCTGTTCGCTGCTAACGTGATGCCTATCATCTTTGCTCAGGCTCTGATGTTCATTCCGTTGGCTTTCGTACAGTATGCAGCTCCGGAGAACGCAAGTTGGTTTGTTCGTTCTATGCTCGATCATCACAGCTGGACGTATAACATCATCTTCGCATTCCTGATCATTGCATTCACCTATTTCTATACTGCTATCACTCTCAATCCTACGCAGATGGCTGAAGACATGAAGCGCAACAACGGCTTTATCCCTGGCATCAAGCCTGGTAAGCCAACAGCTGACTTCATTGACGAGGTGATGTCACGCATCACCCTGCCGGGTTCGCTGTTTATTGCCTTCATCGCCATTATGCCTGCTCTCGCTGGACTGCTCAATGTGCAGGACGCTTTCTCTCAGTTCTTCGGCGGTACATCACTGCTGATTCTCGTTGGTGTTGTGCTCGACACACTCCAGCAGATTGAGAGCCACCTGCTCATGCGTCACTACGATGGTCTGCTCAACTCAGGCCGTATCCACGGACGTGGCGGAGTTAGTGCCTACTAAGGTTCAGTATGAAGATCTTTCTGAAGACTGAAGATGAAATAGAGCTGATGCGTCAGGCCAACCAACTCGTTGGAAGGACTCTTGGCGAATTGGCAAAACATATCAAGCCTGGTGTAACGACCCTCCAGTTGGATCAGATTGCCGACGAATTTATTCGCGACCATGGAGCAATCCCCACTTTCAAGGGTTTCCCCAATCCATATGGAGGGCCGTTTCCTGCCAGCATCTGCACATCAGTCAATGATGTTGTAGTGCATGGCGTACCCAATGAGCAGACTGTGCTCCAGGAGGGGGATATCATCTCCGTTGACTGTGGCACTTTGCTGAACGGTTTTTGCGGTGACTCTTGCTATACGTTCTGCGTAGGCGAGATTGATGAAGAGAAGAAAAAACTCCTTCGCACCACCAAGGAAGCACTCTACAAGGGTATTGACATTGCAATGGCAGGACATCATGTGGGTGACATCGGAAGTACCGTCCAGGAACACTGTGAAGCTCAAGGTTACGGTATCGTAAGAGAGTTGACAGGTCATGGAATCGGACACGAGATGCACGAAGACCCGCAAGTGCCCAATTACGGTAGGCGAGGCAACGGCACAATGCTGAAAGCAGGCATGTGCATCGCCATAGAACCGATGATTACTATGGGTAAGCGTGACATTTGGCTTGACACAGACAAATGGACCATCCGTACCCGTGACGGCAAACCGGCAGCTCATTTCGAGCATACCATCGCCATCAGGAAAGGAAAGGCAGAGATCCTCTCTTCGTTTGAAGAAGTAGAACAAATAGAAGGCAAATTATATTAGTATGGCAAAACAAGGTGCTATAGAACAAGACGGAACGATTGTAGAGGCATTGTCAAACGCTATGTTCCGGGTAGAGTTGGAGAACGGTGTGCCTATTATCGCGCACATCTCTGGTAAGATGCGCATGCACTATATCAAGATTCTCCCTGGTGACAAAGTAAAGGTGGAGATGAGTCCCTACGATCTGACAAAAGGTAGAATAGTGTTTAGATACAAATAATTTAAGGAGACAGTATAATGAAGACAAGAGCATCGTTGAAGAAGCGTACCCCAGACTGCAAGATCGTACGTCGTAAGGGTCGTTTGTTCGTCATCAACAAGAAGAACCCTAAGTACAAGATGCGTCAGGGTTAATGTTAAATAAGCATAAAGAGTGAGCGGAATATCAGATATTTTGCGTAACTTTGCATGCTTTTTAGCGAAATTCGAATTTTATTATTTTATTTTTATTAGTTTAAAATGGCAATAAGAATTGTTGGAGTAGATTTGCCCCAGGAGAAGCGTGGCGAAATCGCATTGACCTATATCTATGGTATTGGTCGAAGTAGTTCAGCAAAGATTTTGGACAAGGCCGGCGTGAGCCGCGACCTGAAAGTCAACGAATGGAGTGACGACCAGGCTGCCAAGATCCGTGAAATTATCGGCGCTGAATTCAAAGTAGAAGGTGATCTCCGTAGCGAGATCCAGTTGAACATCAAGCGACTGATGGATATTGGTTGCTATCGTGGAGTCCGTCATCGTAACGGTCTGCCCGTACGTGGTCAGAGCACCAAGAACAACGCTCGTACCCGTAAAGGTAAGAAGAAGACTGTTGCTAACAAGAAGAAGGCCACGAAGTAATTCTAAAATTTAAAAATTAAAAGATTAAAAAATTAGAGAATTATGGCAAAGAAAACAGTCACTTCTAAGAAGCGTAACGTGAAGGTAACGGCTATCGGCCAGCTCCACGTACACAGCTCATTTAATAATATTATCGTATCACTTGCCAACGACGAGGGTCAGATCATTTCTTGGTCTTCTGCTGGTAAGATGGGTTTCCGTGGTTCTAAGAAGAACACTCCTTATGCTGCCCAGATGGCCGCTGAGGATTGCGCTAAGGTCGCTTTCGACCTGGGTCTGCGCAAGGTAAAGGCTTACGTTAAGGGTCCCGGTAACGGTCGTGAGTCAGCTATCCGTGCCGTACATGGTGCAGGTATCGAGGTCGTTGAGATCGTAGACGTTACACCACTGCCACACAATGGCTGCCGTCCCCCGAAGCGTCGTCGCGTATAATAATTAATGCCGATATTTCGACACTTCGAGATATCGAAACATCAAAAAAAGAATTTTTTATTTATAGATTATGGCAAGATATATTGGACCGAAATCAAAAATTGCCCGCCGATTTGGAGAAGCCATCTTCGGCCCGGACAAAGTTTTGTCTAGGAGAAACTTCCCTCCTGGACAGCATGGCAACAACCGTCGCCGCAAGCAGTCGGAGTATGCTGTCATGTTGGCAGAGAAGCAGAAGGCCAAGTACACCTATGGTGTTCTTGAGCGCCAGTTCCGTAACCTGTTTGAGAAGGCCGCTAAGGCTGAGGGTATCACCGGTGAGGTGCTGCTCCAGCTGCTTGAGAGCCGCCTTGACAACGTAGTATACCGTCTGGGTATTGCTCCTACCCGCGCTGCTGCCCGTCAGCTCGTTGGTCACAAGCACATCACTGTTGATGGTAATGTTGTTAACATTCCTTCTTTCCAGGTAAAGCCTGGTATGATTGTTGCCGTTCGTGAGAAGGCTAAGTCTCTCGAAGTTATCGAGGCTGCTTTGGCTGGTTTCAACCACTCTAAGTATCCTTGGATCGAGTGGGACGAGGCTCAGAAGGGTGGTAAGTTCCTCCACATGCCTGAGCGCGCCGACATTCCCGAGAACATTAAGGAACAGTCAATCGTTGAGTTGTACTCTAAGAACTAAAATCATTTAAATTAATGGCGATATTAGCATTTCAAAAACCTGATAAAGTCGTAATGTTGGAGGCTACGGACAAGTTCGGCAAGTTCGAATTCCGTCCCTTGGAGCCCGGCTTCGGCGTTACCATCGGTAATGCCCTGCGCCGCATTCTTCTTTCATCACTTGAGGGTTATGCCATCAACACCATCCGTATCGCTGGTGTTGAGCATGAGTTCTCTTCAGTACCTGGTGTAAAGGAAGATGTTACCAACATTATCTTGAACCTGAAGCAAGTAAGGTTCAAGCAAGTTGTGGAAGAATTCGAGAACGAGAAAGTCTCCATCACTGTCGAGAATTCTACCGAGTTTAAAGCCGGTGATATAGGCAAGTATCTGACTGGATTTGAAGTGTTAAATCCCGATTTGGTGATTTGTCATTTAGATTCCAAAGCTTCGATGCAGATTGACCTGACTATCAACAAAGGCCGTGGTTATGTTCCCGCTGATGAGAATCGCGAGTTCTGCACCGATGTCAATGTGATAGCTATTGACTCAATCTACACCCCAATCCGCAACGTCAAGTACAGCGTAGAGCCCTATCGTGTTGAGCAGAAGACCGACTACGACAAGCTCGTGCTGGAGGTGACTACGGATGGTTCCATTCACCCGAAGGACGCCTTGAAAGAGGCTGCCAAGATCCTCATCTACCACTTCATGCTCTTCTCAGACGAGAAGATTACGCTGGAGAACAATGATGTCGAGGGCAACCAGGAGTTCGACGAGGAAGTGTTGCACATGCGCCAGCTGCTGAAGACCAAGTTGGTTGACATGAACCTCTCGGTTCGTGCCCTCAACTGTCTGAAGGCTGCTGATGTGGAGACCCTTGGTGATCTCGTTCAGTATAACAAGACCGACCTCCTCAAGTTCCGCAACTTCGGTAAGAAATCGCTCACTGAGCTTGATGATTTGCTCGAGAGTCTGAATCTGTCGTTTGGAACTGATATTTCAAAGTACAAATTGGACAAGGAATAATCTGTCCACAAAAGAACAAAAGTAAACAATGAGACACGGAAAGAAATTCAATCATCTGGGCCGTACTGCTGATCACCGCCGTGCCATGCTTGCCAACATGGCCATCTCGCTGATCATGCACAAAAGAATCACTACGACCCTCGCCAAGGCAAAGGCACTCAAGAAATATGTTGAGCCGCTCATCACGCGCTCAAAGGACGACAGCACCAACAGCCGTCGTGTAGTATTCAGCTACCTCCAGAATAAGGAGGCTCTGAAGGAGCTCTTCGGAGCTGTTGCACAGAAGGTCGGTGACCGTCCCGGTGGTTACACCCGCATCATCAAGCTCGGAAGCCGTCAGGGCGACGCTGCTGACATTGCTTTCATCGAGCTCGTTGACTTCGATGAGAACATGCTCAAGACTCCTAAGGCAGAGAAGAAGACTCGTCGTTCACGCAAGGCTGCTCCTAAGGCCGAGGCTACCGAAGCTGCTCCCGCAGTAGAGGAGGCTCCTAAGGCTGAAGAGGCTCCTGCCGCCGAGGCTGCTGCTGAAGAGGCAAAGGCTGAGTAATCATACGATTGAACTCTATATAATAGGGGATTTCCTAATGATATTTCGGGAAATTCCCTATTATTGTTTTCTATTTCTTTGTATCTTTGCAACGTGAAACCATATATGATAAAGATATGAAGAAGACGATTATTACATTATCCTTGGGCGCCGTGCTGCTTTCCAGCTGTGGCACATATACTGGTCAGGGAGCCTATGTCGGCGCCCAGTTCGGTACAATCCTTGGCTCTGCTGTAGGCGGTCTGTCAGGTGGATGGCGTGGCAGCGATGCTGGCGCTATCATAGGTATGGCTGGAGGTGCCGCTATTGGTGCGGCTATCGGAGCTGCTGCTGACCAGCGTGAGGCAGAGCGCTACGAAGACTATCGTCGTGATCGTGCTGCTCGTCGTAGTGATCGTGTTGCTGTTACCCCGCCTTCTGATGATTCCGGCTATGACAGTAGCAACAGTGGCGACGACCGTGTAGACTTTGGCATTTCCGGACCTACTGATGAACAGGCTGCTAAGCTCCCTGAGACACCATCTACTGAGAAGACAGTGTCAGTTAGTGACCTGCAGCGTATGCGCCCCGCTATTGAGGTTCGCAACGTGCGTATAGAGAATCAGCGTGAAGAGGGCACTATCCATGCCGGCGAACAGTGTAAGGTGGTCTTTGAGATTATGAACCGCTCGCGTTATACGTTGCATGATGTCCAGCCATTGGTCAGCGAGCAGACAGGCAACAAGCATCTGCACATCTCACCTAATCTGCATATCGAAAGTATTGCTCCTGGTACGGGAGTGCGTTATACTGCGACTGTAGTGGCTGATAAACGACTGAAGGACGGCCAAGCCGTCCTTCGTGTAGCCGTTGCTCACCATGACCGTGAGCAAGAGGCGCTAACCCGTCAGTTCACCCTTGTGACCCGCAGGAAGTAGCGCTATTATTTCTTTGCCCTATCACTGTTGATAAGCTCCAGTAGCTTGTCAACAGCTTCCTCCTCAGGTATGTTCTTCTCGACACATACCTTTTGTTTATAGAGGCTAATCTTGCCACGACCGGCACCGACATAGCCGTAGTCGGCATCAGCCATTTCACCAGGACCATTGACGATGCATCCCATGATGCCAATCTTCAGACCTACCAGATGACTGGTGGCAGCCTTGATTTTGGCGATAGTCTCCTGTAGGTTGTAGAGGGTGCGTCCGCAGCCAGGACATGAGATGTATTCTGTCTTGGTAAACTTGATGCGGGCAGCCTGCAACAGAGCCTCTCCCAACCCCTCCAAAAGGAGGGGAGAATAGTGCGTAGAATGGATTTTCAGATTCATGGCCTTTCGGTCGATGAGTAGGGCACCAGCAGCCATTGCAGCCTTGAGTTGTAATGTCTCATAGTCAGGAGCATCAATATACATATACAAAGTATCTCCTTCGATATACATCCTTTCCTGACTCCCCTCTTTTTGGAGGGGCTGGGGGAGGCTAGCTTCTTGGCGCAGGCGGGTACACTCAGGAATGAGGTCAACGAGCTTGCGGGCAACGGGAATCTCACACTCGGGTTCCTCAGAGAGTGATACACGGATGGTGTCGCCAATGCCTTCGGTAAGCAGGGCGCCGATACCTACGGCACTCTTGATGCGGCCGTCCTCGCCCTCACCGGCTTCTGTTACGCCAAGGTGCAATGGGTAGTGCATATCCTCCTTGTCCATCGTCTTGACCAGCAGACGGACAGTGGTGACCATTACGACAGTGTTCGAGGCTTTGATGCTGATAACCACGTCGTTGAAGTTCTCGCGACGGAAGATGCGAAGGAACTCCATGCAACTCTCTACGATACCCTCTGGCGTATCACCATAGCGCGACATGATGCGGTCGGACAGCGAGCCGTGGTTCACGCCGATGCGCACAGCGGTATGGTGCTCCTTACAGATATTGATAAAAGGTACGAGTTTCGCCTCGATTTTCTTCAGCTCCTCAGCATATTCCTCGTCAGTATATTCCAAATGCTTGAAGGTGCGTCCTGGGTCGACATAGTTACCGGGATTGATACGTACCTTCTCACAGTATTGTGCAGCGACATCGGCCGTATGGGCGGTAAAGTGCACGTCAGCCACTAGCGGCTGGTTGTAGCCGTCTGCCTTCAGACGGGCAGAGATATTCTTCATGTTCTCTGCCTCGCGGGTGCCCTGCGTGGTAAAGCGAACAATCTCGCCACCAGCGTCAATGATGCGTTTGGCCTGAGCCACGCTACCCTCTGTGTCGTTGGTGTCAGTGGTAGCCATCGACTGGATGCGAATAGGATTGTCGCCACCAATGGCGATGTTGCCTACATGGGCTACACTGCTAATTCGTCTTGTACTCATACTGTACCTCTGCTAAGTCCTTGTTGGCCTTCTCAATCTTTGCTCTCAGCCCTTGCTTGTAGTCGGCCAGACGCTTGGCGATAGCCTCGTCGCTAAGTGCCAACATCTCAACAGCCAGAATGGCAGCGTTCTGGGCACCGTTGACACCTACTGTAGCTACTGGGATTCCCGGTGGCATCTGGATGATAGAGAGCATAGCGTCGAGACCGTCAAGCATGCCCTTGATGGGGACACCAATGACGGGTAGGGTAGTGGAGGCGGCGATGACGCCTGGCAGAGCGGCTGCCATACCTGCTGCTGCAATGATGACTTTCAGACCGCGCTCCTTGGCACCTTTGGCAAAATCTTCTACTGCGTCTGGTGTGCGGTGTGCAGAGAGTGCGTTAACCTCAAACGGTACCTGCATCTCGTTGAGAAGGTTGCAGGCTTTCTCCATAACGGGCAAATCAGAAGTGCTGCCCATGATAATGCTGACAATTGGTTTCATATTTTTTTTGTTATTTCGATGTTTCGATATTTCGATGCTTCGAGGTTTCGATGTTATAAAAAAAGTATTGCGATGGCTGCGCAAAGGAAGCCTACCCAGAAACCGCCGACTACTTGTCCCAGTGAGTGCTGGCGAAGGATCATTCGACTGGTACCGACCATGCCTCCTACGATGAATACCAGGCAGAGCCACCAGACGGGGTTGAAACCTAAATATTCGGCAAAGGCAAATATGGCACCTGCCACACCACCGATGGCTGCTGTGTGTGTAGAGATTTTCCACCATACGTTGATGAGCGCACAGACTATCTGTACCAATAGGCCTGCTACAACAATGGCGCCCATGAAATGAGGCATGTGCATTTTGTCCATGACATAGACACAGGTGAAATAGCAGATGATGGAGATCACGTAGGGCACCATGCGTCGTTCACGGTGTCCCAGTTCTATGAGGTTCCATCCCTGATAGCGGCGATAGAGATGTATCATCACCGTAGGCAGCAGGATGGTAAACAGGTAAGCCATCGTGAGAACCTGCAACTTGTAAGGCCAGGGGAAGATGTTCAAGTAGCTGAACGAGAACAGCGCCACCAATCCTATGAAGGGTAGGTAGAATGGTGTGAATAACACGCTCATGATGCGTGCTGCCAGTATGATTTGTTTCTCTCGGTTCATTTCTCTCTTATAACTATCAACTCTTAACTTTCAACTTTCCACTTTCCACTATCTACGTAGTCGCGCTACTGGTATTCCCATCTGTTCGCGGTATTTGGCTACTGTGCGCCGTGCGATGGGATAGCCTTTGGCTGCCAGCAGGTCTTTTAATGCATCATCGCTCAACGGCTTGTGTTTGTCTTCTGCGTCGATAAGATCACGCAGGGTAATCTTTATTTCTCTCGTTGACAGCTCCTCACCTTCTGCCGTCTTGTAACCGTCGCTGAAGAAGTAGCGCAGGGGGAACAATCCCCAGCGTGTCTGTGCGTATTTCGAGTTAGAAACACGCGACACAGTGCTTAGTGCCAGTCCAGTCTTCTCGGCTATATCCTTCAGAATCATGGGGCGCAGCGAGGCCTCGTCGCCATCTTCAAAGAAACGGTGTTGCCACTGGATGATGGCACGCATGGTGATGGTCAGCGTATGACGACGCACGCGGATGGCTTCGATGAAACCTTGTGCAGCATCCACCTTTTTCTTGGTGTAGAGCAGTGCCTCCTTCATCTGCCGACTCATATTCTCCTTGTTCGTCTGGTATTCGTTGAGCGTGTCGGTGAACGACTGCGACACATGCAACTCCGGGAGGTCGCCAGTATTGAGTGAGAATGTCACTGTGCCATCGTCCTGCGTTTCGATGATGAAGTCGGGGGTAATCTGCTGAATGCTACGTCCTACCACCTCGCCCATGGCCGTTCCTGGCTTGGGGTTAAGCTTGCGTAGCTCTTTGATGAGCGTGTCGTTCTGCAGGTCTGTCAGTTGTAACACCTGTTGCAGCCGTTTCCAGTGTTTCTTGGTGAACAGTTCAAAATAGTCTTCTATTGTTCGCAGCATCAACTCCTTCAAGTGTGACGGCTCGCGGCGCTGAACCTGCAACATTAGGCACTCTTGCAACGTACGGGCACCAATGCCAGCAGGGTCGAAGTCCTGCAATTTCAGAAGTACCTGCTCGATTTCCTGTTCTGCGACATCGACATTATGGTAGATGGCCAATTCGTCGGTGATGCTGTGCAGGGGCTTCCGTAGCAGTCCGTCATCGTCCAGTGAGCCAATGAGATATTCCATGATGTTACGCTCCTGCTCTGTCAAGTCACACATGTTCATCTGCTCCTTCAACTGGTCGTAGAACGACTGCGACTGACCATAGACGATGTCTTCGCGCTCCTCCTGACTAGACATTCCTCCTTGATAGACGGGCAAGTCCTCGTCATCACGTCCTAACGATTCCAAGGCTTCGTCGAGGGCCGACTGGCGCTCTTCTTGTTCGTAGTTGTCTTCTGGGGAGTCTGGACTGTCCGTACTCTCTGGACTATCCATGTATTCCGGTTCTTCCGTTGATGGCTCTAGGGCAGGGTTGTCATCCAACTCTGCAGTGATACGCTCAATGAGTTGTGTGACGGGCAGTTCTATCAGCTGCGCCTGCAACAGTTGTTGCTGCGTAATGCTCTGCGCCAGTTTCTGTTGCTGCGTCAGTCGTTGCTCCTGTATCTGCTCCTGTGCCATAAACGGCTGCAAAATTACAAAGAAATTATGAATTATGCATTATGAATGATGCATTATTTAAAGTAGTCTTTCAGCTGTTCTGCATACGAGGCCAGTTGTCGGGTGTCGACATTGCCATAGCGCTGCCAGATTTGCTGACAAGGCAGAAGCAGCGGACTGACAATGACGTCGCGGCGGTTCAGATATGGGTCACAGTGTTGGAAAACCTCCAGCACGTCGACAACTAATGTTACGGGAATGTGCATCAGACTTGACAGCTGCCTCACCTCTGGTGTCTCTGCCACCATCGTGACAGGTGTCAGTCGGAAGTATTGGTCGAGAATCACGATCAGCATGATGGGCGTCAAGCGCTCGTCTTCAGCAATAGGACGGAAGTCGCGCTCGAAAGTCTCTTCCACCTCCACGCCATCATAGAAGCCACCGGCGCTGTTGAAGCCCAACATGTTGCGCAGCAGCTGTACGGCACGGGTCAGCCGTTTGGGGTTGCGGCTGTATTCCTGCCAGATACGCTCGATACGAGGCGTCTCCAGATTGGCGATCTCACACATTCTGGCAAAGAGTTGTTGTGGTGCGATGTGCAACTCAATGCTCAACTCCACCATCTGACGGCTGTACATAGGCTTTACTCCTACGGGCTTGCGTAGGTATAACTGCATGAGTAGCAGCCAGTAGTCATCGTTCCATAACTGTTTTTTAGCCATATCTTTTCTGGTTTATAAGCGCTTTTGTTTGCAAATATACAACTTTTTTGTAAATAACGTATGTCCTTTCAATAATTTTTTGTACATTTGCAGGCGTTATTTGACTATTCATATGAAAAAATGGCTGTTGGCGGCTGTTGCAACTCTGTTTATCGTAACACTTCATGCACAAACTGCCTACAATGAGATACACGAGAATGTCCTGCTTTCGGCCAGCAATTATATGGCCTATCCAGGTCCAGTGCAGCGTGACTTGACGCCAGCACCTCGTGGCTATAAACCATTTTATATCAGTCACTATGGTCGTCATGGCTCGCGATTCCATACCAAGCCCAGCATCTATAACAATCCCTACATAGTATTGGCAAAGGCCGACAGTCTTGGTAAGTTGACGCCAACAGGCCGTGATGTGATGCATCGGTTAGATGTGATACGTAAGGATGCCGAGAACCACTGGGGTGATTTGACGTTGTTGGGTGCCCGTCAGCATGAGGATATTGCCCGCCGCATGTATGAGCGTTTCCCGGAGGTTTTCAAGGACTCTGCTGATATAGATGCACGTAGCACGGGTGTGGGGCGTTGTGTGTTGTCTATGGAGTATGCTCTGATGCAGCTTGTCCGACTCAATCCTTTACTGAACATCCATCATGATGCAAGTCATCGCGACATGTATTACCTGAACTTGCAAGACAAGGAACTCTTTAATCTGCGCAAGCTCAAAGAGGCCACGCAACCCTATATTGCCTTTAGGGCCCACAATAATGATTTTAGCCATCTCGTGCAGACGCTGTTCAACGATAGCAGCTATGTCCGTAAGAATATTCGTAGCTACGAATTTGGCGAGCAGCTGATGCTCGTGGCTGCTATCTTGCAGAACGTGGAGTTGGGTAATACGATGACCCTTTTTGATGTCTTCACCCAGGATGAAATCTATAATACCTGGAAGAATAGCAATGCGTGGTGGTATATTGGTTGGGGTGCCAGTCCTGCTACTGGTGGAAAGATGCCCTATCTGCAGCGAAACCTGCTGAGAAAGATCATTGAGCAGGCAGACAGCTGTATCCAGCTGCCTAAGACCAATGTGCATCTTCGTTATGGCCACGAGACGGTGGTACTCCCCCTCATCTGTCTTCTTGACATCAATGGTTTCGGACTGGTGACCGATGACCTGAATCAACTGGTTGACAAAGGATGGATTAATTACCGCGCCTTCCCGATGGGGGCCAATCTTCAGTTCATTTTCTATCGCAAGAGTCCTAAAGACCGCGATCCACTCTTCAAGTTGCTGCTCAATGAGAATGAGGCTAAGTTGCCGTTGCCCGCCAAGCAGGCACCCTACTATCGTTGGAGTGACTTCCGTAAGTATTACCTCAAGAAACTCGATGCCTATGAAGATTAAGTCATACCTCTTGCTGCTGGCATCGTGCCTCTTGCCTCTTACGATGGTCGCTCAGCCGGCGCTCTCATTCATTGAGAGCGACTGCAACTTTGCTGCAGGCAACTATGCACTCTATCCTGAGAGCGACCTTCCACAGCTGACACCTGCACCTCAAGGTTATACACCTTTTTATATCAGCCACTACGGACGCCACGGCTCGCGTTATCTGAACGATATGAAGGGCTTTATGGAACCGTATAAAACGCTGCATAAGGCAGACTCGCTGGGTAAGCTGTCAGAAATAGGAAAGATGGCTTTGCAGGAGATACGTCAGTATATTGCCGACGCTGAAGGACGTTGGGGCGACCTGTCTGAGAAAGGCAAGGAACAACAGCGCCAGATAGCCCGTCGCATGCTTCAGAACTTCCCTGAAGTCTTCAGCGACGGCGCCTTTGTCGATGCCCGCAGCACCATCGTTACCCGCTGTGCGCTATCGATGGGTAGTTTCGTCTTGCAATTGGTTAAGGAACGTCCAACTCTTGAGGTCTCGATGCACAATTCCTATAGCGACATGTGGTATATGAACCATCAGCACAAGACGCTGCGTGAGGCTGCCACCGACTATCGTGGTCAGAAAGTTATGAAAAAATTTATCATGAGCAGATGGCACCATGATAAAAAGATGAGCAGTTTCTTCAACGATACCGCCTATGTGCGTCAGCATGTTGATATGCAGTGGTTGGCCTACTATCTGATGAAGGCATCATTCACCCAACAGAATACAGGACGTAGCAGCGAACCAAACCTATTGCAGCAGTTCTTTAACAGCGATGATTACTATCTCTTCTGGCAGGTAGAAAATGCGTGGAGCTATCTCCAATCGGGCTTCTGTGAACTCAATGGTGCTCAACAGCCTTATCTGCAGGTCTATCTGTTGGGCAAGATTATCAGTGAGGCTGATAGCATCATCGCAGGCAATCAGCATGGTGCCTCTCTACGCTTTGGCCATGAGACGGTATTGCTGCCACTGGTTTGTCTGATGGGCATCAACGGCTATGACTTCCAAACCGGCAAGTTGGAAGAGTTGGAAGAGAATGGCTGGTGGGCTAGTAGCATATATCCGATGGCAGGTAACCTACAGATTATCTTCTACCGTAAGAATGCTGCCGACAAAGAACCGCTCATCAAGGTACTGCTCAATGAAAAAGAGGCTACGTTGCCCTTGCCGAGCGACTTAGCCCCCTATTATCGATGGAGTGATTTCCGTGAATTCTACCTTCGGAAGGTTGCCGAAGGCGAATCAGTTCTTGGCACTACTAAACGCTAACGCATAGACGCGCATCTGCTTGACCATGGCCAGCAGTCCATTGCTGCGGGTGGGCGACAGATGCTCTTTCAAACCTATCTGTTCTATGAAGTAAAGGTCTGCATCCAGTATCTCCTGTGGCGTGTGGCCTGACAGCACACGAATCAGCAGGGCTACGATGCCTTTGACAATCAGTGCGTCGCTCTCTGCTGTGAAGTTTATCTTGCCGTCAACATAATCGGCCTGCAGCCATACACGACTCTGGCAACCGTCAATGAGGTTGCTCTCTACCTTGTATTTCTCGTCCAGCGGCTCCTGCTCGTTGCCGAGGTCAATGAGTAGCTGGTACTTGTCCATCCAGTCGTCAAAACCAGAGAACTCGTCAATAATCTCGTCTTGTATCTCGTTAATCGTCATTGCTTAATGATTTTAAATAATTTGTCTGATGGTCTTACTTTCTCTGGCACCTTAATGCTGACGCGAGTACCCTGCTGGGCAGTCTGCACAGCTTGTACGTCATCGTGAATCTCGTCGACGGTGACATACAGCGCTCCTGTCGTCGGACCCGTGATGAGCATCTTGTCACCCACAGAGAATGTGTCGGCCTCGACGGTGAATTCCGCCACGCCCAGCTTAGAGAAGTATTTCACGCCCTTGCCGATATACTGTTTCTTCTCTGTTGCGTTCGAACCATAGTTCGAGTTCCACTCGCCTAAGAGTTGGCCCTGGTAGTAGCCGTCCCAGAAGCCGCGGTTGAAGACGGTGGCCAGACGCTCGTCCCACTGGTCTTTCTTCTCTTCCGTAAAGGTGCCGTCCAGCACACTCTGAATGGCCTCCTTGTAGCACTGTACCACGGTGAGCACATATTCAGGACCACGGGCGCGCCCCTCTATCTTAAAGACCCTGACACCGCTCTTCATCATCTTGTCGATGAAGCGGATGGTCTTTAGGTCCTTGGGCGACATGATGTATTTATTGTCAATCTCCAACTCTGTACCGGTCTCACGGTCGGTAACGATATAGCTACGACGACAAATCTGCATGCAGGCACCACGGTTGGCCGAGCGTCCCGTATTGTCAAGACTCATATAGCACTTGCCGCTCACCGCCATGCACAGCGCACCGTGACAGAACATCTCGATGCGTACCAGTTCACCTGAAGGACCCGTGATGTGCTGCTCCTCTATCTGTCGGTAGATGTCGGCCACCTGTTCCATCTTCAGTTCACGCGCCAACACCACTACGTCGGCAAATTGCGCATAGAACTTCAGTGCCTCCACATTTGAGATGTTCAGCTGTGTAGAGAGGTGTACCTCCATGCCCACCTTGCGACAATAGGTCATCACGGCAATGTCACAGGCAATGACGGCCGTAATCTTCGCCTCTACGGCAGCATCCACTATCTGGTGCATCGTCTCGATGTCCTCACCATAGATGATGGTATTCACCGTGAGGTATGTCTTTACGCCAGCCTCGTTGCAGGTTGCGGCTATCTCGCGCAAGTCATCGATGGTGAAGTGGTTGGCAGAATGTGAACGCATATTCAGCTGTTCCACACCGAAATATACCGACCCTGCACCTGCCTTCAGTGCTGCTGCCAGAGAGTCACGAGACCCCACTGGAGCCATAATCTCATAGTCTGTTATCTGATTCATGCTGCAAAGGTACTGCAATTCTGTTGAATAGCCAAATTTTGTAAACGTTTACGGACTATTTTGCACTGTTTTTGCGCTTCCGTTAGAAAATATAGGCTACTTTTGCAGCAGAAACCAAAACAATAATAATGATGAAAAAGTGTTTACTGCTATGTAGTCTCTTCTGTCTTGGACTGAATGTCATGGCTGGCGACGTGTTGGATGCAACGAAGATTTCCAAAATCACTTTCAGTGGTGATCAGGTGACAGTTGTGTTTAACGACGGCACAGAGACATTGGTCACTGACATGGCTACTGTTACCATAGACTTCAGCAATGCTACGAGTGTGGAAGAGCGCTTGGCTGCTGTTAAGCAGGCTGGTCTTGAAGGCTTGGCAGTTTATAATCTCAATGGTCAGCTGGTTGGCAAGAGTACTGCCAATTTGCCTAAGGGCGTTTACATTATCGGCAAGAAGAAGGTCATCATTAAGTAAAAGGAGGAACACGCTATGAAGAAACTTTCTACTCTTTTCACTTTGTTACTATTCTCTGTACTGAGCATGACTGCACAGACGTGGAACTTTGCCACGCTAAGCAATGATGACAAGACGAATCAGAATGCCGATGCTGCTAATTGGACTCATGAATCGGCCAATGACCGTTGGTTGCAGCAGGCAACTCTGAACGATGAGGTCTTGAAAGCCAATGGTGTAGAGTTGAACTTCACTAAGAATCTGACTTTCACGACGACGGGTGCAGACCAGATTCGTGTCGACAACAAGAAACACTCGATGACGATAAATAACAAGAGTGCCAAGGTGAAGATTCACGGCGTCAAAGCTGGACAGGTATTGACCATTGAGTCACAGTCGTCAAGCAGTTCTATAGCCCGTAAGATAGCGGCAACCAATATCACTGTCACCAAAAGCTTCAATGAGACTACTTCAAAGGTTACCAATGAGGGTACGGTTGTCGCTGACGGCGATATCGAACTGACCACTACTGGTGGTATGTATATCTATAGTATCAAGGTCGCCGATGCTGGCGAAGAACCTGTTGCCCCGCAGCCCAGTGATGATTATAGTGTGCCAGCAAACTTGTTGAAGAATCAGGCAGTCATCACGTTGAAAACCAATGAACACAAGTACTACAATACGGAAGCACTCGAGAGCATAGACTTCAGTGGTAGTAACGTGACTATGAATCTTGGTGCCAACAAGCAATATACATTTGTAGATAATGTGGCTGGTATCAGCTTCAAGAAGACAGAGATTCCTGGTGGTAACATTGACAATCCTGAAGGGGCTGTTGAGATAACCGAGGCTCGCGGTTGGCTGGAGTCTGCTTATGTCAAATTCAAGAAGTACGACGGTGCTAAGACTTATAATGTCTATGTCAAGGGTGGTCAGTATGCCGACTATACAAAGATCGATGCCCAGCTGGTACGCGACTACAACAGTTATGGACGTGCTGACGCTGTTGGACTGAAAGCTGGCAACTATGCGATGAAGGTTGTGGCTGTCAATGCTGAAGACTTAGAGATTGCCGGCAGTGCCAGCGAAGCAACCAATATGGAGGTCAAGAACTACAGCCGCGAGGGTTTTGCCTTCCTGAATGGTTATGTTCCTGGTGCTTATCAGACTGACGGTACGTTGAAGCCTGGTGCCAAGGTGCTCTATATCACTAAACAGACAGCAAAGACCATCAGTACAGATGTTGCTGGTGCAGAAAAGAATCCTTGTGTAGGTTTCCAGGCTATCATTGCTGCCTATGAAAAGGGGCAGGACCAAACACCTATCGCCTTCCGCTTCATCGGACTTATCGAGAAGGAAGACCTTGATGCCATTGGCAGTAGTGAGGAGGGCATTCAGATAAAGGGCCGTAGGGCTGATTCTGAGTTGAACATGACCTTCGAAGGAATTGGTGACGACGCTACCATCAAGGGTTTCGGCTTCCTTGTTAGAAACTCCAAGAGTCTTGAGTTCCGTAACTTTGCTATCATGCGTTGCATGGACGACTGCTTGTCACTCGATACCGACAACTCCAACATATGGATTCATCATACTGACCAGTTTTATGGCAAGCACGGCAGTGGCGACCATGCTAAGGGCGATGGAGCCACGGATGTAAAGTCTGACTCCAAGTATGTTACCGTTTCGTACAATCGCTTCTGGGATACCGGTAAAAGCAATATGTTTGGCATGAAGAGTGAGTCTGGTCCTAACTTCATCTCTTACGACCATAACTGGTTCGACCACTCTGACTCTCGTCATCCGCGTGTTCGCACTATGACGGTACATGTGTGGAACAACTACTTCGACAATGTGGCCAAGTATGGCGTTGGTGCTACTACTGGTGCGAGTGTCTTTGTGGAGAACAACTACTTCCTCAAGACTAAGAAGCCTATCCTCTCCTCTCTACAGGGTACCGACGGACTGGGCAGTGGCACGTTCTCTGGTGAGAATGGTGGTATGATCAAGGCATACGGTAACTACTTCGACCGCACAGCATCTCACTTCAGCTATTATACGCAGAAGAATCCCTCGTCGAAGGGCTATGATGCCTATGAGACCACTACTCGCGACGAGCAGGTTCCTGAGACAGAGAAGACATTGGTCGGTGCTACCACCTATAACAACTTCGATACCAATGCTTCACTGATGTACGACTATCAGGCTGTTGCTGCCGACGAGGTTCCCGCTGTGGTGACAGGCTACTATGGTGCCGGACGTCTGAATCATGGCGACTTCACCTATACGTTCTCCGACAATGTGGGTCTCGACGACGATGACTCTGCCTATGATACAGTACTGGGTGGACTGCTCGATAACTATAAGTCTTCTTTGGTCGGCATCTTTGGCGACGAGAACAGTACAACGCCTAGTGGTGATGATGATCCTGGTGGTGATGAGCCTACACCAACTGAAACTATAATAGCATCCTTCGATGGTGCACCTTCTCATAGCATGTTTACTGTAGCAGGTGACTATGGAGATGGCAAAGTCACTTATAAGGACACATATGTAAAGAAAGGACTAAAACTTGACAGTAAAGGCTCTATTACTTTCACACCTGCTAGAGACTATAACATGACTATAGTGATGGGTACTGCCAAGTCTGCTACAAATGTTAAACTAAATGGTACATTGACCACTGTATCTGGAACAGCAAATACTGAAGGCAAGTATTACGAATTACAGCCCATTGCCATTAGTGCAAATACGGAATATGTCATTTCGAAAGGCTCTGCAGAAGGACTGGTTATGTTTATAATCCTCGAACCCGTTGAGTAGAATCAATAGGTAAATAAATCATATACTACAACAAACTAACTACTAAAATGAAGGCGGATGGGACGGGATGTCCCGTCCGTTTTTTGCTGCTTGTTATTGAGCAATCACGGAGACAACCTGTGATTGATTTACAAGAATCCTTAGATTTACTGAGTTTATGGATACGTGGTACCGTCTCTCATTACCATTGGGCACATCCGTGGACGGGAAGGACATACACCATCAGCAGGATGTACAGAATCCATATATGTCGTGACTTGACACTACCCATTATGTCTATTTCTACATTGCTATTTCATTTCTTTCTTTGCCTCTTTGCTTCCGAGGAATCAAAATGTCCCTTCTATGTTGCAAACCAAATAATTGGTTCATATTTTAGCATTGTTTAAT
>CAMJZV010000027.1 GCA_946410305.1 uncultured Prevotellaceae bacterium | reverse complement strand
TAACTATCTTGGCTTCAACGCCTTATCTTGATGAAGTTCGTTGCTGTGAGCGTGTGGCTTTTCTGGATCAGGGAAAGGTACGTGGCATCGGCACGCCCGATGATATTCTCACCCAGTTTGCCAGTATCTTCAATCCGCCAGGCATTGAGGATGGTTCAAGGTTCAAGGTTCAAGGTTCAAGTGACAACGTCATTGAGGTGGAACATTTGGTTAAAGCCTTTGGCGATTTCCATGCCGTTGACGATATCTCATTCAGCGTTAAGAGGGGCGAGATATTCGGATTCCTGGGTGCCAACGGTGCCGGCAAGACTACTGCGATGCACATGCTGACAGGTCTGAATCAGCCCACCAGTGGAACGGGTAGGGTAGTAGGCTACGACATCCGCACGCAGCATGAAGAAATCAAGAAAAGTATTGGCTACATGTCGCAGCGGTTCTCACTCTACGAAGACCTCACCGTTGCCGAGAATATCCGTCTCTTTGCCGGCATCTACGGCATGAAGGATGATGAGATTCGCCGCAAGACCGATGAACTCATGGAACGCCTGCAGTTCACGGAGCACAAGAACGACCTCGTTGGCTCGCTGCCATTGGGTTGGAAACAGAAACTGGCCTTCTCCGTCTCTATCTTCCACGAGCCGGGCGTGGTGTTCCTCGACGAACCGACGGGTGGTGTCGATCCTGCCACACGCCGCCAGTTCTGGGAGCTCATCTACGACGCTGCCCATCGTGGCATCACCGTCTTTGTAACCACCCACTATATGGACGAGGCAGAATACTGTGACCGCATCTCTATCATGGTAGATGGTAAGATCAGCGCCCTCGGCACACCCGATGAACTGAAACAGCGTTTCCACCAACCCGATATGGATCACGTGTTTACTTATCTGGCCCGCCAGGCCACCCGATCCTCTGATTAATGGTTAAGGGTTAATGGTTAATGGATAATGAAATGAAACAGTTTATAGCATTTGTAATCAAGGAAACCAAGCATATTCTGCGCGACAAGCGTACGATGCTGATACTCTTCGGCATGCCTGTGGTGATGATGCTGCTCTTCGGCTTTGCCATCACCACCGATGTGAAGAATGTGCGCACGGTGGTGGTCACCTCCGAGATGTCGCCCCGTACGCAGCAGGCCGTAGAACGACTGGCACAATCGGAATATTTTGTCATCACGCAGACTGTGAACACCCCACGTGAAGCCGAACAACTCATTCGCAGTCAGAAGGCCGATATGAGCCTCACCCCCAGCCCCTCTCCAAAGGGCGAGGGGAGTAGTAACCTTCAGTGGCAAATCATGGTTGACGGTAGCGACCCCAATATGGCTCAGCAATGGACCACATACGCCCAAAGCATACTGTCTCAGCCAGTTGACGGCAAACACTATTCACTCCCCTCGCCCTTTGGAGAGGGGCTGGGGGTGAGGCTCCTATACAATCCTCAGATGAAGTCGGCTTATAATTTCGTGCCTGCCATCATGGGTATGTTGTTGATGCTCATCTGTGCCATGATGACCTCGATTTCGATTGTTCGCGAGAAAGAGAAAGGTACTATGGAGGTGCTGTTGGTATCGCCCGTGCGCCCCTTGATGGTGATCATTGCCAAGGCGGTGCCCTATCTGGTGCTGGCCTTTGGCATCCTTATTACCATCTTGTTGATGGCACGTTTCGTGTTGGGAGTACCCTTGGCTGGTTCGCTGTTCTGGATCTTAGCTGTGAGTATCTTATATATATTATTGGCGCTCTCGTTGGGACTGCTCATCTCCAACGTGGCACAGACACAACTTGTGGCCCTGCTGCTGTCAGCTATGGTGCTGCTGATGCCTGTGGTCATGTTGTCGGGCATGCTGTTTCCTGTTGAATCGATGCCGCAAGTGCTTCAGTGGCTGGCTGCTGTGGTTCCGCCCCGCTACTATATCGAGGCCATGCGCAAGCTGATGATTATGGGTGTTGGTATAGAAGATGTGGCGCGCGAGGTAGCTGTGCTGACAGGTATGACGGTGGTGCTGCTTGCTATCGCGCTGAAGAAGTTCAAGCAGCGCCTGGAGTGATATTAACTCTTAACTCTTAATTCTTAACTATGATAAAGTATCTCATACAAAAAGAGTTTCTGCAGATACGTCGTAATGCGTTTCTGCCCAAACTCATTGTCATGTTCCCGATTGTCATCATGTGCGTGATGCCGTGGGTGATGCAGATGGAAGTGAAGAACATCGTGGTGGATGTGGTGGACATTGACCACACTGTGGAGTCGCAGCGGGTAGTACAGAAAATTGCAGCCTCTAACTACTTTATTTTCGGTGGACAGATGGCTACCTATGCTGAGGCGATGAAGGATATCGAGAAGGGTAGGGCTGATGTTATTCTAGAGATTCGCGATGGCCAGTATCTCATCGCAGCCAATGCCGTCAACGGCACCAAGGGGTCAATGGGCAGCGCCTATCTCTCGCAGATAGTCAGTGCTCCTGTCTCAACGCTCTCAGCCGCTTCCGTGCTTACCCTCTACAATAAACAACAGAACTACAAACTCTTCATGATTCCGGCCCTCTTTGCCATTGTGATGATGCTGATGACAGGATTCCTGCCCACACTTAACATCGTCGGCGAAAAAGAGGCTGGCACCATCGAACAGATCAACGTTACGCCCGTTTCCAAGTGGTCGTTCATCCTCGCCAAACTTATCCCTTACTGGCTCATTGCGCTGTTTGTCATCACCGTGTGCTTGTTGTTGGCGTGGTTCGTCTATGGCATCACACCTGCTGGTCCCGTGTGGCTCATCTACGTGCTTGCTATGCTGCTGGCGCTGTTCTTCTCTTCTTTCGGACTCATCGTGTCCAACTACTCCGACACCATGCAGCAGGCCATGTTCGTGATGTGGTTCTTTGTAGTGAGCATCATGCTACTCTCAGGACTTTTCACCCCCACGCGCTCCATGCCCCAGTGGGCGTATCTTACCACCTATATCAACCCCATGCACTACTTCATTGATGCCATCCGCACCGTCTTCATCCGTGGTGGCGGACTGCACGAAACAGCCCACCAGGTCTTAGCCCTTGCGGGCATCGGTACACTGATGGGTTGTTGGGCGGTGCAGAGCTATAAGAAGAATAGTTGATCTAAGGCCAGGCAGAGGCGCGACACACGCAGGTCTGAATTGGTAATTGAATGTGGTTTTGCCTTAATTTATATTAAAAGTAAACACACTCTGCAAGAAAAACGTGCAGAATGAACGTAAAGTCATGAGAAATTATTAATTTTGCAAGCAAAATTTGCAGAACGTGCGTAAAAGTCGTAATGCGATGAGTGTTCTAACAAGTAGTGTTTAACAATTAAAATATCGAAAAGTAGTCTAAGTGGCAAAATAAGTTTGAGCGCAATACCCATTTGGGCGTTGCGCTCATTTCGTAGCAAATTAATACGATACTTTATGAAAACAACAGAACGTGTATTCCAGATCTTTAAGGAACTGAATCAGATTCCACGCCCTTCGCACCATGAAGAGCGAGTAGCTGACTATCTATGCCAGTTTGCGGAGCGGCTAAAGCTACCCTATAAGCGCGACAAGGAGAACTGCGTCGTCATCAGCAAGCCAGCCACACCAGGCTATGAGAACGCAGAGCCCGTCGTGCTGCTCAACCACATGGATATGGTTTGTGTGGGCATGAGCGATCCGCTTAACACACCCATCGATGCCTATATAGAAAATGGTTGGATGAAGGCACGAGGCACGTCTCTGGGTGCTGACAACGGCATCGGACTGTCTATGGCACTCGCGGTGCTGGAAAGCAACAAGATGGTGCACGGTCCGCTGGAGGTTATCACTACCACCAACGAGGAAGACGGCATGTCAGGAGCCTCACAGCTGAGCAAGGACTTCCTGAAAGGACGCAAAGTCATCAACCTTGACTCCGAGGACTATGACACCATCACGACGGGTGCTGCCGGTGCCTGTCTGCAGTTCCACCGCATCCCCATGAAGCGCCAGCCTGCTCCAGGCGGCAAGCACCGCTGGTATCGCATTCGTTTCGAGGGCGGACTAGGTGGTCACTCGGGTGTAGACATCAACAAAGGCCGTTGCAGCGCCGTGGTAGCTATGTGGGCTATTCTGGCAGCCATCTACAACGAGTACGACTTTGACGTGGCATCCATCAACCTTGGCGAGGCCAATGCCTCTATCGCCTCGTCGGCAGACATCATCCTTTGCGTGCCGTCTGGCGAGGCCTGCGAGTTTGTCAAGTCTCAACAGGACATGATGAACGAATGGCTGCGTGAAGAGTTCCCTGACGACCCGAAGATGACATGCAGCATCGAGAAGTGCGAGAAGCAGGACAGCGTGATTTCCAAAGATGCCTTCGAGGCACTGATGGGCTGTCTGGAACAGGTGCCACAAGGCGTGGTGAAGATGAGCGAGGCGATGCCCGGTACGGTAGAGACGTCAAACAACGTTGGGCGCATCGTGACGGAAGAAGACAGCATCTTTGTATCGACCCACACGCGCAGCTTCATCGACGACGATATGGCCGCGCTGAGCAAAGAGATTGCCGACACGTTCGTGGCTGCCGGTGCGACTTCGGAAGTGATGATGTCGGCTCCTGCCTGGCAGGAAGACCAACAGTCAGCATTCCTGCAGCTTACCTCCGACACGTTCCAGGATGTGCTGGGCTGGCGCCCACGAATGGTGGCCATGCATTTCGTCCTTGAAGCAGGGTTCTTCGTTGAGCACTATCCTGGCATTCAGATTGCCAGCATCGGCCCACGCATTGTAGAGCCTCACTCCACAAGCGAACGGGTGGAACTGAAGACCATCGAGGACATCTGGCAAGTGCTCATCGAACTCCTCAAGCGTCTTGCTGACCTCTCTTCATAGAGTAACTTTGCCCTCCGATTTAATGGTGTACCCCCTTTCTTATTCGCCTAATATTTTCTGGATTTTTGGAACGATTTGCTTGCGCGACAGGTTGCCGGTGGTGTAGGTGGTTCCCTCGCTGATAGAAGGTCCGAAGATGGCTTCGGCTATAGCCTTGGTTCCCTCACCGTAATAAATGAAATAGAGACCATTTTCTATGAAGGGAGTGTAGATCTGCGAGGCATCGGGGTTGGGCACCAGGTTATCGATCTTGGCAAACATCATCTGGCGACCCTTGTCGGCCATTACTTGCGGCATCACAGCCAGCATGCGGGCGATGAATGCCCCCATATCGGCCTGCTTGCATGCCAGGCTGCCAAAGCCGATGTTCTTACCTGCAATCTCATAGTTCTTATAGTCGGATAGCAGGATGTCAGCATCGGTCATGCCTGAATAGTCGTAGGCAGCCTCTGCCATGTGGTTGTTGATGGCCTGCGCCGAGTCGGCACTGATGCCGAGCTGAGCGGTCAATGCCTGCCACGTAATGGTATCGATGGCGCAGGTGGTACTCTTCGACAGGTTGCGTGTGTCGCTGATGATGCCAGCCAGCATGATGCGGGCCGTTTCGTTGTCGATGGCTACTCCCAGTTCCTTGTAGCATCCGTAGATGATGGTATTGGTGCTACCCACCATCTCGCGGCGCACGTAGGGTATATTGGCATCGGCAATATCGCCCTCCACATGGTGGTCTATCTTCTGTAGGATGATGGCTTCATGGGCACCCTCCACACATTGTGCATAGTCGGTATGATCGGTGAGTATCAGGCGTGTGAGTGGTGCCACAGAGGTTTTCAGCTCAGGCACGCTGAATCCGAAGAGGCGGGATATATAGGCCGTCTCGCGGTTTATAGGACTCGACACCTTGGCTTTGCAGTTGTAGCCCAAGACATTCATCAGTTTGGCATACGACAGCGCCGAGGTCACGGCATCGACATCGGGGGTTTGGTGACCATAGACAAAACACGTGTCGGTGCCCCAGTTGAGTGAGCGCAATGTGGCACGATAGGCCGATTCGGGTGAGACAGGATTGTCGTCGTTGCTGCTGGTACACGATGCCGCCATCAGGGCGAGGACGACGGTGAGGAGTAGTAACAGGTTCTTCTTCATGATTTTCAATAATTGAGAAATTTGCAGCAAAGATACATCTTTTCGTTTATTTGTGCAAGTTTTCAGAAGTTTTTTACTACCTTTGCCTTTCAGTTTTGATAGTATTATTGCTATATATAAACAAACCCCGACAACGATATGAAATTATTAGACTTAGTGAAAGCAAGGTATAGCTGCAGGAGCTATCAGGAGAAGAGTGTGGAACAGGAGAAGCTGGACTACGTGATGGAGTGTGTCCGCTTTGCCCCATCGGCAGTCAACAAGCAGCCGTGGAAGTTCCGCATAGTCAAGAACGAGGCCGACAAGGCGAAGTTGCAGGAGTGCTACAATCGCGAGTGGTTCCAGACGGCTCCGATGTACATCATCTGCTCCATTCTCCATGACGAGGAGTGGGTGCGCTCAGATGGCAAGCATCATGGCGACATCGATATTGCCATTGCCGTAGAGCATCTGTGTCTGGCTGCTACTGAACAAGGCCTTGCCACCTGCTGGGTCTGTAACTTCGATGCCGAGAAGTGCAAGCAGTTCTTTGGTATTGCTGACAACGAGGAGCCTGCCGTTCTGATTCCCATTGGCTATGCCGCTGATGAGCCGAAGGAAAAGAAACGCAAGGAGATAGAAAAAATCTGGACATGAACTATGTCCAGAATTCTTTCTCGCCCCCTGCTCCATGCCCCTTGCCCCAAGAAAAGTGGAGCATGTGAAACATGCGAAACTTGAAAAAATAAAAGAGAGGGCCGACATTGTTGTCAGTCCTCTCGTTGTTTAGAATGGGCCGTGCCCCATACACGAGGTGGTGGTCAGTGCGGTGGCTGCCGCAGTGATGGCTGCTACTAAAACCTTCAACAGCACATCCCAAAAACTTTTCTTTTTCATACGCTAATCCTTTCTTATTTCTGAACACGAATCTCACGAATTTCACTAATTTTTGGCTGCGCCTATCTGCGAGATCCGCGCGATCTGCGAGAAATAATTAACTCCTGCGAGAAATCAATCTCTCACCGACGTATGTTTTCTTTTCTCTCGCAGATGACGCAGATGACGCAGATTTTTGGCTGCGCTAAGCAATCAGTGAAATCAGAATAAATCCAACACTGCGGATATAATCTGTTTAATCTGTTCAATCTGTGGTCGTTTTAAAAGCCCCCTCCCTTTGGAGGGGGTTGGGGGAGGCTAGTTGGGGGGAGGCTACTCCCCTTCCTCCTTCTCGACCTTGTTCTCAGGCAACTCCTCACACTTCACGCCCTGCAGGAACTGCTTCACGCGGTTGCCAGCGGTGTCGTGGGTGCGCTCGGGGGTGAATACCACATGCATGCCCTCGATGTGGTCGGCTACGGTGAACGACTTCGCGGTGCGGGCACCCTTGGAATTCAATCCGATCTTGAACGAGCCGAAGCCGTCCAGCTTCACGCGCTTCGAGTCCTGCATCTGGTCGCGCATGGTTTCCACCAGCTCGTCCAGCACCGCCAGGATATCGGCCTTCTTCACCGTACAGTTGCGCTGCATGATCTCCGCCAGCTGACGGGTGTTGATGGTGGACATGGGTACCGCACGGGCATACCACTTTCCGCTGCGCTTGGTTCCTACACTCTGGTCTTGATGCAATCTGTAAAATACACTCATAATTGGTTAATGGTTATTGGTTAATGGTTATTGGTTAATGGTTATTGGTTAAAGTTTTAATTCAAGTTTCGCATGTTCACATGCTCCACTTTTCTTGGGGCAAGGGGCATGGAGCAGGGGGCAAGAGGTTAGTCATTCCCCTTCTATGCCGCTTCATCCCTCCGTTTTCTACGTTTATCATCTATTCTCTTGCCCCTTGCTCCTTGCTCCTTGCCCCTTACGAGACTGAGCAAGCAGGGCTTGCGAAAGTTGAGGTTTTAATTAAGCATTAAGCATTATGCATTAAGCATTGTTTTTAGCCTTCTACGAAATTTTATACAGCTGATATGGGCCCTTTTTCCAGCTGATTTCCTCGCGTATTAGGCTGTCTCCGAGCTGGCTTAGCCTGTCTCGCGCGACGACCACCTTACCTTTTCTTTGACAATGCAAAGTTAGTAAAAATCGAGGCACAAAACAAGACTTTCAAAAATATGTTCCAAATTTATTTTGGCCTCAAATTTTGATGCCGTTGAATATCAGTACATTACAAAACTACAATGACACGAAAACGCACTGAAAACATGCTTGTACCAAGGCTGCTCATGCTCGCTGCAGACAAGTCCTGCTTTTCGTGCCAACGTGCCAACGTGCCGTTGGCTATTTTGCAATCACACTAAAACTTGTCACTTTGATATTTATATATATTATAATTATTATAATAATTATAATATATATAAATATTTAGTAACCTTTCTCCACTATGTGTACTGTTAACAAAATGCAATGGCACGATGGCACGTTGGCACGTTTTCCAAGCAGGAGAAAGAATGGTTTTGAAGTACTCTCCCATCCGCTTCTCCAGCAAAGATAATTATGTGGAGGGTGAGTTGTTTAACTAAACTTACAAACAAAATATTTAGGAAAAGTGCTGGAATAAGAAATATTTTTCGTAACTTTGTAGGTGAATATTAACTATGCAGATCATAGTAACATGTGGTTTGAAACAATAAAATCCCAGTCTATATGAAGAACCTGAAACAATTTATCGGCATATATTCTGTATCAAAGACCTTGCGCTTTGAGTTGAGACCTATTGGTAAGACACAAGAGTGGATGGAAAAGAATAAAGTTTTAGAAGGCGATGAGCAGAAGGCCGCAGATTACCCTATGGTCAAGAAGCTTATTGATGAATACCATAAAGTTTGCATTCACGACTCCTTAAGAAACGTTCACTTTGATTGGGAGCCTTTGAAAGAGACGATAGAAAATTACCAGAAAACAAAGAGCGACGAGGCCAAGAAGGAACTTGAGGGAGAGCAGACTATTATGCGCAAGCAGATTGCCGCAGCGATTAAGGATTTCAGACATTTCAAGGAGTTGACAGCGCCTACACCACAGAAGTTGATTGATGATGTATTTCCAGGTATTTATGATAATGAAGCCTTGAAGTCATTCAATAGGTTTGCACTTTATTTCAGAGGATTCCAAGACAACAGAAATAATATCTACAGTGCTGAAGCAATCAGTACAAGTGTTCCTTATAGGATTGTGCATGATAACTTCCCTAAGTTCTTAGCTGATATTGAAGTATATGAGAACATCAAAGCTTTATGTCCGAAAGTAATAGATCAAGTAGCTGTTGAAATGCAACCATTCCTCGAAGGAGTGATGATAGATGACATTTTTACACTCGACTTCTATAATTCGCTTCTCACACAAGATGGTATCAATTTCTTCAACCAAGTACTGGGAGGTGTTGCTGAAGAAGGAAAACAGAAGTATCGAGGCATTAATGAGTTTGTAAACTTGTATCGCCAACAACACCCAGAACTGGCTGGCAGGAAGAAGGCTCTGACGATGCTGCCACTTTTCAAGCAAATATTGTCAGATAGAGAAACGCTTTCGTATATTCCACAGCAGATAGAGTCTGACCAACAGTTGGTAGAGATGCTGAATAGTTTCTATATCCATATCACAAACTATGCATACAATGGTAAGACCATCAACATACTCAAAGAACTATCCGATCTTACAGGTAGGATTAAGCAATACAATCCTAATGGCCTATTCCTTTCAGCGAAGAACTTAACCGATGTTTCTCAGAAATTGTTTGGTAGGTGGAGTGCTATCAATGATTTACTATACGAACAGGCTGTCGTTCAATATGGAGACCCTGCAGTTGCCAGGAACAAAAAGAAGATTGATGCTTATCTGGCTAAAGATGTATTTGCACTTTCAGAAATCTGTCTAGATAGTGAACATGGCTTATCCAACTACTACTCTGAAATGCCAAATACTGTGGAACAAGTAGGTGGCAATTGGTTACAATTCAAAGAATGGTGTAAAGGCGAGGAAAAACAGCTGTTCCTTAATAACGCAGATGGAACAGAAATCGTCAAGAATCTGTTGGACGCTATGATGGACATTCTACACAGATGCGCTGTGCTTGTCGTTCCGATAGAATATGACTTAGACAAAGATTTCTATAACGTATTTCTACCACTCTATGCTGAACTGGAGAACGTCATCTTTGTCTATAACAGGACAAGAAATTACCTAACCAAGAAGCCTTCTGACAGCAAGAAGTTCAAATTGAACTTTGGAACATCGACATTGGGCGATGGTTGGGGTGTTAACAATGAGCGCAAGAACAAAGCCATTCTTTTGTTTAAAGACGGTTTGTCTTATCTGGGCATTATGAATGTGAAAGGAACGTTAAAGTTCGACGAGACACAAGATGCTTCTTTGCCTTCTTATAAGAAAATGACATGCAGGTATCTGTCGAAACCGTTTATGGATTTGCCCCATACGTTTTTCTCTGAGAAGGGCATTAGTACGTTCCGTCCATCCGAGCGTATCATGGATATCTATAAGAAGGGGGCGTTCAAGAAAGATTCTCCAAGTTATAGTGTTGCAGCGTTGCACGACTTAATCAACTTCTATAAAGACGCAATCAACAAACACGAAGATTGGGTTAAGTATGGCTTTTCGTTCTCCCCCACAGAGTCTTACGAAGATATCAGTTCGTTCTATTCTGAGATATCCAAGCAGGCATACAAAATCAGTTTCACCAATATCTCAGAACACCAAGTTAATGAATGGGTAGAGAATGGACAGCTATATCTCTTCCAATTATATAATAAGGATTATGCAGAAGGTGCTCATGGACGCAAGAATCTGCATACGCTCTATTGGGAAAACCTCTTCTCTGAAGAGAATCTCAACAATCTTGTTCTGAAGTTGGGCGGACAGGCAGAACTCTTCTATCGACCTCAAAGCATCAAGAAACCGGCCAAACACGTGGTTGGTAGTAAAATGCTGAATCGCAGGGATAAGAGTGGAAAGCCTATCCCTGAAACTATCTATAGAAGTCTGTACCAGTATTTCAACGGCAGGAAGCCTGAAAGCGAGCTAACTGTAGCTGAAAAATCGTACATTAATCAGGTAGTAGTTAAGGTAGCAACTCACGAAATCATAAAAGACAGACGATATACTAAGCCAGAGTTTTTCTTCCATGTTCCCATTGTGTTCAATGCCAATGCTGACGGCAACGAGTATATCAACGAGAGGGTGCTTGAATATCTCAAGAACAATCCTGATGTCAACATCATTGGCATAGACCGTGGTGAGCGTCATCTAATATATCTTACGCTTATTAACCAACATGGAGAAATATTAAAGCAGAAGACCTTCAATATGGTTGGTAATTACGACTACCATGCCAAGTTGGAGCAGCGCGAGAAGGAACGTGACGAGGCTCGAAAGAGCTGGCAGAGTGTAGGAAAAATCAAGGAACTGAAAGAGGGTTTCCTCTCTGCCGTCATTCACGAAATTGCTGTGATGATGATTGAGAACAATGCCATCGTTGTACTCGAAGACTTGAACTTTGGTTTCAAGCGTGGTCGATTCAAAGTGGAGCGTCAGGTCTATCAAAAATTCGAAAAGATGCTGATTGACAAGCTAAATTACTTGTCGTTCAAAGATCGCAAGGCTGATGAGGAAGGCGGTATTCTTCGTGGTTACCAGTTGGCTCAGCAGTTTACAAGCTTCCAACGTCTGGGTAAGCAGAGTGGTTTCTTGTTCTACATTCCTGCAGCTTATACCTCAAAGATAGATCCTGTGACTGGTTTTGTGAATCATTTCAACTTCAATGACATCACCAATGCCGAGAAGCGCAAATCGTTCTTGATGAATATGGAGCGCATTGAGATGAAGAATAACCATATAGAATTTACATTTGACTATCGCAAATTTAAGACATTTCAGACGGACTATCAAAATCTATGGACGGTCAGTACCTATGGCAAGCGAATCGTGATGCGAATGGACGATAAGGGATACAAACAGATGGTAGATTATGAGCCAACAAAGGATATTGTCAATGCCTTTAAGAACAAAGACATCCAACTGACAGAAGGCTCTGATCTCAAAGCACTGATTTCCGATATTGAAGCTAATGCAGCCAATGCAGGCTTCTTCAACACATTGCTCTATGCTTTCCAGAAGGCTCTGCAAATGCGTAACAGCAACGCTGTAACGAAAGAGGATTTTATTCTCTCGCCAGTAGCTAGAGGCGGTCGTTATTTCTGCAGTACTGATGAAGCCAACAAGGGCAGAGATGCACAAGGCAACTGGCTATCCAAACTCCCTGCCGATGCCGATGCCAATGGTGCCTATCATATTGCTTTGAAGGGACTATACTTACTTAGAAACCCAGAAAAAAAGAAAATAGAAAACGAAAAATGGCTCCAATTTATGGTTGAAAAACCGTATTTAGAGTAAAATTTCACCCAAATCTTGCATAAATAATTGAAAATCATTACCTTTGCAAACAAATGGTGTAAACCATAGTATAATTTCTGCTATCGCAGATTTATACACCTGACCTGTGACCATGCAGTTGGGTGTAAACCATAGTATAATTTCTGCTATCGCAGATTTGTGTTATGTCTGTCATATAATGATTGGGGGTGTAAACCATAGTATAATTTCTGCTATCGCAGATCGCCGCGGCAACAACGCTAACAACACGAACCGGTGTAAACCATAGTATAATTTCTGCTATCGCAGATAGTGCCCACTCGGTGTTGAACTGCTCGGTAGGTGTAAACCATAGTATAATTTCTGCTATCGCAGATAGCACGGCGGACCAGTGGACGACGTAAGATGGAAAAGGGATAATGTAAAAAACTATCTTCTAAGGTGTAACATTTTCGATTTTTGCATACTTATATAAAAAATAAATCGTAACTTTGCACACAAAATAAAGAATATCGCGATATGAGAATCAAGGACTTCAGCATCGATAACCTATATTACGAGTATGCCTTTAGTCATACGCTCGATGAGCATGTGAACATCATCGTGGGCAACAACGGCACGTTTAAGACAACGCTGTTGCGCCTTCTGCGTCATGCCATTGCCTATGAGAAGAATGGGCAGTTTTTCCAAAGTCATCTGACGAAGATTAACTTCAAGGATGACTTGGCTATGGAGTATGTGGAGTTTGAGAACATGCTGACAAGAAATGCTGACGGGGATGAGATTCTTGCTAACACAACGTCGTGGACTCCCATGATTGGTGGCAAGGAGATTTCTGCCACGGACTATCGTAAACTGGTGAAACTGGATTTCGTGTCGACATTCGATGTGAAAGGTGACAGCAAGAGCAGTCAGGACAGTTATCTTGACATTCGACTGGAGAAGTTGCAGAGCGATTATGGCTACTACCTTTCAGACTTGGTGAAGGAACTGACTGATCGTATCAATACCAACAGTAGCATTTCGAAGTCAGAACTCGACAAAATCAACGAGCGTAAGAACTTGTTTATACGTCTGGTCAACGAATGCTTTGCTGAGACTGGGAAACGACTTGACAATGATTCTACGAAACTTGTTTTTTATAAAGACAATATTGCTATCTTCCCCAAGAATCTGTCTTCTGGCGAAAAGCAACTCCTAATCATTCTGCTTACCGTTCTTTTGGAGCGAGGACAAGAGTATGTGCTGATGCTCGACGAGCCAGAAATCTCAATGCACATCAATTGGCAGTACAATTTGATTGACATGATTCTAGAATTAAATCCTGAGGTGCAGATTATCCTTACCACGCACTCGCCGATGATATTCTCTGATGGCTGGGGCGACAAGGCCATTTACATGGAAGATATCACCACTAACACTCGAAAATAATGGCAGACGTTTATAAGGAGCAAGCGCGGTACTTTGCTAATGTGCCTCTTATGCAAAGAGATATTATCGCCAGTGTCCATTTAGAGGATGATGACGATAAAACTTTTTGGGATGCCATGCTTCAAAGTTGTCACACAGGCCAATATAAGTTCATCACATATAGTCGCAGTCCCAAGGGCTACGACACTAAAGGCTGTGAGCAATGCTTGAAATACCGTCCTTATCTGTCGAAGCAATTCTTTATTTGCATTGACAGTGATATGCGCTATCTATTGCAAGAGTCAAATCTTGATGCAGCCAACTATATCTGCCAGACTTATACTTATTCATGGGAGAATCACTATTGCGAAGCCTCTGCATTAAAGCAACGCTTTGAGGCACAATGTCCTGAGAAGGCAGTGACTTTTGATTTCTCCGCCTTCCTTTCCACACTATCAAAGACTGTGTATAAGCCACTATTACTTTTGCTCTTTTGCCTTAAGAACGACAAACCAGATTTCAATCTACGTATGTTCTCTGCTTGTTTGCCCAATCAATGTAAACGTGAGGAACTGGCAGAGAATGGTAAGTCGCTCATTGAGAGCATCACCAAGAATTTCGAGCAATATTTAAACTCTGATTATGCGAAGTCTGTTGATTTTGAGGCAGAGGGCAGCTTTTACCAGACTCTCAATGTGAACGAGCAAAACGCCTATCTGCACATACGAGGACACAATCTTTTCGACCTTGTTGCATACATCGGCGATTTGCTTTGTCGTGGGACTTCCGTTTCGTTTAAGAAAGATGTGCTGATGAACGACCTGCCACCACAGACGTATTGGCAAATCAAGAAAATTGCTGAGGATATTGCTGTAATAGTTTGAACGGATAATTCCAGAAATTCTCAAAATATCTATCCCACATCCTACTGAAAAGGTGTGGGATTTTTGTATCTGCTTGCTATTCTGTGGCTTGTGTCTGTTTAACAAATTATAGCGGAAAATGATAGGGAAATCATGGTAGATTGAGCAGGGAATTTTGTAACTTTGCACATCGGAATTGGAATCCAACGTGATCAAGCATGACGCAATATAGCATCAAAATATTAGGAGCACAACATGCGGCTAATCCGGATTACAAGTTTGGTGATCCGGAGACTCCTGAGATGTGGGCTCGTACCATCGGTATGCTCTCGAATCTCAGGGACATGAGGCCACGTGTGGTGCTGAAACCTGAGCCTACGAATACGAATGACCATTTGGCTGTGATGGCTCGCGCAATGGGTAATAAGATTGGCTATGTGTGCAAGGATCAACGCGACATGGTTCACACGATGATAAGCCAGTCGAAACGGGGTATGCTGGCAGCGGACATCAGCGAGGTGGTGGTATCAGAACATGGCTATCTTTTCGTTACACTGAAATGTCAGGAGGCAGCCTGCGACAGTGGGCAGGAGCCAGGCTTTAACTGGGGGAAGTGGCAGACGGACATCCCCCTGTTGGCGCCTATGGATGCCCTGCACGCCGAAGAGGAGGCTGAATTCATTCTGGAAGAGGAGTTGCTGCCAAACCTGAAGGATGTAAACATAACAGAACTGCAGACGTATCTAGGTATCTGGATGGAGGGTAGCCGCCACGACATGAGCCATGAGGCAAGCCGTCAGCGCGAGCTGTACGTCAAGCTGCTGGAGGAGTCGACATGTGACGAGGTGCGTGAACTGGCTGGTGAGCTGAAGCACCAGAGCGCAAGCATGTGCTGTCGTCATCGTCTGGAGGAACGCACGCTGGAATGGTGGCCGCGTCTGGTAGATTCTGATGAGGCAGCAAATATTTGGGGCCGTTGGTGCGAGCAGACAAAGGGTCAGCTGTGGAGTGGTCTGCAAATGATTGACGACTTGCTCCGTCAGTTGCCAGGTAATCTCTATCAGAACGTCGGCCACATGGAAGCGTTATTCTCACAACTGTATTACCTGTGCATCCCCAGAGCTGCGCTGACCGCGATTCTCTCGCTGCTGGTGCTGAGGGAGAAGACGTGTCGCGAGCTGGGCATTGAGATGAAGCCCATAGTAGAGGCAGACTATGAGACGCGTTTGCAGGAGTCTGGCATGTTCTCAATGAAGGACTTGGCGAGTTCTTTTCTGAGATTCCCAACGAAAATTGCCTTGGGGATGTTTGGAGGTGTGTCTACGTTGCTGGCTTGGCATCCTGAGTGGCAGAAACATGCGCCACAGATTGAAGAGCTGATACTTAGCAAACAGAAGGAGCAGCAAGATAGGCAGGAGCAGAAGCAGGACAAGATACTTGACTCTATGGAAAAGGCGGTGGAACGCCCTGCGACTATGATATCTCATGTTGAGAACTACCAACCACAGATTCAGAATCAAAACATTGATCTGCCAACACCACCTTTTAGAACACACGATAAAAAACGATTGGATAATGAGTAAAGACGACCAGAATATACAACCAACGGTAAACAACCAGTTTGCCTGGATACTGAACTATCAACCCACGATAGAACATCAGCATATACACATGGGCAGTCAGAAAGATGACGATGTTCAGGATGCTGAAGAGGTGTTTGTGCCTCGACAGTTGCAATTCTTCGATATGGTGGCGTTTGGCTCTGAGGAGAAACAGCCCAAACTGATAGCGATGCTGAAGGAGGTGGCCCAACAGATTGATACAACCAGTGGGCGTGGGTGGTTCTGCATCTATGCCGGCTATCGCTATTACAAGCAGCAGTTGGCTGTGATGGGTGGCTATGCCGACTTCTTTGCTGATATGGAGGCATTGGTGCCTGACTTGCTCTCGAAGATTGACGAGACAAAGGAGGGCGAAGCCAGATACCACAGCTACACGCAGCTGTTGGGCAGGGAAGCCAACGCATGGTATATGGACAAGGGGAAGTTGCCGCCATTGAACGAGATTACTGTTTGGAAGAACAGGTTCAGTGGCGACAAGAACCGTTACGCTGCAAGTGCCCAGATAATAATAGATGTATATAAGCGGCTGAAGACGATTTAGCAGTCAAAACAAAATGGTTTTTAAGCGAACAGATTGATTTCTGCTCGCTTTTTTTGTGTCCAAAAGTGGGCTATGCGTATAGTTCGTATAGCGAAAAAGAGCTGTACGTATAGTGGCGTATAGTGGGACTTGACAACTCGAAAAAATCCATATTTTGCATGGTTTTTCGTCGTACTTTTGCATTGTCAAAAGGACAAACAAATAAAATCTTAAAGCAATGAATAATATGAGAATCGTGAGCGTAAGAAACTCTTACGACGTGAAAGTGAAGCGCTGCTGCGCAAGTTGTCAACACAAGTGCATCAAGAATGACGGAACAAGATTCTGTGCACTGAAGATGACGGTGGTGGAACAGAAGTTCAAGTGCAAGCAGTGGCTGATGAGCGACGGCATGAAGAATGCTGGTAAAGGGGGAGGTGTGGTTCGCCTAATAGGAACCACAGAGGTAATTATTAATCAATAACCGAGTCGAAGCGTGGTGGAGGAAGTCTACGTAGTGAAAATGGCCAAATTCTGACACAATGCCTTCACTCACAAATTCGAATCGATTATGAAAAAGTACATTTTTGTTTTGGACGCCCTGGAGCTGATGACAAAACTCTTTGTGGGCAAGCGTGTGGAAGGTGTTCTGTATATGGATGAGAACACAGGTCATTTAACCTTTAAGGCGTACAACCGCCAGCCGCGGAAGCGTGACAAAGACCGCATGGTGAAGAAGCTGCCGTGGGGCTGGGTGAAGGAGTCGATGGAGCGCATCAAGGTGTTCGGCTCGTTCCCCAAGGAGTATAGTACGCCGCAAGTGATGGGGTTGTTGGAGGAGCATACGAAGGAGGCGAAGAACGCGCTGATAGAACGTGAACTAGACCTGATAGAGTTTTGTTAACTGAACACGAATCTAACGAATCACACGAAATATGTTTTGTTATCAGAAGAATTTCAGTAATCCTACGTTGCCAGTAGACGAGGCCCAATTCTGGGCCCTCGTCGGCGCAACCCAATGGAACGAGAACATCGATAAGTATCGCGAGACGCATGATGCAGCACTGAAGCGCAAGCTGCCTGCATTCATCTTTCAGGCGACATTCGACGAGACACTGTCGAAGGCAGGAAAGCTAGGGCAATGGCGCAAGCAAGCGGCAACGAGGCTGACAGGCTTGGTGGTGATGGATATTGATGGCCTCCCCCGTCCCCTCCAAAAGGAGGGGAGCCTGATGCATCTGACGCCTCTGGAGATTTTTCAGAGATGGAGAGAAGAGCACCCCGAACTGTTCGCCGATGCCAAACACCACCTCTCTTTGGAGGGGGATGGGGGGAGGCTGCTCCTCATCTATATCACACCATCAGGCAAGGGGCTGAAGATTGTTTTTAAGGCTCGCACGGACTGGGGTAATCTCATCGACAATCAGCACGAGATGGCGAAGGTGCTGGGCGTGGAGGTTGACGAGTCGTGCAAGGATGCCAGCCGCATGAGCTTCATCTGCAAAGAGAGTGATATACTGTTTATTGACAAGGAACTATTTACCTATGAGAATAAGGAATTTGCTGAGCGATATGATGCTCTATATCGAGACGGTCATAGCGCGGCTGAGAGAAAATCTGCGAAATCAGCGGAATCTGCGAGAGAAACAACAACTTCCCGCGAGAATAATGAAGGCTCGCAGATATCGCAGATGACGCAGATAAATGAACGGTCGTTCAAGGGCATTCCGTATTCGGAAATCATCAGCGAGTGGTGGAGCAGGAACGGTGGCAAGCCACAAGAGGGCGAAAGGAACGTGAAGCTGTACCAGTTGGCAGTGAACCTGAGGGCTATCTGCGACAACAGCCGCGAACGGCTCTTGGAGGTGATGCCTCGCCTGGGACTGGACGAGCAGGAACTGAGGAGCATCGTGGAGTCGGCGTGCAAGGAGCCACCAAAGGGATTGAGCAAGATGATGCAAAGCATCCTTGCGAAGTCTGAAGGAAGAGGTCAGATGGAAGATGTCAGCCATCAGCCTTCTAACATCGAGCATCAACTCTGGGACTGGGGCGAACAGATTGAGGCGCTGAGCAAGGACTTTCCGCTGATAAAGGACATCTGCAAGGGCTTGAAGAAAAACCAATATCCTGCGGCAATGTTCGTTGGTGGTGGCCTACTGATGACCTTGATGACTAGGTGTACTTACAGGTTCTACCATCGTCCAGAAGAGTTGCGCAGGCTGAACAACTCGACGCTGATCATTGGCGATCCTGCCAGTGGTAAATCATTCGCTACGCGATTGTTCAAATTGCTCGCTGCGCCTATCGTAGCTGCCGATAAGGTAGGTAAGGATGCAATTAACGCTTATCGTGAACAGATGCGCACCAAGGGCGCTAACAAGGAGAAGCCCAAGAAACCGAAGGTGGTGGTTCGCATCCATCCAGCACGAACCAGTAACGCCCAGTTCATTCAGGACATGGTGAACTCAGTGGAGAACGTGGATGGCGAGGACATGCAGTTGCACATGCTGACGTTTGATACAGAGTTGGACAACACGGTAACTGTTCAGAAGGGCGGCTCGTGGATTGACAAATTCTCGATGGAACTCAAGGCCTTCCACAACGAAGAGGATGGTCAGGCCTACAGCAATATGGATTCAATCCTGCAGGACTTCATCGTGACGTGGAACTTTATCTATACAGGCACACCAATCGCGCTGAAGAAGAAGGTGAACGAGCAGAACTTTGGAAGTGGACTGGCAACCCGATTGACCTGCATTCCTCTGCCTGCCACCAACTTTGAGATGATGAGTCGCGAGAGTGTGGTTGACTACGACAGCGACAATCGCTTGAAGGAGTGGGCTGAGAAGCTGGACAGAATGAAGGGCGAGTTGAGCGTTCAGAAGATCGTCGATGAACTCTACGACTGGACAGCTCGCCGCATGGAGGACGCCAAGGAGAACGACTCCAAGGCCGACGAGATGCTCTTGAAACGCTGTGCCTATCATGGTCTGAACTTCGCTGCGCCATTCATCGTGATGCGCCATTGGGACAAGATGAAGCAAGACGGCCAGTACTGGTGTGGCGAGTTCGAGACGGATGACGTGGACTGGAAACTGGCAGAACTCATCGTGAACATCCAGTATGCTTGTCAGCGCCACTACTTTGGCGCGATGGCCGAGGCCTATTTCGACAACAAGTTGAAGGATGCCAGCGTGAATGTGCAGCGTCGCCCAAAGACCTACGAGGCCTTTGCCCGACTGCCTGAGGAATTCACTAGTGAGGACGTGATGCGCTGCTTTGGACTGACGAGCGACGGAGCCGTGCGCAGTAAGACACGCCGTCTGATAAGCGACCATCTGATAGAGAAAGTGAGCGATGGCAGGGGTACGACCACAGGTCTTTCGACCTTCCGCAAGACTGGCGTACAGATGCTGTAAATGTGCCATCGTGCCAACGTGCCATTGAGAAAATGATTATAAAATGTAAAAATTATAAAATGCAAAATGAGTTTACCAAGAGGAATCAGAAACAACAATCCACTGAACATTCGCAGGACGAAGGATCAGTGGCAGGGAATGAAGAAGGAGCAGACGGACGGAGCGTTCTGCCAGTTTGAGAACTTAGCGTATGGGTGGAGAGCAGCATTTAAGCTGCTCACCCGTACCTACTACCACACGTACAGGCTGTACACCATCCGCACCATCGTGACGAAGTGGGCGCCACCCAACGAGAACAACACGAGGGCGTATGTAGAGAACGTCAGCAGGTTGACGGGCATAGGAGCCGACGAGCCGCTAGGCATCCCAAGTGAGAGCCCTGCGCGCTGGATAGCTGTCGGTGCAGCCATGGCGATTCAGGAGAACGGTATCACCTCGATAGACTGGTTTGCTATGCTGCGAGGGTGGGAGATGGCAAGGTGATAAAGTAACATGTCTGATTTCCACTTCTCGCTGGGTATGTGGATTCGTAACTACTGGATCTATACAGGCGAACGCGAGAATCTGAAAACAAAAAAAGAGAGGTGGAAACCTCTCTTTTGTACACCCGCAGGGGTTCGAACCCTGGACACCCTGATTAAGAGTCAGGTGCTCTACCAACTGAGCTACGGGTGCATCATTTCTGAATTGCGGGTGCAAAGGTACGGAGTATTTTTTAATCTACCAAATATTTTCTGCACTTTTTTCGAAAAAAGATGGAAAAAGGCTCGAATTCCGAAGAAACGAGCCTTTTTATGGTGGAATAGAAGAGCGTTAGATGAACAGAACGGTGAGTCCTGCCATCACAATGCTGACCATAGACATCAGTTTGATGAGGATGTTGAGGGACGGACCAGAGGTATCCTTGAAGGGATCACCAACGGTGTCGCCCACGATGGTAGCCTTGTGAGCGAAGGAGCCCTTACCGCCGAAGTTGCCTTCTTCGACCATCTTCTTGGCATTGTCCCACGCACCTCCGGCATTGGCCATGAAGACGGCGAGGGTGAAGCCACAGGTGAGTCCGCCAACGAGCAGACCCAGGACGCCAGCAACGCCCAGGACACAGCCTACGACGATGGGGATGGCGATGGCGAGGAGTGATGGGAAGATCATCTCGTGCTGAGCAGCACGTGTGGAGATCTCTACGCAGGAGCCGTAGTCGGGAGTGCCTGTACCCTCAAGGATGCCGGCAATCTCGCGGAACTGACGACGAACCTCTTCCACCATCTTCTGGGCAGCACGACCTACAGCCTCCATGGTGAGACCACAGAAGAGGAAGGACGCCATGCCTCCGATGAAGGCACCAACAAGCACCTTAGGATTCATCAGGTTGACCTGGAAGTAGTTCATGAAGTCGGGGATGGTGGCAGCAGAAGCGCTGATGACCTCGCCCTTGACATTCTCCATCATGACACCAGCACGCTCCATGGCAATCTTGATCTCCTCGATGTAAGAGGCGAGGAGTGCGAGAGCCGTGAGGGCTGCAGAACCAATGGCAAAGCCCTTACCCGTAGCAGCGGTGGTGTTGCCCAAGGCATCGAGGGCATCGGTGCGATGACGAACCTCTTCGCCCAATTCAGACATCTCGGCATTACCACCGGCATTGTCGGCAATGGGTCCGTAGGCGTCGGTAGCCAGCGTGATGCCCAGCGTAGAGAGCATACCCACAGCAGCAATACCAATGCCATAGAGTCCGTTGGCCAGACTCTCGCTGGACATGGAGAGATCGAAACCGTTGGCAAAGCCGAAGCTGAGAATGATAGCTACGCCGATAGTGATAACGGGGATGCAGGTAGAAATCATACCCGTTCCTATACCTTTAATAATAACGGTAGCAGAACCCGTGAGACCAGCCTCAGAGATTTTCTGGGTGGGCTTGTAGGAGTGAGAGGTGTAGTACTCGGTAGCCTGTCCGATGATGACACCAGCGACGAGACCCGTGATGACAGAGCAGGAGAGCCAGAGCCAGTTCTCGATGCCCAGCAGGTAGAGAATGGCGAAGGTGGCAACGGCAATGAGTACGGCACTGACGTTGGTACCCAAAGACAGTGACTTCAGCAGGTCGCGCATGGTGGCGCCCTCCTTAGTACGAACCAGGAAAATGCCGAAGAGCGACAGGAAGACACCCACTGCAGCGATAAGCATGGGGGCGATGACAGCCTTGAGCTGAATGTCGAGACCAGCAGCGGCAAAGGCAGCAGCACCCAGGGCGGCAGTAGAGAGCACAGAGCCGCAGTAAGACTCGTAGAGGTCGGCACCCATACCAGCGACATCGCCTACGTTGTCACCAACGTTATCGGCTATGGTTGCAGGATTGCGTGGGTCGTCCTCAGGAATGTCTGCCTCGACCTTACCCACAATGTCAGCACCCACGTCGGCAGCCTTGGTGTAGATACCACCGCCCACACGAGCAAACAATGCCTGCGTAGAAGCACCCATACCGAAGGTCAGCATGGTAGTGGTGATGGAGATGAGTCCGTCCTGATCGAAATAGTTCAGCACGACAAACCAGATGGCGATGTCGAGCAAGCCAAGGCCCACCACAGTGAGACCCATGACGGCGCCAGAGCGGAAGGCCACCTTCAGACCTGCGTTCAGACTCTTACGGGCAGCGTTGGCAGTACGCGCAGAGGCGTAGGTTGCCGTCTTCATGCCGAAGAAACCAGCCAAGCCAGAGAAGAAACCACCCGTCAGGAAGGCGAACGGCACCCAGGGATTCTGGACGTTCAGACCGTAAGCCATGAAGGCAAACAGGGCGCAGAGGATTACAAACACGATGCCGACTACCTTGTACTGTTGTTTGAGGTAAGCCATAGCACCTTTTCGCACGTAGAGGGCAATCTCACGCATGCGTGGTGTACCCTCATCTTCTGCCATCATCTGACGGAAGAAGAAAAAGGCCATGCCCAAAGCAACGATAGATGCAATGGGCACGAGCCAGAATACGGTAGGAATAATCATAAATATTTAGGTTTAAAGGTTATTAGAGGTTAGTGGTAAGGGGTGAGAACCTTACTCGTCAGCAATGAAGTCAGAGAGACTCTCAGCGTCTTCATCGTCATCGCCACCACTCAGATCGAAGGTCGTGCGGTAGTTGTCCTCCGTGATGTCGTCGTCGTTGGGCTCATCCAGCTCTACATCGTCCTCGTCGGGCTTGTTGTAGTCGTCGATGATCTCCACATCTGCATCGTCGTCCTCGTCGCCATCGCCAAAAGAACTGGCATCGTCAAACTTCATGCGAGGCTTGATGGTCTCAGGCTTCAGCTTAGCAAAGATGGCCTCTACCCACGTGCCCTTGGCAACCTCCAGCACTTCATAGCCATCGGCCACCTTCTTCTCGTACATGCCGCCCTTCTTGTGCAGACGGTCCTTGGGAAGGGTAGTGGTAGAGATATCGAAACCGCTCTCGATGATATCCTGAATGGACTGTGACAGCGAGTCCCAGCCGCCTCCAAAGTTGCGGTCAATGACCTCAAGCAGCTTGGCAGCCGTGATGTGACGGATATTCTCGTAGGTGAGATCGGTCACACGAGTGATGGGGCGCTTCTTGATGGCCCACTGCAGTTTAGCATCGTCGCCCAACTTGATGGTACCCACCTTATATCCCTGTTTGGTATATTTCTCTTGCAGCAGTTTATCATCGTCCTTGAGTTCCTCAATCATAAACGCGCTGCGGATGATATCGGCAATATGACGCAAATTCTCCTTTAGTTCGCCGTCTTTGTCGGCAGCATCAAGCATACGGAAGATGTCATTCTCTTGGACGTCCCATACAGAACTTTTGGTCAATGTCTTTAAGCTAAGTGCTTTGTTCTTGTTCTCTTCTTTCATGTTAAAAAAATAGTGTTTTTGATATTTTCTCTGCAAATGTACATACTTTATTTGCTTTTTACAAGTTTTTTCGCAGATTTTTTGTATTTTTGCAGTCGATTATGTCAGAACCATTAGCTGAGAGACTTAGACCCCGCACGTTGGACGACTATATCGGACAGCGACATCTGGTAGGCGAGGGGGCCGTACTGCGCAAGATGATTGACGCAGGACGCATCTCGTCGTTTATCCTGTGGGGACCGCCAGGGGTAGGGAAGACCACGCTGGCTCAAATCATCGCCAACAAGTTGGAAACTCCTTTCTACACCCTTTCAGCCGTGACCAGTGGCGTGAAGGATGTGCGCGATGTGATAGAGCGGGCACAGAAAGGGCGATTCTTCAACGAGGCTTCTCCTATTTTATTTATCGATGAAATCCACCGTTTCTCGAAGTCGCAGCAAGACTCGCTATTGGGAGCTGTTGAGAAAGGCATCGTCACATTGATTGGTGCCACTACCGAGAATCCGTCATTCGAGGTGATCCGCCCGCTATTGTCGCGTTGCCAGCTGTATGTGTTGAAATCACTGGAAAAGCAAGACCTTGAGGAACTGCTGCAAAGAGCCATCACCAAGGATGTGGTGCTGCGTGAGAAAAACATCGAATTAAACGAGACCTCTGCATTACTAAGGTATAGTGGAGGAGATGCACGTAAACTATTGAATATCCTAGAGTTAACGGTAGAGTCTGCGGGAAATGTTGAGCCTATTGTCATCACCGATGAAATGGTGGTAAATTGTTTGCAACAGAACCCATTGGCATACGACAAGGATGGCGAGATGCACTATGATATTATCTCTGCTTTTATCAAATCGATACGTGGCAGTGATCCTGATGCTGCACTCTACTGGATGGCTCGTATGATAGAGGGTGGGGAAGACCCTCAGTTTATTGCCCGTAGAATGGTGATTTCAGCGTCAGAAGATATCGGCTTGGCCAATCCCAACGCACTGTTACTGGCCAATGCTGCCTTTGATACGGTGATGAAGATCGGTTGGCCAGAAGCCCGAATTGCATTGGCAGAATGTTGTGTCTATCTGGCCACATCGCCCAAGAGCAATTCTGCTTATCTGGGCATCGATGCCGCCTTAGGTTTGGTACGAGAAACTGGCAATCAGCCTGTTCCGTTGCATCTACGCAATGCACCCACGAAATTGATGAAAGACTTGGGATATCACGACGGCTATAAGTATCCGCACGATTACCAGGGGCATTTTACGCCACAGCAATATATGCCAGATGCCTTGCAGGACGAGCGATTGTGGCATGCTCAGCATTCGCCGGCAGAAGAAAAACTGTATGAGCGCATGGTGAACTATTGGGGCGAAAAATACGAGAAATAGCACATGTCACGTGTTATGATAAATAGAATATGGAATACGAAGAGATTGTACAGCAGATTATCGAATTCTTAGGAACATTCGCCTTTGCGATATCAGGTATCAGACATGCTGCAGCCAAGCATTTTGACTGGTTTGGCGGTTATGTGTGTGGTATTGCTGTTGCTATTGGCGGCGGAACCATTCGTGACGTGATGCTGGGTACAACACCGTTCTGGATGACCAATCCGATTTATATCATCTGTACAGCTCTGGCGCTGGTTTTCGTGATTATTTTCGCCAAACACATGGAAGGCCTCAGAAATACGTGGTTTGTGTTCGATACGCTGGGCTTGGCGCTTTTTACGATTGCAGGAATTCAAAAATCGCTCGTTTTCGGACAACCGTATTGGGTGGCGATAATTATGGGCTGTATAACGGGTTCTGCAGGCGGTGTGATTCGTGATGTGCTGCTAAATAACGAGCCTGTGATTTTCCAACGGGAAATCTACGCAATGGCAACATTGCTAGGAGGAATAACTTATTGGTTCCTAGATTTTTTGAATTTACCAATTGAAGTAACAGTTATATCTTCTTTTGCTGTTACGTGCCTGATGCGTTTCCTCGCTGTTCGTTATCATTTGGCACTTCCTAAACTGAATCTAGAATAGACTGAGAGTAGGACTATTTGTTATCTCCAGAATAACCTATTTATCATAATGCGTATTCTTGTTTAAATGATATACAGCAAAGAATACGCCGAATATTTTGGTAGAATCAGAATTATTTTGTATTTTTGCAGCCTATTATTAATAAGGTGTCAGATAACACAATTAATTAACGAATAACAATACAGAAAATATAAAAGAATGAAACCAACGGCGATATTGCTTCTGCACTGTCCAGACCAGCAAGGTATTATTTCAGAAGTAACAAGATTTATCACTGACAACAAAGGAAACATCGTTTATCTGGATCAATATGTTGACAATGTTGATGGCATGTTTTTCATGCGCATTGAATGGGAACTGGATGGTTTCCTGATTCCGCGTGACAAGTTGTACGATTATATCAACACGTTGTACGCTCAGCGCTACCAGATGAAATTCACGCTCTATTACAGTGACAAACGTCCACGCATGGCAATTTTCGTATCAAAAATGAGCCATTGTCTGTACGACTTGTTAGCCCGTTGGAAAGCTGGCGAATTCAACTGTGATATTCCGTGCATTGTCTCCAATCACGAGGATTTGCGCTATGTGGCAGACCAGTTTGGCATTCCTTACTATGTGTGGAGCATCAAAAAAGACCATTCTAACAAGGAAGAAGTCGAGAAAGCCGAGATGGAACTGCTGAAGAAAGAAGACATCTCGTTCATTGTGCTGGCCCGTTATATGCAGATTATCAGCGACGAGATGATAGCCGAATATCCGCATCATATCATTAATATCCACCACTCGTTCTTGCCTGCTTTTGTGGGTGCCAAGCCCTATCACCAGGCCTACGAGCGTGGCGTGAAAATTATCGGAGCCACCAGCCATTATGTTACTGCTGAGCTGGACGCTGGTCCAATCATTGAGCAAGACGTGACACGCATCACCCACAAGGACACGCCTGAAAGTCTGGTGCTGAAAGGCAAAGACTTGGAGAAGATTGTGCTGTCGCATGCTGTTTCGAAGCATATCCAGCGTAAGATACTGACTTACAAGAATAAAACGATTATCTTTAGTTAATTCTTAATGCATAATTCTTAATGCTTAATTATGAATGTAGCTATCGTTAAATATAACGCAGGAAACATCTATAGTGTGGTGAATGCCCTTCGCAGAATGGGTATTGAACCCCTACTGACCGACGATGCTGAGCAGCTGAAGAAGGCCGATCGCGTGCTGTTTCCTGGTCAGGGACATGCTGCTGAGGCGATGGAATATCTGAAAGCGCGCAGACTTGACGAGGTTATTCGTGACCTGAAACAGCCCGTCTTCGGTATCTGCGTTGGCCAGCAGCTTCTCTGCAAGCATTCTGAGGAAGGCGACGTAGCGTGCATCGGTATTTTCGATGCCGATGTCAAGCGTTTCCAGCCAAAGAACCACGAGGACAAGGTGCCCTGTATGGGTTGGAATAAACTGAGCCTCCCCCAACCCCTCCAAAAGGAGGGGCGTGTTGATCCACTGATGGAAGGACTCTTGTCCCCCCTCCCTTTGGAGGGGACGGGGGAGGCAGCTCCTTACGTTTATTTCGTACATAGCTACTATGTTCCTGTTTGCGAAGAGACCATTGCTACGGCAGACTACATTCTCCCCTACTCTGCGTCTATGCATAAGGACAACTTCTACACCTGCCAATTCCATCCGGAAAAGAGCGGAAAGGTTGGAGAACAAATTTTAAAGAATTTCTTAGAGCTATGATAGAACTGATTCCCGCAATAGATATCATCAATGGCCAGTGTGTACGCTTGACCAAGGGCGACTATGACCAGAAAACGGTCTATGGCAGCCCGTTGGATATGGCTCTGGAGTTTGAGCGCATTGGTTATCAGCGCCTGCATATGGTAGACTTGGATGGTGCCAAGTCAAAGCATATCGTCAACAGTCCTGTGCTCAGAAGTTGTGCTTCTGAGACCAGTTTGACTATTGATTTTGGTGGTGGCATCAAGACGGACGAAGACATCGAGATTGCTTTCAGCCATGGAGCCTCAATGGTGACCATTGGCAGTATTGCCGTCACAGAGCCCGACCGTTTTATGGGATGGCTGGAGAAATATGGTGCAGAGCGCATTATCCTCGGTGCTGACGTCAGAAATGGCAAGATCAGCATCAATGGTTGGAAGGAAGATTCTACGGAAGACCTCCTACCCTTCCTCCAAAAATATATCGACGCTGGCGTCAGCAAAGTGCTTTGTACAGAGATTTCGAAAGACGGCACATTGGCAGGTCCTGCCATTGACCTCTACAAGAAGGTCATGAAGGCCTACCCTCAGCTACATCTGATAGCCAGTGGCGGCGTGTCATCTATTGACGACATCAAGGCTTTGGATGCTGCAGGCATTCCTGCTGTAGTCTTCGGCAAGGCCATTTATGAAGGTAAAATTAATCTGCAAGAACTATGGGACTGGCAAAACGCATAATACCCTGTCTGGACGTCAAAGACGGTGAGACCGTAAAAGGCATCAACTTCGTAAATCTGCGAAGTGCCGGTGACCCTGTAGAACTCGGCAAAGCCTATTCTGAGCAGGGTGCCGACGAGCTATGTTTTCTGGACATCACAGCCTCGTTTGAAGGTCGCAAGACGTTTACCGAGATGGTTACAAAGGTAGCCCAGACGCTGAATATACCCTTTACCGTTGGTGGTGGCATCAATGAGTTGAAGGATGTAGAACGCCTGCTCTATGCTGGAGCCGATAAGGTCAGTATTAATTCTGCTGCCATCCGTCGCCCTGAACTTATTGACGAGATTACAAACCGTTTTGGTAGCCAGGTGTGTGTGGTGGCCATCGATGCCCGTCTGGATGAAGACGGTTGGCACTGCTATCTGAAAGGAGGCCGCGAACGTACAGAGCGAGGACTCTTCGAGTGGGCCCGTGAGGCTCAGGAGCGTGGCGCTGGCGAGATACTCTTTACCTCGATGAACCATGACGGAACGAAGAACGGCTATGCCAACGAGGCCCTGCGCGAATTGTCAGATACGCTATCCATCCCCATCATCGCCAGTGGTGGTGCCGGCAAGAAGGAGCATTTCCGCGACGTGTTCACAGAGGGACATGCTGATGCTGCTTTAGCCGCCTCTGTATTCCACTTTGGCGAGATACCCGTTCCGGAACTGAAACAATATTTACACAACGAAGGAATAAACGTAAGAATATGAAGATAGATTTTGAGAAGATGGGTGGCTTGGTGCCTGCCATCATACAGGATGCAGCGACGAAGAACGTGCTAATGCTGGGCTTCATGAACGAGGAAGCCTACGAGAAGACCTTGGAGACCAAGCATGTCACCTTCTGGAGCCGTACCCGTAATACGCTGTGGACGAAGGGAGAGACCAGTGGCCACTTCCTGAACCTCGTGGACATGAAGATTGACTGCGACAACGATACCCTGCTGGTTCGTGTCAATCCTGTCGGTCCAACCTGTCATACAGGTACTGACACCTGTTGGGGCGAGGAGAACGAGGGCAATCCCCTACTCTTCCTGTCAGAGCTGCAGTCGTTCATCGACAAGCGCAAGCAGGAAATGCCCGAAGGGTCTTATACCACCAGTCTCTTTACCAAAGGCGTCAATAAGATAGCCCAGAAGGTGGGCGAGGAAGCGCTAGAGACCGTCATCGAAGCCACCAATGGCACTGACGACCACTTGGTCTATGAGGCCAGCGACCTGCTATATCATCTCATTGTCTTACTGACCGAGAAAGGCCTGCGCATCGAGGATGTTGCTGAAGAGCTCCACAAGCGCCATGATCCCAACTGGGACAAGCAGCGCCGTGAAGCAAAGGCTGCAGGTAAAATGAAATAAAAATATAAAGATATGCTGATAGATTACAAGAAGGTAGACATCTACCATAAGGATGGAGCCCCTGTGCTACATGATGTTGACTTCCATGTAGACGAGGGCGAGTTCATCTATGTCATAGGACGTGTCGGTTCTGGTAAGAGCTCGCTGCTGAAGACCATCTATTTCGAGATGGACGTAGAGAATGCTGAGAATGCCTTTGTCCTCAACCACGACCTGCGCGAATTGAAGCAGAAGTACATCCCTGCCCTTCGCCGTCAGATGGGAATCATCTTCCAGGACTTCCAGCTGCTGGGCGACCGCACCGTCTATGAGAATCTGAAATTCGTGCTGAAAGCCACCGGGTGGAAGAAGAACGACGAGATTGACGAGCGCATCCACGACGTGCTGGAAGATGTAGAGATGACTGACTTCATTGACCGCTATCCCCACGAGCTCTCTGGTGGTGAACAGCAGCGCATCGCCATTGCCCGTGCCATCTTGAATCGTCCCAAGCTCATCGTTGCCGACGAGCCTACAGGCAATCTTGACCTGGAGACAGCTGCCAACATCATCCAGCTGTTGCGCCAGATTACGCAGACCGGTACGGCTGTCATTATGACGACCCACAACATCTCGTTGCTCAACGAGTATCCAGGCATTGTCTATCGTTGTGTCGATGGTCATCTGGAAGATATTACTGAGACCTACAACACGATGGCGCTCAACGACGATGAAGAAAGCGGTGAGACGTCTGCAGTAGACTACAGCGCTCGTGAAGACCTGTCGTTATAAATGAAAGATGAAAAATTAAAGATTAAAAATTATATACAATGAAAGTAATGAAGTTTGGCGGTACTTCGGTGGGTACACCGGACCGCATGAAGGAGGTAACAAAGTTAGTAACCAAGTCGGGAGAACCCGTTTTCGTCGTGCTCTCAGCCATGTCGGGCACCACCAATTCGCTGGTGGAGATTGCAGACTACCTGTACAAGAAGAATCCTGAGGGTGCCAACGAAGTCATCAACCAGTTGGAGCGTAAGTACATGAAGCATGTCGACGAACTCTACACGAAGGATGCTACGAAGGAGCAGACCCGTGAGTTCCTGATTTCAGAGATGAACTATCTGCGCTCATTCACCAAGGAGCTGTTCACCTCGTTCGAGGAGAAGAGCATCGTGGCACAGGGTGAGATGATGTCTACCAACATGGTAGTCAACTACATGCAGGAGCAGGGCATCAAGGCCGTTCTGCTGAATGCCCTTGACTTCATGCGCACTGACAAGAACTCAGAGCCCGATCCTGTATATATCAAGGAGAAGCTCGCTGCCATCATGGAGAAGAACGAGGGCAACCAGGTGTATATCACTCAGGGGTTCATCTGTCGCAACGCCTATGGTGAAATTGACAACCTGCAGCGTGGTGGTTCTGACTATACCGCTTCACTGATTGGTGCTGCCCTGAACGCTGAGGAGATTCAGATATGGACAGACATCGACGGCATGCACAACAACGACCCACGTGTCGTTGACAAGACCGAGCCCGTTCACCAGCTGCACTTCGAGGAGGCTGCTGAGCTAGCCTACTTCGGTGCTAAGATTCTGCACCCCACCTGCGTTCAGCCTGCCAAGTATGCTGGCATCCCTGTTCGTCTGCTCAATACCATGCAGCCCGATGCTGAGGGTACTACCATCTCTAACAAGACGGAGTACGGTAAGATCAAGGCCGTTGCCGCTAAGGACAACATCATCGCCATCAAGATCAAGTCAAGCCGCATGCTGCTGGCCACAGGTTTCCTGCGCAAGGTCTTCGAGATCTTCGAGTCTTATCAGACACCAATCGATATGGTATGCACCTCTGAGGTGGGTGTTTCCATGTCTATCGACAACTCTGCCCACCTGGGTGAGATTGTTGACGAGTTGAAGAAGTACGGCACCGTCACTGTTGACACAGGCATGTGTGTTGTCTGCGTCGTTGGTGATCTTGACTGGTCGAACATCGGTTTTGAGACGCAGGTATTGGAAGCCATGAAGAACATTCCCGTTCGCATGATTTCTTACGGTGGCAGCAACTACAACATCTCGTTCCTCATCAAGGAGGAGGACAAGAAGCGTGCACTGCAGGCTCTTAGCAACGAGTTGTTCAACAAATAATAGATGATAGATTATAGATAATAGTTTCCAACACAAGAAAGACTATGAAAGGAATATTTCCTTTAGAAAAACTGGGACGTCTTCAGACGCCATTCTACTATTACGATGCGGAACTGCTTCGTCAGACGCTTCGTGCAATCAACCAAGAGACCAGCAGACATGAGGGCTTTTGTGTGCACTATGCCGTCAAGGCCAATGCCAACCCCAAGGTGCTCAGAATTATCCGTGAGGCAGGCTTGGGTGTTGACTGTGTCAGCGGTGGCGAGATAGAGGCCAGCGTCAAGGCAGGTTTCCCCAGTTCGAAGATTGTCTACGCTGGCGTGGGCAAGAGTGACTGGGAGATTAATCTCGGTTTGGACAACGACATCTTCTGCTTCAATGTGGAGAGCATTCCCGAGTTGGAGGTTATCAACGAACTGGCATCCCAGAAAGGCAAGGTGGCTCGTGTGGCCTTCCGCCTGAATCCCAATGTGGGTGCACATACTCACGCAAATATCACCACGGGACTTGCTGAGAACAAGTTCGGCATCGACATGCGCGATATGCTGCCCGTCATCGAGGAAGCCTCGCAGATGGCAAACATCAAGGTGGTCGGCTTGCACTTCCATATTGGCAGTCAGATACTGGACATGGGCGACTTCGAGGCGCTCTGCAATCGTGTCAACGAACTGCAGAACGAGTTGGAGCGTCACCGCATCCGCGTAGAGCACATCAATGTCGGTGGTGGTCTGGGCGTAGACTACCAGCACCCCAACCGTGTGCCCATTCCCGATTTCAAGGCTTACTTCGATACCTATGCCAAGAAGCTGAAGTTGCGCGACGGCCAGACCCTGCACTTCGAGTTGGGTCGTGCCGTAGTTGCTCAGTGTGGCTCGCTTATCACGCGTACCTTATATATTAAAGAGGGACACGTCAAGAAGTTCTGCATTGTCGATGCTGGCTTCACCGACCTCATTCGTCCTGCGCTCTATCAGGCCTATCACAAGATAGAGAACCTGTCGAGCGAGGAACCTGTTGAGGCTTACGACGTGGTAGGTCCCATCTGCGAGTCGACAGATGTCTTTGCCAAGCAGATTGACCTGAACAAGGCACATCGCGGCGACCTTCTTGCTATCCGTTCCGCAGGAGCCTATGGCGAGATTATGGCGTCGCAGTACAACTGCCGCAAGTTGCCCGTGGGTTATATCAGCGAAGAGTTATAATTGACAAGCATTAAGCATTAAGCATTAAGCATTAAGCATTAAGCATTAAGAATTAAGAATTAAGAATTAAGAATTAAGCATTAAGATGACGGACTACATAGAGATTAAGGGGGCCAGGGTTAACAACCTGAAGAACATCGATGTCAAGATACCACGCAACAAACTCGTGGTGATTGCCGGTGTGTCAGGTAGTGGAAAGTCGTCACTGGCTTTCGACACCCTTTATGCTGAGGGTCAGCGTCGCTATGTAGAGAGTCTGTCTTCCTATGCCCGTCAGTTTCTGGGGCGCATGAACAAGCCCGAGTGTGACTTCATCAAGGGCATCCCACCGGCTATCGCCATCGAACAGAAAGTCATCTCGCGCAATCCGCGCTCTACCGTTGGCACCACCACCGAGATCTACGAATACCTGCGCCTGCTCTATGCCCGCATTGGTCGCACCTATTCGCCCGTCAGCGGTCAGGAGGTCAAGAAGCACTCTACTGAGGACATTATCCAGTGTACCCGCCAGTATGCGACAGGCACCAAGTTTGTCATCATGGCGCCCATCCATCTGTCAGAGAACCGCACCCTGGAGCAACAGCTCAAGATCTATCTGCAGAATGGCTATATCCGTATTGCCGAGGGTGGCAACATCGTTCGCATCGACGACTTCCTGGCTAATCCATCACCCCTCCCTTTGGAGGGGAAGGGGGAGGCTCTCTATCTCGTCATCGACCGTCTCTCTGTCGACGATGCCAAGGATGCCATCTCGCGACTGGTTGACTCTGCCGAGACGGCTTTCTACGAGGGGCATGGCGAGTGTCGCCTGATGTTCCTGCCATCGAATATCTGCTACGACTTCTCTGTGCGTTTCGAGGCTGACGGCATTACTTTCGAGGAACCTACCGACAACCTCTTCTCCTTCAATTCGCCCATAGGTGCCTGTCCTGAGTGTCAGGGCTTCGGCAAGATTATTGGTATCGATGAGCACCTTGTTATTCCCAACACGTCCCTGTCCGTCTATGACGGCTGCGTGGTGTGCTGGCATGGTGAGAAGATGAAGATGTGGAAGGAGGAGTTCTGTCGCAGAGCAGCTCAAGACGACTTCCCTATCTTCGAGCCCTACTATAATCTGACGCAGAAGCAGAAAGACATGCTGTGGCATGGCTTACCTTCTGATAAGCATCGTCCAAAGTATGAGCGTGTGTCCATCGATGATTTCTTCCAGATGGTCAAGGAGAACCAGTACAAGATACAGTATCGTGTCATGCTCAGCCGCTATCGTGGCAAGACCACATGTCCCAAGTGTCACGGAACACGCCTCAAGCCCGAGGCTGACTATGTGAAGATTGGCGGCCGCAGCATCTCTGACCTTGTCGAGATGCCCATCGTCCGTCTGAAGGAGTGGTTCGACCATTTGGAGCTGACCGAACAGGAACAGCAGATTGGTCGTCGCCTGCTTACAGAGATTACTACGCGCCTGCAGTTCATGCTCGACGTGGGGCTGGGTTATCTCACGCTGAACCGCATGTCGAACACCTTGTCGGGTGGCGAGAGCCAGCGCATCAACCTGACCACCTCGTTGGGCAGTTCGCTGGTGGGCAGCCTCTATATCCTCGATGAGCCCAGCATCGGACTCCATCAGCGCGACACCGATCGCTTGCTGAAAGTCCTTAAAGAGTTGCGCGACCTGGGCAATACTGTTGTCATCGTCGAGCACGACGAAGAAATTATGCGTGCTGCCGACTACCTTATCGATGTAGGCCCCGACGCAGGTCGTCTGGGTGGCGAAATCATGTATGCAGGGCCCGTCAGTGTTCCCGATGACTCAGTCGTTGGGCGCAGTCACACCCTCCGCTACCTCACCCATCAGGAAGAGATCATGCTCCCCCAAAGCCGTCGCTCCTGGAATCGCAAGATAACCATCAAGGGAGCACGCATGAACAACCTCAAAGGGGCTACTGTTGACATCCCCCTCAATGTGATGACCGTTGTCACAGGAGTCTCGGGAAGTGGCAAGTCCAGCCTCGTCAAGGGCATCCTCTACCCTGCCCTCAAGCGTCACCTCGGAGAAGTCTGCGATGCGCCAGGCGAATACAGCGGACTGGAAGGCGACTATCAGGCCATCAGTCATGTGGAGTTTGTTGACCAGAACCCTATCGGTAAGTCCACACGCTCCAATCCTGCCACCTATGTCAAGGCCTACGATGCTATCCGCGACCTCTTTGCCGACCAGCCACTGTCCCAGCAGATGGGTTTCACCAGCCAGTATTTCTCGTTCAACGCCGATGGTGGCCGTTGCGACGAGTGTAAGGGTGCTGGCGTGATAACCGTCGAGATGCAGTTCATGGCCGACCTTGTACTGGAGTGCGAGGCCTGTCATGGTCACCGTTTCAAGCACGACATCCTCGATGTGCGCTATCGTGGCAAGAACATTGACGATGTGCTCAACATGACTATCTCCGAAGCCATCGCTTTCTTCCAGGGGACTGTCCCCTGCGTGTCGTCAAAAGAGGACACACGGGGACTGTCCCCCAATGCCCTGACCAAAACCATTGTCGCTCGTCTGAAAACCCTCGAAGACGTGGGCTTGGGCTACATCAAACTCGGTCAGAACTCGTCAACGCTCTCTGGTGGTGAGAACCAGCGCGTCAAGTTGGCCTACTTCATTGGTCAGGAACGACAGGAGCCTACCCTCTTTATCTTCGACGAGCCTACCACTGGACTGCATTTCCACGACATCAACCGCTTGCTGCAGGCTTTCAACGCACTCATAGAACGAGGCCACACCATTCTTGTCATCGAGCACAATATGGATGTCATCAAATGTGCCGACCACATTATTGACATGGGCCCCGAAGGTGGCGACCGTGGTGGAGAGGTCGTCTGCACAGGAACACCAGAGCAGATAGTCGCTTGCACCAAGAGTTTGACAGGAAAATTCCTGAAAGAAAAACTGTAAAACAAATTCCATGGCTAAAAAATGTTAATAGCCTGCTAAATCTTTAATCTTTCATCTTTAATCTTTAATCTTTTTTGTACCTTTGCAACCGCTTTCAAGCAAAGAGATCTTTGGAAGACTGCCGATATGGCTCAGTTGGTAGAGCAACGCATTCGTAATGCGTGGGTCGCCGGTTCGAGTCCGGCTATCGGCTCACTTTCCACTGGAGTCAGAATTTAATCGTTCTGACTCCTCTTTTTTTCTCTAAAAAATGACGCTGCGGATTTAGCTCAGTTGGTAGAGCATTGGCTTCCCAAGCCGAGGGTCGCGGGTTCGAGTCCCGTATTCCGCTCTTCTAAAGCACCGAAAAACGGTGCAAAAAGAGAAAAGTCAACAAGAAAGTGAAAAAAGTTGCTGAAAAATTTGCAAGGTTCAAAAAAAGTACGTACCTTTGCACCCGCAATCAAGGAGATAACCCCACGGTTTCGAACTCCAGGGTCCTTTTGGAAGGATGGGTGAGTGGCTGAAACCAGCAGTTTGCTAA
>CAMJZV010000026.1 GCA_946410305.1 uncultured Prevotellaceae bacterium | reverse complement strand
CTTGCTCCTTGCCCCTTACGAGACTGAGCAAGCAGGGCTTGCGAAAGTTGAGTAACTTATAAAAAAGCTATTTTTTAATGTTCTGTGATTTCACGCCGCAAAAGTAGTGTATTATACGTACACGTACAAATATTTCTATTACCCAAACTTTATTTTTCGTAACATTTTTTTGGTGGATTGGCGGAAAAGTAATATCTTTGCATGGTTTTTGTAACTTGAAACAAACTATGAATCGAAAAATACTACTGGTACTGCTATGTTTTGTAAGCAGTCTAAGCGCTAACGCTCAAATGGGAAAGCTCTTCGACGCAGACAAACAGATGTCGAGTAGCTTCACTACACAAATTTATCTGGATAAAGACGGTTTCATCTGGGTAGCCACCCGTAATGGACTGAACCGATATGACGGCTATCAGTTCCGCATCTACAAGAAAGAAGGGCGGCAAAACCTGGGTATGGCCAGCAACTACGTCAACTGTATGACGCAGGACCGCAACGGGCGCTTCTTCATCGGTATGTACGGTGCCCTCCAGATTTTCGACGGCCAGCGTTTCCGTACGGTCACGACCTACGCTTTGAATAAAAAGGTCGTCCCCTGCTACATCACCTGTCTGCTGGAACGCAAGAACGGCGAGATGCTTATCGGCACCTCCGGACACGGCCTGCTCAAGATGAAGGGTCACCGCGAGGCTTACCAGATGGGCGACCAGTTTGCCGACCTGAGTGGTTTACACCGCATCATAGAAGACCGCCGCCAGCACCTCTGGCTGGTAACAGAGAAAGACGGACTGTGGCGCTGGGACGGCAAAACCGTCACCCGCTATTTCCAAGAGGAGGACATGCGCAACATCGTGGTGGATGTCTGCGAGGGTGACAACGGCAGAATGTATGTCGCCACCGCCAACCACGGACTCTTCCGACTGGAGGGCGATACACCTATACATATAGAAAGTACAGGTAACAAGCATATCTCCGTACTCTATTTCAACCGTCGCGGTCACCTCATGCTAGGTTATGACGGCATGGGCGTGGGCATCTACAACCCACAGAACGGGCGATTGGTAGACAATCCTTACTACAGCCGTGAGGTAGACCTGAGCACCGCCAAGGTCTACTCCATCTGTGAGGACCAGAACAGCAACGTCTGGCTGGGTCTACTGCAGAAGGGCATCTATATGCACCCTGGCCACACGATGGGCTTTGGCTATATGGGTCCGAAGTTGGGCTCTCGCAACGTGTTGGGTAATGCCTGTATGACCGCTGTCACAGGCGACCATCAAGGATGGCGCTGGACAGGTACCGACCGAGACGGACTATATGTACAGGACGAGAACTTCCAAATGGTTAAGCACTTCAAGGAGAACTTCCCCGCCACAGTGCTGGGTTCGTGTGAAGACAAGAAAGGTAATATCTGGATAGGCAGTTTCAGGGAAGGCTGCGGATGGATTGACCGCAAAACGCTGACCTACCATCCTTTCCCACTGCCACAAGGCGCTGACGTCAGCATCTTCGACGTCATCTGTGACCTGAAAGGAGATATATGGCTCGCCACCATGGGCAATGGTCTGCTGCGCATAGACCATGAGAGTGGAGCCGTCAAGGCCTACGTGCAGCATAAGAAGGCGCCTGATGACCGCAAGATCAACAGCATCACCAACGATTATCTCTCTCAGCTTTCTCTCTCGCCCGACGGCAAGCGCATCTACGTAGCCACCACCATGGGTGTCTGCGCCCTGGATATCGAGAAAGAGAACTGGGTCAGCACCTTCGGAGAGAACTGTCTGGCCTATGGTACAGCGGCACGTATCGCCCGTGAATTCGATGGTGTGCTGTACATCGGTACCAACGACGGCTTAATCTGTTACAATCTGCAGCAGCGCCAGCTGAAACGCCTGGCCATCGAGAGTGGACTGGCTGACAACGGCATCGCATCGATAGAACAAGACAAGGCGGGACGCCTCTGGATAGGTACCGACCACGGACTATGCTGTCTGAATCCCAAGACGGGCAAGACCAACAACTTCTTCGTGGACAACGGACTGCAGTCGAACGAGTTCAGCGACGGTGCCTCGTGGGCATCACCTACGGGCTACCTCGTCTTCGCCGGACTGGGCGGTGTGACGTGGTTCAACCCCGCCGACGTACGCGAACGTGCCTGGAAGGCGGACGTAAAACTGACAGGCTTTACCGTCAATGGCGAGCCCGTCAACCGCGGAACCATGTCGGGTGTCTGGCAGGTAACGGACACCACCATCATCGCCTCCAACCGCTTTGTACTCAGCAGCAGCGACAACACCTTTGCCGTACAGCTGTCGACGCTGACCTACGACAACCCCGAGCATATCGTCTACTGCTACCGCATCAACAAGGAAGACTGGGTGCGCATGCCGCCAGGCGTCAACGAGATTACCTTCAGCCACATGCAGCCGGGCAACTACAACTTCTGCGTGGTGGCCGAGCAGAACGGCATTCCCACACCAGAGCGCTGTTTCGAGGTCATCATCCACGCACCGTGGTACAGAACGTCTTTTGCGTACCTTATATATATAATAATATTGGTGGTGCTCTTCTTGCAATATCGCCAGCGACGCCACCGCAAGGAACAGGACAACCTGCGCTTGCAGCAGCACATCCACGCGGAGGAGATGGCTGACGCCAAGCTGCGCTTCTTCATGAACATCAGTCATGAGATCCGCACGCCTATGACGCTGATTGTAGCTCCCCTGCAGTCACTCATCAAACAGGACGACGACCCGCATCGCCGCGGCGTCTACGAGACCATCCGCCGCAATGCCGAGCGTATCCTGGGCCTCATCAACCAGATGATGGACCTCAGGAAGATTGACAAGGGTCAGATGCAGATGCACATGCGCGAGACGAACCTGGTGAGCTTTATCAACGACATCTATACGCTGTTTGCCCAGCAGGCAAAGAACAAGAACGTCCTGTTCCATTTCGACTGCGACGAAGAGCGCATCATGGCATGGATAGACCGAGGCAACTTCGACAAGATTATCATCAACATCCTGTCGAATGCCTTTAAGTTCACGCCAACTGGCGGTGAGATACGTATTCGACTGATTGCCAACGAGAAAGAAGCCACCATCAGCATCTTCGACAATGGTGAAAAGATACCAGAAGACAAGTTGGAACGCATCTTCGAACGCTTCTATCAGTCACCGTCGAGCGCCAACGACCGCAACATCGGAACGGGTATCGGACTGGACTTGACACGCTCGCTGGTAGAGCTGCACCACGGCACCATCGAGGCACACAACAATGCCGCCGGACCTGGCTGTGAGTTCATCGTGACCATACCGCTGGGCAACGAGCATCTGACACCAGAGGAGATGGTGATCGACGAGGCCGAGGAAGAAGCTGTTACCGAGAGTATCATCGATGCGGCAGAAGAAGAGCAGCAACAGGGAGAAGAGGTTGTCGCCAGCGCCGACCTGCCCAAGATTGGCAAGCGCCAGAAAGTCGTTATCGTTGAGGACGATAGCGAGATTCGCGACTACCTCACAGAGGCCCTATCCGAAAACTACGACATCACGGGATGCGAGAACGGCAAGAAGGGTCTGGCTGCCGTACTGAAGCAGATGCCCGACCTGGTTATCTCCGACATTATGATGCCGGAAATGGACGGTACCACGCTCTGCTCAAAGATCAAGACAAACAACGCCACCAGCCATATTCCCGTTGTCCTGCTGACCGCTAAGAGCCGCGAGGAAGACCAGCTGGAGGGCCTGGAGATGGGTGCCGACGCCTATATCGTGAAGCCTTTCAATATGGACATTCTACGTCGCACCATCGACAACCTCATCCACTCACACCATACGCTACAGCTGAAGTTCGGCCGCAACGACCAATTGGAGGAACTGGTGGACGACATCAAGGTGAAGTCACCCGACGAGAAGCTGCTGGAACGCGTCATGCAAGCCATCAACCACAACCTGAACAATGCCGACCTCAACGTTGACAAGATTGCCGACGAGGTAGGCATCAGCCGTGTACACCTACATCGTAAGATGAAAGAGCTGACAGGTCAGACGCCCCACGACTTCATCCGCAACATCCGCATGAAAAAGGCCGCCTCCCTACTCGCCTCTGCCGACATGAACGTCTCGGAAGTGATGTATGCCTGCGGCTTCAGCAATGCCGCCTCCTTCTCCACCGTCTTCAAGAAGATGTACGGCATGTCGCCGCGCGAATACATGAACGAACACGCGGAGAAGAGCGAAGAATAACAGGACTGGAAAAAAAAAAGATTATTGCATTTGCGGCGGTTTAATCGTTGCAAATGCAATATTTATATAAAATAATCGCATTTTATCTTTGCATTTACGCATTTTATTTGTATCTTTGCAGTCAAAACAAAGAATGTACAACAATATGTGGACAGAACTCAGTGATACCGCCATACTCAAGAAACTCGGTACAAGGCTGAAAGCCTATCGTATTTCCAGAGAGATGAAGCAACAGGAGTTGGCTACAGAATCGGGTGTTGGCGTAAGCACAATTGCCAAGATTGAAAGTGGGCAAACTGTTTCGCTCTCGCTACTCATCAGCGTCATGAGAACGCTCGGGCTGTTAGAAAACCTCGACATGCTAGTGCCAGAGCATAAACCCTCACCAATGGAACTATTGAGAATGCAGGGAAAACAAGTAAAACGAGTAAGAACTAAAAAGGAATGATAATGGAGGAGATTCCTGTTATACAAATATATCTGTGGGACAACCTGGTGGGTGCCATGTCGTGGGACAACGTAAGAGGCTATGCTGATTTCCAGTTTGATGACCGTTTTCGCAGGTCAGGATTGGACGTGGCACCTTTAACGATGCCTTTGAACAGAACGCGTGGCGCCATTTCATTCCCCACCCATGCCAGGACAAAGTGTTTCAGCGGTCTTCCTGGCTTGATTGCTGACGCACTGCCCGACAAGTTCGGTAGTCAACTTATCACAGAATGGTTTGCCCAACAAGGCAAGACAGAGGAGATGATTACCCCGCTCGACCGACTGTGCTACGTCGGCAAACGTGCCATGGGGGCATTAGAATTTGTTCCTGCTGCCCACGTTGAAGGAGTAAACGAATCGACCGAAATCTATATCCGTGAACTGATGGCGCTCTCAGACTCTATCTATAAGGAACGGAGTAGATTCCAAGAGCTGATCCGACAAAACGACAAGTCTATTCTCGACATTCTGAAAGTAGGAACTTCGGCTGGCGGTGCAAAGCCAAAGGCCATTATTGCCTATAACGAAGAGACAGGAGAGGTGCGCTCTGGACAAGTTCCTGCGCCTGACGGCTACTCCTATTGGTTGTTGAAGTTCGATGGTGGAACCTATAGCGAACATCAGGAAATAACAGACAATCCACAAGGCATCGGAAACATAGAATACGCCTATTACAAGATGGCAACAGCTTGCGGCATCAAAATGTCGGAGTGTCGTCTGTTGTCAGAAGGAGATTGTCACCATTTCATGACGCGACGCTTCGACCGCACGGCGACAGGAGAGAAAATCCACATGCAGACAGCAGCAGGCATCGCCCACATGGACAGAGACGTGCGTCATTCCTACGAAGAGCTGTTTGGCGTGTTACGCCGATTAGGGCTGAACTACAAAGACTTCGAACAGCTGTATCGTCGGATGGTATTCAACGTCATAGCGCGTAATCACGATGACCACACCAAGAACTTCTCATTCTTGATGGACAAGACGGGACACTGGTCGTTTGCACCTGCCTACGACCTATGCTTCTCTTACAACCCTGTCGGGCGATGGACCAGCCGTCATCAGCTGTCACTGAACAGCAAAACCGAGAACTTCACGCGAGAGGATCTGTTGGCCGTAGCAGCAAACATCGGCATACGCGACGCCAACCACCTCATTGAAGAGGTGCGTTCATCCGTCGCATCATGGAGCAACACCGCAAAAGACTGCGGCGTAAGACCTCAGCATATAGAGGCTATCGGCAAGACGCTATTGCTGGAGATCTAAAAGAAAGGGAATGCTCTCTAAGAGGTTTTTACCAGAAAAACACCTTCACATTCACGCCTAACGCTCTGTACAGCTGAGCGTTAGGCGTGAACCCTATTTTTATCGCTATTTGCCATAACGTTTATAGAGGAAGGTGTGGCCAGCCTTGACACGATATAGTTTGGGTTGGTTGCCGGTGGACAATTCCTCAAGGAGTTTGCGGGCATGGTATTTGGTGGTTTGCATATCGTATATCAAGTCGCGCACGGTCACGAATCCCTGTTCTGTCATCTTGTCGTCAAGATATAGCAGCAGCTGGCTTTTGCTGATATTTGCCTGATGACGCTGCTCTAGGCGTTCGAATTTTTGATTGGTACCCATGACCACACGGTTCCATTTGGGATCAGCGCGGAATCCGATGCCCTCCACCCGCATGTCGTTTGACGTAATGCTCTTTGGGTCGGTAAATTTGGGTATGTATCGCTGACCATCCTTATCTTTACGCGGGCGAATACCTATTTTCAGATAGAACGTACCCATGCCGCGGATGTGCACATACTTGTTGAGCAGTAGCTGCTGGGGTATTTCTTCCACCAGCGCTTCTATCATGCCAACGAACTGTGACGAGTTGACGCGCGTGTTACGCTGAAGATACTCTTTCAGCTCATCGTCATTCATATGGTTCCCGTGTTTGAATATGCGAGGGTGGTATAGCTGCTCTCCTTCCTTGTCTGGATTGGGAGTGGCATATACGTCGTAGAGAATAGGATTGACTTTCTTCATTGTGATGGTCTTTTTGAGGTGTTTATATTGTTGTTACTGGCTGCAAAGGTAGTACATTCCGACCAACAGACAAGCATACCCCCACCGTTCTCTGCTACGCGAAATAATGCGACGGTCGTGGGATACTTTTCTGACGGTCATGGAATGAATGTCCGACGGTTGTCGGACGAAACGTGTCAGCCTATTACGGACGGTAACTTTTGCTGTCTTGGGAGGTAAGAACAACTAATACGGAAGGTATTGAAAATCAAGCAATTTTGTCGATGGACTTTCTTGCTTATGTCAATAATATTTTCTAATTTTGCAGTGCTCAAAACAGGAGTAATTAACATTTATTTTGATTTATATTTGAAACACAGATCATGGAAACAACAGATACCCTTACCAAGAACTATGAACAGCGCAAACAGTACTTTCTGATGCCTGTTCGCGAGATGAAACAGTTTGTGGCCGACACCTTCGAGGTGCGTCACAATGTGATTACCGATGTCTACGAGTTCCGCCTCAAGAAAAATGAGGAGCACCGATTGGCTGACGATCAATGGCGTCCACTCGACGAGCGAGGCTTTAACACCATCGCTTGTGGCATTGAAGAGGCCAACATCTTCTGTCTGGACAGCCGCATCAAGCACTGGTTGCGCTCCGACTTCGCCCAGGACTATCATCCTGTGCGTCAGTGGCTTGACACGGTTAGAGGAAAGTGGGACGGTGTGGATAGGACAGAAGATTTGTTCGGTCGCATATCACCCTACCGCTACTGTCGCGAGATGGGTCGCATCTGGCTGCGAGCCGTTGTCAGCCAGTGGCTCGGCTACGACACCGAGCATGCCAATGCCGTCATGCTCTTGCTGGTCAGTCCACAACAGGGGTTGCACAAGAGTACCTTTGTGCGCGAATTGCTACCTCCCGAGTTGCGCGACTACTATACCGACGACTTCTCACTGTCGGCAAAGGGCAATGCCCAACGCAAGCTGGTGGAATTCGCCATCGTCAACATCGACGAGTTCGACAAGGAGAATCCTAAGAAGATGCCTGAGCTAAAGACGCTGATGCAGACCATGAAACCCTCGTTCATCGGGTCGTACAAGAAGAACTTCAACCGTCTGCCGCGCATCGCCTCCTTCGTGGGCACCAGCAACTCGCGCCAGCTGCTCTATGACCATACAGGTTCGCGCCGTTTCCTGATTCTCGAACCCAAAGAGATGATTCGTACGGGTGGTATCGATTATGTACAACTCTATGCCCAGATGATCCATGAGGTCGAGGCGGGTCTGCCTACTTACTTTACCAAGGCTCAGGAGCGCGAGATGCAACGTCGTAACCAGCGCTACACAGTGAAGGACGATGTGGAAACGCTCTTCTCCACCTTCTTCCGTGTACCCCGCAATAATAAGGAAGGCGAACTGATTACTGCCGAAGAGGTGCTCAACAAATTGTCCGCTCAAGACCACCATGTGGTGCGCCACCTCTCGCCCAGCACCCTCGGTCAGCGACTCGTCAACATGGGACTTACGCCTCGCCACACCCGACGAGGAAATGCCTACCGCCTAGTTGCCCTCTAAAAATAGGGTTCACGCCTAACGCTCTGTATAAATGAACGTTAGGCGTGAATGTGAAGGCATTTTTCACTATATAAATGCCAATACCGTCTTTTACTTCTTGGAACGTTCCTTATCAGCCTGCTTACGGAAGCTGTTGAGTTTCTCGCCATAGCAGAGGTCGCCACAGTCGCCGAAGCCGGGAACAATGTATTTGTGCTCGTTCATGCCTTGGTCGATAGCGGCACACCAGATGGTGCTGTCCTCAGGCAGAGCCTGCTTGACGACCTCGATACCCTCAGGAGCAGCGATGACGCAGCAGACGTGAATCTTCTTGGGCTTGCCTGCTTCCATCAAGCTCTCGATGGCGGCAGCCAGCGAGCCACCCGTTGCCAGCATAGGATCAACGATGATGAGCGTCTTGTTCTTAGCACTCTGCGCAGCAATATACTCCGTATGGATACCTACCTCCGTATGTTCGCGGTTGATATACATGCGGAAGGCAGAGACAAAGCCGTTATCTACGTTGTCGAACATCTCCAGAAAACCCTCGTGGAAAGGCAGTCCGGCACGCAGCACGGTAGCCAGCACGATATCCTCCTGCTTGGTCAGAGGAATATCGAGGGTGCCCAACGGTGTGGTGACGGTCTTGGGCTTATAGGTCAGCGTCTTCGACAGTTCATAAGCCATCAGCTGACCGATACGCTTGATGTTATTACGGAACAGCAGACGATTCTGCTGATACTTCTTGTCGCGCAACTCAGCCATATAATGGTTCATCACGCTGTTCTGCTCTGAGAAATTGATTACTTGCATAATTATCTGGTTTTTATGACTGCAAAGATACGACATATAATTGAAAATGTAACACAGAGTTGGCAAAAATGTTGCACGCACACAGTTTTTTATATACTTTAACGCAAAAAAGCATGAAAAAAGCAAAAATCTCAATTCTCAATTATCAATTCTCAATTATAATGTGTAACTTTGCATCCGCAAATGCAAAACGCAAAATAGGTAATAGTAAAATTCACTAAATAAACAGTTAAAACAATTATGGCAAAGTTAGATTTAACTCAGTATGGCATCACCGGTTCAAAGGTGATCGCACACAACCCATCGTATGAGTTCCTCTTCGAGGAGGAGACAAAGGCTGGTCTGACTGGTTTCGACAAGGGTCAGAACACCGAGCTCAACGCTGTAAACGTAATGACTGGTATCTACACTGGTCGTTCTCCTAAGGACAAGTACATCGTGAAGGATGCACAGAGCCAGGACAAGGTATGGTGGACTACCGAGGAGTACAAGAACGACAACCACCCCATGAGCGAGGAGGTTTGGGCAAAGGTTAAGGAGATCGCTATCAAGGAGCTCTGCAACAAGGAGCTGTACGTAGTTGATGCTTTCTGTGGTGCTAACGAGGCTACCCGTCTGGCTGTTCGCTTCATCGTTGAGGTTGCTTGGCAGGCTCACTTCGTTAAGAACATGTTCATTCAGCCCACCGCTGAGGAGCTGGAGAACTTCAAGCCTAACTTCGTGATCTATAACGCTTCTAAGGCTAAGGTTGAGAACTACAAGGAGCTGGGTCTGAACTCAGAGACTTGTGTAGCCTTCAACACTACTTCTCGTGAGCAGTGCATCATCAACACCTGGTACGGTGGTGAGATGAAGAAGGGTATGTTCTCTATGCAGAACTACTATCTGCCTCTGCAGGGTATCGCTTCTATGCACTGCTCTGCTAACACTGACATGGAGGGTAAGAACACCGCTATCTTCTTCGGTCTGTCTGGTACAGGTAAGACCACGCTGTCTACCGATCCTAAGCGTCTGCTGATTGGTGACGACGAGCACGGATGGGACGACGAGGGCGTATTCAACCTCGAGGGTGGTTGCTACGCTAAGGTTATCAACCTCGACAAGGAGTCTGAGCCCGACATCTACAACGCTATCCGTCGCAACGCTCTGCTCGAGAACGTAACTGTTGACGCAGAAGGCAAGATCGACTTCGCTGACAAGAGCGTAACTGAGAACACTCGTGTATCATATCCTATCGACCACATCGAGAAGATTGCCAAGAAGGTAAACGGCAAGAGTGCTGGTCCTGACGCTAAGAACGTAATCTTCCTGAGCGCTGACGCATTCGGTGTACTGCCCCCAGTATCTATCCTGACTCCTGAGCAGACCAAGTACTACTTCCTGTCTGGTTTCACCGCTAAGCTGGCTGGTACAGAGCGTGGCATCACTGAGCCTACTCCTACCTTCTCTGCTTGCTTCGGTCAGGCATTCCTCGAGCTGCACCCCACCAAGTATGCTGAGGAGCTCGTTAAGAAGATGGAGAAGAGCGGTGCTAAGGCATACCTCGTAAACACTGGTTGGAACGGTACTGGCAAGCGTATCTCTATCCGCGACACTCGTGGTATCATTGACGCTATCCTGGGCGGTGCCATCCTGAAGGCTCCTACCAAGAAGATTCCTTACTTCGACTTCGAGGTTCCCACACAGCTTGAGGGCGTAGACACCAACATCCTCGATCCTCGCGACACTTACGCTGACGCTGCTCAGTGGGAGGAGAAGGCTAAGGATCTGGCTGCCCGCTTCATCAAGAACTTCAAGAAGTACGAGGGTAATGAGGCTGGTAAGGCTTTGGTCGCTGCAGGTCCAAAGCTCTAAACCAGTTCATAGTTAAGAGTTCATAGTTCATAGTTATTGTGAACTACCGATAATAATGGCTGCGCCGAAAGGTGCGGCCATTTTTTATTAAAATATGCGTTTCAGAGTGATGCAATATACTCAGCCAATCGGTTGAGTTGCAAGCCCTGCTTGCTCAGTCTCGTAAGGGGCAAGGAGCAAGGGGCAAGAGAATAGATGATAAACGTAGAAAACGGAGGGATGAAGCGGCATAGAAGGGGAATGACTAACCTCTTGCCCCCTGCTCCATGCCCCTTGCCCCAAGAAAAGTGGAGCATGTGAAACATGCGAAACTTGAATATATTATAAAATCTTTGTACAATTCTTTGTCTATATGATTATAATATTGTACCTTTGCACGCTGAAACAAAAACACACAATCCTATAGAATAATGAAAAACTATCTTCTTGTGCTGTGCTGTTGGCTGGCAATGACCGTTTCTGCACAGACGACAATTGAACCTAATCTGAAATGGGGCAAGCCCACACAACAAGAGCTTACGATGACGGAATATGCAGCAGACAAAGATGCTGATGCCGTGGAACTGTTTCGTGATGTAGATGTGTATTACGACTTCATCAATGGTGATTTCCGCGTTATTAACAAAGTAAAATGCCGTTTGAAGGTGTTGAAACCCGAGGGTAAGCATGTGGCTGACCACGAGATTGGCGTCAGACTCAGTAGTAGCAGTTCTGTACCAGAAACGGTGAGAGGTCTAAAGGCCGTTGCCTACAATATGGAGAATGGCAAGGTGGTGAAGACCAAGATGGAGAGTTCTATGATCCATGAAGAACAGATTGACAAGACGGAGAAGTTGATTAAGTTCAGCGTTCCACAGGTACGTGTGGGTACGGTCATTGAATATGAATACCGACTGGAAAGCGACTTCTATTTCCAATTGCGCGACTGGTACGCCCAGACTAGCATTCCCGTAGTCTATACGAAATATTCTGTGATGATACCCGAGTGGCTGAATTTCCATCTGGATGAGACGGGGATGAGCCATTTGGAGAAGAAACAGGAGTTTGCCTCGATGACCATAGGCGATGACATCATCAATACAGAGACGAACATCTTTATAGGTCACAACCTGCCGGCCCTGAAAGCCGACGACTATATCTGGTGTGCAGCAGACTATGGATGCAAGGTAACGCACGAGTTGCAGAGCGTTACGATTCCCGGCTACGTCTACAAAGACTATTCCGTAAAATGGGAGACCATTGACGAGACCCTGTTTGATGATGAGGAGTTTGGTGGACGCATCAAGAAGAGCAGTCCACTGAAGGACGAGATGACAGCAGCAGGAATCCCACAGATAGCCGATAAGCAGAAGCGTTTCGATGCCACCTGGAAATTGCTGCGCCAGCGTGTCAGATGGAATGGCGACTATGCCTTCTGGGCTAAGTCAGGCAGTAAGGTACTGAAGGAAGGTACGGGTACGAATGCCGACATGAACTTTCTGCTGATTAACATGCTGCACGATGCAGGCATCGAGGCAGAGCCTGTCGTGCTGCGTCTTCGCAACCATGGCCGTCTGCCTCTATCACACGCCAGTCTGAAGTACCTGTCGACCTTCGTCGTTGCTGTAGAGCTGAACGACTCTACAACAGCCTTCTTCGACAGTTCTGCAGAAGACGGTTATCTGAACGTGCTTCCCGCCTGTCTGTCGGTAGAACGTGCCCGTCTCATCAGAAAAGGAAAGAGCCAACTGGGCGGTTGGGTCAATCTGCAGGCGATAGCACAAGGAACAACACGTAGCATCATTCAAGCCACACTTACTGAAGACGGTCAACTCAGCGGTACCATGGCGAATGCCCTATCTGGCGAGGCTGCCGCCACTCTGCGTAAGCGTTGGCGCACAGCCAAGGACAGCACAGAACTGATTCACCAGATGCAGGAAGATAACGACTTCACCATCAGCGACTACCAGTTGCAGGGACGCCACGACTTCTCGCCCAACCTGCACGAAACCATTACCTTCACGAAGCAGTGTTCGACAGCCGACGGCATCATATATCTAAACCCATTGGTGGTAGCTCCTATCAGCAAGAATCCATTTACGGCAGAGACACGTAACCTGCCCGTGGAACTGCCCTATAAGCAGTTGGAGACCATCAACGTAGTAATGAACCTACCCGAAGGTTGGAAACTGGAGGAGGCTGCCAAGCCTATCGTGTTGAAGTTCGACGGAATCAACGCCACCATCAGATGTGCTCAGAACGGCAACCAACTGTCAGTACTCTACAAGCTGAACATCAATCGCACGTTCTTCACCCAACAGCAGTATCAAGACCTGAAGGCTTTCATGGAGAAGTTGGTAGAAAACTGCAAGAACATCATCACACTGACAAAAACAGCTCAACAATAGCATACCATGATGAGAAAACGGCTGCCGTTATTGGTCTACACGCTGCTGACGCTCTCTGTCGCCGACGCCCAGAAGGCTGTCATTGAAGAGAGTGTGGTAGACGTGGAATGTATGAGTCCCACCCATGTTGTCCAACACTTCAGGGAAGTGACAACCATCCTCAGCGAACAAGGAGCCAGCTTGGCAACCTTTGTATGTTCCTGTAGCAAGAACGACAAGTTGACCGGCTTCAAGGGTGTGGTTAGCGACGCTACGGGACGTGTCATCAGGAAGCTGAAAGAGAGCGAGTTGCAAAAGACAGAATACTCGCCCTATCTGGCCATTGATGACTATAGGATGTTTCTGGACTATACACCACCCGTCTACCCTATTACCATCAGCTACGAGTGGACCATCGAAAGTCGTGACAATCTGATAGAGTTTCCTCGCTTCTGTCCGCAGACCGACTACGACATCAGCGTCAAGAAGGCCTCCTATCGGCTGAAGGCACCCAAGAGCATGAATGTCCGCTATGCCTTGCAACATATCGACAAGGAGGTCACGGTCAGCGACCTCTCGTCCACCACACAGCTATTGACCCTCGAAGTGAGCGACATGCCCATCATAAAGCAAGAAACGTATAGTCGTCCGTTCCGTGAAAGGATGCCGATGGCATGGTTTGCACCTACCGACTTTGTCTATTATGGTACCCGGGGAAGTCTTGGCTCATGGGCGGACTACGGTCGTTGGGAATATAGCCTCATCCAGGGGCAGGATGTGCTGCCTGATGCTGTCCGCAGAGAACTGCACCAACTGACAGACACCATGAAGACTGACCGCGAGAAGGTGGAGGCACTCTATAAACGCCTGGAGAAGACCACCCGCTATGTGGCTATCCTCTTGGGCATTGGCGGACAGAAGCCAGCTCCAGCAGCCAGCGTCAGCAAGAGTGGCTATGGCGACTGTAAAGGATTGTCAAACTACATGCGAGCCATGCTGAAAGAGGTGGGCATCGCTTCGAACTATACGACCATCAGCACAGACAATCGGCGCTTCATGCCCGACTTTGCCAGCGTAGGACAGATGAATCACGTCATTCTGCAGGTTCCCCTCGCCAATGACACGCTATGGCTGGAGTGTACCAATCCACAACTGCCTCTGGGCTATGTGCATGACGATATTGCCGGACATGATGCCATAGAGGTCAGCGAACAAGGCGGCCGACTGGTGCGACTGCCCGTCTATGCAGACAGCACCAATCTGATGCGCACCTCCATCACCATTGATATGAATGCCGAGGGAGCGGCAGACATGACTGTCTGTCAGCATACCTTCAACCAGCAGTATGAAGACCATATCCCCTTACTGAAGATGGACGAGAAGGATCGTCAGAAAGTCTTCTTGCGTATGGTTCATGTACCACAGGCAGAGGTCAACATGCTGAAGGTCAGTCAGGTACCTTCAGCAGCCCAGATAACTCTCGACGCCAAGGTCAGAAGTAACAAGTATGCCACCCAGACCGGACAGCGCCTCTTTGTGCCCGTCTGCCCTATTCATCAGGGATATACCGTTCCCCAAAGCAGCGATGGGCGTCAGGAGGATATCTGGATGAATCATGGCTATCTGGATGAAGACGATATCACGCTGACCATTCCCGAGGGCTACGTCATTGAGGCCCGTCCCAAGGATGTCAGCATGGAGTACCCCTTTGCCACGTTCTCCTCTACGCTACAGGTTGTGGGCAACACCATTCACGTCAAGAATCGCCTATTGAAACGCTCTGGCACCTTCGACAAATCGCTGTTTCCACAGCTTGCCGAGTTCTTCAGTACCGTCAGCAACGCTTATAGCCAGAAGATCGTCCTTAAAAAAGGGAAACAATAAATAATGCTTAATGCATAATGCTTAATGCTTAATGAAAACCATGAACCCTGAACCCTGAACCATGAACCCTGAACCATGAACCATGAACCCTGAACCCTGAACCATGAACCATGAACCCAATAAAGGGTGCGGCCATTTTTGATATAGGTCAAAAAGGCATCGATATACAGAAATTATTTACTATTTAATCTTTCATCTTTAATGTTTCTTCGTACCTTTGCGCTCGCAATCGAGATGATTGTAGTTGTTTTTCATTAGGTTAGTAGTTAAATTGTTTTTAAGGTAAAGATTATGTTATTAGATTTTCAAACAACGCTGTTGCTGGCCTTGGTGGCGTTTGCCACTATCTTAAGCGTTATCACGCTGGTCCATACCGACATGCGTTAATGGATAGAGCACGGAGTGAGTGATTCATACCGTGCTCTTTTTTTGTTTATAAAACATAAAATATCTACTATTATGATATATTTAACTTAATAAAAGGTAGAAAAATGCTCAAATTTCGGGAAATGTGCGTAACTTTGCACGGAATTTTGGAAAAAAGACTCATTATTTAATGAAACAACTCAAGACAACATACCTGTTGATAGCCACACTCTTAGGTCTGGCAGCATGTTCCTCAACAGATGACAGTACGACAACGCTCTATGACGATGCCGCCATGGTATCGTTCACACTGGGTACGATGAACCGTTATGTGAACGGTGTGAAGAGCACCTACAAAGGTAGCGATTACCTCTTCCACGTAGACCAGATCAACCGCATCATCTACAATACTGACTCGCTGCCTCTTGGCACTGATATCACACACGTTGTGTGCTCCATGTCAACGGTCTACAACAGCGCTCCCTTCATTGTCAGCACTGATGGTACTTACATGACCTACTATACGGGTACTGACAGCATTGATTTCTCTACCCCACGCACCTTCCGTGTCGTCTCCAGCAGCGGCAATGGCTATACCGACTATATCGTCAAGGTCAATGTACACAAGGAGAATCCCGAGGCTTTCGTCTGGAAGAAGATGGCCAGCATCCCTGTGATGACAGGACTCCGCACCCTCGCCTTCAATGGTCACATCTACGTCTTTGGCAACGAGGGAGGAACGACAAAGGCCTACTACACTGAGGATGGTGCTGCATGGAATCCCGTCACGCTGCCCACCCTGGTCAATGCCGACGCATGGCAAAATGCCGTAGCCAACGAGGACTCACTCTATATCACAGACGGCACGACCATGTATCGCTCATATGATGCGATAACATGGAATCAGGACGAGAGCAAACTGCCGGATGGCATCACTCTGGAGGGACTGCTGGGAGCCAGCACTTCGGAGGTGTATGCGCTGACTACCGACGGCAAGTTAATCACCAAATACTGCGACGACCAGCTGCCCATCTGGATAGAAGCCACTGACGAGACGCAGAGCAGTTTCGACGCCCTACCCACACAGGACTTCACCATCGTATCATACCCGATGAATATGTCGGACAGCACCGACTACGTACTGATGGCTGGCAACCAGAAAACGGATGACAAATGGAACAGCAGAGTGTGGCGCCGCATCGCAGACTACAGCGAATCAGGAGTATCGAGTCTGCTGGTAGAATACCTCACCACCTTGATAGAAGGCAAGGATGACTACCCTGAATGGATTCGCAAATGGACCTACTTGGACCGTGCCAACGACCACCGCTACGAGATGCCTGCACTGGAGAATATCCAGGTGGTATGGTATGACAACGTACTGCTGGCCTTCGGTGGCAAGGGACTGAACGACACAACGATAGACCCACTAAGGAATATCTATAAGAGCCGTGACAACGGCATCACCTGGAAGAAAGAGACGGGCTACACCATGCCGCCGACAGATGGCAATGCCACCTTCAACAGCGCCGCCACCAGTTTTTCGGCAGCAACCGACGGCAACTATATCTGGATTGTCTGTGCCGGTACTGGAGAGGTATGGCGTGGACAACTGAACAGAGTAGCGTGGGGAGAGTAGCGCTTCGCTAGTGAAGAGTGAAGAGTGAAGAATGAAGAATGAATAACGAATAGTGATAATTGAAAAGTGTCATGAAGAAACGGTTATACGTAGTAGCGATACTATTCACTATTCACTGTTCACTATTCGTTAGTCACGCAGTGGCGCAGACAGAGCCGGAATACCGATTGGAGATCGGTGCGGGTATTGGTATGGCATCGTATGAGGGCGACTTCAACGGCAACATCTTCAAGAACCCACAGGCCGCGTTCTCACTTCTGGGGAAGTACAAGTTCAACCCCCGTGTGGCAATGGCTATGAACATCAGCTACATGAAGCTGAAAGGTGCGGCCAAAGACGTGACGTCATACGTGCCAACAGAATGGCAGGGCTACGACTTCAGCAAGAATGTAGGTGACGTGGGCCTGCGGCTGGAATACAACTTCTGGCCTTACGGAACGGGAATGGAATATCGTGGAGCCCAACGGCTCACACCTTATATATTTTTAGGACTGGGAGCGACCGTCTACAAGACAGACAAGACACAGCTGGCGATGAATATGCCGCTGGGCTTTGGCGTGAAGTATAAAGCCGCCGACCGCGTGAATATAGCGCTGGAATGGGCAATGCACTTCTCCAACAGCGACCGTCTGGACGGAGTTTCCAACCCCTATGGCATCAAGAGCCACGGGCTCTTCAAGAATACCGACTGCTACAGTCATCTGCGGCTGTCGGTGACTTATGATTTATGGGCGAAATGTAAAACGTGTCACAATGATAGAGACTAACAACATCCCCCAGCATATTGCCATCATCATGGACGGCAACGGTCGCTGGGCCAACGAACGAGGTAAGGAACGCAGCTATGGCCACCAGGCTGGCGTAGAGGCGGTACGTCGTATTACGTCTGAGTGTACCCGTCTGGGGGTCAAATACCTGACGCTGTATACGTTCTCGACAGAGAACTGGGGACGTCCTGCCGACGAAGTAGCAGCCCTGATGGGCTTGGTGCTCAGTTCGCTGGAAGACGAGATATTTATGAAGAACAATGTGCGCTTCCGCGTCATTGGCGACGTCAAGCGACTGCCCGATGCCGTACAGCAGAAACTGCGCGAAACCGAGGAGCACACCGCCAAGAACGACGCCATGACCATGGTAGTAGCGCTGAGCTATAGCAGCCGCTGGGAGATTACCGAGGCGGTACGCCAGCTGGTCGAGGAAGGAGCACAGAACATTACAGAAGAGACCATCAGCCAGCATCTGACTACCAACTTCATGCCAGACCCCGACCTGCTGATTCGTACAGGCGGTGAGCTGCGCATCTCGAACTACCTGTTGTGGCAGATTGCCTACTCGGAGCTGTACTTCTGCGACACCTACTGGCCCGACTTTGACGAGGCAGAGCTGCACAAAGCCATCGAGAGCTACCAGAAGCGCCAGCGTCGCTATGGCAAGACGGAAGAACAAGTAGAGGCTGAAAACCAAAATGAAGAATGAAGAATGAAGAATGAAGAATTTGCTACCGCTTATATACTAAGCGGAAATGTAAGAGATAAGAAGAGTAGAATGTACAGAGTGTTGTTATGCGCAGCATTCTTCATTCTTCATTCTTCATTCTTCATTTCCGCGAGCGCTCAGGATGTCATTGTTAACCCAGACATCTCGTATGCCGGTACACCACGCCGAATGGAGATTGGTGGACTGGCAGTAAAAGGCGTTGAAGGCTATGAAGACTATGTACTGACAGGATTGTCAGGACTATCTGTAGGACAGGTGATTGACGTGCCAGGCACGGAGATTACCGAGGCCATCAAGCGCTATTGGAAGCACGGACTGTTCTCGAATGCCGCTATCACTGCCGACTCTATCGTTGGCAACAAGGTATATCTCTGCATCCACCTGTCTACCCGCCCCCGTGTCAGCACCATCAATTACTATGGTCTGAAGAAGAGCGAGAAGGAGGACATGGAGGCCAAGCTGGGCATCATGAAAGGCAGTCAGATTACACCAAACATGATAGACCGTGCCAAGATTCTGGCCAAGAAATACTTCGACGACAAGGGCTATAACAATGCGGAGATAGACATCACCCAGCGCGACGACGTGACGGGAAAGAACGAGGTTATCCTTGATGTCAACGTCGACAAGAAGTCGAAGATGAAGGTTCGTAAGATTATCTTCGATGGCAATAACAAGCTGTCATTCGGCAAGATTACCGGTTCGATATTCAAGAAGGGTGCCTTTGGCAAAATCAATGAGGCTGGCAAGTTCAAGAACATGTTCAAGGCCAAGAAGTTCACCCCTGAGCGCTATGAGGAAGCTAAGACTGCACTTATAGAAAAGTATAACGAGTTGGGCTATCGTGACGCCACCATTCTGGAAGACTCCGTATGGACGGTGGACGAGAAGCACGTCAACGTCTATGTAAAGGTGGATGAGGGTGAGCAATACTACATCCGCGACATCACATGGGTGGGTAACACCGTGGTAACTACCGACTACCTGAACAGAGCGTTAGGCATGCAGAAAGGTGATATCTACAACCAGAAACTGATGAAGAAGCGCCTTTCAGAAGACGAAGATGCCGTCGGTAACTATTATTGGAACAACGGTTACCTGTTCTACCAACTGGAACCTACCGAGGTCAACATCGTAGGTGATAGCATTGATTTGGAGATGCGCATCCAGGAGGGTACACAGGCTCATATCAGTCATGTACGCATCTACGGTAACGACCGCCTATATGAAGAGGTGGTACGCCGTGAGCTGCGCACCAAGCCCGGTGACCTCTTCTCGAAAGATGCCATCCAGCGTTCAGCACGAGAAATCTCTACGACAGGTTTCTTCGACCCAGAGAAGGTGAACCCCGACATCAAGCCTAACTACGAGGACGGCACGGTAGACATCAACTGGGAACTGGAACAGAAGTCTAACGACCAGCTGGAGTTCTCGCTGGGTTGGGGACAGACGGGTATCATCGGTCGTATCGGTATCAAGCTGAACAACTTCTCGATGCGTAACCTCTTCGGAAAGAACAAGATGCACCGCGGCATCATGCCTATCGGTGACGGCGAGCAGTTGTCACTGTCGTTCCAGTCGAATGGTAGCTACTATAGCTCAGTATCTACCGGTTATTCTACGGGCTGGTTTGGTGGCAAACGTCCTAATGCCTTCAGCATCAGTGCCTTCTACTCCAAGCAGAGTGACATCTCGAGCACCTACCGTAACTCGGCATGGATGAACAACTACTACAACTACTACGGAGGCTACGGCTCGTACAACAGCGGCTACTACGACTACACATCCTATATGGATGAGGACAAGTATATCAAGCTGTTTGGTGTTAGCGTCGGTTGGGGTAAGCGTCTGCGCTGGCCTGATGACTACTTCCAGTTGTCTACACAGCTGTCATATACCCGCTATATGCTGCGCGACTGGAGCTACTTCCTCATCTCTAACGGTAACTGTAACAACATCAACCTGGGCGTAACGCTGTCACGTACCTCTACTGACAACCAGCTGTTCCCACGTCGTGGTTCAGAGTTCATGCTCTCAGTCACCATGACACCGCCTTGGTCATTGTTGAACAACAAGGACTATGCTAATCTGGCTACTTCAGAGACTTACCAGAAGAATATCGACCAGTACAATGCAGAGTTGCAGGATAAGTATCGTTGGATAGAATACCACAAGTGGAAGTTCAAGACCAAGACCTATACTGCCCTGTCAGAAGGTCAGAAGTGTCTGGTGCTGATGACCCGCGTAGAACTGGGTCTGCTGGGCTCCTATAACAAATATAACAAGTCACCGTTTGAGACCTTCTACGTCGGTGGTGACGGTATGAGTGGTTACAGCTCAAGCTACGCTGAGGAGACCATCGGTCTGCGTGGTTACGAGAATGGATCACTGACTCCATATCGCGCCGAGGGTTATGCCTATGACCGCTTTACACTGGAGGTACGCTATCCGTTCCTGTTGGGTAATACAACCATCTACGGACTAGGCTTCCTGGAAGGTGGTAACGCATGGACAGAGACCAAGAACTTCAACCCCTTCGACATCAAGCGTTCTGCTGGTCTCGGCGTACGTATCTTCCTGCCTATGGTGGGTCTGATGGGTATCGACTGGGCCTACGGTTTCGACAAGCCCTACCCGACGTCTAATCAGGGTGGCAGCCAGTTCCACTTCATTCTGGGCCAGGAGTTCTAATGCGGCCTATGGCCTAGTGAAGAGTGAAACGCTACGCTAGTGAATAGTGAAGAGTGAATAGAGAAGATCTGAGAGATAAGAGTTAAGAGTTGTAAAAACTTGAAACCTTTTAAAAGTTTTCACGTCTAAGAGATATAAACCCTTAAAAAAGAGACGATAATGAAAAAACTGATAACATTAATAGCACTGTTTGCGTCGACGATGTCGATGCAGGCACAGAAGTTTGCACTGGTGGATATGGACTATATCTTTAAGAACATACCTGCCTATGAGCGTGCTAACGAACAGCTGAACCAGATTTCCAAGAAGTGGCAGGCAGAAGTGGAGGCTTTACAGATAGAAGCTCAGACGCTCTACAAGAACTACCAAAATGAGGTAGTATTCCTCTCGCAGGAACAGAAGAAAGCCAAGCAAGATGCCATCGTATCTAAAGAGAAAGAGGCTGCCGACCTGAAGAAGAATTATTTCGGTCCGGAGGGTGAGCTCTTCAAGAAGCGTACCGCTCTGATGACCCCCATCCAAGAAGAAGTTTACAATGCCATTAAAGACATTGCAGAATTGCGCGGCTATCAGCTGATTCTTGACCGTGCCAGCGATACCGGCATCATCTTCGGATCACCGAAGGTGGACATCAGTAACGAGGTGCTGTCGAAGCTGGGATACTCCAATTGAGATGAAAGATGAAGAATTAAAAAAGAAAAATTAATATTAGAAAAAACTATGAAGAAATTGATTATCTGCGCTATTTGCGCACTCTGCGGTTTCACCACCGCTAACGCCCAACAGAAGTTCGGACACGTCAACTCTCAGGAGGTTATCCAGGCTTTGCCTGAGTTCGCAAAGGCGCGTACCGAGATTGAAGCTCTCACCAAGCAGTATGAAGCAGACCTGAAGGGTATGCAGGACGAGCTGCAGAAGAAGGCTGAAGCTTTCGATAAGGAGCAGGCTACACTGCCTGAGAACATCAAGCAGCGCCGTCAGCAGGAACTGCAGGACATGTACGCAAAGATCCAGCAGAGCTACCAAGACAACCAGCAGGCTCTCGCTAAGGAGCAGCAGGAAAAGATGAACGCTATCACCACCAAGGTGCTCGACGCTATTAAGGCTGTCGGCCAGGCTGGTGGCTACGTCTACATCATGGACGTCACTGGTGGTATTCCCTACATCAGCACAACCCTGTCTACCGACGTTACTGCTGATGTCAAGAAGAAACTCGGCATCTAATAAGACCTTATATGAAAAAAGCAATTCTTTTAGTACTGTTGGCACTGATGGCGGCCATGCCTACAATGGCACAGAACGACCTGAAATTCGGTTATCTGAGTTATGCCACTGCACTGCAAGCCATGCCGGAATATGCAGCTATGCAGAACAACATGGCTGAGCTGCGCCAGAAGTACGAAGCTGAACAAAAGCGCGTAGAGGACGACTTCAACAAGAAGTATGAAGAGTTCCTAGACGGGCAGAAGAGCTACCCGAAGACGATTCTGCAGAAGCGACAGAGCGAACTTCAGGAGATGCTCGACAAGAACATCGCCTTCAAGAAGGAGAGTCAGCGTCTGCTGAGTCAGGCCGAAGAGGAAGCAATGGCTCCCATCCGTGTACGTCTGGCAGAAGTGCTTGACGCCATTGGTCGTGAGCGTGGCTACGCCTTCATCGTGAATACTGACGAGAAGGCTACCCTCTGGCTGAACCCTGCCATGGGGGAAGACGTCTCTGCAGCAGTTAAAGCACTGCTGCAAAGAGATGAAAAATGAAAGATGAGAGATGAAAAATGAGCCAGGACCCATCGGCATCTTCGACAGCGGATATGGCGGACTAACGATTCTACACGGCATCCGTCAGCTGCTTCCTGAGTACGACTATCTGTACTTAGGCGACAACGCACGCACACCTTATGGTACACGTTCGTTCGAAGTAGTCTATGAGTTCACGCGACAGGCTGTGGTGAAACTCTTCGAGATGGGCTGCCATCTCGTCATCCTAGGGTGTAACACCGCCTCAGCAAAAGCATTGCGATCCATACAACAGAATGACTTGCCCAAGCTCGACCCCAACCGTCGAGTCTTGGGCGTTATTCGTCCTACAGCAGAAGTCATCGGCTCGCTGACACACAACCGTCATGTAGGCATCTTTGCCACTGAGGGAACCATCAAGAGTGAGTCGTACAATCTGGAGATTCACAAACTCTATCCAGACATTCAGGTCAGCGGTGTTGCCTGTCCGTTCTGGGTACCATTGGTAGAGTATAATGAGGCTGACTCTCCTGGCGCCGACTACTTCGTCAAGAAGCGCATCGACCAGCTGCTACGCCTCGACCCGCAGATTGACACCGTTATCTTAGGTTGCACACACTACCCTCTCCTACTTCCTAAGATTCATAAATACATGCCTCGTGGCATACGTATCATTGCACAAGGAGAATATGTAGCGAGTTCGCTACAAAACTATTTCCAGCGCCATCCAGACATGGAGCAGCGCTGTACAAAGAATGGTCAGACCCGTTATCTGACTACCGAAAATCCAGAAAGGTTTAAGGAACAAGCCCAGATCTTCCTCCACGAAGATATAGAGGTGGAGAATGTGGTACTTGGTTAACGGTTAATGGTTAGCGGTTAACGATTAGCGCAGCAATCTGCGGGAGAAGTAGCGTACGGGATACCATACGCTAAGGAATCCTACGGCAATGACCGTCAGGAGAATGAGGACGACATCCCAAGGATGGACACTCACGGGATAGGCGTCGACGACAAAAGAGCCCTCGCTGTTACCCAGTCGTACGATACCAAATTCTTGTTGTAGCCAGCAGAGCAATAATCCCAGCAGGATGCCTATGACAGCACCCATCAAGGATATCAGACGACCTTCAAAGAGGAAGATACGCGTAATCTGATGGTCGATGGCACCAAGATTACGCAGGGTAACGACATCGTTACGCTTGTCGATGATGAGCATCGACAGGGAACCGATGATATTAAAGCAGGCAATGACGAGGATGAACGTCAGGAAGATATACGCCATCAATTTCTCTACCTTCATAATGCGGAAGGTATCGTCTTGCTGCTCGTAGCGGTCTTGAACCAGAAAACGATCACCTGCCAACTGCACCATCTTCTCCTTCACAGCCTCAAAATCACTGCCAGGGCGTAGGCGTAGCTCCAAAGACGAGAGGCGGTCAGGCTGGTCAAACAGGTTGCGGGTAAACTCCAGCGACGTCAGGATATACTGTTTGTCGTATTTCGACTGTTTGATACAGAAGATGACACCTGGCGAGTAGAGCTCGTCCTCCACAAAGCCATCAGTGGGATTGGCCATGTTCAACTGTCCCTCACGACGAGGGGCATAGATTTTCAGCGGTTCCTGATAGGTATAGCCCAAGGCCAACTGGTAGGCAATGCCCAAGCCTGGAATGCCATAGTGCATGTCTGCGGCATGCAGCTCAAATTCTCCGTCGCCCTCCAGCACCTCGCGGACATGGGTCAGCGAGTCGAAATTGTCTTGTACTCCTTTCAGTTTGACCATCATCTGGCGATTGCCATAGACTGCCAGTGCCTGATCTTCCAGACACTCGGTAGCAACCTCCACTTCTGGCAACTGCCGAATCTGGGTAAGGATGGGATCTGTAGCCAAGGCGGTCTTACCCTTGACAGGGGTAACCTTCAGCTGCGGATCCATATTGGTAAAGAACGACGCAACGAGGTCATGGAATCCGTTAAACACCGACAGCGTGACGACCAGCGCCATAGCAGCCACAGCGACACCTACTACAGAGATGCCGCTGATGATATTGATGGCGTGTGTCGACTTCTTGGAGAAGAGGTAACGCTTGGCGATGTAAAACGGGAAGAGCATGTTGGCAGTTGGCTGTTGGCAGTTGGCGATTGGCTGTTGGCAGCTAAAAGCTAATAGCTAATAGCTAACAGCTAATAGCCTATTTCTTAAGTAGTTCGTCAATACGCTCGATATAGTCCAACGAGTCGTCGATGAAGAAGCGGAGCTCAGGGACGATGCGCATCTGATGACGGATGCGGGTACCTAACTCATAGCGAATCTGCTTCTCGTTACGGGTGATATTCTTCAGGAGCTCTTCGCCACGCTCAGAGGGGAAGATGCTCAGATAGGCCGTACAGATGCTCAAGTCGGGCGAGATTTTGGTACGCGTCACGCTGACCATCACACCGTGCATGGCACGCGTCTGCTCCTGAAAGATCAGAGAGAGTTCTTTCTGGAGCAGACGGGCTATCTTGTTTTGTCTTGTTTCTTGCATATATTACTTCTTGGTTTTCTTCTTCTTGGCCGAAGCTGCAGGCTTTACTTCCTGCTTGACCTCCTCCACAGACTTTACCTCTTCGGCAGCCTTTTCCTCTTGAGGAGCCTCGATGTCAAGTACCTCGACATCGAAGACCAGTGTGCTATAGGGAGGAATATCGCTACCTGCACCACGAGCACCATAGGCCAGATCCTGAGGGATATAGAGCTGCCACTTAGAGCCTACTGGCATCATGCACAGAGCTTCCGTCCAACCTTTGATGACCTGATTGGGAGAGAAAGTAGCAGGCTGGCCACCATGTCTGTCGGTAGAGTCGAAGACGGTACCGTCGATGAGGCGGCCCTCATACTTCACCTGTACCTTGTCGGTAGCCTTGGCAATAGCACCGTTACCCGCCTTCAGCACCTTATACTGGAGACCGCTGGGGAGCGTGATGACACCCTCCTTCTGGGCATTCTCCTTCAGGAAATCCTCGCCAACCTTCTTCAGCTTCTCCTCCTTGGCCTTGTGGATAGCAGTAACACGACCATTCAGGAATTCCTCAGCACGACGGGTTTTGAACAGCGTGGTATCACCTTGCAAAGCATCGAACAAGCCTAGATAGGCCATACGGAGCTGCAGAGAATCAGCAGTACCCTCGACTTCCTTGCCCAGACCTGCCAAGAAACGGTCGCGAACGATGTCAGCCAACACGTAACCGGCAGTATAGCTCAACGAGTCGCTACCGCTAACCAGCTGGATAGCGTTCTTAGGAGTTTTCTTCGTCTTCTTGCCTGCCTGAATAGTAGACAAAGAGGCACCCGCCACGAGAGCGAGTGCCACTATGAACAGTTTTTTCATTACTTCTTAGGATTTACTTCCAGCAGTTCAATCTTGAAGATCAGCATAGAGAAAGGCTTGATGTCAGTACCCTGCTGACGCTCACCATAAGCCTGCTCCTGAGGAATGTAAACTTCCCATACAGAACCTGCGGGCATGTGAGTCAGAGCATCCTTCCAACCTGGGATAACCTGATTGGCACGGAAAGTGGTAGGCTGATTGCGCTTGTAGCTTGAATCAAAGACCTTGCCTTCCAAAGTCTTACCCTCGTAGTTAACCTTAACAAGTGAGGTGTCGCTGGGGATGGCACCGTTACCTTCCTTCAGCACCTTATACTGTACACCGCTGGGCAGGGTAACGATACCCTCAGCCTTGGCGTTCTTAGCGAGGAACTCCTCACCAGCCTTCTTGTTAGCGCCGAACTCTTTCTCAAGCACCTTGGCCTTGATGCTACGCATCATCTCCTGAGCCTTCATTGATGCAGAGTCAATCGTCATCAGACCATCCTTACCAGTAGTACCGGCAACGAAACCAGCCATGAAGTTCTTCAACGAGATGGTCTTGGTAGAGTCGTCACCAAACAACTCATGGTTGATACCCTTCACCATCTGGCCAGAAATCTGCTGACCAATCTGGATACCAGCATAGTAAGCGGCCTTCTTCTTGTCGTCGCCAGCATTGGCACCTTCGTTCAGACCCTTAATAAATTCGTCCATGTAGGTAGTGTCTACACCCAGACGACCTACAAGATAATCCTTCAGACCTTGTGTCTGTGCCATACCGATAGCATAGCTCACGGTATCGATGTCACTCTTCAGGTTTGCCTTGGGAGTGCCGTTGCCGCATGAATTCATCATGACAGCTGCAACTGCTGCAAGAGCAGCAAAAGTAAACTTTTTCATTGTTTTTTCTTTTTTTTATTTCGTTATTTCGATATTTCGATATTTCGATGCTTCGACAGTTTACATGACCTGAATCAGCTCCACGTCAAAGATGAGTGCTGCATAGGGAGGAATTGAAGAACCTGCACCACCCTCACCATAAGCCAGGCGATAAGGGATGAAGAAACGATACTTGGCACCTTCCTGCATCAGCTGCAGACCTTCAGTCCAACCTGCGATAACCTGCTGCAGACCGAAGACTGCGGGCTCGCCACGCTGAACACTGCTGTCGAACACAGTACCATCGATAAGGGAACCCTCGTAGTGGCATTTCACAGAATCCTTGGCGCTGGGCTTCTTGCCGTTACCTTCCTTCAACACCTGATACTGCAGACCGCTGGGCAGGGTGATGATGCCATCCTTCTTGGCGTTCTCTGCGAGATACTTCTCGCCAGCTTCCTTTGCCATCTTGCCAGCCTCCTGGCGCTGCTTGTTAATCTTCTGCTCCTGCTCGGCAAAGAATGCCTGAACAATCTGCTGAGCCTCGCTGCTCTTTATCTTCAACTCACTACCTGCCAATACGTCCTTGACAGCCTGAGCAAAATCGTCAATATTCAGTGATGAGCCACCCATATTTGCCAACTGGTGACCGATACCAATACCTAATGCGTAACTTACTTTATCCATGTTTTATACCTTATTATTTATAAATCGGCTGCAAAGGTACAAATAAATCATAATTCATAAGGCATAATTCATAAATATTTTTGTATCTTTGCATCAAATTAACAAAAACCTATTTGACCTATGAAGAAAATTGTAGTATTAACAGGTGCCGGCATGTCTGTAGAAAGCGGATTGAAGACTTTCCGCGATGCCGACGGCTTATGGGAAGAGTATCCCGTACAGCAGGTAGCCACCCACGAAGGATGGCTCAACGACCCTACCCTTGTGACCAACTTCTACAACATGCTGCGCAAGAAGTGCTGGGGGGTAAAACCTAACGAGGGACACCGTCTGGTGGCTGAACTCGAACAGCAGTACGACGTGACAGTGGTGACACAGAACGTAGACAACCTGCATGAGCAGGCAGGCTCTTCTAAAGTCATCCACCTGCATGGTGAATTGATGAAGGTCTGTTCCAGCAACGACCCTGACGATCCCCGCTATCAGCAGCTGTTAACACCAGAGAACTGTGAGATAACTCCAGGAACCAAGGCTGGCGACGGTTCACTACTGCGTCCCTTCATCGTCTTCTTTGGCGAAGCAGTACCCATGATCAGTGCTGCTGCCGAGGAGTGCCAAGAGGCAGACATCTTTATTATCATCGGAACCTCTCTGGCAGTCTATCCAGCTGCAGGACTCATCCACTATGTCCGTCCAGGTGTTCCCGTCTACATTATCGACCCCAATCCCATCAGTGCAGGTAGCCGTAACATCACCCAGATTCAGAAAGGTGCATCGGAGGGTATGCGTGAACTGAGCAAACTACTGATGAAGTAAAACAAAAAAACAGGGAAGCAATCTTCACAGACAGCTTCCCTCCGAGGAAAATGATAAATATAGATTAAAATTACTAGTTGTGTGCACTGCAAAGGTACGAATAATTCTGATACATGCAAGCCTTTATACAAGAAAAGTTATTAGTTTTTGAATTATTTAACGCTCATCACAGGGTTTTTATCGACAAATTACTCATTTCCGCTTTTTTGTGCAGTTTCTAAGAGCTTTTTATACTCACCATCAGTGGTCAAGATACGCTCTGCTTCACGTAATGTTTTGTCTGTACGCAAGCCCACTTGCATCTGTCCTGCCTGGAAATAGTAGGCAGATACGATATCCTGTTCTATCATTTGCTGGATTTCGTCACGGTGAGCATCCAAGTCACGTCCAAGGTCGTGATGATCTATCTTAGCCTTCAGTGCCTCAAACTCGTCCTTAGCATCCTCGTAGTAGCCTTCAAACTTCGCCGTTCTGATGAGTTCGTCAAATTGCTTCTTGCTAACCTGGTCGTAGGTAAAGCCTGCCTTGATGACACGCTGTTTGAAATCAGCATAGTCGGCATCCGTCAGATGGAAGTCCTTAGCAGCAGCTATTGTCGGATGTTTGGAGATATAATCCACCACATAATCAAACATCACCTCCGTAGAATCCAGACGATCCAGATAGAGTGTGATATTCGCCATGGTGTCAGGTTTGATAACCACATCAGGGGTAATACCCTCTTTCATTTTGATGCCACGACCACTGGGCAGATAGTAGCGTGAAGTCGTCAGCTTCAGATTAGCGTTATAGGGCAGATCCACATTAGGCACCTGCACCAAACCCTTACCATAGGTCTTGGTACCGATGATAATGCCACGCTTCAGGTCTTGCAGGGCACCACTGGTAATCTCTGACGCCGAAGCCGTCTCGCCATTCACCAGCACCACCAGCGGCATCACCGTATCGATGGGTTCCAGACGCGTCTTATATTCCGAGCCGGCTCGCTTCATCTTACCCTTGGTCTCGACAATACGTACACCTTTAGGAATCCACATATTCAGAATGTCCACACACTCTGCCAGCGAACCGCCACCATTGCCACGCAGGTCAAGCACTAACTTCTGAGCGCCCTGCTTCTTCAAATCCACAAAGGCACGGCGCATAGCCTTGGCAGGTTCACCGGTAAACGTGCTCAAACAGATATAACCTATATTATTCGGGCGCATACCATAATAAGTAATTTCTGGCATCTTGATGGAGCGACGTGTAATCTTGAAGTTCATCTTCTTGCCCGTAGACGGACGAAGGATTTTCAGCATAAACGTCGTGCCAGGCTCACCACGCAGATGGCTGCTCACATAACTGACATTCTTGTCGGTCATCACGGTGTCGTCTATCTGCAAGATGACGTCACCCTTCTTCAAGCCCACCTCTGATGATGGCATTCCCTCGTATGGTTCCTCAATAACCACACGCTTCAGCTTCTGATGATAGCGTACCAACGCACCAATACCTGCATACTTTCCCGTCAGCATCTGCTTCAGTTCCTTCTGCTTCTCCTCAGGATAGTACTCTGTATATGGATCCAGCGACTGCAACATAGCCTGGATACCCACACCTATCACCTTGTTGGCATCAAGGGTATCTACATACATCATGTCCAGATTCTTATAAAGGGCATTGAAGATGTCCAGATTCTTTGCAACCTCCAGATTATGGTTTTTACCCTCCTGTGCCCAGGTGCCTATAACAGTCACTGCACACAGCAATATCACTAAAAAAGTCTTCTTCATATGTTCGTTTTCTGCATTTCTGCGGACAAAAGTACAAAAAAATACGCTTTCCATGAAATTTTTCGCAAAAAAGTTTGCGCAATTCGAAAAAACTCCTTACCTTTGCACCCGCAATCGAAAAAACGAGAGCATCTGCTTCAGTAGCTCAGTTGGTTAGAGCACCTGACTGTTAATCAGGGGGTCGTTGGTTCAAGCCCATCCTGAAGCGCCTTAAAAATCAAGGAGTTACGAGAAATCGCAACTCCTTTTTCTTTTCCATCTGAACAAATTTTGGTTATCTATTTACGTTTTTTTAAGTATCATCTCATATAAAATCATGACATTCAGCGATACTTTGACAAGCATTTTATAGGGTATCATAGTACATTTTAAACAAGAAATCGTACCTTTGCCAGCAAATTCACTGACGATGGAACAGAAATTCGGGATAAATAGCATTGACATCAAGGCGCTGCGCGAGTTTTGCGAGCGCGAGGGCAAGATGGTGGAGTATCGCAAGGGCGAACAGCTGGAGCGCGAGGGCGACCCCGCACGGTGGTTCGGCTTCGTCACCGAGGGGTGCTTCAAGTATGTAACGTATGGCATCAGCGACGATAGGGAGCATATCACATGGTTCTCGTTCGAGGGCGAGTTTGCTGGCGACTATCCCGCCTGCCTCGACGGTCGTCCATCGCAGACTACGATCAAGGCGATGATGCCCAGCCGCTTGCTCCGTGTGAGCGGCGAACAGTTGATGGACTTTTTCCGTCAAGACGCTGAAAAGATGGAGTTGCGCAGTGTCATAGCTGAGCACTTACTCTGTCAGGCCCGCGCCTGCTACCTCGACCTCCACCGCGCCACAGCCCGCGAACGCTATGAGTTGCTGCTGCAGCGCTGTCCCGGCATTGTTGAGCATCTTGCCTTGCAAGACCTCGCCTCGTTCCTCTGCATCACCCCGCAGATGCTTTCCAAAATTCGCAAAAACATCTCTTTCGGAGCACAAAAATAGCATTTTTACAAAAATTCACTGAAACTAGTTTCAGAGTTTCACCCCCGGCATCCGATTTTCGGTTTTGTCGGGGGCTTTTTCGTGGGACTTTCTGTAACTTTGTGGCTCGGAATGACTCTCGGAGGCGGTTACAGCATGACGTGAATGCCCCGAACGGAATATTTTTGCGAAAACGTAGTATATGTAGGGTATCACCAATGCATATGATCACGAAACACACCCCTATTTAGTTTCCAAATGTTAAATAATCCATTTCTTTGCAACTTTTTTACTTTATAATTTGGTTTATATTATAAAGTTATTTACCTTTGCAGCGCAAACCGGTAATGCGACGCGCTGTCCGACCTTGCTGCAGAAAGGACGACGGGGCGAGAGCGATCAAAAAAATAATCAAGAACCCTCAAAACAAAAACAACAATGGAAGCAAACAGCAATATGACTGTCGAGCGCAGTCTGGAAATCATCACAGAACAGATAAAGCGTAGTCGAAAATCCGTATCACAGGCAGTAGGACAATCTCTTTATATTGCAGGACTCTGTATCATGGGTATGGCAATTCTTATTACCACTTGTGTCCTACTTACTGGCAATACGTTATTTTACCTGCTATATGGCTTGATACCAGTTTTAGTAATAGGTATTGATCGTTATGTCAAAAGAGATAGGCCAAAGGCTCCCGTTAGCCTTGTTGGTTCAATGGTGGATAAGACATGGCAGACGTTCGGCATCTTTACCCTTTCTTTTTGTGTATTTGCCATCCTATTCGACTTTTTGATGGGGCGAATGGAAAGTCCTGAGGTATACGTTCGTATAGCCATCCACCCCTTCCGCATCATTCTACTGATGATGGGCATGGCAATAACTATTACAGGCTATATACTTAAAAGCCGTTGGTTGGTGTGGTGTGGCATCATAGGCGGCATCGGTGGTTTCATCTGGGAGTCGTTCTGCGTTTCGGATTTCTTTCTGATCCGCTTATTCGACTTGGCCAGTTTCTACCGTTATTCTCACATTCCACCATGTATTATGGTTTTAGTATTCTCTTTCATCGGCCTGACGCTCCCAGGCTGGATGCTCAAAAAACAAAAGTAGCCTATGCAATTCCAGCCATTAGATCCACTTCTGCACGGTGAGCTGCGACTGGCCATCATGTCGTTGCTCATTAGTGCCGATGAAGCCGAGTTCCCCTACATCAAGGAGCAGACGGGAGCCACGGCGGGCAACCTGAGCGTGCAGATTGACAAACTCTCGGCAGCAGGCTACATCGAAGTCGAGAAAACCTTCAAAGGCAAACGCCCCTGCACCATCTGCCGCATCACCGACAAGGGACGGCAGGCATTCGAGGCATACGTCGAGGCATTGAAGTCGTATCTGACCGTCTGCGAGCCGTGAAACAACTTGTATGTAGAAAATCTGTAACTGAACACAGCATTTCAGTGCTACAAAAGATTGAATAGGAGGAAATAGTTTTTTTCTCCTACTTGATTCTACCTCTTTCATCCTGCATATCCCCAGAATCGAGACCTTGCCCCGCATCTTTCTCGTCCTTCTTCGCCAGCCCATTGCTCCGATGGAACCCGATGGGGCTATCCTCGCCTGTGGTCTAAGCATGGACGAACTGAAAGCGAAACTCGAAGAGATATTTCCCGATAACAAATAAATAGAAATGAACAAGCAAACCATCATCACCATCCTGTTCGCCCTCGTCGCAATGACGGGACAGGCGCAGACCATCAAAGCAAGCTACGAGGACATATTGGACTCGCTGCCAACGGTCATGCAAGAGTATATGGCCATGCAAGGCGTACAGCATTTATGCGTGACCCTAAGGAGCGTCTTCAATGGCAAAAGGGCTAAGATGAAGAAAGTCTCATGTGATAATGGAATGTTTACTGAGCACAACCTTCTGCCAGATGTGATGCACCTTGTTTTTACCGACAGCATTGAAAGGCTCGACTTTATGGCATTGCCTCTGGGAAGTGACAGTCTTCGAATAGCTTGCTTTTACCCAGATGGCAGCAATAGGCGTTTATTTGAGGATACGGTAAAAATCGACAGGATGAAAATCTTGTTGGAAACGCTGACACCAGGCAACGGCCCCGACTACCCTATGATAGCCTATTCCGCAGGTATCCCCGTCAATGGTGGAACATGGTATTGTGGATTGCGTGATGCCGAAACGGAGCCTCGGCTTTGGTACGAAAAGCATGGTATCACGGACTACGTTTATTATACCGTTACACTCGAAGAAGATACTCCTTACGATGAGAACGCAAATTTCTATATCAAGATTTCCAAGGAAGAAAGCTTTGCAATTCATTAACAAATGAAACGAATAATGAACAAACAAACAATCATCACCATCCTGCTCATCCTCGTCGCAATGGCGGGGCAGGCACAAGTGAGGTGTCACGTCATTGGCACGGTGGCCGAAGTGACAACGCCCATTGAACTGAGGGTATACCGCGACGGCGAAGACCCGAAGAACAGCAAGCTGCGACCAGTGGTGAAGGATGGGCACTTCGAGTGTGATGTGGAGGATGCGCAGATTGAGCGATGGCACATTGTGGACTTCGGCGAGGTGATGGAGAAGGGCATGACCCTCCGCTCAGGGGAGTTCTTCGTGGAGGACGGCGCGACCGTGACCATCCAGCTCGACGGCGACAAATTCGACATCCAATCCACAGGCAAGGAGTATCAGGCGTGGCACGCTATGGAGCAAGCTGCCGAAGAGAAGTTCATGTCTGCCTATGAGACGTTGGATGAGAACGACAAGCAGAAGATGGCGGAACTGGAGGACGAATACCACCAATGGACGTTTGACTACTACAAAGCCCACCCGATGCTCGGTTTCCTGTTCGAACTCGACGGGCGGCTCAAGGGCTTTCACTTCAATGACACGAGCCTTGCCGCTATGCTTGACATTTACCACCGCCAATACACCACGCTCTATCCTGACCACCCCGTGCATCAGCGTATCGCCGAGCAAGAGGCTGTGGGTTATCAGATTTGCGGGCGAAAGTACAACGACTACGATGTGCGCACAATAGACGGGCAGCAAGTCCGCGCCTCTGAATACTACAAGGATAAGTTGACGCTCGTCATCTGCTGGGCCTCGTGGTGCTCGCCCTGCATCCGCGACGCCTGCGACATCATCCCCATCTACAACGAGTACCGCGATCGTGGTCTGAACGTGTTCAGCCTCGCCCACGAATTCAAGTCCACCGATGCCATGCGTAAGGCCGTCGAGCGTCACGCCTTCCCCTGGCCATGCCTCGTTGACCTTGACGACGAGTTCGGCGTATTCCGTAAGCACGGCACTCAAAATAGTGCCCTATTCTTCATCGACCATGACGGCACCATCATTGCCGTGCCTAATAACGTGGACGAACTGAAAGAGAAACTCAAAGAGATTTTCCCCGACAACAAATAAATTGAAATAAGTATGAACAAGAAAATCATCATCACCATCCTGCTCGCCCTCGCCGCAATGGCGGGACAGGCGCAAGTGAAGACAGGCCTCGACCTCTGTCTGAGGGACGAGGTGACGGGCGAATGGCTCATCGGGCTGTTTGACGAGTATGCCATCTACGACTGCGAATATTGGAACTATGCCGAAGTGGGCAAAGACCGCGTGGTGCTTACCAAGGACGGACTGCGCAAGGAGATACGGTTGAAGAAGAACGCTGTCACCATTGATGGAGTGAAACATAAGACGTCGCTGCTGACCACGAAGTTCCTGCCCAACTACCCCGTGGCAGACGAAACACCCTTTGACGCAACGATACTTGACAAGGAGCAGGAGGCAACCCTGCGTGTGGTACACCGAAGCGGTAAGGCGGGTATCCAAGTGGTAACGAACTTCGACCATATAGTAAAAGACGGAGTTGAAAGCTACGCCGCCAACAGCGACACTCTCGGGCGCTACGAGGTGAAAATCCCACTTATCGGCCAGACTGGTTCTATGATATTCACCCAAGCTACTCGCGACATATACCACCTAAACAACTGGGTATGGATTCCCTATGTCATCGCGCCAGGTGAGAAGTTGCTGTTCTTCGTCGATGACATCGATGGACGAATTTACGTAATGGGCAAATCGTCGCGCATGGTCAACGAGTTCCTGAATCATCCCCTGTATGGCTACGATATGGATTATAACGAGCGTAAGGCTATGGATTTCGCAAAGTTCATCAACGTCTATGAAAAAGTACTGCAAACTTTCACTCTGCGCCGTGATTCCATCCTCTCCGAACACCCGTTGCTCTCCAAACGTTATGGGGACTACACAGCAAACATGATGATGTCGTTCTTTGCACACGACTTGGGGCAGTTGCGTTTCAATCGCGGCAAAGTGAAACGCGAGGAAATGATATGCGAGGCAAAGCGTCGCAATTTGTTCAACCTCGACATTCCTTTTATGGTGCTGGAACGTTACGATAGATTTATTGACGACATCTGTGCAGCGGCCATCGAGAAATATTGCGTGATAGGCAGCGGCGTGCCCTTCCTGCAAAACATCTTGAAGAAGGCCCGCGAAGGTCGGTTGAAACTATCCGAAGCGGAAAAAAGCCTTATTGAAAGCGAAATGCCCGCAGAGGCCGCCCTCGAAGTGCCATCATTGGAACTGCTCGATTCTGCTGGCGTTTGGATTGAGGGCTTTTACCTCACAGACACGCTACAAGCCATGTTTGAAAGTCGCCCCGAACTATTCAGCGAGATACCTCTTTATTACAAGCAAAAGAGAATACAGGCACTCGACTCACTTCTTAATCTGCCACCCATGCTTCGGGAGATTGTCATGGCTCGCCGGATACATAAAAGGCTCAAGCAGAATGTGGCCCCGCTTGATGAAAACGAAATGCTAATGCTCCGTGAGAACGTGAGCCATCCCTACCTACTCGGCACCGTACTGGAAACTAACGACAAACTGATTGCTGCACGCAAAGCCGCCGAAACCATCGTTACGCCCGACCCTCGTCCTTTGGCTGACCTCACCGACGGCGAAGACATCTTCCGAAAGATAGTGGAACCATATCGTGGCCGATTTATATACCTCGACGTGTGGGGAACGTGGTGCGCCCCATGTAAGGAGATGATGAAATACGTGCCGCAGATGAAAGAACAGCTCAAAGACCTTGACATCGTATATCTCTACTTGGCCAGCCGTAGCAACGAGGAGCCGTGGAAGACTGCCATTGCCCAATTCCACCTCACAGGTGAGAACTGTATACACTACAATCTGCCCGACAAGCAACAGAGCGCCCTCGAACGTTATATCGGTGTCGGTGGCTATCCGACATACAAGATTGTTGCTCCCAACGGAATTCTACTGCCAACAGAGGCTCCCCGTCCCGACCATCCCGAAGCCATCAGAAATATGATAGAAAAGTTGAAGAACAACAAATAACAATTCGTGACCCATTCACTTTATGTCTAACTTTCAAAAAACAGTAAGGATTATGGAGAACCCGACATTACCTACCAACTGGCTGGCTGCGGCGAAACACCTAATGGTGTTCCTTGGTGGTATGGCGAGGGCGGCTATATCCCTAAGATAGTCTGAAAGATTCTTCGAAATAAGATAACGACTCCTGCGCCAGTCATGATGACTGGTAGCAGGAGTTTCTTATTCAATCATAGCCCACGGCCATTGCCATAGGTACGATGATTTAGTTCCCTTGTTCGTAGTTCTTCAAGTGCATCAAAGGTTCCGTCACGCCAATAATAATTAACCTTGGGACTGGCGACATTCCAGATTTCCTCACATAGTTGTATCCTGTCACCACCATCAAAAGCGAGGAATGCTTCAATGATATTTGCCTGTTTTTGGTTTAGATGGCGTTGATTTTGACAGTTGCCCATTTCTACCAGAGCATTGACGGCAGCGTCAAAGAGCTGGTCACGCTTCTGATGGTATGACTCCCAGGTTCCATCAGCAATTTTCAGGGCGTCATCGTATAGAGGCTTCAAGGCTTTGTCATCAAGTTCCAAATCTGGATCAGTCTTAGCCAGCATTTTCGCAAAGTCAAATGCATCATTGACG
>CAMJZV010000025.1 GCA_946410305.1 uncultured Prevotellaceae bacterium | reverse complement strand
TGAAAATTAAATATTTAATTAACGTTCGGAAGAATTTAACCGGACACTAGTGAATTGATTTAATTTATTTTAGGTTCTTTGCTGCAAAGATACAACTTTTTCCCTAAAGAAAAAGAATCTTTCACCAAAAATGATGTTTTCACAAGGCTTGTTATTGCTAAATACTTGTATTAAAGATGGGTTTTAATAAATTTGCATCAAATAATAGAAAAAAATGATTGGGGTGGTTACCTTTTCACTTTGTTGGGTATAAAGAGGCAAAGAACAACAAAACAGTAGTAACAATTTTAAAAAGTACAATTATGAAAAAGTTAATGATGACCTTGATAGCAGTTGTATTTGCTATCGCAGCAAGTGCACAGTACAACACCAACTATTACAATCAGTATGGTAGCAGTATCGGTTCTTCTTCGACTCGTTCCAATTATGGAGGAGGCTACACTACCAACTATTACAATCAGTATGGTGGCAGCACTGGTAGTTCAACTACACGTTCGAATTATGGGGGTGGATATACCACGAACTACTACAATCAGTATGGTAGCAACACAGGTAGTGCTACGACTCGTTCCAACTATGGTGGTGGCTATACCACGAACTATTACGACGAATACGGTGGAAGTACCGGTAGCTCTACCACGCGCTCTAACTATGGAGGAGGTACAACAACTAACTACTATGACCAGTACGGTGGCAGTATTGGCTCGTCAACTACCAGTAAAAACTATAGTGGTGGCTATACCACGAACTATTATGACGCCTATGGTAATAATGTAGGGTCAAGCTATGACTGGTAAGAAATTGTGGGTTTCACAAGCCTTGTTATTACGTTTCGCTTGCTTTTATGAAATAAATTAAGTATATTTGCCATCGAAATAAATGACTAAAACAGAGAAAATTATGAAGAAGAGGAAGTTTACTATTACAGCAATGGCGTTAATGTTGGCAATTGCGGCCAATGCTCAGGTGGGTGCCTACGACAGGGCGATACCATTGCCAACCAGAGATTTATATGACACGCAGACAATGAGCATGGCTTTGGCACATGCGCAGATGGCAGCACGAGTTGAGGCTCAGAGGAAGGAACTGTTCAGCATCTATGCCAACAGAGCTGTTGAAGCATACAACAACAGACAATGGGGCGTTGCTATCAACTGCGTAAATAATGCGTTGGAAACAACATATTACAGTGCTGAAGTCTATTATATTCGTGGTTATGCATACGAACAACTGGGCTATTATCGTGATGCTAAGCGGGACTACAAGAAAGCAAAGAGATATGGTAGCGAGTACGCTGCCAGTGCTTTAGAGTCGTTAAAGATTAAAATGAAGAAAAAATAAACACGTACAACTATGAAAAAGGTAACAATGTTTTTGATGACCATGGCCTTCGCCATCAGTGCTCATGCACAGTATAATGTCGGTACATCATCTATATATACTGACAGGTATGGGAACTCCACAAGTACGCATCGCAACCAATATGGGCAGACGACCGGCACATCGTCGTCCTATACTGACCCATACGGAAATACGACAACGACGCACAAGAATCAGTATGGTCAGACGATAGGCACATCGTCGTCTTATACTGACCCATACGGCAATACAACAACGACGCACAAGAATCAGTACGGCCAGACAATAGGAACATCAAGTAGCTATACTGACAGCTATGGCAACACGTCGACAACATATTCCGACTCAAACGGCAGAAGAACGGGTTCGTCGAGCACTTACACAGATCCGTACGGTAATTCTACAACCACATATCAGAACAACTCTGGACAGTCTGTAGGTTCCTCATCCAGCTATACTGATCCATATGGGAATACCACTACTACCCAGCGTAGCAATAACCCCAACTCATCCATCTGGAGTTGGTAAAGGAATTCTTAAAAACGAATTGAACTGCCGAGATTTTCTCGGCAGTTCAATTATCTATTTGATCTTGTTTTTCCTCGTCTGAGGGATTTTTCGAATTCCTTATTATATTCAATGAGTTCAGGTTCTTTGCTGGTTAACGAAGCCACATAGCGGGCTTCGTCATGCATATAGAGCCACTCCTTAAGGGTGTCAAAGCTTTGCTCTGACATTACTTCTTGGATAAACTCCTGTTTAAGTGATTCTATTGACTTGTCTTCCATACCTCTTATTCTTAGTACGAATCGGCCATCAGGTCCTTGCGGCCGATAAGGCTGAAGATGGTGATGTTGTTGTCGTCATTGACTATTCGGAGGGAACGAAGTATCTCGTTAAGTGTCGAGCCACTCGTTGTCACATCATCAACTACTAACACGTTTTGTTTCCTAATTGTCCTATATAACTCTTTGTCGGCTTCTGAAGCAAACTTAAGGAATTGGATCATAAAGGGACGGAAACGGCTCTTCTTGACGTCCTTCGCTATAGTAAAATAGTCCTTTTGATGAATGAGATCAAGCATCTTGTTGATAGACTGTCTGACTTCCTCTTTTTGAGCCTCAGTATAACGGGGACGACCATTTTCCAGCTCATCATTCAAATACTGCTGCTCAAAACCATCCATGTCAAACGAGATGTTTGATGGAAGCGCTTTTACTAACTCCATCTTTCTCAGGGTTGGCTGTGCAAACCTGTAAATATAGCGCAACATGTATTGGTTTACCTTACTCGATGACTCTGGCATGACGACCAAATCATAATCATATAAATTGATATGTTTGTCGAGATTATCAATAGCTTTCTTGATAAAACTCGTCAAATCGGGTGTATCTTGTAACGCCTCAGTAAATTTAACATACTTAATAAAAGCAGTACGTACTGGACTTTCAACTTGCTCAGAGAATTCATAACCATAATAGAAGCAATTGCCAAATGCCTCTACTTGATAGCCATCGCCAGTCAGGCTGACAATGTCTTCAGCACCATCGTGCTCGAAATCGAACACAAACTTTTTCTCTGTATCGTCAAACGTTACGCCCATATCAATCTATCATATTGTTTGCAAAGTTAAGAAACTAATTTGAGAAATGCAAATATTTTCTAGAGAAAATATGACAGAGATGTTTTCACATTGCAACGCCACACTCTACACCTTTAGGTAAAAGAGGCCTTCTCCCACCTATAGAGAGGAGTATGGCGATGCAATGCCAAGCGAGAGCATCTTACTAAGGACAATGTTACAAAAAGAGATGGAATAGCGCAAGATTTTAGCGAAAAGATTTGGAAAACAGTAGAGGGGCCACTTGACTTCACCAATAGCCATTATCATTGAACGAACTTGTCCTGTACTTATCCTGCGCTTATCCAGTACTTGTGGGGTACTTATTCGGTTGCCAAAATACAGCTAAGCCAGCGCTGGGACAGCTGTAGCCAGATACGGGAACAGCTAAGCCAGTGCTGGGTACAGCTGTCTCGCAATTGTTCCAAATTCCGTCTATATGATGTGCACGATAGTACAAAAAAATTTCTGAGAAAAATTTGCAAATAGTGGGCCGAACCGTCACTTTCTTTGTAAAACGCTGTAGCGCAATATGTTAAGTAGTGACGGTTACTATTTTTAACCATCACCAACCATCACTTTTGGCATCAAAAAGCACCCTTTTAGACCTCAAAATGAGTGTAACTCGTTGACAGATAAGTTGTTTCTACTTTTGTTTAACACCTGAAACAACTTGTTTTTAGCGGTAAAACAACTTGTTTTAGGCCTAAAACAGTTTGTTTCGGGGCTAAAACAAGTTGTTTCGCCGTGTAGCACATCACCTGGAACACCCTACTTTTAGAACAATTTTTGCAGCTCGAAAGGAAGAAAAAGCAAGAAAAGTGACGGTTAGTGATGGTTAAAAATAGCAACCGTCACCATCTAATAGGCAGATAAACAATAGGTTATGAGAAAAAGTGATGGTTTGAGCGATTTTTGAAGAAAATTTTGTAAGAGAGCAACATTTGCTGTCGTGCAATATCGGTGTTCCGAGCGATTTGTGTGGAACTACGCTAAGCGTGAGCGATTGCGCTCACTAGTGATTGCGAAGCCACACTTTGACCATGGTCAAAGAATAACGAATAGTAAATAGTGAAAAGAAAAGAGGGGCGAATCGAAGTTCGTCCCTCTTTATGTATCAATAAAAGGTGACAAGGTATCAGGAACATCGTCACTTGGCAGTTCAATTATTTATTTGATCTTGTTTGTCCACGTCTGAGGGATTTTTCGAATTCTTTATTGAATTATATGAGTTCAGGTTCTTTGCTGGTTATCGAAGCCACATAGCGGGCTTCGTCATGCATATAGAGCCACTCCTTAAGGGTGTCAAAACTTTGCTCTGACATTATTTCTTGGATAAACTCCTGTTTAAGTGATTCTATTGACTTGTCTTCCATAACACTTTTATTACGAATCAGCCATCAGGTCCTTGCGGACTAACTGAGTCAATTGCAAAGTTAAGAAACTAATTTGAGAAATGCAAATATTTCAAGAGAAATTAATCTTCATAGGATGTTTCTCCTACTTATACCTAAAATGCTTTCTGTGCTTCAGATAGTCCAAGTCGGCCTGATGCTGGTAGGCCTCTTGCTCGAAACGGATATGGAAATAGGCCTTCTCCCAGTCTCTGTATTTGAGGAACAGAATGCCCCACTCTATGACATACCAGATGAAGAACGGGAGATATAGCAGCTCTCTTTGCTGTGCGGCATGAATCTCTTCATGGTTCAGTTCCGTTGCGCTTAGTGGGCGAACGGAAAAGATGAAGCCAAACAGGCAGATGGCATAATAGCTTTTGGCCAGTGGCAGCCTCTTCATCAAGTATACCCGTTTCATCTTTCTATTACTCCTCACATCTTCACTGTCAGACGCAACAGACCGATACACTGAGTTTTGCCATCGCTGTTCAGGATGTGGAGCACGGGCTTAACGGACAGGTAATCATTGAGGGGAAGATGACATACCAACTCAGTATTCCACTCATTGATACCCATCATACGGACATAGTCTGAAAAGAGTCCGAATCTTACTTTGCCCAAGGCATATTGCGCTCCCACGCCGTAGTAGTTGCGAAGCCAGTCGTCACCATTGAAAGAATGGCCATAAGCCAGTATCAGCATGCAACGAGACGAAAGGGCCTGTTCAGCGTAGGCCCACATCGTGGCGTACGACTTGCGCCCGAGGATTTTCTCTTGAAAGTCTTCACCATCGAAATAGACGTCGTACTCATAGGCATTATAGAGGCTGGCTCCCAAGAAATAGCGGCTGTCATGATAACGGTATTCTGCCTGACCTAAGGCAAAGATGCCATCGCTCTTAGGACAGAAGCGGAACACATTGTCGCGACCCGAAAAGCCCTGACTGGCAGTACCGTTATAGAGGGAGGCCTGCAGGCACAGGCGGTCCGTCTCGTAAGCATAGTGTAAGCCCATAGCGGCAAAGGGATAGGTTGGAACGAAGTAGTTGCAACTGATGGTTGGAAAGATGCCACACGAAGGGTTGGTATAGAGGGACAGGCCGTCACTGCAGAAATAGTCTTCGTCCATGCAGCGAATACCAGCAAAAAGGGTATGACTATCATTGATGTGCCACTGAAGACCTGCCTTCTGGAGTGCAAAGGACTTGTCGTAGGCATCGATATTCGAATAGCCCATCATATTCTCGAACAGCAGCTCGTCTTGTGTAGAGGCTACGCTGAGTGATGTTGCCTGGAAGGACAGCGAGTGCGACAAGGGCATTTCAGCGTGAAGGTGGAGGAGATTGACCATGCTGGTGGTCTTGAAGTCGGTTTGCAGCTCACCAGTATATTCCAACGAGAACCCAGGCTGCAGCTGAGTACTGTCGGCACTTTCTGCCATGACAAACTGGCTGCATCCAAAGAATAGTAGAATTATCATTAGTAATATCACGCTGCAAAGATAAGAAAAAAAATGGAAAAACCATATATTTCACAAAAGATTCAGAGATATAGATGGTGGTATGGAAGAAATTTTGTATATTTGCCGTCAAAAAAATAAAAACGAGATAACTACTGACAATAACATCATAACAAGAAAAGTGGTATGAAGAGAATATGTCATTACATATCAGAGTATATGGGCGTGCTGGTGCTGGCCAGCGCAGTGCTGGCACTGGTGTTTCCTGAGGTGCTGCAACGGGTGAAGCCCACAGTGATCAACTATCTGCTGGGCGTGGTGATGTTCGGCATGGGACTGACGCTGAACCTGCAGGACTTCAAGATTGTGTTCAGCCGTCCGAAGGATGTCATCATAGGTTGTATGGCGCAGTTTACGGTGATGCCCCTGCTGGCATGGACACTGGTACGGCTGTTCTCGCTGGACGAGGCACTGGCGCTGGGCGTGGTGCTGGTAGGCTGCTGTCCTGGTGGTACGGCATCAAACGTGATAACCTATCTGGCAAAGGGCGACCTGGCACTGTCTGTGGGAATGACGGGTGTCTCTACCCTACTCGCCCCCTTCCTGACACCCATGCTGACATGGGCGCTGGCAGGAAAGAGTGTCAACGTAGACGTGGTGGGCATGCTGCTCAGCATTCTGTGGGTGGTCATCGTGCCCATCGTCATAGGACTGATTGTAAAGTGGCTATGGCCTAAGTTCACAGAGCAGGCTACGGACTATCTGCCAGCCTTCTCGTCGATAGCCATTGCGACCATCGTGGCCATCATCATTGCTGCCAATGCCAGCAAGCTGTTGGCTGGTGGCATGATTATCATCGTGGTGGTAGCACTGCACAACATCTGCGGACTGGCGCTAGGTTATCTGATAGGTCGTCTGCTGCGACTGACGGAGCCCAAGAAGAGAGCCATCTCCATCGAGGTGGGCATGCAGAACTCAGGGTTGGCCAGCAGTCTGGCAACCATCCATTTTGCAGCATATCCGCTGGCCACCATTCCTGGTGCCATCTTCAGCGTATGGCATAATCTCTCTGGCGCGTTGGTAGCCCGTCTGTATACAAGGAAGGACTAACAGCCACACTGGACATAGCGAAGGCTGCTCCCATGCCCTTTCCCACCTTCTGCAGGAACGAGCGACGACTCATGTCAGTGTTAGGATTTTTCTCTTTCATAGTCTTAACGTTTTTGAATTGGTTTAATATTATAACGCTGTTGTTTCAGGTCAAAAAATCCCTAAGCTGTTGAGCAGCTCAGGGATTATACATATCTTTGCAGTAGAAAGCCATGATGTCGTCAAGCATGCGCTTGGCCTCAACAGCAGGACTGTCAGGGTCGAGCTCTATAGCCTGTATGTAGCAGTTGATGGCCTCGTGCCACTGTCCTGCCCTACGGGCCTCATTGCCTTTCAGATACCACTCTTCAGCAGTCATTATTAAGCATTATGCATTATGCATTAAGCATTATTTATAGTATTCTTTTTTGCCTGCGGCGAGGGTATTCTTCATCAGCGAGCAGATGGTCATAGGACCTACACCACCAGGAACAGGCGTTATGAATGAGCACTTAGGAGCAACCTCGTCGAACTTAACGTCGCCATTCAGACGGAAACCGCTCTTGCGAGTAGCATCAGGAACACGGGTGGTACCTACGTCAACGATGACGGCACCATCCTTGACCATGTCGGCAGTGACGAAGTCGGGCTGTCCAATGGCAGCGATGATGATGTCAGCCTCCTGGCACTCCTTCTTCAGCGTCTTAGAGCGTGAGTGGCAGACGGTAACGGTAGCATCGCCATACTGTTTCTGCATCATGAGCTGAGCCATAGGCTTACCCACAATATTAGAGCGACCCAAGATGACGCACTTCTTACCACTGGTCTCAATGCCATAACGCTTCAGCAAGGTGATAATGCCCAACGGAGTGGCAGAGATGAAGCAGGGCAAGCCAATGGCCATGCGACCCACATTGATGGGATGGAAGCCGTCGACATCCTTGCGATAGTCGATAGCCTCGATGATTTTCTGTTCATCGATATGCTTAGGAAGGGGCAGCTGGACGATAAAGCCATCGACGTCGTTGTCCTTGTTGAGCTTGTCGACACACGCGAGGAGTTCCTCCTCGGTGATGTCATCCTCATAGCGGATGAGCGTCGACTTAAAACCACAAGCCTCGCAGGCCAGCACCTTGTTCTTCACATACGTCTCTGAGCCACCATCGTGACCTACGAGTACGGCTGCCAAGTGGGGCTGCTTGCCACCACGGGCTACAATCTCTTTTACCTCTTCGGCAATCTCAGCCTTGATAGCTGCTGCCGTTGCTTTACCGTCAATCAGTTGCATACACGAGCCCCCTAAGTTAGGGGGTTGGGGGTCTGAACAAGCGAACCAAACCCTATAATATGTTCTACTTGGAGTCTGCGCTTGTTCAGACCCCTATCGTCCCCTAACTTAGGGGACCAAAGCCCTTACCACGCATCTTCATGGCTGCTGCCATCTGTGCCATCTTCGACGAGCCTGCGCCTGTCATCATGCGCATCACCTTACGTGTCTGGTCGAACTGCTTCAACAGGCGGTTAACCTCCTCAATCTTCGTACCAGAGCCCTTGGCAATACGCAGCTTACGACTCTGGTTGATGATATCGGGATTCTGACGCTCCTTGGGAGTCATAGACTGGATGATGGCCTCGATGCCCTTGAAGGCGTTGTCATCGATGTCGACATCCTTCAGCGCCTTGCCCACACCAGGAATCATGCCTGCCAAGTCCTTGATGTTACCCATCTTCTTAATCTGCTGAATCTGTCCGTAGAAGTCGTCGAAGTCGAACTTGTTCTTGCGAATCTTCTTCTCCAAGCGCTTGGCTTCTTCCTCGTCGTACTGCTCCTGGGCACGCTCAACGAGTGAGACGATGTCACCCATTCCCAAGATGCGGTCGGCCATACGCTCAGGATGGAACACGTCGAGGGCTTCCATCTTCTCGCCAGTACCCACAAACTTGATAGGCTTGGTGACAACAGTACGGATAGACAAGGCTGCACCACCACGGGTGTCACCATCGAGCTTGGTAAGTACCACACCGTCGAAGTCCAGACGGTCGTTGAACTCCTTGGCAGTATTCACAGCATCCTGACCAGTCATCGAGTCGACAACAAACAGCGTCTCGTCGGGCTGGACAGCCTGCTTCAGGGTTGCTATCTCGTTCATCATCTCCTCGTCAACAGCCAGACGACCAGCGGTATCGATGATGACTACATTGTAATTCTTCTGCTTGGCCTCCTTGATGGCGTTCTGGGCAATCTCGACAACGTTCTTGTTATCTGGCTCAGAATAGACGGGCACACCAACACTCTCACCCACTACGTGCAACTGCTGGATAGCAGCAGGACGATAGACGTCACAGGCTACGAGCAGGGGATTCTTGTGCTGCTTGGTCTTCAGCATGTTAGCCAGCTTACCAGAGAACGTGGTCTTACCAGAACCCTGCAAACCAGACATCAGCACGATAGAGGGACGACCCTCCAACTTCAGCTCTACGGCCTTGCCACCCATCAGCTCTGCCAGCTCGTCGTGGACAATCTTGACCATCAACTGACTGGGCTTGATGGCAGTGAGCACATTCATGCCCAGCGCCTTCTGCTTGACGGTATCAGTAAACTGCTTGGCGACCTTGTAGTTGACGTCGGCATCCAACAGGGCCTTACGAACGTCCTTCAGGGTCTCCGCAACGTTAATCTCGGTGATTTTACCTTCACCTTTCAGTATCTTGAACGAGCGTTCAAGTCTTTCACTTAAATTCTCAAACATCTATACGATTTACTATTTGACGATTTACTATCTATTTAGGGTGCAAAATTACAATAAAAAAATGAGACTCACAAATTTATGAGTCTCGATTTTATGTTTGTCAGATTTGCTTAGAACGTATAGCCTAACGTCAGGAGCAGCTGGTGTCGCTTATTCGTTACAGAAACCTGTGGAGCGATATTGTCGTCTGCAGGGCTGTCACCGTAGTAGCTCATGAAGGGCGAGAAGGTTCCCTTGCTGGTGCTGTACTGATAGGCCAACGAGGCGTTGAACTTGTCGAAGGTATAGCCAAAGCCACAGGTGATACGATGGGTAGCCTCCCAGTTGGTGTAGTCTGTTGCGGAACTGACATACGAGCCATCAGAGTTGAGCGTACCGTCCTTGAAGCCTTCTTTCTGATAGACTGGGCTGACGTAGTTGTAACCAAGTCGGAAGGCCATATTGCGGTCGGGCTTCAGCTCAGCACCCAGTTTGAGGGTGTGAACGCCTTTCAGCGTCTTGGCAGTATGGTCATTCATCACGCGATCGCTCTCTGACCTGGTTTCGTAGGTGTCGGACCAGTCGTTATAGTATTCGCCAGTGATGTAGCGAGAGTCCATGGTGCCATAGTCGGCATACTCGTAGCTGGCGCCCAGAGCGAGCTGTGAGCCAATGGTGTGACCCATGCTGACACCAAACTTCCAAGGGGTATAGAGGCGGAACTTATAGTTGGTACGGTCGCGGGCATCCATGATGCTACCTGAATCGAAACGATTATAACCATCAGAGATGAACGAGTAGTTGGCAGTCTTCAACTCGTAGAAGGTGGGCGACGCGATAGACAGGCCAATACGGAAGGGTGAAGACTCGATAGGACGGAGGATGACACCAGCCTTGACGTCAATGCCCTGACCTGTAATCTCACGACGATCGCCAACAGTGCACAGGAAGTCAGACATCTGCTCTACATACTCGCTATAGTGCTTGTAGTGGACATCGTGGATGCCAACGGTAAGTCCCAGATAGATACGATTATTGATGTTACCACTGAGGTTGATGTCGTACTCACCAATATAGCCTTCGTGGGCACGATCAAAGCGGAAATTGTCAGCATTGACATAGTCCCATGATTTGTTGGCATCATCCCAGTTCAGATTATAGCCGAAGAGGTCGTCCAACTGGTTACAGGTAATATATGGGGCATTGAAGTTGGGCACGTCGATGACTGTCTGGTCAGGCTGAACCTCTTCCTTGGCCTCATAGACATAGCCTTCGTTACCCTTCGCCCAGGTCAGTTTGTTGAGCGAGGCATTGCCCAACTGACTGGCAGCAGAGAGAATCATGTCGAAGTTGCGACTCTTATGGTAGTTGAAAGCGATATTGACATACGATGTCCTGCCACTACGATAGGAATAGACAAAGCCTAACTGGTCGAAGGAGGCATTGGTCTTGGAACCTCCCACAGCATTGTTTACACCTTCCTGCGTGACCAAGCCCAGAGACAGGCTGACATTGGAATGGCGGAAAAGGCCAATACCTGCGGGGTTCGTTCCGATGGTGGAGATATCGGCACCCAGTGCCTCCATAGCACCACCCATACCTACATAGCGTGCCGTACCGTTCAGGTCTTCCTGAGCAATCTTGGCATTCTCGTATGTTTCCTGTGCTGCTACGGGCATTGAAGCCACGACAATAGCAGCTATTACAAATAACTTTTTCATAGCTTATACTTTTTATAAAGGGTTGAGGTTAGGGGTTACATATCTCTTATCGGCCAAAGCGACCGCCACCGCCACCAGAGCGACCACCACCGCCGCCAAAGGAGCCACCGCGACTGCCTCCGCCACTGCTGGAACTGCTGCTGGAGCGAGAAGTGCCAAAGGAACTGTTGGAGCTGGAGCGGCTGCTGCCAAAGGTGCTATTGGAGTTGGAACGGCTGTTGGAGCCAAAGCCCGTACTGTTGCGCGAAGTGCCAAACGTTCTGCTCGACGATGTTGAGCGATTGTTGTTATTGTTGCGCGAAGCGCCAAAGCCTCCTCTGTTACTACCTCCGTTAGCACGTCCGAAACCATTGCCGAAGGATGACGAGCCACTCACATTACGATTGGCGTGGAAGCGATCGTGAGCTGTCGATTTATGTCCGCGACCACCATAATAATAAATAGGTGTATACCAGCTATAGTAGTAGCCCCACGGACGATAGTAGGAGCCATACCAGCCATAGCGCCAAGAAGAATTCCAGCCATAGTAGCCACCATAATACCAGGGATCATACCATGGATCGTACCAGGAAATATACCAGGGATCGTACCACGTGCTGTACCAGCCATAACGACCATAGTACCATGGTGATGTCCAACGTCCGTCACGATAACCCTCCCAGTAGGCCTGACTGGGGGTATAGTCATCGAAGCGTGACAGCTGGCGAGTATACTTGTAGTCGTCAGTCTCTACTTCCTTTCCTAATGAGTCGATGGGCGTAACAGTGGACGACAGGCGACCATTATAGTCGTCAACACTGCGGTTAGAGCCCGAATAATAGGTCTTCTTGGGCATGCCCCAGGTTTCTGCCTCCTTGGCTACGTTCTCTTTCGTAGGAACGAAGTACATATCATCGTCCTGTGCCATCATCAAGAGTGGTAAGGAACATACTGCTGCTAAAAGAATCCACTTTTTCATAGCTTTTCGTCTTTTATACTTGTTCACGTTGCAAAAATACAACATAATTTTATGCAAAAGTAGGGAAAAACCCTAAGAGAGCGTAGGTTTTTCCCTATTTTTTGTAATTTTGTGGGCAAATTTAACATCTTATGAAGTACTACGAGGTTGATTTCACCATGACGCCCTGCTCTCAGGACGCACAGGATATCCTCTCAGCATTGGCTGGAGAGGCTGGTTTCGAAACGTTTGAAGAGACTGCAACAGGTCTGAAGGGCTACGTGCAGCAGGCACTGTTTGACGAAGAGACCCTTCAGGCTGTGCTCGAAGGTTTTCCCTTCGAGAACATCACCCTCTCCTACTCCATCCAGGAGGCAGAGGACAAAGACTGGAACGAGCAATGGGAACAGGAGGGCTTTGAGCCGATAAGCCTCCCCCTACCCCCCTCCAAAAGGAAGGGGAACCTGATTATCCACGATGGACGCCACCTGCCATCAGACATCGACCTTCAGCCATCTTCCATCATGATTGAAATCGACGCTCACCTGGCTTTCGGCACTGGCACCCACGAGACCACCCGTATGATTTGCAGCATGCTGCTTGACATGCAGCTGGATGGCCTGCGTGTGCTAGACTGTGGCTGTGGGACTGGCATCTTAGGCATCTGTGCCCTGAAATTAGGTGCAGCGAGCGCAGTAGGCTACGACATCGATGAGTGGAGTGCAGACAATACGCGTCATAATGCTGTTATCAATCGTGTTGACGACCGCCTCACCGCCCTCTGTGGCGATGCCAATGTTCTCAGCGGTTTTGCTGCCGAGTTCAACCTCGTCATGGCAAACATCAACCGTAACATCCTGCTCAACGACATGGAGCGCTTCCGCAGTGTGATGGCTCCCAAGGCACAGCTCATCCTCAGTGGTTTCTATAAAAATGACTGTGCCCTGCTCGAAAGCAAGGCACAGACACTTGGTTTATCATTGAAGGCTACCCGTTGCGATGGCGACTGGGCGTGCCTTCTGTTTTCACTTGATTAGAAGAAGAGGTAGCGGTTGTCTACCACATCAGCCTTCAGGTACATCTCGTTCATGAAGCGACCTGCAGCCTGCTGAGCCTGCTGCTTCAGCATCTGCATCTGCTGCTTCTCGTCGAACTTAGCACCTTCGCGCTGCTTCTTAGAGAGTACCTGGAAGAGGTATGCACCACCATTACCCTTGATAACTGCGGGGCTGAACTGACCCTGCTTAACAGCAGCTACAGCACCACTCAGAGCGGGCTCGCTGGCACCAGCAGCTTGTACGAAGACAGGAGCAGAGAAAGTAATCTGACGAACACTGTCAACAACAGCACCCTTCTGTTTAGCAGCAGCGATGTCCTTGACACCAGCCAGCTGGGCAGCAGCCTTCTCGAACTTCTTGTCGCGAATAACCTCCATCTTCAGTTGATCCTTCACGCTCTCCATAGTACGATAGCCTACAGGATGAACACCTGTCAGGGCAATGACCAGCAGGTGGTCGTTGTTGCCACACTCATAGAGAGGAGAAACCTCACCAGCCTTAGCGTCGAAGATCCACTTCATAGCCTCACGAGTAGCACGCAGACCAGCTACGTTGTGCTCTGAGCTATACAGGTCGTTACGCTCCTGAACGCGGAAGCCGAACTTCTGAGCGTTCTTCTCCAGACCCTCGAGGTCCTTGTTCTCGCTGACATACTGACTGAAGTTATTGTATGCGTTAGAATAGGTGGTCTTAGAGAAATCGATGGTGTGCTTTACAACAGCCACGTCAAACTTGTTGACCATAGCCTTGCGATCAGTTACCTGCAGCACGATGTTTCCCTGAGAGAATTGGAGGTTCTTCAGCTCACCAGCTGCCAGTGTATTGAGTGACTGGATGTACTCCTTGGTGTCGTCATCCATGGTCTGAGCACGCTCATACATAGCAGAGGTCATCCACTGCTTTGCACCAGTCTGGTTGTACTTCTTGGCAAGTACCTCGAAGTCTGCACCACCCTTCAGAGCGGTATAGATGCTGTCTGCCAGCTTGTGAGCCTCTTCAGCAGTAGCACCACCAACCTGAATCTGACGATACTCTACAGAGTCGGGCTGCTGTACCTTGTTGATGAGTTTAACAACGTTCAGAGTATTGTCGTATGCAGTCTCGAAAGGTGCTGATACCTGACCAATCTGCATAGAGTCAATCTTCACTGCGATGTCGTTGGGGAATGCGCTACGAGTAGCAGCGATGCCAGTATAGGCAATCTGTGACTGAGCCTTGCGAACAACCTCGGCAGGAGCCATACCGCTCTCCAACTGCTGCTGAGCATTCTTCATGGTCTTCATCAGCTCTGCGCGGTCAGCGGCAGAAGCAACGACCTGGAAGTCAACATACTTGATGTCGCGGCTCTCTACGTACTGCTTGAACTGCTCCTTCTTCTCGTCGTACTTAGCCTTCAGATCTGCATCGCTTACCTCTACATCTGCATCCTTGATGGTGTTGTAAGGAACGGTAGCCAACAGAATGTCGCTCTCCTCGTTCTGACCAGCGAAAGCCATCTTAGCAGAGATGGGGTTCGACAGCAGAGACTGAGCGAGCAGGCTCTGGTACTTCTGACCGAGCAGTTGCTGACGCAGTGTCTTCTCAATGAACTTCCAGTAGTTGTAGATACGGGTGTACTGCTCCATCATCTCAGCATTGCCGCCCTGCTCCTGCTGCTTCTTATAGTCAGCCAGGAACTTGGTGAGCTGGCTAACATCGAAACGACCAGTCTGCTGATTGACAAACGGGGTCTGCATCAGCATACTATTGGTACCAGCCTTCAATACGTTCTGCAACTCCTCATCAGTAACAGTCAGACCCACCTTCTTGGCTTCAGTCTCAAGGATGGTGTTGTTAACAAACTGCTGCCATACCTGGTCTTTCACCTGGTTGAGTTCCTCCTCAGAGAGGTTGTCGCGACCCTGAGTCATCTTGAGTACTTCCTGATACTCGTCGACAAGACTCTGGAAGTCCTGAACAGAAATTTTCTTACCTAACACTTCACCGACTTGTTGACGACGCTCGTTGCCAGTAGCCTCGCACGAACGGAACATCTCTTCGGCAATGAATGCAAAAAGGGCCAGACCAATCACAGTAGCGAGTACTGGTCCCCAGCTTCTAATTTTTCCAATTGCTGCCATTTGATTTTTATAGTTTTTAATTTTTTAATTTTGTTCTTCTCTTGAATTTTTACATTCAGCCTGCAAAATTACAAAATATCAATGAAATATCCGCATCTTTTTCAAGAAAAAATGCCCTATTCAACGACTTTTAGCTTCACAAGCTCTATTTTCGTCATTGTATTCTTGATAATTTTGAACTCAAAGCGCCCTATTTTCACTACTTCGTTGAGTTTCGGGAAGCTCTGATATTCATGCAGGATGAGTCCGCCAACTGTCATATAGTCGTCACTCTCCGGCAAGTCCAGGTCGAAGAGCTCGTTGACCTTTTCTATTTCTAAGCGAGCAGACAACATATAGTCGCCATCGCTAAGCTGTTTGGCCACATATTTTGTATTGTCGTGCTCGTCCTCAATATCGCCAAAGATTTCCTCAACGATATCCTCCAGCGATACGATACCACTGGTGCCACCAAACTCATCAATGACAACGCCCAGCGACTTCTTCTGCTGCAGGAATATCTGCATCAACTTACGGGCAGCCATCGTCTCAGGGACATACGGCATCTGCTGGATATGCTTGGAGATATCAGAGACATGCTTAAACATCTCCGACGAGTGGATGTAGCCAATGATATGGTCAATATCCTCACGATAGACAATAATCTTGGAATGACCACTCTCTATGAACTTACTCTTCAGTTCCTCTAGTGTACAGTCGTCAATATCTATGGCGTCGATTTCCGTACGAGGCACCATACAATCGCGCACCTTCGTATCTGCAAAGTCCAGCGCATTATGGAAGATCTTGACCTCCTCCTCTATCTCATCCTCATCCTTGGCATTATCGATACTCGACTGTACCAGGAAATCGAGGTCAACTTTCGTAAATTCCTTGTCATCACTCTCCTTAGGCAGTTTTACACCAAAGAGGCGTAACAGACCTCTAGACAGCAACGTGGCAAAACGTGATATTGGGTAGAGTAGCAGATAGCACAGATAGGCTGGCAATGCAAAGACTGTCAGCATGGTATTGGGATTCGACTTAAAGATGGTCTTTGGCAGGAATTCGCCAGTAAAGAGCACCACAATAGTTGACAGCAAGGTGTCTGCTGTTACACGCATACCATCACTCAGCGGATAGAACAACGTAGCATCAAAGATATGGGCAAAGAGGATACCATAGATGACCAATGCAATATTGTTGCCTACCAGCATCGTCGATACGAAATTGTTCGGATGGCGATAGAACACATCGATGGCACGTTGCGCCAAGCCATTCTTTTCACGATCCATCTCAGCACGCAGGCGATTGCTTGAAACAAAAGCAATCTCCATACCAGAGAAGAAGGCCGAGAAAGCCATCGTCACAATGAGTCCTATAATCAGATTGGTCATGGCTGATACGTTGACTTTTGAGTAGCTTTATGACGGATAGCAGCCTGACGGACAGGAACCTGTTGCGTGGTGTCTGGCTTTTGGCTGTTGGCAGCTGGCTGTTGGCCATTAGTTGCAGGTTGCTGGCTATTTGTTGCTGGCTGCTGGTTGTCGCCTTCCATGTCTTCCGACTGGAACGAACCTACCGAGTTGGTAACCTCATAGTGTGTCATATGCTCGTCACTACGGAAATAGGTGCCTTCGAGAGTACGCTCTGGAGTGACTACCCGCGAGAACTTGTGGCTATAGAACTCATGTCTGATGCCATCCCACCACAACTCTTCACTATTGAAAACCAGTCCGTTGACGTTGCGGATAGACACACGTCCACGCAACTCCCACAGTTTCTTCTGGTCATAATACCAGGCACTATCTGCTTGGATATATCCCTCGATATGGAAGTTCTCATCAAACTGCTCCATAAAGATTCCTTTTTCAAAGGTCCAGCGAGAAGGATTCTTGATGGTGTTGACGTCCCAACGTTCTGTAACAATGCGATATTTGATGACGCCAGAGTCAGAAATCAACGTATTGACACCATAGCTCACCATCATCGATGCAGAGTCACGGTCATGAACGGCAGCTGCCGTGTGCGCTTTTTGTTCCGTACACGACAGCACCATGAGCACTACGCTCATGCACAAGAGGGAAAATATGTTTAGTCTACCTTCCATTTTGCAAACCAGCGTTCATTGAACGTCAGTCCGATATTGATGCGGAACATATTCTCCTTAATCAGGTCGCAGCCAGTATTGCGCACCCATTGTGCACTGATATTCAGCATCGAACGGTTATTCCAGGAGTTATAGATGGGAATACCGAAACCCGCACTCACTGCCATCTCACCAGGACCGTCTTGTGTACCTATTTTATAATAAGGTGTAGCATACGACACACCCATACGGTAGTGTACCAGCTGATAGAACTTACGACCCAGCGGCTTCGGCTGCCAGTCAACACCAGCAGCGACTTTGTGGCGATCCTTATAGTAGCCACCCTGCAGGGTATAACTGCCATTGGTATTATTGAAGACAGGATAGTCCTCTGAGCCCCATTTCTGCAGCGTGTAGTCAACAGCTGCTGTCAAGCTGGCCTTGTGCAGCAATGCAGCACCCAGACCAAAAGTATAGGGGATGCTATGTGCGTCGCCAACAGTGATGGTAGAACTGGTTGATGAAGAATTGGACGTATTGCTGTTCAGAATCTGCAAATCTGCATCGGCACCCAGTTTATGTCCCAAACCTACCGTAGCACCTATCGTCAGCAGGTCCTTGTCATTCAAGGGCTGCTGCCACTGGGCACCAAAATCAAGCTTATAGTTGCTGACTGAAGTACTGTAGGACCTGGTTTCAACATTAGCACCAGTCTCATTGGTACTCATCTGGATTGTCTTGGTATATTTACCCCAGAAGTAGGACACATTGACACCCAATGACAGATTCTTCGTCACGCGCCAGCCAGCACCCACGAAAAACTGCGAGAAGCCACCATCACCCGAATACGTCTGGGTAGCTGTTGTCGTAGAGCCTGCCTCAGAAGAACCGATGGCATTAGTGTGTGTATAGGCATAGCCGATATTCGAATAAGGTACTACGCCAAGAGCCAGGCCCACACGGGGAAACAGGCGGAACGCAGCTACTGCATAGTCAAAGTTACCTGTCTTGGTATTCAGACTCTTTCCACCTTCCTTATAATTTGACATCTGTCCCGTCACACCAGCGTCGAAAATCATGGTCAATGAGTCGACAGCGGAATACGAGGCAGGATTTTGCATATTGACATACTTGCCATTTCTCAGACCATAGGCCACACCACCCATAGCACGGTTAAAGCCTACAGACTGATCAGAGAGGACACCTAAGCCATACTGACTATATGGCGACAACGTCGTGCTCACCTGAGCAACAGACGGCAACAAGGCCATACTTGCCAGAAGACTTACTATAATGCGTTTCTTCATCTTTCGTTTTTTAATGAATTCGATTTTCGGAGTGCAAAGGTAATAATTAGCATGAACAATACAAAATAAATATACGAATTTTAATTTTTTATTAAAAAAAATCATACTAAACGCACGATAAGTGGAAAATAAAGGCTAATTTTGCAGCGTGAAATATTTGAAAACCATAATGAGTGCCCTCAGAGGGGGGATTTTATTGCTGACTATCATCTGCCAGAATGCAGCGTTGGCGCAGGACTACGACCTACCACCGATGGATTCTGTAGAGATTAGTTTGCTTACCTGTCAGCCCCACGACGAGGTCTATAGTCTCTATGGACATACAGCCATCCGCTACCACGAACTGACAAAAGGCGGAATTGACGCTGCTTTCAACTACGGTGTGTTCAACTTCGACGCACCCTTCTTTGCTATTCGCTTTGTTTTCGGTCTGACGGACTATGAGCTGGGAGCCTATCCTACCCCACTCTTCCAGAAGGAATATCGGCAGTTTGGCAGTATGGTCACCGAGCAGGTACTCAACCTCACCAATGAGGAGAAGTTAGCACTGCGCATGGCGCTGATTGACAATCTAAGACCAGTCAACAGCGTCTACCGCTACAACTACTTCTATAACAACTGTACGACGAAAGCGCGCGACATCATTGAACAACATATTAACGGAGAGGTAAAATACGCTGGTCGTGAGGATTACACGCCAACATACAGGGAGATGGTTCACCACATGACGCGCAACCATCCTTGGTCACGTTTCGGCAACGACCTACTGTTGGGCATCCAGGCAGACTTCAAGACTACGATGCGCCAACAGGAGTTCCTGCCCGACAATCTGCTGTATGACTTCGACCACGCCCAGATATATACCAACGGACAATACCGTCCACTCATCAAGGAGCGCCGTATCATTGTTCCCGCTGGCGTACAGCTGATACACAACGGTTTCCCGCTGACGCCCAGTGAATGCGGTATCATCCTTTTGGTTACTGGTCTTATACTGTTCGTGATACAGTGGCGCATGCGTCGCGTCTTTATCCTGTGGGAAAGTCTGCTGATGGTGGTCTCTGGTATTATCGGATTCATGCTGTTCCTCATGCTATTCTCACAGCATCCTACGGTACGGCTGAACCTGCAGATTCTCCTTTTCAACCCGCTACATCTGGTTTACCTCTGGCCCGTCATCAAGGGGCGTCAGACACCACGCTACTGGATGATTTGTGCCGTGATGGTCCTTCTGTTCCTGATAGGCAGTCTGTTCCAGTCGTATGCAGAGGGACTCTACACTTTGGCACTATGTTTGCTGTTACAATCCATACTTCATCTTTTCACGCGTAAAACGAATGAATAACAAATACATATATATCACCCTACTCTCAGCATTGGTTCTGGCCAACGAAGCGGGTGCTCAGACGGTTCCACAGGCTCCGAAACTGGTGGTGTCTATCACCGTTGACGAGTTGCGTACGGACCATCTGGAGACCTTCGCACCGTTGTATAATGCCTACGGACTGCGCAGAATGCTGACAGAAGGGGCATTCTATACCAATGCATCTTACAGCTTTACGCCAATAGATCGTGCATCGGCAGCAGCCTCTTTGTCGACAGGCACCACACCTTATTATCATGGTGTCACGGGCGAAGAATGGCTCGACCGCAATACGCTGCGTCCCGTACGTGCTGTCCTCGACCAGCGTCAGGGCTATTCTCCCCGACAGTTGGGCACATCGACAGTAGGTGATGAACTGAAGATAGCCTCCAACGGCATCTCCAAGGTCTTTGCCTTTGCCGCAACGCCAGAGAATGCCATCTTATCAGCCGGCCATGCTGCTGATGGTGCTGCATGGATGCAGTCGGGAAAGTGGGTTATCACCAACTATTATGAGCCAGTCAACCCATGGCTACGTGGCTATTCCCGCCTTTACAGTCCCTCTGCTGACAAAAACGCCAGCGTGACAGATATTGCCTTAGAATGCCTGAAAAACAGTGGAATGGCACTCGACGACAAGACCGACCTGCTGAGCGTCGGTTATTCAGTAGCTCCCCAAATGGAGGGTTACGTGGCACTGGATCGTACAATCGGTCAGTTGGTGGACAGCGTCAGCAAGCGTGTGCCACTGGATCGTGTGCTTTTCGTACTGACAAGTACTGGCTCGGCCCGTGTAGAAAACGAGCAGAACAACAACGAGAAATACCGTATTCCCACTGGAAAGTTCGATATCCAGCGCACTGTCAACCTGCTGAACATGTACCTGGGAGCTACCTTTGGTGCTGCACAATATGTAGAGACAGTCTATCACAACCAGCTTTTCCTGGATCATAAGTTGCTGGAACGCAAGAACATCAATATGGGTGACGTGTTGCTGCGTGCCCAACAGTTCATTCTGCAGCTGTCAGGTGTGCGCCACGTCTATACCACCAACCAACTGACTACCAGCGACAGCAACCAGCTAGAGCGCATCCGCAACGGCTTTAATGTCGAGAAGTGTGGCGACCTGATTATTGATATTGCCCCAGGCTGGGAACTGGTCAACGAGAGTAATCACACCTCTACGACCTCACGAGTCAGCAACATTCCATTCCCTATTATATTCTTTGGTGCAGGTGTCAAGGCCCAGCGCGTACAGACGCCTGTTACGGCTGATGCTATTGCACCGACCATAGCACGCATCATCCGTATACGTGCGCCGAATGCCTGCTCCGCAGAACCACTGTTCTAGGATGAAAGATGAAAAATGAAAGATGAAATATTAAATAAGAAATAATAAAAACAAAAATACAATATGAATTTTAATAAAATCTTACGTTCGCTGTTTGGCGACAAATCCTCACGTGACATGAAGCTCATCCAGCCTCTCGTAGAGAAGGTGAAGGCTGTATATCCCGAGGTACAGAAGCTCGACAACGACGCACTTCGTCAGCGTACGAAGGACATACAGCACTTTGTGCAGGACTCTGCCAACGAGCAGAAACAAGAGATAGAGAAACTGAAGGCTACCATCGAGGAGACACCTATTGACGAGCGTGCCGACATCTTCGCCAAGATTGACAAGCTGGAGAAAGAGGTGCTTGACATCTATGAGAAGGCCCTCGACGAGGTGATGCCTGAGGTCTTCGCCATCGTCAAGGATACAGCCCGCCGCTTTGCCGAGAACGAGGAGACTATCGTCACCGCTACCGACTTCGACCGTGAGTTGGCAGCCGATCCTCGCAAGGACTTCATCACCATCGATGGTGACAAGGCTATCTATCACAACCACTGGACGGCTGGTGGCAACGACCTGAAATGGGAGATGGTACACTACGACGTACAGCTCTTCGGTGGTACCGTACTGCATCAGGGTAAGATTGCCGAGATGGCTACGGGTGAAGGTAAGACGCTTGTCGCTACCCTCCCCGTATTCCTTAACGCCCTGACAGGCAATGGTGTCCATGTGGTTACCGTCAACGACTATCTGGCCAAGCGTGACTCCGAGTGGATGGGTCCGCTCTATATGTTCCACGGCCTCTCTGTAGACTGTATCGACAAGCACCAGCCCAACTCTCCTGAGCGTCGCCGTGCTTATCAGGCAGATATCACCTTCGGTACCAACAACGAGTTTGGTTTCGACTATCTGCGTGACAACATGGCCATCTCGCCCAGCGACCTCGTACAGCGTGCCCACAACTACGCCATCGTCGACGAGGTAGACTCGGTGTTGATTGACGATGCCCGTACACCTCTTATTATTAGTGGTCCCGTTCCCAAGGGCGACGACCAGATGTTCGAAGAGTACCAGCCACTGGTAGAGAAGCTGGTGGGTGTACAGAAACAGCTGGCTACACAGTATCTGGCTGATGCCAAGCAGAAGATTGCCGAGGGACAGGAGAAGAACGACAAGAAGCTGCTTGACGAGGGTTTCCTCGCCCTGTACCGTTCTCATAAGTCTATGCCTAAGAACAAACCGCTCATCAAGTTCCTCTCGGAGGATGGCATCAAGAGCGGTATGCTCAAGACTGAGGAGACCTATATGGAGAATAACAACCGCCGCATGCCGGAGGTTGTAGAACCTCTGTATTTCGTCGTCGACGAGAAACTGAACTCCTGCGACCTCACCGATAAGGGTACCGCATGGCTCGCCAAGCAGGTGGGCGATGCAGAACTCTTCGTATTGCCCGACATCACCTCACAACTCTCTGCCTTGGAGGGCGACACCTCACTCTCTGACGAGGAGCGCATCAACAAGAAGGACGAGATGCTGCAGCACTATGCCGTACAGTCTGAGCGTGTCCACACCTTGCAGCAGCTGCTCAAGGCCTACTGCATGTTCAACAAGGACGACGAGTATGTAGTCATCGATGGCGAGGTGAAGATTGTTGACGAGCAGACAGGTCGTATCATGGAAGGCCGCCGCTGGTCTGACGGCTTGCACCAGGCTGTAGAGGCCAAGGAGCACGTGAAGGTAGAGGCTGCTACACAGACCTTTGCTACCATCACCCTGCAGAACTACTTCCGTATGTACCACAAGTTAGCTGGTATGACCGGTACCGCTTCTACCGAGGCTGGTGAGTTCTGGGACATCTACAAGCTCGACGTTGTGGAGATTCCTACCAACCGTCCTGTCATCCGTGATGATATGGACGACCGTATCTATAAGACAGCTCGTGAGAAGTATCGTGCTGTCATCGAGGAAGTCGTACGTCTTCGCAATATGGGTCGTCCAACCCTGATTGGTACTACCAGCGTGGAAATCTCTGAGTTGCTCTCTCGTATGCTCGACATGTATGTAGATCCTGAGACTGGCAAGCGCGAGGGTATTCCCCACCAGGTACTGAACGCCAAGTTGCACCAGAAGGAGGCCGACATTGTGGCTCTCGCTGGTCAGCAGGACTCCAACGGAAAGGGTGCTGTTACCATTGCCACCAACATGGCTGGTCGTGGTACCGATATCAAACTGTCGCCTGAGGTAAAGGCTGCCGGTGGTTTGGCTATCATCGGTACTGAGCGCCACGAGTCACGTCGTGTAGACCGCCAGTTGCGTGGTCGTGCCGGACGTCAGGGTGACCCAGGTTCGTCACTGTTCTTCATCTCTCTGGAAGACAAGCTGATGCGTCTGTTCGGTTCTGAGCGTATCGCTACCGTCATGGACAAGCTCGGCTTCAAGGAGGGCGAGATGCTGGAGAGCCCCATGATTTCCAAGCAGGTAGAGCGTGCACAGAAGAAGGTCGAGGAGAACAACTTCGGTATCCGTAAGCGCCTGCTGGAATACGACGACGTCATGAACAAGCAGCGTACTGTTGTTTATGGCAAGCGTCGCCACGCCCTCATGGGTGAGCGCATTGGCATGGACATCTCTAACACCATCTGGGACCGTGTGGTCTACATCATCGAGAACAACGACTACGAGGGCTGCAAGGAACAGTTCATCAAGCTGTTCGCTATGGAGTGCCCCTTCACCAGCGACGAGTTCATCAACAAGAACCACGAGGATCTCTGCGAGGAGGTCTTCCAGGTGGCTATGGGCAACTTCAAGCGCAAGATGGAGCACGTCCAGGAGGTCGCTATGCCTGTCATCAAACAGGTCTACGAGAACCAGGGACAGATGTACGAGCGCATCGTAGTGCCCCTGACCGATGGCCGCAAGATGTATAACATCCCCTGTAACCTCAAGGAAGCCTACGACACCGAGTGTAAGTCGGTTGTCAAGGAGTTCGAGAAGCAGATTCTGCTCCACATCATTGACGAGGCGTGGAAGGAGAACCTCCGCGAGCTTGACGAGCTGAAGCACTCGGTACAGAATGCCTCTTACGAGCAGAAAGACCCGTTGCTCATCTTCAAGCTGGAGTCTGTCAAACTGTTCGACAACATGGTCAACGCCATGAACAACCGCTCTGTATCTATTCTCATGCGCGCTCAGATTCCTGAGATGCAGCAGGTGCAGGAGGCCGCTCCCGAACAGCACACCCAGCGCCAGCAGTACACCGAGTCTAAGCAGAACCTCAGCCAGGAGCAGATGACCGACCCCAATCAGGCCGCAGCAGCTGCTCAGGACACACGTGCCCGTCAGCCGCAGGCTCCTATCATCAAGGACAAGCTGCCTGGACGTAACGATCCCTGTCCCTGTGGCTCTGGCAAGAAGTTCAAGAACTGCCACGGACGCGGACTAGTATAAATCATAGGATTGCCTAGGGTCCCTAGGCAATCCTAGAAAAACTTACAACCATGATCAAAATTACCAACCTAAAGAAGCAATTTGGCGAGACATGTGCCTGCGATATCCCGTCGTTCCAGATCAACGACGGCGATATCCTGGGTCTCGTAGGTAATAACGGAGCCGGTAAGACCACGCTCTTCCGTATGCTCCTCGACTTGCTGAAGCCCGACGAGGGCGCTGTGGAGTACGTGTTTGCCCCTACTCCCGACGGTTCTCCGTCGGACATCACGGCCATCAACCCCACCGAAAGCGAGGCCTGGAAACAGCACGTCGGTGCCTATATCGACGAGGGTTTCCTCATCGACTTCCTCACCCCTGAGGAGTACTTTGCATTCCTGGGTAAGGTGTCAGGCATGAACCAACAGCAGGTTGACGAGCGCCTACAGGACTTCGAGCGTTTTGCCAATGGCGAGATCTTCGGACAGAAGAAGCTCATCCGCAACCTCTCCGCAGGTAACAAGATGAAGGTGGGCATCATCTCCGCCCTACTCCGCAAGCCGGAGATTGTCATCCTCGACGAGCCCTTCAACTTCCTCGACCCCACCTCGCAGCTGGTCCTGAAGCACCTGCTCACTGACTACCAACAGCAGACGGGTGCCACCATCCTCATCTCCAGCCACAATCTGCAGCACACGGTAGACATCTCCACGCGTATCGCACTGCTTGAGCATGGTGTAATTATCCGCGACTTGCCCAACAGCGAGGGTAGTGCCCGCACAGAACTGGAGACCTACTTTGGTGCTGAATAAACGATGTCCTACTATCCTAGACTTAGCTATGTTTAATGATATGAATAAAGTTTTATCGATAGGCGTTCTTTCAGCAGTCTTTACAGGACTGCTGGTGACATCGTGTAGCCAGCAGAAGAAGCGTGAGCAGGGTGCACAGCAGTACCAGACCATGGTGGTTGGCAAGAAAGATATGACCCTTCAGCGCCAGTACTCAGCGCGTATGACGGGACGTCAGATTGTGGAGGTAAGACCACAGGTGTCGGGCTGCATCACACGCATCTGTATCAATGAAGGAGAAGCCGTCAAGAAAGGACAGGTGCTGTTCATCATCGACCAGGTGCCTTACCAGGCAGCCTTGGAGGTTGCTGTGGCAGCCCGCAAGAGCGCTGAGGCCCGACTGGCTACAGCACGTATGAACTATAAGAACGAGACACAGCTAAAGGAGGGTCGCGTGGTTAGCGACGTCAGCGTAGAGACCATGCGCAACGCCCTGTTAGAGGCTGAAGCCTCGTTGGCACAGGCTAAGGCCCAGGAAGTGAACGCTCGCAACAACCTGAACTATACGGAGGTGAAAAGCCCCGTCAGCGGTGTAGCATCGATGATTCCCTGGCATGTGGGCTCACTAGTGAGTAGCAATATCAGCGAACCGCTGGTAACTGTTGCCGACGACTCAGAGATGTACGTCTATTTCAGCATCAGCGAGAACCAAGCGCTCAACCTCATCACGCAATATGGCTCCATTGAGGAGTTCATCAGCAAGGCGCCAGATGTCAGTCTGCGCCTGAACAACGGACAGAACTACGACCAGCAGGGCACCATCAGTGCCGTCAGCGGAACGATTGACGCCAAGACTGGTGCCGTCACACTGCGTGCCACCTTCCCCAACAAGGGTGGACTGTTGCATAATGGCGGAAGCGCCACGATTGTCGTGCCTACACAACACAAAGACTGCATCGTCATTCCTCAGGAGGCTACCTATGAGCTTCAGAACCGCATGTTCGTCTATCGCGTCATTGATGGCAAGACGAAAGCCACAGCCGTCACGCTCTTCCCGCAGAACAACGGCAAGGAATATATCGTGGAGGAAGGCCTCAACGCTGGCGACACCATCATTGCCGAGGGTGCCGGACTGCTGAGAGAAGGAGTGGAAGTGGGAGGCCAAAAGCCAAAAGCAAATAGCAAATAGCCAAAACCATGAACGTACGAACATTCATTGACCGCCCGATATTATCCGGAGTGATCTCGGTACTGATGGTGCTGGTAGGCATTATCGGACTGAGCCAGCTTGCTCTGGAACAGTTCCCTGAGATAGCACCGCCCACCGTTCGCATCATGGCGTCCTATACGGGTGCCAATGCAGAAACAGTGCAGAAGAGCGTCATCGTGCCACTGGAGGAGGCCATCAACGGTGTGGAGGGCATGATGTACATGACCTCGTCGGCGTCAAACAACGGCACAGCCTCTATCGGCATCTTCTTCCGTCAGGGCACCGACCCCAACATGGCGATGGTCAACGTGCAGAACCGTGCCGCCACCGTACAGGGGCGTCTGCCGAGTGACGTGGTGAAGAGCGGTCTGACGGTACGCAAGCGCCAAACCTCGAACATCAAGCAGATTGCAGTCTACAGTCCTGACTCAACCTTTGACCGTTCCTTCCTGGCCAACTATACGAAAATCAATATTGAGCCACGCCTGAGCCGTATTCCTGGTGTGGGCGAGGTCAATGTGATGGGTGCCGACTACTCCATGCGCATCTGGCTCGACCCGCTGAAGATGGCACAGTACGGACTGACGCCCTCCGATGTGACACAGGTGCTTAACGAGCAGAACGTCGAGGTGGCTACAGGTACGCTGGGTGCTGAGAGTGAGAACACATTCCAGTATGTGCTGAAATACCGTGGACGCTACGAGGAAGAGCAGGAGTACGAGAACCTCGTCATCCGCTCGCTGCCCGATGGCGACGTGCTGCGCATTGGCGACATTGCCCGTGTGGAACTGGGTTCGCAGAACTATAACATCATCGGTGAGACCAATGGCTCTCCAGGCATCAATATCAGCATCAACCAGGTGGCAGGCTCTAACGCCAACGAGATCATCAAAGAGATAGACGCTGAGGTCGAGGAGATACGCCACTCGCTGCCGCCAGGCATCGTCATCGAGGACTTGGAGTCGAAGAAGGACTTCCTCGACGCCTCCATTGCCAGCGTGGTGGAGACACTGTTCGAAGCCCTCGTACTGGTTATCCTCGTGGTATGGCTGTTCCTGGGCTCGTGGCGCGCCACCATCATCCCAGCTATCGCCATCGTGGTATCGCTGATAGCCACGCTGGCCGTCATCTATGCCATCGGTTTCTCGCTCAACATGCTGACGCTCTTTGCCCTCGTGCTGGTTATCGGTACGGTGGTAGACGACGCCATCGTGGTGGTAGAGGCCGTGCAGGCGCGACTGGAGGGGGCCAGCGTGGGCGGCGGTTTGCCCGCCGCTAGCGTGGGGCAAGATTCCGTCTTGCCCACCACCGACAACCACCTCATGGTTGCTGACGCCATGCACAACATCACCTCGGCACTGATCACCACTACGCTGGTCTTCATGGCGGTCTTCGTGCCCGTCTGCTTTATTGGTGGCGTCACTGGCACGTTCTATACACAGTTTGGACTGACCATGGCCATTGCCGTAGCCATCTCGCTGTTCAACGCCCTGACGCTCTCCCCTGCCCTGTCAGCCATCATCATGCGCGACTCGAAGTTGAACAAGTTCCAGGAACGCTTCAATGCTGGCTTCCAGACGTTCTCAGCCCATTACAAAGGCGTCGTCACGGGTTTCATCAACCGTAAGGTACTGGCCAGCACACTCGTCGTCGTAGCCATCGCCGTCCTCGGCTGGATGATGAAGACCACCAAGACGGGTCTCGTGCCCAACGAGGATATGGGTACCGTATTTATTAATGTACAGGCATCGCCAGGCAGCAGCCTGCAGCAGACCTATCATATCCTGAAAGAAGTAGAGGCACGCATCAAGGACCTTCCCCAGCTGCGCATCTACTCGCTCATTGCGGGTAACTCGAACAGCTTCGAGCAGTCGTCGTCAAACGGTAACTTCACGCTCAAACTGAAGAAGTGGGACGAACGCACGGGCAAGGGCGATGACGACCAGAGCATTGTGCAGGAAATATATCGGCGCACGGCCGACATCGCCAATGCCAAGATACAGGTGAATACACAGAACATGCTGCCAGGCTTCGGTCGCATCAATGGTTTCGAGCTGCACGTACAAGACAAACACGGTGGCACCATCCAGGACCTGCTGGGCTATACCAACAAGTTGATTGCCGCCCTCAGCGAACGCCCGGAGATAGGTCGTGCCTATACCAACTTCTCGCTGAAATACCCACAATACCGCGTGGAGGTCGATGCAGCCCTGTGCAAGCGTCGTGGCGTATCACCCAGCGATGTGCTGTCAGCGCTCAGCGGGTATGTCGGCGGCACCTATGCCTCCAACTTCGTGCGCTTCACCAAGCTCTACCGCGTCATGGTGCAGGCCTCGCCTGAATACCGTCTCGATACAGAGTCGCTCAACAACATCTTTGTGCGCACCTCGTCTGGCGAGATGTCGCCCATCGGCCAGTATCTCACGCTGACGCGCGTCTACGGCTCTGAGACACTGTCGCGCTTCAACCTCTTCCCATCGATCCAGGTGGGTGGTACCGCTGCTGAGGGTTACAGCTCTGGACAGGCCATCGATGCCATCCGCGAGGTGGCTGCCGAAGTGCTGCCTGAAGGCTACGGCTACGAGTTTGGCGGCATGACGCGTGAGGAAGCATCGTCGCAGAACACCACCGCACTGGTCTTCGTCATCTGCATCGTCTTCATCTACCTCATCCTCTGTGCCCTCTACGAGAGTCTCTTTATCCCCTTGGCCGTCATCTTGAGCGTACCCTTCGGACTGGCAGGCTCGTTCCTCTTTGCATGGATGTGGGGACTGGAGAACAACATCTATATGCAGACGGGACTCATCATGCTCATCGGACTGCTGTCAAAGACAGCCATCCTGCTCACTGAGTATGCCTCGACGCGCCGTCGTCAGGGCATGGGCATCGTTGATGCTGCCCTCGACGCTGCTGCCGTGCGTCTGCGTCCTATCCTTATGACGTCGCTCACCATGGTCTTCGGACTGTTGCCACTAGCCCTCGCCACTGGCGTTGGTGCCAACGGCAACCACTCTCTCGGTGTGGGCACCATTGGAGGTATGGTCATCGGCACCATAGCTCTACTCTTCATCGTCCCCGTGCTCTTCGTTATCTTCCAAAGCATCGAAGAGCGAATCATGGGCAAGAGAGCATAAGAAACTACTTGTTATATCCGCATTGGGGATTTTCGTACATACTGATAGCGAAAAACTGACCTATGATCAATTATAACCAACTTATTATCACCATATTGATGGCCGTGATGCCCATACTGGCACATGCCCAAGTAGAGAACAACACATCCTGTGAACATGTCAAGAGTCTGTCGAAACTGATGGACACCTACTATAAATCGGTAGGTCGCAACTCTACCCTACTCCTTAATTTCCCCATAGCACCTAATGGTCGCATCCACCCCACTGACAGTCTGCGAGGCATCGCTTTTAAAAAGATGATAGACGAGGTGTTCAAGACCGACCTTGCCAATATAGAGATTGTTTACTAAATCGATAGCGTTGCTGAAGGCAGATTGCTCTTAATTGTGACCTTCGCTTTACCTTTCTTGTTGGTACTACGCACCACCAGCAGCGCGCGACCTTTCCAGGTGGTTACGCGAGCAGAGGTCTTAGGTTCACGGTCTTGGAGGTTGGCTGTAGCGAAGGCCATCAGTCTGCCTTGTCCCTGAACTGTAGCCTCGCAGGGGATAGCAGCATCGGGACATACACGGCCCTGAGCATCAACCACCTCGACGGTGATGTAAACAAGGTCCTGACCATCAGCTTTAAGCGCTGGTTTGTCGGCAGTGAGACGCAGCCGAGCAGGCTCGCCGGCCGTGCTCAGCGTGACGCTCTCGCCTCCTGCCTCAGCACGCAGTGTTCCAGCCTCGTAGGGCACTGTGAACACTGCCTTGAATTCTGTGCTGAGATCAACATTCTTTTTACCTATTTGTTTACCGTTCAAATACAATGTTACCTCGGGAGCCTTGGTGTAAACCTCGACCTCGACAGGCTTGCCTTCCCATCCCGTCCAAGTCCAACTCTCCCATGTGGGCCATACGCTCCATGATGTCATATTAATCTTGCCACGATAGCCATCGGGCTCTTTTACAGCCATGTACAGATCCTTAGAATCGCTCCACAACATCTCGCGATAATGACTGATGGGTTTGCGCCAACCCGTGATGTCCACATCGCCACAATAGGCACCATGCCACTCGGGCACACCACCTTCGCGCCAAGATTCGCCAGGCGTCTCGCCATCGTAGTAGTTACGACCGATGCCCGACTCACCTAGGTAGTCGAGACCCGTCCACACCATGTCACCAATGACGTATGGATAGTCGTCCAGCATCCTTCATCTGGCGCACTTTTCGAATTTCGGCAGCGTCGAATGCCATAGCGCCCAGCACACCATCGTCGTGATGCACGCAGGCACCATTGAAGAGTAGTCATCATACCCCAGCGAGTCGGCTATGCTCTTAACTGGCATGCTGGTTGTAAGCAGCGCCAGTTCGGCCTTCTCCAACTTACTCCAGTTCCAGTCACCGCAGTGATTGGCCAGTCCTACGTTGAGTGTCAGCAGCCGGAGTTTGTCTATCGGGTAATTAATCATCCGAGGTCTCTAGGTTTCTTAGTTTGCAAAAGAACAAATAATTTTCGAGATGAGCAACTTTTTATTGTTTTTTTTAGTGTTATATCGATATTGTGCTATAAAAAGTCGACAATAATTAGTAGAGGATAAGAAAATTATCCTTATCTTTGCAACGACAATCATAACGAAACAAAATATGAACGAGAGCAAATCAGGCTATAAATGCAAGACATATGGTGTGCCCACCAAACGATACTGTCAGACGATGGACCTGAAGAATAATCCAGAATTGATAGCCAGATACAAGGAGGCTCACGACAGATACCATTCGTGGCCTGAGATACGTGAGGGGATAAAGTCTGTAGGTATCCTCGAGATGGAGATCTACATACTCGACAACCATCTGTTTATGATTGTGGAAACTCCAGTTGACTTTGATTGGGACAGTGCTATGGCGAAACTTGCCACACTACCACGACAGGCTGAGTGGGAGGACTATGTTGCCATGTTCCAGCAGTGTAAGCCCGGCAGCACATCTGACGAGAAATGGAGAATGATGGAAAGAATGTTCTACCTGTATGACTAAACGATTAAAAACGAAATAACAACTATAACGTATGAAAAGGTGTATCACAATTCTGGTTTCGTTGTTAGCAATAACAGCTAATGCGCAGGTTCACGACTGGGAGAATCCCGCTGTACTTGGCATCAACAAACTGCCTTATCATGCCACGTTGCAGTTGCCTTCGAGCGCGACGAACACGACGGCACCATCCGCATCATCAATCGCGACAGCTTTACCGACCCCAGCGAGTATGATATCACCTGTGATACTGTCTGCTATGGTTCCGAGAACTACCCTGACCGCAAGGGCTCTGCGTTCCTCAGTGAATACGAGATGCCGCTCAGCGAGTACGAAACGGAATATATCCATCCGCAGGACAATGGCAACCGTTGCGACATCCGCTGGTTTGAAATCGGCTCCCAGACTTCAGCCCTTAGCCCTCGCTTACGCATTGAGGGTCTCCAACCACTCTGCATCCGTGCCTGGGACTACGGTGAGGAGGACCTTGATGCTGCTCCCCGTCATCCGCAAGATATCCAGCGTGGCCGCTTTGTCAATCTGAACATTGACCTCAACATCCACGGCGTAGGTGGTGCTGACACATGGGGCAAGCACACGTTGCCGCAATATACTATTGACGGCAACCAGCCCTACCACTATGCCTTCATTTTGAAAGTTCAATAAAAAAAATGCATATTTATAGTTTTTTTGTAACGAAAAGTAGCAAAAAACGTGTTAAAGACTGTCAGACTGACAAAAGCCCGATGCACAGGGCATTTGCAGTCTGTTGACAGTCTTTTAGAGACTGACAAGACTGACAACATTTAGTCCAGATAATAGCAGTATCTTTGCGCATATCAGCTGTATCTATTCGAATATCAGCTGTATAAACGAAAAATTCTCTAGAGAATTTCTACCGTACACACCTAATACGCGGACAATTCTCTAGAGAATTCTTGGAATTTTCTAGACAATTATTCTATTAGAATTTAAAGCCGATGGGCTGTCAGTCTCCTGTCAGTCTTGACAGTCTCCAAAAAGACTGCAAACGCCCTGCACATCGGGCTTTTGTCAGTCTGACAGTCTCTATCACAAAATTTTCAGGTCTTCAAAACAAAAACCGCATAAATATCCAAGGACAAATTGGAAAATAGATTTCGCAAAAACTTCTGATAGATCAGGTGCCAATCCCTTAATTATACAAATTTTCTTCCTTTTTCTTCGTTTTGTGCAAAATATTTGCTATCTTTGTAGTCAATAAGCTAAGAACGAGCCCTATGCCGGTAGACAAGCAGGTACTACTACGATACCAAGTGCTGAACAAGTGCTTCAGAAACAGATACAGAGAATACACCATCGACGATTTGGTTGATGAGTGTAACGAGGCATTACGCAAAGCCGACAAGCCAGATGTTTCCAAGCGTACCGTTCAGAATGACATCAATATACTGGAAGCAGATTACGGAATAGTTCTCAACGAAAAGCTAAAACGTGGACGCCAGCGTTTGTATCGCTATGCTGATACAGACTATAACTTGCCACTCTTCCGCATGAATGATGAAGAACGCAATAAGATAGAAGATGCTATCTATGTTTTAAGGCAGTTTGAAGGGGAACCATTATACGACTGGGTGCGTACCATATTGATGCAGGTAGAAGGCGGGCTGTTCGAAGAAAACACTTCACCCGTAGTATCGTTCCAATCGAATATAGACCTAAAGGGGCTTGAGCATTTCAGCAAACTGTTACAGGCCATCCTTACCAGACGCGTGCTTAAACTCAGCTATACGCCTTATGGAAAGGATACCATCACAGCCATTGTCTATCCCTACCACCTGAAGCAGTACAACGACCGCTGGTACCTCATAGCCCAGGCTAAGGGCTATGACACTTACGCTCACTATGCCCTTGACCGTATTGACAGCTTTGAAGAGGTTGCCCTACCCTACAAGGAGGCAGAGATTAATTTCTCAGAATACTTCGACGATGTCATAGGTGTGACAGTCCCTGATGTTGACGCAGAAGATATCATCATCAAGGTGACTGGCAAGCGTTTTAACTATATTCGCACCAAGCCCCTCCACCTCTCTCAGCGTATCGTCGAGGAGGCAGAAGACCATGCCATCATCTCCATCAATGTCAAGGTGAACAAAGAGCTGGAATCGCTCATTCTCTCCTTTGGAGAAGACATAGAAGTCATCGCTCCAGCCAGTTTCAGGGATAAGATAGCAGAGAAAATACAAGCAATGAATAAGAAATACACAGACAAATAAACCAATCAACACACAATGGAACAAGACGTCAAAACATACACAAAAGCTGTTGATATCATAAAAACCGCGATTCTTCAGAGTCAGGCTCGTGCGGCTAAGGCAGTCAACCAAGAGCAATTGGCTCTGTACTTTGGTATTGGCAGGTATATTTCTGAGAATACCCGCAACAAAAACTGGGGAACCGGCGCAATCGACAACATCAGCAAGCAGTTGCGTCAGGAACTTCCCGGATTACGTGGTTTTGGCGCTTCAAGTCTCAAAAACATGCGTCTATTCTATGAAGCATGGTATATGATAGAACCAAATTCGCCAATTGCGATTGGCGAATTAAATAAAAAGGCGACAGAATATGCCAAAGAGACTGTAGAACAAGCTGATAATCAAACAAATACAATTCGCCAATTACAATTGGCGAATTTACCAAACTTCCCGTTGGCGGAGTTCCTGAGCATCAGTTTTACGCATCATGTTCGCATATTGGAGAATGCAAAAGATACAGACGAGCGCCTGTTCTATATACGTTTTTGTCACAATTACAAGCCCACTACCGAAGATTTGCCAAGCATTATCAAAAAGCAGGACCTCTACCACCATCAGGACAAGATGCCCAACAACTTCCTTGCTACCATCCCAGACTACAAGCAGGCATATCGTGCTATACGTATGTTTAAGGATGAATATCTGCTTGACTTCATCAATGTAGAAGAATTGGGTATGCACGAAGAGGATGTAGACGAGCGAGTGATAGAGAGTAATATCGTTCATAATATAAAAAACTTCATAATGACCTTTGGGCGTGGCTTTACCTTCTCTGGCAGTCAGGTTCACTTCGATAAGTTGGGCCACGACCACTGGATAGACCTTTTGTTCTTCAATCGCGACCTGAATCGAACAGTGGTATTCGAGTTGAAGAATGGCAATTTCAAGGTAGCCTATCTTGCACAACTAAGTGCCTATCTGCGAATATTGAATGATGATGACCGACGAGATCACGAAGAAGCACCTATTGGCATCATACTCTGCAAGAATGCAGATGTAGATTATGCCGGGTACATCATGCAGGATTTCAAGCAACCGATGGGAGTGGCAACCTATAAGACTGCTGACGAAATGGATCCAGAACTCCTGAAGGCACTGCCTCCAAAGGAAGCCCTGCAAAAGGTGTTTATGGAAAGTAGTAGAAAAGAAGAACCTTTGGCGAATGAAGCAGTTCTATGAGACATATAATGGTGCAGATGAAAAACTCTCACCACTGTTGAGACAAATTAGTTGGACTAATAATTTGGCAATAATGAGTCGATTCAAGAATCAATTGCAGAGTCTGGAGAAAACAATTCTGAACAATGCAGAAAACCTGCACAGTAAGTGAGTAATTTTGCAGCTAGAAACCAAAAGACTATGAGTAAGATAAGTAAGATAGAAAGCATTCGACTGAAGAATCATTTCAAAAGTGAGTCAGGAGATTTCACCCCTTGGCTCGCAGAGAATCTTGAATATGTTTCTGAGGCCATTCATTTAAAGCTTGTCAATCCATCTACAGAGCAGACATCTGAGAATTTCCGTGTGGACATCCGTGCTGAATTGGAAGACGGTTCTGGTGTTGTGATAGAAAACCAATTTGGTGATTCCAATCATGATCACCTGGGTAAAATCATTACCTATCGTACTGCTTTCGATGCTAAAGTGGCAATATGGATAGTCGAAAAAGCCAAAGAGGAACACGTAGAGGCAGTTAACTGGCTCAACGAAACAGATAATGGTTGCGATTTCTATCTACTCGAATTACAACTTATTCGCATAGGCGATTCTCCATTAGGTCCACTCTTCACCATCAAGTCAGCTCCATCGAAAGAGGCTCGTGAGAAGGGTGAACTCAAACGTCAAGAAACGCGTCGTCATGAAATGCGCTACAAGTTCTGGACAGAGTTGCTTAAAGTTTTTAAGGCAGACAAGACGATGCCAGCCTTCAAAAATTCCTCTGCTACAAAAGATAGTTTCATCTCAAGTGGAACAGGTATTGGCGGCGTTCAATGGACTTTGTGGGTAACCAAGGACTTTGTGCGTTGCGAGCTTCGTATTGATAAGGGCAAGGGTTCTGAAGCAGAAAATCTGTCTATTCTTCACAAACTGATGAATGATAAAGAACAGATTGACAAAGCCTATGGCCCTGGGTTGAATTGGGAAGAGCTGGAAGGCTATCGCACTACTTCTATAAGAACAGAGTTCCCTGGTGGCTACAACAACCCAGAAGAAGAGTGGCCCAATATCATTGCTGAAGACCTCGAATGCACGAAACGATTTATCGCTGCGCTGAAAGGCCCAGTCTCAAAATTAAAATAAAATCGGTGTTATCTTTGTATTATGAACAGTAAATTATCTCAGAAAGAATTAGATATGTTCAACGCTCTTCACGAAGAGCGCAAATTAGATGCAAGAACATTTAATAAGCCTGATTATCGTGGTATATGGGCTGGAGTTGTTGATAAATACAAAGAGAAGGCCCATTTTGTGTATGAGCTGCTTCAGAATGCAGATGATGCTCAAGCAACTGAAGCAACTTTTGAACTCAAAAAGAATCATTTGATTTTTCGACATAATGGTACAGTTCAGTTTACTGTTTCATCTATCAACGAGACAAAGAAAAAGGGTCACATTAATGCTATTACAGGTGTTGGTAATTCTACAAAAAACGATAAGAACGGTAACACTATCGGTAAATTCGGTGTAGGTTTTAAAGCTGTTTTCCAATATACTGATGAACCAAGGATATATGATGATAAGTTCTGGTTTAAAATTGAAAACTTCATAATCCCCACAGCCTTATCGGAAGATTATGAAGGACGAAAGAAGGGAGAAACGCTGTTTGATTTCCCTTTTAGCTCACCCAAGGAATCGTATACTGAGATAGTAGACAGACTAAAGCATCTTAATAATCCGATACTGTTTCTACGTCATCTAAAGCAAGTTAAAATAGAGATTCCGCAAACTGACACCATTATATATAAGAAAGACATATTAGAAACCCATACTCATCGTGATGTTGACATCACACATGAGTTGATGTCAATAAGAAATAATGGAACGGTCGACAAGGTCCATATGTTTACCCAAGAGGTTACAATAACAGACGAAAACCAAAAAGAATCCATCCATTATATATCTGTGGGATACTTCTTGAAAAAGAATGGTGAATTAGACGACAATACAGAAAGAAAAGTATTCTGCTTCTTTCCTACAGCAGAGTCATTTAAATTGAAATGTGTTGTTCATGCCCCATTTTTGCTTGTTGATAGCCGACAACAATTAAAGGATACAAATCTTAATAATGAATTGAAGTCACTTTTAGCAGATCTTGCTGCTGATGCTTTGGTGTTATTGCGCGATTATGGGAAAAAACAAGGGAATCTACTAATTAATGAAAATATATTTAAGTTTATACCAGCAAAAGAATACTCATATCGTTCAGATAACAAATTTAGGGATGCATACATTGCTAAAATTCAAACCGAAAAATTACTTCTGGGTCGTGGCAATAAGTATATTGATAGCAATTGTGCAGTGATATGTCACCCAATATCAATGATGCAGGTTATTAATGATCAACAGTTAGAATATTTAAAAAGGGATGACGAAGAAGACGGGACTAAATGGCGATTTTTGCGAGAAGAAACACAAAAAATATCAAGCCAGTATTATGTCAAAGACCTATTAGACGAACTTGACGTCTGCAGTTTTGACGGAAAAGATTTTGCTTCTTGTATTACTGAAGATTTTATGGAGAAGCAAGGATTTAAATGGGCTAAGAGACTCTATGCCCATCTTCGAAACGAACAAGTAAGTCTCTGGAAAAGAACTGCCGCAGGTGCAAAAAAGAAAATAGAAGAAACACCATTTTGTCTTAGTCCTATCATTCTTACTTCTACAGATACGTGGACTGCACCATACCTAAAGAGTGGAGCACTCAATGTTTATCTTCCATTAAGCACAGACGTTGAAGGTTATAATTTCTCATCTTCTGAATATGACAAAGATAAGGAATGCAAAGCCTTTCTTCTTGATTTAGGTCTAAAAGAACCTGATGCTTGGGATTATATACAAAGTATCGTATTAAAAAGGCATGAAAATGAAAACAATTTTGAGATTTCAGAATTGAATGATGACCTTGAACTGGTATATGATTATTTATCAAAATTAAAAAATGAAAGAGAGAAAGAAGAAAAGATTAAAACTCTTTCTGAACAATTCTTATTGATTGATGGAGGTTCTAATTGCTCTATCGCTTCGAAATTATATGATGATTCTGAGTTTTTAAAACATTATTTCAAAGCGAGCAAAAACTATATTGGTTACAAATATTATAAACGATTTATAGATAAATATTCCATACAAGACTTTAAAGATCTTATATTTAAACTTGGCGTAGCTCAATTCCCGAAAGTATGTGTATCTGAAAGGTTTTCATTGACATATGAGGAACAGAAAAATTTCAATATTGGCAAATATACTTGGTGTCATTTTAAAGACTACTACGTTGACGGATTCTGTCAATGGGAACCAAATAATGTTGATGAATCAAAAAAGTTCTGGGAATGGCTTTCTGAGAAGAAAATTCTCAATACTTTCAAAGAAACCGATTTTTCTTACCAATACTATTCTTATTATCATAAGACTATTCCCACAAAATTGTTGAATGAAGTAAAAACAAAAAGGTGGGTTGTCTTAAATGATGGTCAAAAAGTCAAACCAATAGAATTGAGTATAGAAGATTTGGAAGGTTCTGAGTATAGGATTGACTATGATTTGATCAAAATATTTGGGATTGAGAGAAAGACGAAATCATTAATAGAACTTGGTGCTTCTACCACCCAGATTGAACAGAATGAGCTGGGCAAAACGGCTGCGGCTTTAGGGCTTGACACAGAAGAAAAACTTCAAGAAGCTCTACAGGCCTTAAACGAAAAAAGGGAAAGAGAAAACTCTCAAAATTCTCATAAGCAGAAAACGTTAGATGATATTGATCATGGGCAGTCTTCTGATTCTCGCAACAAAATGAGAAAAACTGATTTGGACGAAATGTCTTCATCAGACAAGGATTACAACCATCAAACGCCTCGTGAGGAAAGAAATACTGAGGATAAGGTTAATGACATAAAACAGAAATTAGAAGACGAAGCTAATAGAAAAATTGAAGAGGAAAACAAAAGAGCAGAAGTGGATAGTTTAACCAAATATTCTAAAATTTGGTTTGATACACTTCTGGAACTTGAATATAGTAGTTCGTCAACGGACTACGAGGGAAGTAAGAATGGAGTACGTATAGTTTTTGAAAGATTCAGAAAGGAATCTGGTTCAGATAAAGTATATGTTCTCAGTAATCCGTCACGCAACATTCCAATATGGATTGAAGATCTTGGTGGAATAACTGTAAAATTTACGTTTTTCAATAGAGACGATATAAGCTTTACATTTGAAGTTGCAAATGTAAAAGACTTTACGTTACGAGTTAAGGCCAAGTCGAGCGATGTGGCGTTAATAGATAAGATTGATTGGAGTAAGTGCAACAAGGCGGTCATTGAAACAACAAGTCCTGTTGAAATCATGAATAGGTTAAGAAATGCCTTTAAATCGTTGCCATTCGATGATAATTACAATTTCAAAGAGAATCTAAACGATAATCTCAGCTTTGTATTCGGCCCTCCTGGCACAGGTAAAACTACAAGACTTGCAGAGATTATCAAGAATAAGATGACTCGTGAAAAATGCAAAATTCTAGTGCTAACGCCGACAAATAAAGCATGCGACGTTTTGACAAAGCGATTGATGGAACTATCAAAGGAAGGTTATTCTTGGCTTGGTCGTTTTGTCGCTACAGGCGAAGAATCTATAGAAAGCTCTGGTGTCTTGATTGATAGAACCAGCGACTTGTGGCAACACGACACTTGTTGCATTATTTCTACAATAGCAAGATTCCCTTATGATGGTTTTACTCAATTTGAAGAGAGTGGACTACTTAAAGATATTGAATGGGACTTTATCATTATAGATGAAGCTTCAATGATTCCTCTGGTTCAGATAGTATATGCTTTATACAAGCAGCCTTTGTCTAAGTTCATTGTAGCAGGAGACCCCTTACAAATCGCTCCGATTGTTAGGGAAAAGGGTTGGCTTGGTGAAAATATATACACTATGGTAGAACTGGATAATTTTGACTCTCCACATACTCAGCCTATTCAGTTTGATGTAGAAAAATTAGGTACTCAGTATCGTTCTATTCCCTCAATAGGTACTCTATATAGTAACTATTGTTATGATGGGAAGTTAAAGCATAAGCGTGCAGAAAGCGAAATGAAGAAGTTGCCAATGGGTAATATTCCAGCAAAAGCTGTGACGTTTGTGCCATTTAGAGTAGAAAGATTTGATAGCATTTTTGGCGCAAAGAAACTCCAAGGTAGCAACGTTCATATCTATTCAGCGCTGTTTGCTGTCGAGACATGTGCATATATAGCTAGGCAACAGGTGGAGCCAATAAAGATTGGTGTAATCTGTCCATATGCGCCTCAGGCTCAGCTCATCAACAAAATGATAGAACAACGTACAGATATCCCAGAATTCGTTGAAGTTGCGGTGGGCACGATTCATGGCTTCCAGGGTGATCAATGCGAGATAATTATCACCGTCTTTAATCCGCCTACTGGAATTAAAGTAGCAGCTGATAGGATAATGCTGAATAATAGAAATATTATTAATGTCGCAATAAGCAGAGCAAGTGACTATCTTATCGTCCTACTACCACATCCAGATAGCTATGGATACGAAAACTTAATTGAGATAAACAAGTTGTGTAGTATAGCTAAGCAGAAAGTTAAGTCTGTGACAGTACTCAATTCTGATCAAATAGAAAAAGGCATGTTTGCCAATAGTCACTATGTGGAAGACAATACTTTCGTTACTACTCACCAGCTGGCTAACGTATATACTTCCGCAGCCAGTCTTTATGAGGTAAGAATTGATGATAATGCTGTTGACATTCAGGTGTCAAGTGACAAATATCAAACTAGTTCACAAGAGCATGGAGGCACTTTATCGCGAACAGAAATTAATAATACTGTCGTTTCTTCAGATGAGATGGACACCATCATGCAATCGTCACCTTCTATGGAAGAGAATTCGAATGAACTCCAAGATGATGATTTTGTCAAGACATTAAGTGATGCCATAGAAAGAACACGAAAATTCGAAGATCCAGAACAATACTTTAATTTCTTTAAGGCCTATTCAATTGATTTGCCAGAAGCTCTTGAAATTCTGGTTACTGCAAACACAGAGTGCGCTATATTTGCAATGATCAAGATTATAGGCGATCCGGATGTATGTGTACAGTTTGGATGGAAAGCTATTGAAAAGACTGATATAAAAGCACTTAAGAATATTTCTAATAAATACAATCTTTCCAAAGCTGTTTACCCACTATTATTTGTTGTGTTAAGCGAAAAGAGGTGTTGCATTAAAAAGATTGGCGACATATTGGTTGAGCATTTAGACTACCAAAGATTTAGAATTGCTTTTTCAAATCTTCTAGATAAGCAATCAAAGCCTAAGGTTAAAAAATACCTCAGCTCAGGAGGATACCTCGCTTCCTCTCACAAATATCAATCAAAAAAGGATGATAACATGTATGAAAAGTTCGAATATGGATTAAGTGATTGGTAACCATTATGCATTTAATTCTCCATAAGCATCAGAACTATGCAGAAAACCTGCACAGCAACTCTTTATCTTTGCACTTGTAAAATGATGTTTAACTTAAAATTGGTGCATATGACAGAGTTAGCTAAATGGGCGTGGTTGATTCTTCTTTGTATTCTCTTCTTGGGGGAATGGACATTGGTCATTATTGTCTTTGACATCATTGTGTTTGGCCTAGTTGCATGGCTTAAGCCTGAGTGGTTAGAGAAATTCTAGCCATGACATTTGGTGAATCAGTTTTTATTTTGTATCTTTGCATAAGAAATTTTACATGATGATATGATTACAGGCGAGATAAAGAATAAGATTGACCAGATTTGGGATACCTTCTTTGTGGCAGGTATTACTAATCCCATCACAGTATTGGAGCAGATGACCTATATCTTCTTCATGAAGATGCTCGACGACAAGCAGCTGCAAGAAGAGGAGAATGCTCGTGACTGGGGAGCAGAAGTCCAGAATCCTACATTCCTCGACGGACAGCTATGGGTGAATCCTGAGGCTGTCTCGGAGGAAGAGAAGAAGGGTGTCCCTTATGAGAATCTTCGCTGGCATGTGTTTAAGAACTTTGGCTCTGACAACATGTTCAAGATTGTTCGCCAGAGTGTGTTTGAGTTTATCAAGCATATCGGAACGGGTGAGGAAAGTGCCTACAGTCGCTATATGAAGTCTGCCATATTCCTTATCCCCAATGCTCGCACGCTGACAAAGGTGGTTGATGGTGTGGATGCCCTCGACATGAACAATCGTGATGCTATGGGCGATGTCTATGAATACATCCTTGGCAAGATGGCAGCATCAGGCACTAATGGTCAGTTTCGTACTCCTCGCCACATCATCCGCATGATTGTGGAGATGATGAGGCCAACGCCCAAAGACTATATCTGCGACCCAGCCATGGGTAGTGCTGGCTTCCTCGTTGAGGCTGTAAAATATATCAAGGAGAATTATGGGACAGCCATGTATGCAGCAGAAGAAGTTCATCACATGAAGACATCGATGATTAATGGTTACGATACAGACCAGACGATGCTTCGCATAGGTGCTATGAACCTGCTGCTTCATGACATTACTGCTCCAGAACTGGCCTGGCGCGACTCGTTGTCAGAGCAGAACGACGATCAGAGCTGCTATACGCTCATCATGGCCAATCCACCTTTCGCTGGCAGCCTGGACAAGGGCAACGTCAACAAGAAGATTCTTGCATACGCCAATACTAGCAAGACTGAGCTCTTGTTCCTCGCTCAGTTTGTACGCTCTCTGGAGGTTGGTGGCCGTTGTGCCAGCATTGTCCCTGATGGTGTGTTGTTTGGCACCAGCAAGGCCCATATCGCCATTCGTAAGGAGATAGTAGACAACCAGCAGCTGAAGGCTGTCATCTCTATGCCCAGTGGCGTCTTCAAGCCATATGCTGGAGTAAGTACTGCCGTTCTTGTCTTCACAAAGACGAATAGTGGTGGCACTGACAAGGTGTGGTTCTACGACATGAAGGCCGATGGCTTCAGTCTTGACGATAAGCGCAGTCCTATCAGCGAGAACGACATTCCTGATGTGGTATCTCGTTACCATAATCTGAAGGCAGAAGAGTCTCGCAGTCGCAAGGAGCAGAGCTTCTTTGTTCCTGTAGAAGAGATTCGCCAGAACAACTACGACCTTTCTATCAACAAGTACAAGGAGATAGAGAGGGAGAAGGTAGAGTACGAACCCGTTGCGGACATCCTTACTCGTCTTGAAAAGACTGAGGGAGAATACTTGAAGGGATATAGCGAACTGTATAAGATGTTGGAAGAGAAATGATGATGGAACAGAAGAACGAAATACAAGGAACAGCCCGTATAGATGCCCTCTTTGAGCGCATTTCTGCCCTTATTGAACAGGCTCGTAATGTTGTAGTCAATACTGCTAAGGCTGCAGAGGTAAAGACACGATATGAGGTGGGACGTTATATTTTCGAGGATGAACAGAAAGGAGAAAGAGCTGCATATGGTAAGCAAATTTTGAAGAACCTGTCAGTTAAACTGATAGATAGATTTGGTGACGATTGGAGCTACGACACCCTCATCCGTTGCCGTAAATTTTACACATCCTACCAAAATGCTGAAATTGTGGCAACACCATTGCCACAATTGGAAAATTTGGGAGAATCCGCTGAAAGTAAGGAGGATATGAATTGTGGCAACGCCGTTGCTCCAATTCGCAGGATCACAGGGACGGTTCCCCGATCCACTCATTAATAACGGCAGGCTTCTTCAAAATGAGAAGCCTGCCATTGTCTTGTTTATAATCTTATGAACCGAAGCTAGTCACTATACTCGTACGCCAAAAGTCTGGAGGAGGATGGTTACGAAATTAGAATCGTCTTCTGTATTTTGCTGACTACCTTTGACTCGGATTCCAACATTGTTCTTCTCGTCATTAGCACTACCCTTTACTCGGACTTCGAGATTGGCCTTTTGACTATTCTCTGGGCTGTTTGCGTTTGCACTGGTGGTGAACACGAATGAGAAAACGACTGCTGCAACTGTGCTCATGAGCACCTTCTTTGCATTGAAATTCTTAGTTGTCATAGCTTTTAAATTTTTATTGTTTATACTTTATTTTTTTCCTGTCGTTGTTGTCTTTTGACATTGCAAAGATACGGCGATTTTCTGCTGTTCTCCAAATTTTTGCGCATGATTCTTCTGAGTTTGTATGGACAAGAACGTGATTTTCGGACAAATAGCGGAAATAGGCCGAAAAGTTGTCCGAAGGAGTTACTTGTGAAGAAGGGAAAAGGAAGAGGGATGATGGAAGAAGGAAGATGGCATCAGAGCGTTTGAGTGCCCTCTTGTAATATCTGACTGATTATACTCCAATAGTAAAACGCCTCTGGATTGCCACGCCGAATCTTTGCAACATCTTTGCTGATAACAGGGCTGATAGTCATATTCTTTACGTCCTCAAAATGGTCTGAATACTTCTCGATTTTGTTCAGCCCGTACTGGATGACAGTAGCAAGATAGGCAGCTTTGGCTGCATCGCAGATAGCCATATCGAGGGTATATCTGCCGACATAGATGTGACTCTTCAGTTTGCTCACTCCATCTGATAGCATTTCAAAGTCCTTGTTGGGATCTATCTTCCCCCGAGTAGCCAGAGCTAACGCTGTATTCCTGATGTCGTCGTAAACGATACTGAGGTCATCACCCTTGCCACGATAGGACGATAACTCGACGACAGCTATCGACTTGAATGTATCTGCCGTTGTTGCAATGTCCTCTACTGCATCAAACAGTCTACCAACATCGTGTAGCTGCTTGGCAACGTTGATGGTGGAGTTATGGGCACCTTTGTAATAGGGCACACCACAGGTGTTTGGCGCAAAGGCAGTTAACTTATCACCCAACATGTCGGCAACTGAAGGCACGCGTATAATGGTTTCGCAACCATCGGTCTGGATGAATGGATGCGTAAGAAGCTTATCCTCAATCCGATGATAATGGTTATCTTCGTAAAGCACGTCAAGAAGCACAGAATCCTCTATCTGGTCAGAATACACAACCTCAAAGAATGATTTGTAGTGGCCCTTGGGGATATTGCCATTTCTGTTCTCACGACGGA